>NZ_CANTJS010000005.1 GCF_947654275.1 uncultured Oscillibacter sp. | reverse complement strand
TCATCCTTCTACTGTTTTCTTCCTTTAATGTCCTACATGTATTGTACTCCTACATGAGCGGACACGCCCGGTTCCCGTTTCTGCCTTGACTTTTTTTTGCTCCTATGGTACACTTTTGCAAACTGCGGACCGGTGCGCCTCCGTTGGACGGGACCTGCCGGTTCCTCTCAAAGCATCCGAAATCCACAAATTTTTCAGATTGGAGCGATACCATTATGAAGAGAATCAAGACTCTGAAAACCCGGAATCTCTGCGAAAGCGCCAAAAAGGGCGGCTGCGGCGAGTGCCAGACCTCCTGCCAGTCTGCCTGCAAAACCAGCTGCGGCGTCGCCAACCAGAAGTGCGAAAAGAAGTGAGACGTCCGAAAAACGCCGCCGCCTGGCGGCGTTTTTTCTCCGCCGGATTCCCGGTTTTCCGCGCTCCCATCTGACAGGAGGTTTTCCCATGGTACATCAATACAAGCTCAACGGCTATAACATCGTTCTGGACACCTGCTCCGGAGGCGTCCATGTGGTGGACGAGGTAGCCTATGACGTCATCGCCCTTTTCCCCGATCACACGCCGGAGGAAATCGTCTCCGCCCTGCTGGAGAAATACCGGGACCGGCCCGACATCACCGAAGCGGAGCTGCGGGAATGTCTGTCCGATGTGGAGGACCTGAAGGAGTCCGGCCAGCTCTTCGCCCCGGACGTCTTCGCAGATCTGGCCGGGACCTTTAAGGAGTGTTCCGGCGACGTGGTGAAAGCCCTGTGCCTCCACGTGGCCCACACCTGCAACCTCAACTGCTCCTACTGCTTCGCCAGTCAGGGCAGGTATCACGGCGACCGGGCCCTCATGAGCTTCGAGACCGGAAAACGGGCTCTGGATTTCCTCATCGAACACTCGGGAAGCCGGACCAATCTGGAGGTGGATTTCTTCGGCGGGGAACCCCTGATGAACTGGCAGGTGGTGAAGGACCTGGTGGCCTATGCCCGGACCCAGGAGGGCCCCTGCCGCAAGAAGTTCCGCTTTACCCTGACCACCAACGGCATGCTGATTGACGGAGACGTGATTGACTTCGCCAACCGGGAAATGGACAACGTGGTGCTCTCTCTGGACGGCCGGAAGGAAATCCATGACGCGCTTCGGGTGGATTACGCCGGAAACGGCAGCTATGAGCGCATAGTCCCCAAATTTCAGCAGCTGGTCCAGGCCAGAGGCGGAACCCGGTACTACATGCGGGGCACCTTCACCCACCGGAACCCTGATTTTACAAAGGACCTGTTCCACATGGCGGACCTGGGCTTCACCGAGCTCTCCATGGAGCCGGTGGTCTGCTCCCCCGGCGACCCGGCGGCTCTGACGGCGGAGGACATCGAGACTGTCAAGGAGCAGTATGAGCTTCTGGCCAAGGAAATGCTGAAGCGGCACAAAGAGGGCCGGCCCATTACCTTCTATCACTACATGCTGGACCTGACCGGCGGCCCCTGCATCTACAAGCGCATCTCCGGCTGCGGCTCCGGCACCGAGTACATGGCCGTTACCCCCTGGGGGGACCTGTACCCCTGCCACCAGTTTGTGGGCGAGGAGGCCTACAGGCTGGGAGACGTCTGGAACGGCGTGGTCAATCCGGCCCTCCGGGAGGAGTTCCGGGCCTGCAACGCCTACGCCCGGCCGGACTGCGCCGGCTGCTGGGCCCGGATGTACTGCTCCGGCGGCTGCGCCGCCAATGCCTTCCACGCCACCGGCTCCATCCGGGGCGTCTATGAGACGGGCTGCGAGCTGTTCCGCAAGCGGATGGAGTGCGCCATTATGCTGCAAGCCGCTCTGGCGGAGGAAGACGAGGCATGACCACGCCTATCTGGGATTTTTTGCAGGGCTACCAGCTGGAGGGCATGAGCCGCTTTCATATGCCGGGCCACAAGGGGTTTGGGCCCTTGGGCTGCGAGGAGTGGGACATCACGGAAATCCAGGGGGCGGATTCTCTCTATGAGGCGGCGGGCATCATCGCGGAAAGCGAGGCAAACGCCGCCGCCCTCTTCGGCTCCGGGGCCGCCTTCTATTCTACGGAGGGCTCCAGCCAGTGCGTCAAGGCCATGCTGTACCTGGCCCTGCAAAACCGCCGGTTGGGCACGCCGCCGGTGGTTCTGGCCGCCCGGAACGTCCATAAATCCTTTGTCCACGCCGCCGCCCTGCTGGACTTTGAGCCGGTCTGGCTGTGGCCGGAGGAGGCGGCCAGGTCCATCTGCACCTGTCCCATCACGGCGGAGGGCCTGGAGCGGGCCCTGTCCGCTCTGGCCGCACCTCCTGCCGCCGTCTATGTCACCAGCCCGGATTATTTGGGCAATATGCTGGATATCGCCGCTCTGGCGGCAGTGTGCCATGCTCACGGCGTCCCCCTCCTGGCGGACAACGCCCACGGGGCCTATCTGCGGTTTCTGGAGTCCTCCCGGCATCCCATGGACCTGGGGGCGGACCTGTGCTGCGACTCCGCTCACAAAACCCTGCCGGTCCTCACGGGAGGGGCCTACCTGCATATTTCCAAAGCCGCCCCGGCGGCCTTCCGGGAGAATGCCAGGGCGGCCCTGTCCCTCTTCGGGTCCACCAGCCCGTCCTATCTGACGCTGGCCTCTCTGGACCTGTGCAACGGGTACCTTGGGGCTGAGGGGCCCGTGGACATCCGCGCCGCCGCCGCCCGTCTGACGGCGCTGAAAGAGAAGCTGGCCTGCCGGGGCTGGCCGCTGGTGGGGAGCGAGCCCTTGAAGCTCACCCTGGGCGCCGCCCCGTATGGCTGGAGCGGCCTGGAGCTGGCGGCCTGTCTGCGGGCCGGAGGCGCAGAGCCGGAATACGCGGACCGGGATTTCTGCGTGCTGATGGTCTCGCCGGAAAATACGGAGGAGGATATCTCTTTTCTGTCGGACGCGCTGGAGGCCCTTGGGCCCAAAGCGCCTCTTCCACGGCCTGTCCTGCCGCCGGTCAAAGGGGATCGGGTCCTGTCCGTCCGGCAGGCCCTCTTTGCCCCACAGGAGACCGTCCCGGCGGAAAAAAGCCTGGGCCGTATCTGCGGCGCGACTACGGTGAGCTGTCCCCCGGCGGTTCCCATCGCCGTGCCCGGGGAGCGCATCGGCCCCGAGGCCCTGGCGCTGTTCCAATATTACAATGTGGAACGGGTGGATGTGGTTCGGGAGCAGCCGCCGCAAACGTGCTTAAAAATCGGAAAAGGAGACACACTATGTGCCGGGGTCCCGTTTCTTTGGGACGGGGCCGATTCTTTCTTTGGTAGGAGGACGCCTATGAACGCCAGCGTCAATGAAAACTGCATCGGCTGCGGCCTGTGCGCCGGGACCTGTCCCGAGGTCTTCACCATGGGAGACGACGGCTTTGCCCACGGCGGCGAGGTGCCGGACGCCCAGATGGGACTGGCCCAGGAGGCCCGGGACGGCTGTCCCGTCAGCGCCATTTCCATCGGCTGAATCCCTTTTCTCCTGAACGCGGCCTGCCGGAATATGCTTTCGGCAGGCTGCCGCTGTTTTCCTGTATTCACCCGGGGGGACAAAGGGCCCGCCGGACGCTGCCGGCACAGGTGTTGAGGGGCCGAAGCCAAAAAAATCCGGGGCGGGAACAGCCGTGAGTAAAAATCTTTCGTAAAATTCCCCCGGAACCTCTTTACAGTCTCCTTGAAATCGAGTATACTATACAGTAACGGCAAGAGCCGGGAAAGGAAGGTGATATTCGGATGGACGATTTCACCAGGAAGTTCAGCCTAGCCAGGGAAAAGGACGAGGAGATTCATCAGATTCTCTCGTCGGTCTATCAGTCATTGGAGGAAAAGGGCTATAATCCCATCAATCAGATTGTAGGCTACATTCTGTCCGAAGACCCCACGTATATCACCAACCACAACAATGCCCGGACTCTGATCCGCAAGATTGACCGTGATGAGCTGCTTCAGGTTCTGGTGCGGAAATACCTGGCGCAGTGATGCGTGAGTAACAAAAGTTACAGTCTGTAACCGCAATTTGCCTCCATTCCCATGGAAGGGGACCAGCCGCCTGCGGGCGCGCCGGTTCCTCTCCATGGGATTTTTGCTGTTTTTGACATAACCGCAGAAAATCGACATTATTTTTCCGTCGGTTTGACCAATTTCAGATGTTGACAAATCGGAAAAAAGATGTTACAATTTGGTTACAATTTTACAAGGAGGGTTTTCATGGCAGGAAACAAGAACACGAAAACAGAAGGTCTTGTCTATAAGGGGCACCCGCTCCGCCGTGCCGGCAACCTCATTTACTACGGTTCAATGGCGGATAAATATATCATCATGATGCAGGTTCTGGAAACCAAAAAGGAACAGGATCTGGACCTGGCCACCAAAGTCTCCATTCAGCTTCAGCTCACCGACCCGGATCTGAAATCCCGGGACCGCGTGATCAAGAAAAGCGAGAAGGCCAGCCTCTATTCCGCAATGGACATCGCCGCTGTCTGGCTGAGCCGGGCTTTGTCGGGGAAGGAGAAATAGGCTCCCATGCGGACCGTGCCGCCTGACGGCGTCAAGCGGCACAAACCGGAAGCAAGTCCCCTCTCTCTACAAATGATCACGAAAGGAAGCTTACTTATGACATACTTCGCGGGAAAGACCCTCCGGGTCCTGGTGCTGACCACCCTCTCCGTCCTGTTTCTGACCGCCGGCGCCTTCGCCGCCGAGGCGGGACTGGCTGTGGATACCGGCGTGACCACCGGCTCCGGCCTGCGGCTCCGCTCCGAGCCCTCCACCGAGGCGGGAATCGTCTCCACTCTGGGCAAGGACGTGACGCTGGCCATTCTGGACGACTCTACAGACGGCTGGTATCAGGTGGCCTACAACGGCAAGACCGGCTATGTCTCCGCTGAATTCCTGGAGATTCATACCGACGGCGTGTTTGAAAGCTATGGACGGGTCAACGCCAGCGGCGTCAATGTCCGTGCCACCCCCTCCACCGACGGCGAGGTTCTGGCCTCCCTTGGCACCGGCGACGTCGTCACCGCCACGGCTCTGGCCGATGGCTGGTACAGCGTTACCTGCACCTATGGCACCGAGGGTTATATCCGCAGCGACTTCCTGGATCTGACCAGTTCCAGTTCCAGCTCCAACGGCGGCATCGTGGACCTGGCCAAGCAGTACCTGGGCACCCGCTACCGCTACGGCGGCGCGTCCCCCAGCGGCTTTGACTGCTCCGGCTTCACCATGTATGTCTACGGCCAGTTTGGCTACTCCCTGCCCCACACGGCCACCGGCCAGTGGCAGAGCGGCATGGGCACCAGAGTCTACAGCATCGGTGAGCTCCAGCCCGGCGACCTGGTTTTCTTTAACGATCCCGCCCGCAACGCCGGCAAGGCCTGCTCTCACGCCGGCATCTATGTCGGCGGCGGCCAGATCATTCATTCCTCCTCCTCCCGGAGCGGCGGCGTGATTTACAGCGATCTGACCAGCGGCTATTACAATACATATTTCATCGGCGGTATTCACATGTAAGAATGCTTCCCTCCAAATCCTGTCCGCATTGCGGGCAGGATTTTTTCTGCCGCTGCACGGCTTGAAAACGCCCTGGATGCCGCTGTGGGTATTATGATTTCCGAATTAAAAATTCGGAAATCATACATTTGATCTGAGCCGTTCTGCTCGCCGCCGTAAACGGCGGCAACCGCAAAATATGGCACATATTCCTTCCGGCCTTTCAGTTCGGAAGGAATAACAGCCCCCGGCTTCCGTTATGCCCCGCCGAAGAGCAGACGCACCGCAAAGGCTGCGGCAACGAACCCGGTCAGGTCCGCCGCCAGAGCGGCGGGAACGGTATGGCGGGTTTTGTGAATGCCGGCGGACCCGAAGTAGACGGCAATGGTGTAAAAGGTGGTTTCGGTGCTGCCCAGCATCACCGCCGCCACCCGGCCAATGTAGCTGTCCGGTCCGTGGGCGGCCATCAGGTCGGTGGCCACGGCCAGGGCCCCGCTGCCGGATACCGGACGCACCAGCATCAGCGGGGCGGTCTCCGGCGGCACGCCCAGCAGCTCCAGAACAGGCGCGAACAGGCCCGACAGCCATTCCATGGCCCCGGAGACCCGGAACATGGATACCGCCGTCAGCAGGCCCACCAGGGCCGGCACCACCCGCAGCAGCACCGTCAGGCCCTCCTCCGCTCCATGGGTCAGGGCGCTGTAGACGTCCACATGCCGCCCCATGCCGTAGACAGCCACCGACGCCAGCAGCACGGGGATGACATACGCGCTGAGATTCATGCCGCCCTCCTTCCCCTCCGGCGGGAGAGAAGCCAGGCCGTCAGAAGCCCCGCCGCCACCGACAGCACCGAGGTCAGCCATACCGCCGGCAGAATGTCAAAGGGCGTCCGGCTTCCGGCGGCGGCCCGGACCGAGGCGACGGTGGTGGGCAGGAGCTGGATGGAGGCGGTATTCAGCACCACCAGCAGGCACAGCTCGTCGCTGGCTGTGCCGCCGCAGCCCAGGGCCATCCGCCGGGCGGCCTGAATGCCCAGAGGCGTGGCGGCGTTGCCAAGGCCCAGGAGATTGGCGGAGACATTGGCGGATACCGCCGCCAGCGTCTCCCTGTCCCGGCTGGCGTCCGGCAGCAGCCGCCTCAGAAGGGGCCGGAACGCCTTGGCCAGCCCCGCGGAGATGCCGCAGGCGTTCATGATTTCCATGACGCCGCTCCAGAGGCAGAGAATGCCCGCCATGGAGATGCTCAAGTCTATGGCGGAACGGGCCCCCTCCAGGGCGGCGTTGGCCACCGCGTCCAGATTTCCGGAGACCATTCCAAACAGCAGCGAAAGTACTACCATTCCGGTCCACACCCAGGTCATTGCCACAGGAAAATTCCTCCTTTTGCTTCATTTATGAACATCTTTTTAATTTTTGCTTAAGCAATTGACAAATAGAGACAAGTTATGATATTGTCTCTTTAGCTTTGAATGTGAGTAAAAAAATGAGGGAAAGGAGAACCACAGTGAAAGCGACTGGTATCGTGAGAAAGGTGGATGAGCTGGGGCGAATCGTTCTTCCAATCGAAATGCGCCGCACCCTGGACATCGCTGAGCGGGACGCATTGGAAATCTATGTGGATGGCTCGTCTGTTATTCTGAAGAAGTACAAGCCCAGCTGCATTTTTTGTGACGCCACCAAGGATATCACCATTTTCAAGGGGAAAAACATCTGCCCCAAATGTATGAAAGAGCTGAAGAGCTTGTAAAACCAGCGAACACAGAGAATTTTTTCCCAGCGTACGCTGGCCGGAGCGCTGCTCCGGCCGTTTCTTTTTGCCCTTTGGGCCTGTGAGCTGGGAGAGGAAAATTTTAACATTTTCGGTGCAGGAAAAAGGAATCCGAAGCGTTCCGCAGCCGGAAACGCCGGATTCCTCTTTTTCATATCAGGGATGCGCCCTTACAGCTTCCGCAGCGCG
This sequence comes from uncultured Oscillibacter sp., assembly GCF_947654275.1. Lineage (GTDB taxonomy): Bacteria > Bacillota > Clostridia > Oscillospirales > Oscillospiraceae > Oscillibacter. The sequence goes on along the minus strand of NZ_CANTJS010000005.1, from coordinate 74,078 downwards.
TCCACCAGCGCGGTTTTGCTCTCTGTTTTCTCGTCGAGCCGGCGGCAAACCGTCGACTCTCCGCTTTGCCTGTGGCAAAGCGTCCGCTGTGGCGGGGCTATTGAAAGCGAAAGGGACCCCTGATGGGTCCCTTTCGAGCTATCCTCCTTTCCGATCTTACAGCTTCCGCAGCGCGTCCACCAGCGCGGTTTTGCTCTCTGTTTTCTCGTCCTTCATCTTGACGACCCGGGCGGGACTGCCGGCCACCACGGCGTTTTCCGGCACGTCCTCGATGACCACGGCCCCGGCGGCCACCACGGCGTTCCGGCCCACCCGGACCCCCTCGATGACCACGGCGTTGGCTCCGATCATCACGCCGTCTTCAACGACCACCGGCGTGGCCGAGGCGGGCTCCACCACGCCGGCCAGGACGGTGCCCGCGCCGATGTGGCAGTGGTCCCCCACAATGGCCCGGCCTCCCAGCACGGCCCCCATGTCAATCATGGTGCCCCGGCCGACCATGGCCCCGATGTTGATGACAGCCCCCATCATAATGACGGCTCCCTCACCGATTTCCACCTTCTCCCGGATGATGGAACCGGGCTCAATCCGGGCCTTTATGCCCTTCATGTCCAGCAGGGGCACGCCGGAATTCCGCCGGTCGTTCTCCACCACCAGGTCCACGATTTTGTCTGTATTGGCCTCCAGAATGGGGCGGAGCTCCTCCCAGTCCCCAAATACAATCTGGCTCAGGCGTGTGCCGTAGACCTTGGCGGAGCCGAAGTCCACGTCCTCCGTCAGGTTTACGTAGACCTTCACCGGGGTTTTCTTTTCGGAATTGGCGATATAGTCGATGATTTCCTGAGCGTTCATAAAAACCTCCTGTGTCGAATTAGAAATGAGGAATTAGGAGTTAGGAATTGCCGAAACCGGAAAAATTCCTCATTTCTAATTTCTAATTCCTAATTCAGTTCAGCCGCCGAAAAGTATCTTCTGCAAATCATAGACCCCGTTGGGCTTCCCCGGCAGCATCCGGGCCATATGCAGCGCTCCGTTGACGAAGATCTGGCGGCTGGCCGCCCGGTGGGTAAAGGACAGCTCTTCGTCGGGGCCGAAGAAGTGGACGGTGTGGGTCCCGGCCACGGTGCCGCCCCGGAGGGCGTGGACGCCGATTTCACCCTTGGGCCGCTTTCCGGTGACGCCCTCACGGCCATAGTTCAGGGGCTGTTCGTGCCGGGGGTCGATGGCCTCCAGCAGCAGCTTGGCGGAGCCGCTGGGGGCGTCCTCCTTCTGGTTGTGGTGGGCCTCCACCAACTCAATGTCAAAATCAGGCTTCAGAACGCCGGAGATTTCCCGCAGGGCCCGGTACAAAACCGCCATGCCCAGAGAGAAGTTGGCCGCCCACAGCACCGGGGTGTACGCCCCCAGGGCCTCGACCTGGACCATCTGGGCGGGGGTGAAGCCGGTGGTGCCGGAGAGCAGGGGGGTGCCGGTGCGGCGGACATAGGAGACGATCTCCGGCAGGGTCTCGGGTCGGGAGAAGTCGATAACCACGTCGGCCACACGGCCCAGCTGCCCCAGCCGGTCCAGGTCGTTCCGGCCAAAGGAGGCCTGAATCTCGTCCCCGGCGGCCTGGGCAGTCTCCTGAATGAGACGGCCCATCCTGCCCCGTCCAATCAGAAGATATCTCACAGCAGTCCCGCCTCCTTCAGGGTGGCCTGGAGGGCAGCGGTGTGCTCCGGGCTCATCTCACACAGGGGCAGGCGCATGGGGCCCACGTTCAGCCCCATCATGTTCATGGCGCTCTTGACGGGGATGGGGTTTACCTCCATAAAGAGGTCGTTCATCAGCCTGAGGTATTTGAGATGATTGGCCAGGGCCTGGGCCTGATTGCCGCTGAGGTAGTCGGACACAATCTGATGGCACATGGCGGGCATGACGTTGGCATAGACCGAGATCACGCCGCTGCCGCCAATGCTCATCAGGGGCAGTGTGATGTCGTCGTTGCCGGAGTAGAGGGCAAAGCTGGGGCCGACACAGTGGGCGATTTTCATGGCATAGGACATATCGCCGCTTGCTTCCTTGATGCCGGCAATGTTGGGGTGCTTGCTGAGCTTTTCCACAACAGAGACGGGGATGGAACAGCCGGTGCGGCCGGGAACGTTGTAGAGAATGCAGGGGACGTTCACACGGTTGGCCGTCTCGGCAAAATGGCGGTACATGCCTTCGGGATTGGCCTTGTTGTAATAGGGGGAGATCAGCAGCAGGGCGTCCGCGCCCATATCCTGATATTCCAGGCTCTTTTCAATCTGGGTGGCGGTGCAGTTGGATCCGCTGCCCACCATCACGGGCACCCGGCCGTTGACCACGCGGATGGTGTGGGCCACCACGGAGGCGTCCTCCTCGTGGCTCATGGTGGGATACTCGCCGGTGGTACCCAGCACCAGAATGCCGTCGGTGCCGGCGGCAATCTGGCGCTCCAGCAAATCGGTGAGCACGCTGAAATTGACGCTGCCGTCCTCCTGGAACGGGGTAATCATGGCGACGATAGAACCCTTCAGTTGATCGAATTTCATGTTGACGTCCTCCAGTATTTTCAATAAATTTGAAGATCAGAACCCGCTGGGTGAAAAAAACAGCCGGCGGAGCGCGCTCCGGCCGACAGTCCCTGCACCCCCTGAACAGGTGTGCCTCTCTGTAAGCGGATAGCGCCCCTGCGGCGGATGCGCCGCAGACAGTGCCGGAGGTATTTCCCCAAGCCCCACCCTCCGCCCATACCTGAACGGAGAGTTCGGCGGAATTGCCTCCGTTCCCTTCTCAGCCCGCCGGCTCCCGGAACATCTTCGCATCCGCGCCTCTATCTCAGTTTTCGCTATCATATCATCTTCCTTCCGGCGTTGCAAGAGGAATTTTTGAAAAAGGGGCCGGAATTTGGAAGGGGCTCTTGTGAAAAGTGCCAAAAAGTCCCCCGGACCCCTGTTCCGGGGGGCTGCGGCGTGCTATGATGGGAAAAATACCTCAACAGGAGGGAGCTGTTTATGACACAGTCTGTCGTTGAATACCGCCGCGCGCTCCACCGGATTCCGGAGCTGGACGATCAGCTGACGGAGACCGCCGGCTATGTCCGGAGCCGGCTGGAGCGCTTCGGCCTGACGCCGTTTTCCCCCATTCCCGGCAGTGTCTGCGCCTTTGTGGACGCGGGCCGGCCGGAGACCGCCGCCTTCCGGGCGGACATGGACGCGCTTCCGGTGGAGGAGGCCACCGGCCTGCCCTATGCCTCCGTCCATCCCGGGAGAATGCACGCCTGCGGACACGACGGCCATACCGCCATGGCCCTGGCGCTGGCGGAGTACGCCGCCGCCCACAGGCCGGAGCTGCCCCGGAACGTCCTCTTTCTCTTCCAGCCCGCCGAGGAAACCACCGGCGGGGCCGGGCGGCTCTGTGAGACCGGCATTCTGGAGGAGCGCCGGGTATCCCGGGTCTTCGGGCTCCACCTCTGGCCGGGGCTGGAGCGGGGCGGGATTTTCTCCCGGCCCGGTCCTCTGATGGCCCGGTCCAGCGAGGTCACGGTGACGGTTTCCGGGAAGAGCGTCCACCTCAGCCGGGCGGCGGAGGGGCGGGACGCCCTGACCGCCGGGGCGGAGTTCCTCCGGCGGGCCTATGCTCTGGCGGAGGAGTGTATGCCTCCGGAGGAGCCCAGGGTGCTGCGCTTCGGCAAAATGGTCTCCGGGACCGTCCGCAACACCGTCAGCGGGAAAACGGTGCTGGAGGGCAGTCTCCGGACCTATCGGGAGGAGGTCCATATCCTTCTGCGGCAGGGGCTGGAGGCGCTGGGCCGGGCCATTGAGACGGAGACCGGCTGCGCCGTTCAGGTCCATCTCAGCGAGGGCTATCCCGCCGTGTGGAACGACGAGGGGCTCTATGCCGCCCTCCGGGCCGCTCTGGGCCCGGACGCCCCCCGGACTCTGGAGCGCCCGGCTCTGGCGGCGGAGGATTTTTCCTTCTATCAGAAACGGGTCCCCGGTGTCTTTTTCTTCCTGGGTCTGGGAGATACGCCGGAGCTTCACGCGCCGGAGTTTTGCTTTGACGACGAGGCCGTCCTGCCCCGGGGCGTGGAATTTCTGAAAAAGCTGCTGCTGATGTGAGGATGGAGGGAAAAAAGCGCTGTGCCGGAGGGCACAGCGCTTTTTTGGCCTTTTTCCGCTTTTGGCGGCTTTTTCAGAACTTTTGCGGCTTTTTCAGCTTTTTCGCCTTACAGGGCTGCGATGAACCGCTGAATCCGATCCAGGCCCTCCTTCAGGTCCTCGTCGGAATAGCAGTAGGACAGGCGCATATATCCCTCGGCGCCGAAATATACGCCGGGGATGAGGCCTACCAGACCCTCCTTCAGCATCTTTTCGCAGAAGGAGAGGGAGTCCATGCCGAATTTCTGAATGTTGATGAACATATAGAAAGCGCCCTCCGGCTTTTGAACCTCCAGACCCATGTCCCGCAGACGCCGGTATACATAGTCCCGGCGCTTTTGGAAAAGAGCCGTGACGGGGGCGGTGTCGCTCTCCAGGGCGGCCACGCAGGCGGGCTGGACGAAGGCGGGGGCGGAGACCACAGAATACTGGTGGAAAATCTGCATCCGGTCCCGGATGGGGGCGTCGGCCATGCAGTAGCCCAGCCGCCAGCCCGTCATGGCGTAGGGCTTGGAAAAGCTCTGGATCACGATGATCCGGTCCCGCATGTCCTGATATTCGGCAAAGCTGTGATAACAGTCCGTATAAATCAGGGCCCGGTATACATCATCGCAGAGGACGAAGATGGGCTTGTCCTTCAAAATTTCATGGATGCCGTCCAGGGTCTCCCGGGTGTAGATACAGCCGGTGGGGTTGTTGGGGGAGGTGAGGACGATGGCCTTGGTTTTGGGGGTGATGGCCGCTTTCAGCGCCTCCGGGCTGATTTGGAATTGGCTGTTTTCTGTGGGCAGGGCCACCGGCACGCCCCGGCAGAGCTGGGTGATGGATTCGTAGAGGCTGAAGGCCGGCGTGGGAATGATGACCTCATCGCCGGGATTCAGCACGGTGGAGAGGGCGATGAACAGGCTCTCTGTGGCGCCGATGGTCAGAATGATTTCATCAGGGCTGTAGCGGAGGCCGTGGACCCGTTCCTCAAATCGGGAGACGGCCTCCAGCAGATAGGGGTAGCCGTTGCCGGGAGGATAGTGGGTGTCGTTGGCGTCCAGGGCGGCCTTGGCGGCCTCCTTGACCGCTTCGGGGGAATTCTGGTCCGGTTCACCGATGGTCATGGCCACGGCGCCGGGGGTATCCCGCACCAGGAAGGTAAAACGGCGGATGCCGGAGAGCTCCACGCCCAGCACGGCGCTGTTCAGAGTCAGGTCCATGGGGTTCACGCTCCTTTTTGGAATAGGGTTTACGGAGAATTTCCGGGGGATATGCAGACAGCCTCCGGGCGGAGGCGGGAGTGCCGCGGCGGGGGCATGTCCCCCTCGAATATGCGCAAAGCGCGGTCCCCGTCAATATGAGCACAGTATATGCGGAAAGGAGACGCTTGTCAACTGTTTCCCGCCCCGCCGCCGGGCGGGACGCCGCAGGCGCGGCGTCCCCGTGTTCAGCGGTCGCTGGGCATCCAGCAGTCCTGAAAAATCAGGTCGTCGACGTCGCCAACGCCGGTCCCGAAGTGTTTCATGGCGGTGTCCTCCTTGCTCTGCGTGCTATTGGTCAGTCTATGCAGGGGAGGGGGAAAAGTTTCCTGTCAATCTTCTTTTGGCCGGGCTGGCCGGCCAATGGGAAAGAGTCCGGCGAATTCCTCCGGACCGCGGCGGCGGCGGTACGGCTTCCGTGCAAACCGGAACCGCCGCCGGTTTTTGAAGACTGGGGCAAAAAATCAGGCGTGAAACAGGGGCCGCTTTCATAAAAATGGAAACGGACCCCATTTTCCCGGGCGGGCCGCGGCGCGCTGTCCCAGCCGGCGGCGCTGGAAGCGGTTTTTCTTTGGTGAAATACTCCGCAAAAGAGCGGAAGGCCGTTGACAGGCGGGAGGTCAGCTCATATAATAGAGGCAATGGAATCCCGGGCAGGGAATCCCGATCAGCTATGATGATATTGAGGTGGAGAGAGATGAACAGTATTCGGAAAAAAATCACGGTCTGTCTGATGGCGACGGTTCTGGCCGCCCTTGCGTTTGTGGGTATTTCCAGCATCGCGCTGAACTACAGGAGCACCATCGCCACGGTGGACCAGATGATGAGCGAGACGGCCGTGCTGGCGGCGGGCCGCATCGAACAGGAGCTGACGGCCTATAAAAACGTGGCGATGGACACGGGCCGCATTTCCCAGCTGTCCAGTACCATGGTCTCTCTGGAGGAAAAACAGGCCATCATCAACGAGCGGGTCAGCCTCCACGGATTTCAGCGGGGCAATATCATCGGCATGGACGGCATCAGCATCTTTGACGGAAAAGATTACTCTGACCGGGAATATGTCAAACAGGCCATGGCGGGCAACGTCTACGTGTCCGAGCCCCTGGTCAGCAAAATCACAGGCGAGCTGTCCATCATGGTGGCCGCGCCCCTCTATTCCGAGAGGGGACGGATTGCAGGCGTGGTCTATTTCGTGCCGCCGGAGACTTTTTTGAACAACATCGTGTCTGCGGTCAAGGTCAGCGAAAACAGCCGGACTTATATGATTAACAAAAACGGTGATACCATCGCGGATGTGACGCTGGAAACCATCACAACACAGAATGTGGAGCGGGAGGCCCAGGAGGATTCTTCCCTGAAGCAGCTGGCCGCCATCCACGCGGACATGCGGCAGGGGAAAGTCGGCTTCGGCAGCTTCCGCGCCGTGGACGGCCCCCGGTTTGCCGCCTATGCGCCGGTGGGCGGGACGGACGGCTGGAGCGTGGCCGTCACCGCCATGAAAAAGGATTATCTGGCGGATACATATTTTGGAATGCTTATCAATGTGCTGGTGATCGTGGCGTCCATTCTGGCATCCGTCGTGGTGGCGCTGAAGCTGTCCAGCAACATCAGCGCACCCATGCAGGCCTGCGCCAAGCGGATGAAGCTGCTGGTGCAGGGAGACCTGGACTCTCCGGTGCCCCAGACCACAGGAAAGGACGAGACCGCGGAGCTGACCCGCTCCACGGCGGAGATGGTGACGGGTCTGAATACCATCATCAAGGACATCGACTATTTGCTGACCGAAATGGCCAGCCAGAATTTCGATATTCAGTCGGCCCATCGGGAGGCCTATGTGGGCGGCTTCCAGAGCATTCTGCGGTCCATGCGTAACCTGAAGCTGGAGCTGAGCAATACCATGCGCCAGATCGACGCCTCCGCCAGTCAGGTCTCCTCCGCCAGCGGCCAGGTTTCCACCGGGGCCCAGACCCTGAGCCAGGGGTCCATGATGCAGGCCAGCTCCGTGGAAGAGCTGGCGGCCACCATTATGGATATCTCCAACAGCGCGAAAAAGACCTCCGCCGCCGCTGAGGAGGCGGGCCAGTATGTCAACCAGGCCGGCGGCATGCTGGGCGTCAGTGTGGAGCACGTCAAAGAGCTGAACGACGCGATGGAGAAGATTTCCAGGGCCTCCGAGGAGATTTCCAAGATCATCGCCGCCATTGAAAACATCGCCTTCCAGACCAACATCCTGGCGCTGAACGCCGCCGTGGAGGCGGCCCGGGCGGGCAGCGCCGGCAAGGGCTTTGCGGTGGTGGCCGACGAGGTGCGGAATCTGGCCTCCAAGTCCGACGAGGCGGCCAAGGCCACCAAGGAGCTGATTGAGAGCTCCATCGCCGCCGTTGCCGAGGGCAGCCAGGCGGTGAACCTGGTGACGGAATCCCTGGAGCAGACCAGTGTTTACGCCGGTCATGTAACCACCCAGATGGGCGTCGTGGTGGAGGCTGTGGAAAAGCAGACCGTCGCCATCACCCAGGTCACGGAGGGCGTCGAGCAGATTTCCTCGGTGGTGCAGACCAACAGCGCCACCGCCCAGGAGAGCGCCGCCGCCAGCCAGGAGCTCTCTGCCGAGGCAGCCAGCCTGAAACAGCTGGTGGACCGCTTCACTCTGGCCAAGGACTGAGGGAAGACCGGAAAAAGCGGTTCCTTTCAAAAAGCGCCCCTGCCGTGGTTGGCAGGGGCGCTTCGCTGTATTCCGATGCTTTCGATGCTTTCGGCTCTTTTGTCATGTTTGGCAATGGGGGACTGCCGACGGTCCGCCCTCCGTCAGCGGAAGCAGATGCTGCCGCTGAAGTGGTTCATGTCCGCCCGCCACCAGACCTCCGTTTTGGGCGGGAGCTCCACCGTGAACGCAAGGGGGTCCCCGGGTTCCCAGCGCTGGAGGACCCGATCGTCCTCGGTGTAGAATTCCAGCACCATCGTGCCCCGGGTGTGGGTGAGCTCCACGGAGAGCTTGCCGCCCTTTTTGGAATACCAGCGGCTCCGGTACCGGTCCGGCGTCCGCCGCCCGGAGCCGGGGACGGAGGTGCAGTTGTCATAGAGCAGCTTCTGATAATAGCCCAGCCCGGTCAGCGGGATGCCCGCCTTTTTCATCATCCAGACGCAAAACGCGCCGCCGGCCACCGTCATCCCGAATATGAGAAGCGTCATCAGCAGGAAATCTTTCCACTCCATACCGCGTCCTCACTTCGCGGCGAAGACCATGACGCTCCGGGGCCCGATGGTGAACCGGCCCTCATCCAGGACCTCCGGAGTCTGTTCCGCCGCCCAGGTGTCGGCGATCTTGTGCCAGCGCATCCGGTAGGGCAGGCGGGGCAGCTCCACGGTAAGGGGCTCCCACCACGCGTTGGAGGCGACATAAACCACCTGGGGGGCGCTGCCCCGTTCCTGACCGGCGAAGAGGACGCCGACATAGCGCTCGTGGTCCTCGAACTGGCCCCGCCAGGGCTCCACGCCGTGGAAGCTGACGTCGGGGAAGCCATAATAGCCGTCGCTGAGATTGGCCCGAAGGATGCGGTATTCCTTCCGCAGGGCGATCATGTACTGAAAAAATTGGAACATGTCCTGATGCCGCGCCAGGAGGCTCCAGTCCAGCCAGGAGGTGACATTGTCCTGACAATAGGCGTTATTGTTTCCGAATTGGGTGTTGCAGAACTCGTCTCCCGCCAGGAACATGGGGATGCCCCGGCTGCACATCAGCAGGGCGAAGGCGTTGCGGCACATCCTCAGCCGCAGGGCGTTGATCTCCGGGTCCCCGGTTTCTCCCTCCGCCCCGCAGTTCCAGCTGTGGTTGTCGCTGGAGCCGTCTGTGTTGTTCCATCCGTTCAGCAGATTGTGTTTTTCATTATAGGCATAGAGGTCATAGAGGGTGAATCCGTCGTGGCAGGTGAGGAAATTGATGGAGGCGTCTTTCCGGCTCTTCTCCTCATAGATGTCCTTGGAGCCGATGATCCGCTGGGCCGCCGCCTGGGCGCAGCCCCCGTCCCCCTTGAGGTAGCGCCGCAGGTCGTCCCGGTAGCGGCCGTTCCACTCCGCCCAGCGGTTCCAGGCGGGGAAGGTGCCCACCTGATAGAGCCCGCCGGCGTCCCAGGCCTCGGCAATCAGCTTCACATCGCCCAGAATGGGGTCGAAGGCCATGGCCTGGAGCAGGGGGGGCTTGTTCATGGGGGTGCCGTCCTCGTTGCGGCCCAGGATGGAGGCCAGGTCGAAGCGGAAGCCGTTGACCCGGTAGGTGGTGACCCAGTAGCGCAGGCAGTCCAGAATCATCTGGTGGACAATGGGGTGGTTGCAGTTCAGGGTGTTGCCGCAGCCGCTGAAATTGTAGTAGGTTCCCTCGGGAGTGAGCAGGTAATAGATATTGTTGTCAAAGCCCTTGAAGGAGAAGAAGGGGCCGTCCTCATTGCCCTCCGCCGTGTGGTTGAATACCACGTCCAGAAAAACCTCGATGCCGTTTTCGTTCAGCTCTTTGATGAGGCGTTTGAGCTCGTTGCCCTCCCGGTTGTATTCCACGCCGGCGGCATAGCTGGTGTTGGGGGCGAAGAAGCTGACGGTGCTGTATCCCCAGTAGTTATAGAGCTGCCTGCCCTCATAGACGCGGTCGTCCTGCATCTCGTCGAACTCGAAGATGGGCATGAGCTCCACGGCGTTGACGCCCAGCTCCTTCAGGTAGGGGATTTTCTCCCGGAGCCCGTCAAAGGTGCCGGGATGGACCACGCCGGAGGACTCATGCCGGGTAAAGCCCCGGACGTGGAGCTCGTAGATGACCAGGTCCTCCATGGGGATGCGGGGCCGCTCCATGTTGCCCCAGTCAAAATCATCCTTCACCACCCGGGCCTTGTAGTGCTGGCCGTGGGAGGTGGAGACGCCCCACTTGCTCTGCCCCGTCACCGCCCGGGCATAGGGGTCCAGCAGGTACTTGGAGGGGTCGAAAATCAGGCCTTTCTCCGGGTCGTTGGGCCCGTAGACCCGGTAGGCGTATTCAAATTCCTCAATGTTCAGCTTGAACACAATCATGGAATACACGTTGCCGATACGGTAGCGCTCCGGGAATCGGAGAATGGCATAGGGCTCCTCTTCCGTCCGGTGGAACAGCAGCAGTTCAATGGCCGTGGCTCCGTGGGAGTGGACAGTGAAGTTCACGCCGCCGGGGATGGCGGTGGCGCCGTTGATTTCATAGAAGCCGGGACGCACATCAAAGCCGTTGATGTGGTCCATGGGAACCAGGTGGATGGTGCGGGGCAGCGCCACGACGCCGCCGCTCTCCTCCGTCTGCATGGTGATCTCTTTTGTTTCCACTGCGGTCTCCTTCCCGCGCCTCCGGGGCAAGACGCATCATAAATTAAATGAAGTACATTTCTATTATACAGATTTCTGTCCGCTTGTCAGCCCCTTCTGCGGCTTTTTTCCAAAATTTTTCCGTTTTCCCTGTCCGGCGGAGGCCTCTTCTGCTATGATGCTTATTCTTTTTTCCAGCGTTGAAAAATTCTGCCGGGCTGAGACGTGTTTAGGGTGAAGGGAGTGAGGAACGTGGTTCCATTTGGTACCGATGAAACCATCAGCCGGGTCGTGGAGGCCTACAGCCCCATGCTGCTGCGTCTGGCCGCCGCCCGTCTCCAGTCTGCCGCCGACGCAGAGGACGCGGTGCAGGAGGCGTTTCTGCGGCTGCTCACCGCCGCGCCTGTGTTCCGGGACGCCGAACACGAAAAGGCCTGGCTGATCCGCACCACTCTTCACCGTGCCAGCGATCTCCGCCGCCAGGCGGAGCGCCGGAATGTCCCCCTGGAGGATGTTTCCGAGTCCGCCGGCGAAGAAACGGCGGACCGGGGGCGCGCTGTCCGGGAGGCCGTCCAGGCCCTGCCGGAGAAATACGCCTCTGTCATCCACCTCTATTATTACGAGGGCTATTCCATGAAGGAAATTGCCAGACTGCTGGGTCTGCCCGCCCCCACGGTGGGCACCCGCCTGGCCCGCGGCCGGGAGCGGCTGCGGCAGATGCTGAAGGAGGAATGTTTATGAGCCTGAATCGGGACGAGTACCGGTCCGCCTTTGATGAACTCTCCTTTTCCGCGGATTTTCAGGAGCGGACAGCGGAGCTGCTGCGAACACGCGCCCGTGAACTGGAAAAGGAGCGTACTGAAATGATGTTTGCGAAACCTAAGAAAATGGCGGTGCTGATTGCCGCCTGCATCGCCCTGCTGGCGGTGTCCGTGTCCGCCGCCGTGCTGCTGATGACTCCCGCCCAGGTGGCGGAGGAGCACAACCAGCCTCTGCTGGCGGAGGCCTTCCAGGGCCCCGACGCCATTCTGATTGACGAGACCGTGGAGAGCGGGGACTTCTCCATCACCCTGCTGGGTCTGGTGTCCGGGCGGAACCTGGACGTTTTGAACCCGGACCTGGAGAAGGACCACACCTATTCCGTCCTGGCCCTCCGCCGCCTGGACGGGACGGCCCTGACGAATCAGGATTTTGATTTCATCTCCTACACCATGACACCCCTGGCGGCGGGCTGCTCCCCTACGGCGGTGAACAACTGGACGCTGGGAGCCGGAGCGTCCGGCCTGGCTAAGGACGGCGTTTACTACTACCTGCTGGATACCCAGAGCATCGAGATGTTCGCGGACCGCACGGTCTATATGGCCTTCTACGAGGGCAGCGCGCCCAACAACTCCATTTTCTATGTGAACGACGACGGGACCATCCGGTTCTGCGACGACTTCACCGGCGTTCAGGCCCTGTTCACCCTGCCCCTGGACCCCGCCAAGGCGGACCCGGCGGCGGCAGAGGCCTTCCTGGCTGAGAATCCCATGGGCTGGACCAACGAGCGCAGCACCCCGGAAGAGGGTTGGGACCCGGAAGAGGATTGGGACATTGAGCGCCACGAGACGGAGAACGGCGAGGAGATCATCATCCGGGCCGCAGGCGGGGACGGCGGAGACGCATAATCCAGGACAGGGACACAGCCGGAGGCGAAAAAGTCCGGCCTTCGGAAGGACCCGGACAAGGGGATGATTTCCCGTGAGACCCCATCCGGAACCTGAAGGATGCACGGCAAGGCGTCCGGGACGGCGTCCGGCGGAAAATATCCGGGGCAAACCGCAAAACAGCCTGCCGCTTTCGCGGCAGGCTGTTTCAGCTGGGAGCTGTTTATTTGCGGTTGACCTCGTCGAAGACCTTTTCCACCGCCGCGCCGGGGGCCGGGGTGAGGAGGCTCACGATGACAATGGCGGCCAGACCCACCACGAAGGCGGGAAGCAGCTCATAGATGTTCCAGATGCCGCCCAGGGGCTTGATCTGAAATTTCCACACGAAGATCATGATGCTGCCGGCCACCAGACCCGCCATGATGCCCTGACGGTTGCTGCGCTTCCAGAACAGGGCGCAGAGAATGGCGGGGCCGAAGGTGGCGCCGAAGCCCGCCCAGGCGAAGGAGACGATCTGGAACACGTTGCTGTCCGGGTCCCGGGCCAGGAACAGGGCGATGATGGCGATGACCACCACGGTGAGCCGGGCGATGAGCATGGTCTGTTTCTCCGTCAGCTTCACGCCGAACACGTCCTGCACCAGGTTCTCGGAGAAGGCGGAGGAGGCGGCCAGAAGCTGGCTGTCGGCGGTGGACATGGTGGCGGCCAGGATGCCCGCCAGGATGCAGCCCGCCACAATGGCGGGGAAGATGCCGTAAGTGGACAGCAGATCGGAGAGCTTCACAATGATGGTTTCGGTGGCGCTGCCCTCCAGGAAGGGCGCCCGGCCCACAGAGGACACCGCATGGCCCACGATGCCGATGAACACCGCCACGCCCATGGAAATCACTACCCAGATGGCGGCGATGCGGCGGGAGAGGGTCAACTCGTCCTCGTTCCGAATGGCCATGAAGCGGACCAGGATGTGGGGCATTCCGAAGTAGCCCAGGCCCCAGGCCATCATGGAGATGATGCGGATGAAGCCGTAGGGCTCGGCGGAGCCGGTGGAAACATTATAGGTCTCGGAGAAGCTGAAAAAGCCGGGGAGGGTCTGGGCGTGGGCAATCACCGCGTCCATGCCGCCGGCCTGGACCACGCCGAAGACCACGATGATGGCCAGGGCGGTGGTCATGATGACGGACTGGATCAGGTCCATGGTGGCCACGGCGGAAAATCCGCCGATAGAAGTGTAGCTGATGATGACGATGGCGCCGACGACCACCGCCGCCATGTAGTCCCAGCCGAAGAGGCTGTTGAACAGCTTGCCGATGGCGGCCAGACCGGAGGCCACATAAGGCACGAAGAAAATCAGGATAATCAGGGCGGAGATGCACATAATCACCGGTTTTTTCTCGTCATAGCGCTTGGAAATGAAGCTGGGGATGGTGATGGCGTCCAGCTTCACGCTGTACCGGCGGAGCTTTTTGGCCACCAGCAGGAAGTTCAGATAGGTGCCCGCGGCCAGGCCGATGGCGGTCCAGCTGGCGTCGGCCACGCCGCTGAGGTAGGCAAGGCCCGGGATGCCCATGAGCAGATAGCTGCTCATGTCGCTGGCCTCGGCACTCATGGCGGTGACCAGGGGACCGATGCCCCGGCCTCCCAGATAGAAGCCCTCGGCGCTCTTCTTGGAACGGCGGCCAATCATCACCCCTGTGAAAATGACGAAACACAGATACAGGATGATGGTGGCCATGATGCAGATTTGTGCAGTAGACATGTAAGTTCTCTCTCCTTTTCGAAGTTCAATGTGTGGCATCATACCACATTTTCCGCCGGAACGCAAGATAGAACGGTGTACAGAATGAATTCTATACACCGTTCCTTGTTGTTTTCCTGTATCTCTTATGTCTCAGTCATTTTCCGCCGGACGGTTTTTAGGAATCTGTTTCGGCACTTCCTGTGCGCTTTTTCCATCTTCCGGCAGATAGCTCCGGAGGAACATGGGGGTCATCTGGTCGGTGCAGGCCACCAGGGAATACTCCCCGCCGCAGAGGCACCAGTCATACAGCAGGGCCCGCTCCCACAGGGCGTAGGCCTTGACGATTTCATTGGCGGTGAGGTCCGTCCGCAGCTGCCCCGCCCGCTGGCCCTCGACGGCAATCTTCCGCAGGAGGCGGAAATAGGTGCGGTTCCGGTCCAGCAGATGCTTTTCCCCCCGGGCCAGCAGCTGGGTGGAGAGAAGCCGGGCCAGCAGGTCCAGGGAGATGCCGCCGTCAATCATGGCGAAGAGCTCATGGTTCAGGAAAATGAGCTTGTCCATGGCAGACAGGCCGGGGTCCATGGCGGGAATCAGCTCCTCATACTTCTCGTCGAAGACGTTGGCCAGGGTGCCGAGGAGGGCGTCCTTGCCGTCAAAATAGTGGTAAAAGGAGCCTCTGGAGGTCTCGGATTCGAAGATGATGTCCTCCACCGTGGTGTCCTCGTAGCCCTGGTCGTAGAAGAGCTTCCAGGCGGCGGAGATGATGCGGTTTTTGGTGTTGCGGGCGTTTTTTCTGGGCATGGGCCGGCCTCCTTTCGCTGTGGGGGCGCGTATGGGTTCTCAGGTCCGCAGGCTCTCCGGGTAGACGCCTTCCCCGTGGAGCCGCCGCAGCTCCCCGGCCACAAGGGCGCGGTCCTCCTGGTAGGTCATGCCGAACCACCGGTCTGCCGACCGGAGCACGTTCACCTCCAGCGCCCCTGTCCGAATCAGGTGGTCCACCATCACCGGCAGCAGGCATTCCGCCGCCAGATCCTCCCGGCCTTCCCGGCGGGCCTGGAGCAGGTCCCTCAAAAAGTCCTCGAAGTACCGGCGGAGGGCCGGGAAAACAGAGGGCATGAAGCCCCAGAAGTTCATGGAGACCACCGCCTCCGGATTCAGGAGCCGGTCCGCCGTCAGGTCCCGGAGGGAGCCGTCGGCGCAGAGCCGGATTTTTTTCGTCTCGTGAATGGCCCGCAGCCGTCCGTCCTCCATGGTGCACACGCCCCGGGACACCGAGCCGTGAAGGCTGGCGGTGTTTTTCAGCAGGTAGCCTACCATCGCTGCCCGGCCCGTCTCCGGCAGGGTGTTCAGGGCCCTGTACATCGTCCGGTAGGCGTCCGCGCCATAGTAGTCGTCGGCGTTGATGACGCAGCAGGGCCCCTGGACGCAGGATTCTGCGCACAGCAGGGCGTGCACCGTGCCGAAGGGTCTGGACCGCTCCGCCGGAATGGTATAGAAATCCGGTATGGAGGAAAAATCCTGACAGGCGAAGGCCACTTCCACCGGCCGGCCGTCCAGGGCGGTTTTCCGCCGGAGATAACCGCCGCAGAGGCCCTCCACCGTCTCCGCCATCTCCGGCTTGACGATGAATACCACCTTGCCGAAGCCCGCCCGAAGGGCGTCGCAGATGGAGTATTCCATCAGGATTTCGTTGTGGGGGCCGATGCCGTCCACCTGCTTGTCCCCGCCGTAGCGGGACCCCAGTCCCGCCGCCATAATAACCAGGGAGACCTGTCTGCCGTTGCTCATGCCGTCGCTCTCCTTATTTAATCTGTCCCGGTATGCTGTGTGGGCGCTGCCCATGGGCCGGAATATTTTCCTTATGATACCGCATTTTTCACATATTTGCAACCCGGCTTTCCCATTGGGAGCGGCCTTTTACGCACTCAGTCAAAAGACCGGCCCGCCGCGGCGTTCGCCCCTCCGCCGCCTGCCGCCGGAGGGGGGAGAAAAATGAAAAAGGGATTGCTTTTCTTTGGCGTTCTGCGTATAATCAAGAGAACCAAATCGAAAAGAGGCGTTTGAAATGAACACCGAACAAAAGCTGAATATGACCATGCTCTGCGATTTCTACGAGCTGACCATGGGCAGCGGCTATTTTCATGCCGGATATCAGGACCGGATTACCTATTTTGACGTATTTTTCCGGGACGTGCCCGACAAGGGGGGCTTCGCCATCTGCGCGGGCCTGGCTCAGCTGATTGAGTATATTCAGGACCTGCATTTCAGCGAGGAGGATATCGCCTACCTCCGGGGCCGGAATCTCTTCCCCGAGGACTTTCTGGACTATCTCAGGAAGTTCCGCTTCACCGGGGATATCTGGGCCATTCCCGAGGGAACGCCGATTTTCCCCTATGAGCCGGTGATAACGGTCCGGGCCCCTGCCATTCAGGCCCAGCTGATTGAGACCTTTACCCTGCTGACCCTGAACCATCAGAGCCTGATTGCCACCAAGGCCAACCGCATCGTCCGGGCGGCCCAGGGCAGGACGGTGCTGGAATTCGGCTCCCGCCGGGCCCAGGGCACCGACGGCGCCATCTCCGGCGCACGGGCGGCCTATATCGGCGGCTGCGCCGGCACGGCCTGCACCATCTCCGACCAGCTCTTCGGCGTGCCCGCCGGGGGGACCATGGCCCATGCCTGGGTCCAGATGTTCGACACCCAGTATGAGGCCTTTGAGACCTACTGCCGTCTCTATCCCAACAACGCGACCCTCCTGGTGGATACCTATAACACGCTGAAATCCGGCATTCCCGACGCCATCCGGGCCTTTGACGCGGTGCTGAAGCCCCTGGGCATCAAAAAGTGCGGCATCCGCCTGGACTCCGGCGACATCGCCTATCTCACGCAGAAGGCCCGGAAGATGCTGGACGACGCGGGCTGGACCGAGTGCCAGATTTCCGCGTCCAACTCTCTGGATGAGTACATCATCCGGGACCTGCTGCACCAGGGGGCCCAGATCGACATGTTCGGCGTAGGCGAGCGGATGATTACCGCCAGCAGCCAGCCGGTATTCGGCGGCGTGTACAAGCTGGCGGCGGTGGAGGACGGGGACGGGACCATTGTTCCCAAAATCAAGGTCAGCGAAAACGTGGACAAGATTACGAACCCCCACTATAAAAAAGTCTATCGGATTTTCGACAGGGCGACGGGAAAGGCCGAGGCGGACTATATCACCGTCTGGGATGAGACGGTGGACGATTCCCGCCCGCTGGAGCTCTTCGACCCTAAGGCCACCTGGAAGCGGAAGACCTATACCGGCTTCAGGGCGGTGCCTCTCCAGGTCCCCATTTTCCAGGGGGGCGAGCTGGTATACCGGCAGCCCTCTCTAAAGGAAATCCAGGCCTATTGCAGGCAGCAGGTGGACACGCTGTGGGACGAGGTCAAGCGCTTCGAGAATCCCCACACCTATTATGTGGACCTCAGTCAGAGGCTCTGGGACATCAAGCAGTCCCTGCTGCGGCAGAGCGAGTGACCGCGCCTCCGTCCGGGACGGATTCCCGTAGTAAGCCGTAAAACATAGGTTCAGACGCGCCTGCTGAAAATTTGCTGTTGAAGACAGGGGCGGCATTCGCTATAATAGAAGGAGGGACGTCAGGACGGAGAGACCCCGGCTTTCCGGACCGGTCTGGGGTCATCTGTTATTCTGCGGCGGTAAGTGAGGAGGCCAAGGGGCATGTCACGGAAAACCATTCATGTTGAAGAGGGGACCGAGCGGAGAATTTCGGCGGCCACCAGCCTGTCCATGTGCGCGCTGACCGTGCTGGCCCAGATTGCCGTCACGCTGCTGCTGACCCGCTTTCTGAAAGAAATATCCTCCCTGGTCTATGCCCTGCTGGTGCTGGCCGGCGCCATATTCGCCATCCGGGTGTACCAGAGGCCGGGCAGCCCCACCTATAAGCTGGTGTGGATGTGCCTGCTGCTGGCGCTGCCGGTGTCCGGCATGATTCTCTTCTGCCTCTGGGGAGGCACCCATCAGGCCAAGCAGCTGAGCCTTCGGACCACGCCGCCCATTCCCCAGCGGGAGAGCCAGAAGATGGACAGCGAAATCAGCCTGGCCCGGCTGAAACGGCAGTCCCCGGCCTGGGGCCGCCTGGCGGCCTATCTCCAGAAGCGGGGCTTCCTGCTGTACCGCAATACCAATGCCAGGTATTTCAGCGAGGGCGCGGACTTCTTCGAGGACCTGATCGCCCACCTCCAGAGGGCTGAAATCTATATCTTTCTGGAGTATTATATTTTGGCGGAAGGCCGGCTGTGGGACCGCATCTTTGCCGTCCTGAAGGACCGGGCCGCCGCCGGTGTGGAGGTCCACGTCACCTTTGACGATTTCGGGAACCTCACCCGCTTCTCCGGGGAGAGCCTTCAGGCCCTGCGGGATGCCGGCATTGAGGTGAAGGTCTTCAACCCGGTGCACCGTTATGTGAACCGTATCTACTTCAACTACCGGGACCACCGGAAGATTGCGGTGATTGACGGGCAGTACGCCTATACGGGCGGTATTAACATCGCAGATGAATACGCCAATCTGATTGTCCGCTTCGGCCACTGGAAGGATACCGCCGTCCGCATCCAGGGGGACGGCGTGTGGGGCTTCGCAACACAGTTCATGCAGATGTGGAAGATGATGGGCGGGACCTTTCTCAACGAGGACGACTACTACCGCCCCCGCCATGAGGAGCCCGGGACTGCCGGCTACTGTCAGCCCTTTACCGATGGACCCCTGAATAACCCGGACAATCCCATTGAGGAGATTTACCTCCAGCTGATTGCCTCTGCCCAAAGCATGCTGTATCTCACCACGCCCTATTACGCCGTGGAGGAGTCCATGCAGCGGGCCCTGTGCATTGCCGCCGATGCGGGGGTGGACGTGCGCCTGTTTATCCCCGGCGTGCCGGACCACCACAAATTCACCTATATGGTGGCGGAGACCTATTGGGGGGAGCTGCTGAGCCACGGCGTGAAAATCTACAAATACACTCCCGGCTTTCTCCATGCCAAGAGCGTCATGGTGGACCGGGAGGTAGCCCTGGTCGGCAGCACCAATATGGATTACCGCACCTTTCAGCTTCACTACGAATGCGGCGTACTGCTGTATCATATGCCGGTAGTGGAGGAGCTTTTGGAGGACCTGGACGGCATCATGACCCAGAGCGCCCCCTACACGCTGGAGGACTGGGGCCGCCGGTCCTGGTTTCGGAAGATGTGCGCGTCGGTGTTCCGGCTGGGGGCTATCTGGCTGTAATGGCTCATAGAGGGGAATTTGCCCCCCCCCCCCCTTTCCCCGCGGGGGGACGCCGCATCCGTAAGGCGGCGGAGCCGCCAACGGCTGCGAAGTGGATTCCACCCCGCCAGTCTGCGGACTGGTGCGTGCCCCCAAGGAACCACAGGCCGCGGTATTTTTGTGACGCGCATGTCGTCACAAAAATGATTTGAATGTATCGTTCCGCTTCAACAGAGAAACCGGAGGCTTTGCCTCTGGACCCCTTTTGCCGTTAGGAGAAATGCCCATGTCCCGAACACTCACACCCCAGGAGACCGCCGAGCGCAGTCTGATTAAAACCTACCGCAAGAGCATCTGGAATCCCTTCATCGCCGCGGTGAAGCGCTATGAGCTGGTGGAGCCGGGGGACTGCATCGCCGTCTGCGTCTCTGGCGGGAAGGATTCCTTCGTTCTGGCCAAGCTGATGCAGGAGCTCCGGCGGCACACGGACCGGCCCTTCGAACTGGTTTTTCTGGTGATGGACCCGGGCTACAATCCGGAAAACCGGCGGCTCATCGAGGAAAATGCCCGGACCCTGGGCATCCCCATTGACATTTTCGAGAGCGATATTTTCGACGTCACCGTGCAGGTGGACAAAAATCCCTGCTATCTCTGCGCCCGGATGCGCCGGGGCTGTCTTTACGCCAGGGCGCAGGAGCGGGGCTGCAATAAGATTGCCCTGGGTCACCACTTTTCCGACGTGGTGGAGACCACACTGCTGGGCCTGTTTTACGGCGCTCAGCTCCAGGCCATGCCGCCCAAGCTCCGCAGCAAAAACTTTCCCGGCATGGAGCTGATCCGCCCGTTGTACTGCGTCCATGAGGACGCCATCCTGAACTGGCGGAATTACAACCAACTCCGCTTCCTCCAGTGCGCCTGCCGGTTCACCGAGAATCGGGACGCCTCCGGCGACGGCGTGGGGGACAGCAAGCGCCAGGAAATGAAGCTGCTGCTGCGGGAGCTGAAAAAGACCAATCCCAACATTGAAAAGAGTATTTTCCGGGCCATTCACGGTGTGCAGCTGGACACCTTTCCCGGCTTCAAGCACCGTGGCCGGACCTATACACTGACTGACGCATATAACGGCTCTGCCGGCCTGGAGCCGGGCGGAGACGAGGCATAGACGCATAGAGGAGGAATAACAAAATGGACTACTATCGCTGTGAAAATCCGGACTGTGGCTTTATCGCGGAAGATGAGCCGGACGTTTGCCCCCGCTGCGGCGGCACCTTTTTCAACGCCATGACGGAAGAGGAGCTCTCCGCCGGGGACTGGGTGGGCCTGGGCAACCAGGCCGTGGACGAAAAGCGGGAGACCGACGCCCTGGCCTGCTACCAGCGGGCGGCGGCCATGGACGACGCGCTGGGCCTGACGAATCTGGGCTGGTGTCTGGAGGCCGGCATCGGCGTGGAGGCGGACCCCCGGCAGGCGGTGCTGCTCTATGCCCAGGCGGCCTCCAAGGAGTACATGCCCGCCCTGACCAATCTGGGCTACTGCTATACATACGGCATCGGCGTGGAAGTGGACTACGCCAAGGCCCTGGAGTGCTTCCAGAAGGGTGCGGAACAGGGCTTTCCCAGGGCCCAGTTCCTTCTGGGAGAGGCCTACCGCCGGGGCAGCGGCGTGGAGCGGAGCGAGGAGGAGGCGGCCAAGTGGTATCAGTCCGCCGCCTGGCTGGGCTACCCCGGCGCGCAGACGGAGCTGGGCCGCTGCCTGGAGTTCGGCAGCGGCGTGGAGGAGGACCTGGAGCAGGCCGTGAAGTGGTACACCGCTGCCGCCGAGCAGGGCAACGCGCCGGGCATGTGCTGTCTGGGCTTTTGCTATGAGGCCGGACGGGGCGTGGAACAGAGCTGGGAGGAGGCCGTCAAGTGGTACCGCAGGGCTGCGGACAAGGGCTATCCCAGGGCCCTGTGCAACCTGGCCTGGTGCTATGAACACGAGTGCGGCGTCAAGCGGGACTATGCCGAGGCCGTCCGCCTCTACAGGGAGGCGGCAGACCAGGAATATCCCAGAGGCTATCTCTGCCTGGGCCTGTGCTATGAGCGGGGCCGGGGCGTGCCCCTGAACAAGAAGGAAGCCGTGGAATGGTACCGCAAGGCGGCGGAGGAGGGCGACGAGGACGGCGCCTGCTGCCTGGGCTTCATGTACGAGACCGGCGAGGGCGTGGAGCAGAGCTGGGAGAAGGCCGTGGAGTGGTATCAGAAGGCCGCCGAGGCCGGTCTGAGCCGGGGCCAGTGCAATCTGGCCTGGTGCTATGAGCACGGCAAGGGCGTGGAAAAGGACCCCGCCGCCTCTTTCAGCTGGTATATGAAGGCCGCGGAGCAGGGGGACCCCAGAGGCCTGTTCAGCGTAGCGAGAAACTATGACTACGGCATCGGCGTGGAGCAGAACGCCGAGGAGGCCGCCCGCTGGTACCAGAGGGCGGCGGACGCCGGTTCGGCCCCCGCCATGTGCGACCTGGGCGTGTGCTACGAACGGGGCGAGGGCGTGGAGCAGAGCTTTGAAAAGGCTGTGGAGCTCTATCAGAAGGCGGCGGAGCTGGGCAATGCGCCGGGCCAGTGCAACCTGGGCTATATGTACGAAAGCGGCCAAGGCGTGGAACAGAGCTGGGAGAAGGCGGTCAAGTGGTACAGTGCCGCCGCCCAGCAGGGCTTCCCCAGAGCCCAGTGCAATCTGGCCTGGTGCTATGAGTTCGGCAAGGGTGTGGAGGTCAACCTGACCCGGGCCCTCCACTGGTACCGCAAGGCCGCGGAACAGGACGACCCCAGGGGCCTGTTCTGCCTGGGCGTCTTCTACAAAAACGGCCGGGGCGTAGAGCGGGATTACAAGGCCGCCGCTGAGTGCTACCAGAAGGCGGCGGACGCCGGCTATCCCAGAGCCATGTGCAATCTGGGACTGTGCTATGAGTTCGGCGAGGGCGTGGAGATGGACCTGTCCAGGGCGGCGGAGCTCTACCGTCAGGCGGCGGAAGAGGGCGACGCGGTGGCCCAGTGCAACCTGGGCTATCTGTACGAGATTGGAAAGGGCGTGGAACAGAGCTGGGCGGAGGCCGTCCGGTGGTACAGCCAATCTGCCGAGGCCGGCTATCCCAGGGCCATGTGCAATTACGGCTGCTGCTTTGAAAACGGCCACGGCATGGATGCCGCCGGCGAGGACCCGGAACAGGCGGCAAAATGGTACCGGAAGGCCGCCGAGCAGGGAGACAGCACAGGCGCCTGCAATCTGGGCTACCTCTATGAAATCGGAAAGGGCGTGCCCCAGAGCTGGAAGGACGCGGTCCGGTTCTACCGCCAGGCGGCGGACCGGGACCACGCCCGGGCCCTGTATCACCTGGCCTGGTGCTATGAGCACGGCAAGGGCGTGGAGCGGGACCTGAAAAAAGCCGCCGAGCTCTACGGCAAGTCGGCGGAACAGGACTATGAGGGGGCGAAGGAGGCCCTGGACCGGCTGAACGGACAGACTCCGCCGGAGCCCGTCAAAACCATCAAAAAACCCGAAGCCGGGGAAGCCGGAAGGAAGCCCGAAGCCGGCAAACGGGACGTCTCCGGTAAGGGAGACGCCAGGAAACAGGATGCCGGCAAAAAACCGGGCTTCCTGAAGAAGTTCTTCGGTAAGCACGATTGATGAGATACCCCCTTCAAAAACCCCGTCCATCTCACATGGACGGGGATTTTTGTACCCAAAATTTTGTGCCCCAATCAAATTGCGGTACATTTTATGCACTGCGCTTGAAAATTTGGGGCCTGTCGTGGTTGGACAAAAAAATTTTATGAAAAAATCTCTTGACAAATGGGAAAAATGTGATATTGTATTAGGTGCATAAGACAATAAGACACAAGATGTGAGGAGGTGCGGATATGCGATGGGAGTTTTCCAATGACGCCCCCATCTATACGCAGCTGATCCAGCAGGTCAAGGTAGGCATCGTGGCCGGGATCTTCCCGCCGGGGGAACGATTGCCCTCGGTGCGGGAGCTGGCTACGGAGGCGGGGGTGAATCCCAATACCATGCAGAGGGCTCTGGCGGAGCTGGAGCGGGACGGTCTGGTGTACAGCCAGCGGACCGCTGGGAGATTTGTAACGGAGGATGAGATCATGATTCAAGCCGCCAAGCGGGGCCTGGCCCAGCGGCACGTCAAGAGCTTTATTGAGGCTATGCTTCGGCTTGGCTTCCGGCAGGAGGAGATTGTCGCCCTGCTGAAACAGGAGATTGAGGAGGGAACAAGGGATGTCAGTACTGGAATGTAAGGAGCTCTGCAAGCGCTATGGCCGGACCGCCGCGCTGGAGGGCCTGAGCTTCACCGTGGAGCCGGGGCGCATCGTGGGGCTGCTGGGCCCCAACGGCAGCGGCAAAACCACCCTCATCAAGCTGGCCAACGGTCTGCTGACCCCCGACGCGGGGTATATCAGCGTCTGTGACATGGCGCCGGGCCGGGAGAGCCGGAGTCTTGTGAGCTATCTGCCGGAGCGGACGGCCATTCCCCTCTGGATGTCCGCCGGCCAGCTGCTGGACTTCTACGGGGATTTCTATACCGACTTCCGCCGGGAGGCGGCGGAAGAGATGCTGGGCCATCTGAATATTCACCCCAGGCAGGTTATCAAGCAGATGTCCAAGGGCACCCGGGAAAAGGTGCAGCTGATTATGGTCATGAGCCGGGCGGCGAAGCTGTACCTGCTGGATGAGCCCATCGGCGGTGTGGACCCGGCCACCCGGGACTATATCCTGTCCACCATCATCGGCAGCTACAACCCCGAGGCGGCGGTGGTCATTTCCACCCACCTGATTGCCGATGTGGAAAAGGTGCTGGACGAGGTCATTTTCATCAATCAGGGGCGGATTATGCTTCAGTCCTCCGTGGACGGGATTCGGGAGGAGAAGGGCATGAGCGTGGACGCCCTGTTCCGGGAGGTATTCAAATGTTAGGAAAACTCATCAAGCATGAATTCCGGGCCACTGGCCGTGTCATGCTGCCCATGTATCTGGTGCTGCTGGCCACCGCCGTGGGCTCCAACCTGTCGGGCCGGTGGATGCTGGGCAGCAGCCGCAGCGCCCTGAGCGTCCTGGGGACGCTGATTGTCGTGGCCTTCGGTTTCGCCATTTTCGGCGTGCTGCTGATGTCCTTTGTACTGATGATTCAGCGGTTTTACAAGAACCTGCTCCAGGACGAGGGCTATCTGATGTTCACCCTGCCCGTCTCCGTCCATCAGCACATCTGGGCCAAGGTGATTGTGTCCGCCGTGTGGTTCATCGCCACGGTGCTGGTCATCATCGGCGCGTGTCTGCTGGTGGCCTATGAGGGGGGCTTCTGGCGGCAGTTCTTCGACTTCCTGGGCCAGCTGCTGGGGGGCCTGCAAAAGCTGAAAATCAGCGAGGCCCTCAACGGCACCGTGGTACTGGCGGAGCTGGCAGTGCTGATGTTTTTGTGTCTGGTGGCCTTTTCCCTCCAGTTCTATGCCGCCCTGGCGGCGGGGCACAGCCAGCCCAATCATAAAATGCTCTGGTCGGTGGGCTGCTTCTTCGGCTTCCAGGCGGTTCTGCAATTCGGCGGGTCCATGCTGCTGATTGGCCTCAACAAGCTGGAATTGTCCCGCTTTTTGGATTGGGACCCCACGCCCATTGCCGCCATCCATGTGGGACTCCTGATGTCCATCGGCGTCGTGGTGGTCTATGGCGCGATTTTTTACGCCGTCACCACATTTTTCTTGAAAAGACACCTGAACCTGGAGTAAACTGTCCATAACGAAAACTGGTTATGGAGGTCCCTATGCCGTTTGCAGCAAATTTTATTTCCGATATCCCCGCTGAGGTCCTCACCTTTGCCGCCGCCATGGTCCCCGTGCTGGAGCTGCGGGGGGCCATTCCCCTGGGCGCGGCTGCGGGGCTGCCCCTGGGAGAGGCGGCGGCCATTGCCGTGGCGGGGAACCTGGTCCCGGCGCCCTTCATCATCCTGCTGGGGCGGCGGGTGGCCAACTGGCTCCGGGGGACCCGTTTTTTCGGCCCGAAAATCGCCTGGCTGGAGCGGCGGGCCCATCTCAAGGGGCGGCTGGTGCGGAAATACCGCCTTTTGGGCCTGATGATTCTGGTGGGTATCCCCCTGCCGGGGACGGGGGCCTGGACCGGCGCGCTGGTGGCCTCGGTGCTGGATATCCGGATGCGGCACGCCCTGCCCGCCATTTTCGCGGGGCTGCTGATGGCTGCGGGCATCACCGCCGCCGTCACCATGGGCCTGTTCCAGCTGCTGTGAGGGCCTGAGATATACCCCTTTTGATTACATTGTTTGAATAAGGAGCTGCTATGAAAACGATGCGTATATTTTTCGGCTTGGCCCTGGCGGCTGTGCTGATGGGAAGTCTGGCGGGCTGTATGCCCGGTATGGTCATCACCGCCCCCAGTGACGAAGCGTTTCAGAGGGATTTGGCGGATTCCATAGAGGACGCCGCCGAGGATTGGGCCCAGGACTGGGAGGACGAGGCTGAGAGAGCCGCGAAGGCCTGGAGCACCCAGGACGAGAACGGCGTGGAAAAGGATCACTACTGGAAAATTATAGATGTGTCAGACGAAGAGTCCGCCATTGTGGAGGTTGGGACCGTCACGGACGGGGAGCAGGTCAAAATCCTGGACGATCTCCTCAGCGATGACGACGGCTGGGGCGTCCCGACGGATGAGGACCCCGGCCAGCCCTCCTACAGCTACATCTACTGCCAGCAGGAGACCCTGAAGGCATGGCAGAAGGAGGAGGACCGGGAATATGAGGAGCTGGTGCGCTTCACCGTCTCCGCCGATGCGGACATCGTGACCCTAGTGATTCTGGAGGATCTGCCCTCCCTGCTGGGGGTGGATGTGGGAGACTTCCTGACCTTCACCGTCGCCGTTCCGGCGGAGACGGCGGAGGCCCTCCGGGACCCCGCCCGGTTTACGGACTGAGCGAGGCGGGAAGCCCGCCGGAATCCAGTCAATGCAAAATTACAAAATTGCAAAATTACAAAAAGCCCCGCCTGCCGGAGACGGCAGGCGGGGTTTTCAGAGCTGTGTAACCGGTATTCCGGCGCAGTCCGCCGCTGTCAGCGACCCGGCGGCGTCCAGAAGGGCGGTCCGGAAGCTGCCCAGTCCTCCGGCCCTGCCCTCCGCCTGTGCGGCGCAGGCCTTCCAAAAGGCGGCGGCGGTGACGGCGGCGGTGAGGATGTCCGGCTCCACTGCCGCGAAGACGCCGCAGAGGACGGAGAGCATACAGCCCGTGCCGGTTACGCCGGTCATCAGGGGACTGCCGCCGGAGATTCTCCACAGAGCGGCTTCGTCCGAGACGAAATCCTCCGGTCCGGAGAGGAGAACGGTCGTGTTCAGCTTCCGGGCCAGACGCAGCGCCAGAGTTCCCCGCCGGTCAGGGTCCGGGGCGGCGTCCACCCCTTGGGCCCGGCTGTCCAGGTGCAGAAGGGCCCTGGCCTCGCCTGAATTGACCCGCAGCAGAGCGGGGGTGAACTGTTCCAGCAGCCGTTCCGTCCAGGCCAGCCGCCAGGGGCTGGCCCCGACCCCCACGGGGTCCAGAACCACCGGCTGGCCCAGCCTTCCGGCGGCCTGTCCCCGGAGGAGGCAGGCGCGGAATTTGTCCTCCTCCGGCGTGCCGGTGTTCAGCACGGCGGCGCGGGATATGGCGGCGACAGCCTCCATCTCCTGGGGCGCACAGGCCATGATGGGACTGGCCCCCACCGCCAGAGCCAGATTGGCGCAGTCGTTGGCGGAGACGAAATTGCTGACGCAGTGGACCAGGGGGCGGGTCCGGCGGACCGCCTCCAGCAGAGAGAAGTCAGGCGTCATGGTCAAATACCTCCGGCTTTTCAGGACTCCAGTGCGGCCTGCATGACTTTCAGGGCCCCGCTTCTCTGAAGGGCGAACACCA
The DNA here is from genome assembly GCF_947654275.1 of uncultured Oscillibacter sp. GTDB lineage: Bacteria > Bacillota > Clostridia > Oscillospirales > Oscillospiraceae > Oscillibacter. The sequence goes on along the minus strand of NZ_CANTJS010000005.1, from coordinate 46,781 downwards.
GCGCCCCCGCCAGAAGGGCTCCCGCCGCCGTGGAAATCAGGAAGGGGACCACATAGGCGGTAAAGGCGATGTCCCCGGCGCTTTTGCCCATAAAGGCGACGGCCACGGGGTAGGCGGCCAGTCCCCCCACAACGCCGGTGCCCAGGACCTCGGCGGCGAGCGCCGCCGGGAGGCTCCTGGTTTTCCGGAAGGCCAGGCCGCAGAGCAGCGCGCCGCACATGCTGCCGGGGAAGGCCAGCAGACTCCCCAGCCCCATGAGGTTGCGCAGCAGGCTGGCGGCAAAGGCGGCGGCCACGCTGTACCAGGGGCCCAGGAACACGGCGCACAGGATGTTGACCATGTGCTGAACCGGGGCGCACTTGCTGCCGAACACCGGGAAGGAAAACATGCTGCCCGCGACAGCCACGGCGCAGAGCACGCCGGCCAGGGCCAGTTTTTTGACGGAATTGTTTTTCATGCTGAAACTCCTTTGCGTTTTCACAGATTGCAGGGAGAAAACGAACCGCAGCGTTTTCCCCATGCCTGACCAGGCTGGGGCCTTCCGCCCAGGGAAATTCGGTCGAGGCTGACTGGCCTCCTCTCACGCCGGAACACGGCTTCCCATCGCTGCGCATAGGGCCCGGACCCAGGGCGCTCCCCCTCGGCCGGTTCCCGGCGGGCTGCCGCCGGGACGCCTGTCGTGTTTCCCCCTCCTCCGCAAAGAAATTTCAAAAAGCAAGGCGGCGCGCACCTGAGCGCACCGCCGTCAAAAGTCCCCTATCGACTCCCTACGGCGGCATGACCCGCATCAGGTAAAGGGTCGAAGCTTGCGCTTCCTCTCATCCTTCCGGCTCCCCTGCTTTTCGGGACCAGAATACCACCGTGACGAAAGTTTGTCAAGGGACTTGCAAATCCGGGGAAAAGGGAGTATGATAAGCTCACAATCAAAAAGGGGAGTCCGCTGGCGCGGGCTGAGAGGGGACCGTGAAGGTCCCGACCCGGAACCTGATTTGGATCATGCCAACGTAGGGAAATAGCGGACGTCTTACCGCAGATGAACCGGGTTGGTTTGTCTGCGGATTTTATATTTTCGGAATTTGGGAGGATTTTGCCATGGGTATCAGCCCCGAAACATTCCGGCTTTATGCCGTCACCGACCGGGCCTGGGCGGCGGATGAGGAGGATTTTTTTCACCAGATCGAGGCCGCCGTCCGGGGCGGCGCGGCCATTGTCCAGCTCCGGGAAAAGCGGCTGGAGGACGATGCTTTCCTGGCGGAGGCCCGGCGCTTCGCCGCGCTCTGCCGTGAGCTGGGGGCCGTCAGCATCATCAACGACCGGCCGGACATCGCCCTGGCGGCGGGGGCCGACGGCGTTCACGTGGGCCAGGACGACCTGGCCGCGGGCCGTGCCCGGGCGCTGCTGGGGCCGGGAAAGCTTCTGGGCGTCTCCGCCCACTCGCGGACGGAGGCCCTCCGGGCCCGGGCGGCGGGGGCGGACTATCTGGGCGTGGGGGCGGCCTTCGCCACGGGCACCAAGGCCGACGCCAGACCCATTTCCCGGGAGACCATCCGGGCCATTACGGCGGCGGTGGATATCCCTGCCGTAGCCATCGGCGGGGTGAGCCGGGAGAACATTCTGGAGCTGAGGGGGCTGGGTCTGGCGGGCGTGGCCGTGGTCTCCGGAATCTTCGGGCAGAAGCATCCGGAGGCCGCCGCCCGGGAGCTGCGGGCCCTGGTGGAACAGCTGTATAGTGAATAAAGTTGAAAACGTGCAAATTGTACGTTTTCAACCAGCGGGCCGCGGCCCGCTGGCGTGTGAAACACGCTTTATTCTCTATGAAGCCAAACAATGGCCGTAAATGCGGCCATCTGCGGCGGTGTATCGCCGCAGAGTTGAAAAGAATCAGTTGATTCTTTTCAACTTGTTTGACTATAAGCGGCGGTCTGATATTCAGCAGGAAAACCGCCTGCGGGCGTTTTTCTTGCGGTAAATCGGGGGTACCACCTTTTGCCGCGCTATAAAACTTCAATGCGAAAAGGAGAACTGAACATGAAAACAGCATTGACGGTCGCCGGGACCGACCCCAGCGGAGGCGCCGGTATCCAGGCCGACATCAAGACCATGACCGCCAACGGGGTGTTTGCCCTCACCGCCGTCACGGCCCTGGTGGCCCAGAATACCACCGGCGTCAAAAGCATCCAGGAATCCACGCCGGAATTCCTGGCCCAGCAGCTGGACTGCGTCTTCACCGACATCTTCCCCGACGCGGTGAAAACAGGCATGGTGGCCAGCGTTCCCCTCATCGAGGTCATCGCGGACAAGCTCACGCAGTATCAGGCGAGGAACATCGTGGTGGACCCGGTGATGGTGGCTACCTCCGGGGACCGGCTGATTTCGGAGGACGCCCTGGAGACCCTGAAGCGCCGCCTGTTGCCTCTGGCCGCGGTCCTCACCCCCAATGTTCCCGAGGCCGAAATCCTCTCCGGCAGGGAAATCCGGACATATGACGACATGGTCTTCGCCGGGAAGGAGATTCGGGAGCGGTTCGGCTGCGCCGTCCTCTGCAAGGGCGGGCACAATGTCCATGACGCAAACGACGTGCTGATTGACCGGGACGGCTCCGTCTGCTTCTTCACCTCGGAGCGTGTGGACAACCCCAATACCCACGGCACCGGCTGCACTCTCTCCAGCGCCATTGCATCCAATCTGGCCAAGGGCTATTCTCTGGAGGACTCGATTCAGCGGGCCAAGCAGTACATATTCGGTGCGCTCTCCGCGATGCTGGACCTGGGGAAGGGCTCCGGGCCCATGGACCACATGTGGGATCTCCGCAGCCGCTTCACCGGCGGGGAGGGCTGAGAGTGAAGAAGACCACAACGGTACAGAACGGCCTGATCTGGTTCGGGGCCGGCGTCTCCCTGGTGGAGATTCTCACCGGCTCCAGCTTCGCGCCTCTGGGGTTTGCCCGGGGCCTCGCCGCCATTGTCGCCGGCCATGTGATTGGCTGCATCCTGCTGTTTCTGACGGGGCTCATCGGCGGGCGGAGCGGCAGGAGCGCCATGGAGACGGTGAAAATGAGCTTCGGCCAGAGGGGCGGGCTGCTTTTCGCCGCCCTGAACATCCTCCAGCTGGCGGGCTGGACGGCCATCATGATTTATGACGGGGCGCTGGCCGCAGGCGGCGTCTTCCCGGCGGGGCATTGGGTCTGGTGCCTGGTAATCGGCGGGCTGATTCTGGTCTGGATTCTGGTGGGCGTCACCAATCTGGGCTGGCTCAACCGGCTTTCCATGGCGGCGCTGTTCCTGCTGACGCTGGTGCTGAGCCGGGTTGTCTTCGGCGCGGGGACGCCTGCAGGCGGGGGGCTGGGAGAGGCTATGAGCTTCGGCGCGGCGGTGGAGCTGGCGGCGGCCATGCCCCTGAGCTGGCTGCCCCTCATCAGCGACTACACCCGGGAGGCGGAAAAGCCCGTTCAGGCGTCCCTGGCCAGCGCGGTGGTCTACGGTCTGGTTTCCGTCTGGATGTATGTCATCGGCATGGGCGCGGCACTGTTTACCGGGGAGTCCAATATTGCCGCCATCATGGTCAAGGCGGGCCTGGGGGCCGCCGCACTGGTGATTCTGATTCTGTCCACTGTCACCACCACCTTCCTGGATGCGTGGTCCGCCGGCGTCTCAGCCGAGTCCCTCAGCCCCCGGCTGAAGGGCAGATGGATGGCCGCCGGAGCCGCACTGCTGGGCTGCGCCGGGGCGGTCCTGTTCCCCATGGACGACATCACCGGGTTCCTCTACCTGATTGGCTCCGTCTTCGCGCCCATGACCGCCATTCAAATCACGGACTTTTTCCTGCTGCGCCGGGACCGGTTCCAGGCGGACTTCGACAGGCGGAATCTGGTGATTTGGGCGGTGGGCTTCGGGGCCTACCGGGGATTGATGAGACTGGATTTTCCCCTGGGCTGTACCCTGGCGGATATGGTTCTGGTGGCGGCGCTGTGCGTCTTGGCCGATAAGCTGCCGGGAAAAAGGCGGCGCTGAGGGGCGTTTTTGCGGCTGGAGGCCCGGGCTGAATACAAAAAGCACGGAAGGGCGCTGTGCCCCCCTTCCGTGCTCTTGTGTTCCTGATTACTCCAGAACGATTTTATTTTCTTCCACGTGAATGTCGCAGTTCTCCTCAATCGTGATGACCTCCTCGGACAGCCTGCCGATTTGGACGTCCAAAAAGGGGAACAGCTTTTCACACCGGATACGTCCCTTGGTCTTTTTGTTCAGCGCCTGGTTGGCCGTTCTCAGCTCCGCTGTCAGCGCCTCCCGCTTTTGGGTGTACAGCTCCCTCTGCTCTACGAGCTGCTCCAGCAGAACCCGCTCCGTCTCCGAGAGGCGGGGCCCCTTCCGCCGCAGGGCGGAGACGTGGTCCCACAGCTTATCCAGCGTCGACTGCGTTTCTGCCAGCTCTCCCTTGAGCTGCTTCCAGGTCTCCGGAAGATTCGGGGGATAGCCCACCGAAAACCGGCTGCGGCCTCCGGCCAGATTGCCCACCCGCAGGCACAGTACGCTGTCCCCCGCCTGAATCAGGCTGTCCACAATCATGCCCCGGCCGTTCATGACATAGACCGTGCCGCCGCAGCGGATGGCGCTGTTGGAGATGGTCTCCGAAATCACGCTGGTCCCGGCGTCAATGTCCGCCCACTCCACCACCGGCGACTGAATCTGATGCGCTGCCCGCAGTACGGTTTTGCCGGCGGCGCCGTAGATGCCCCGCTGCACGCGGATGGTCCCCCCTGAGGAGGTGACCCGGGCCTCTCCCATCGCCCCGTTGATGACGATTTCGCCGGTGGCCTCAATCTCCACGCCTCCGTCCACGTTTCCGCCGATGTAGAGATTGCCGGAAATCCGGAGAGTCCCCTGAAACTGGTCCAGACTGCCGTCAATGATTTTCTGCTCGTGGATGCAGAACAGGTCGTTCTCAATGTAGAGGATGCCGTCCGTCCCGGCGATGAGGGCCTGCCCGCCCCGGCCCAGCTCCGTGTTCTTCCCCTGGGGCGCCCGGGCGCTGAAGACCTGCGGCGGGGAAAGGGGCTGCCCCGTGACGTCGGTGCCGTCCGACCCGGCCTTGGGGGCCCGAATCAGGCAGATGACGGCGCCCTTCCGGATGGGCTGGAGCTGGACGTCCCGGCTGAAATCCGCCTCACTTCCATTCTGCACCTCCAGGCGCATGTTCCTGCGCCGCTGGAAGAGCTCGGTCACCTTGCCGTCCTCTCCCGCCAGGGGCGGCTTGCCCCGGGCCACCGGGAAGATGTGAAGGTATCCGCGTTCAAATTCCCGGGGGATGTCCTCCTGTAAAACGCCGTAGCGGACGCCCTCATAGTGGAGGTCGCCCAGGAATTTTTCCAGGCTGATTCCCTCGCCGCCGTTCTCCGGCGGAAGCAGGCACCCATAGGCGCACATCCGGTCCTCCGACAGAAAAAAACGGGCCTCCGCATGGATGGGAGGCATCACGCCGTCCAGCGCCTTTTTGTGCCGCGCCCTGCACGCCTCTTTTAAAACCCGGATGAAGGCTTCCACCGTCTTTTCGTCTCCGGGATACCGCTCTCTGGCCTCCCCGCCGCTTTCATCCAGCTCCGAGAACATTCTTCTGTAGGGGATGGAGTGAAATGCTTTCCGTTCCTGCCCGCCTGGTTCCCTTGAAATCAGACGATCAAAAATCGACACCTTCATCCCCTCCTTCCGAAACGTCGTGTAAGCGGCGGTTTTACGCGGGCCGTGAAGGCCCGCGCTTTGCCGAATCACCTGCATTGTATCATTCCGCGGGAAAATTATCAAGCCTTATTCGCCCGATTCGCCCGGCTCCGCCTGCCGCGTGAAAGGAAGGGGAGAACCGCCGGCAGGCCTTCCGCGGGGCCCCGGCGCGCCCGGCCCCGCTGGGCCCTCATCTGCACGTTTCCCCCGTAAAGCCGCCCGGCCGAAGGAACCCCATGGGGTCCCTTCGGCCGGGCGGCTTTGTGAAAGGCTTTCTTGGCTGCCGGGCCGCTTCGCTGAAGAACAGGGAGGGGGCCGGGCTATCGCTTTAATAGAGAAATTACAGCAGACATCAGAATCCCCGGCAGGCGGGCCGGCCAAGAACCGCCGCCTTCGGCGGCCCTTTGCTCGTAATTTTGAAGATTGCTATAGATCAGGACAGCTCTGCCTGACCGGTGTAGAGCTGGTAATACCTGCCCCGCTGGGCCAGGAGATCCTCGTGGTCTCCCCGCTCAATGATTTCCCCCTGCTCCAGAACCATGATGGCCCGGGCGTTGCGGACGGTGGACAGCCGGTGGGCGATGACGAAGACCGTCCGGCCCGCCATAAGGCGGTCCATGCCCTTTTCGATGATTTTTTCCGTCCGGGTGTCGATGGAGCTGGTGGCCTCATCCAGAATCAGAACCGGCGGGTTGGCGCAGGCGGCCCGGGCGATATTCAGCAGCTGCCGTTCCCCCTGGCTGAGACTGCCGCCGTCGCCGGAGAGCTCCGTCCGATAGCCCTGGGGCAGACGGCGGATGAAGGCGTCGGCTCCCGCCAGGCGGGCGGCGGCCTCCACCTCCTCATCCGTGGCGTCCCGGCGGCCGTAGCGGATGTTGTCCGCCACGGTGCCTGTGAACAGGCGGGTGTCCTGGAGCACCACGCCCAGGGACCGGCGGAGGGACTCCTTGGCGATGTCCCGGATGTCGATGCCGTCATAGGTGATGGTTCCGCCCTGGATTTCGTAGAACCGGTTGATGAGGCTGGTGATGGTGGTTTTGCCCGCGCCGGTGGAGCCCACGAAGGCGATTTTCTGCCCCGGCTTGGCAAAGAGAGAGATGTCATGGAGAATGGTGCGGTTTTCGTCATAGCCAAAGACCACATGGTCAAAGCGCACGTCGCCCCGGAGGGGAACCAGGGTCCCGTCGGGCTTCATCCAGGCCCATGCGTTGGTGTCCCGGTGCACCCGGGTGACCGCGCCGGTCTCGTCCGCCTCTGCCCGGACCAGCCGCACCCTGCCCTCGTCGGACTCCGGCTGCATCTCCATGATTTCGAAAATGCGCTCCGCGCCGGCCACGGCGGAGAGGATGGTGTTCACCTGCTGGGAAATCTGGGTGACGGGCTGGCCCACCTGCCGGGTATACTGGAGGAAGGCCGCCAGGTCTCCCAGCCGGAAGCTGCCGCCGTGAATGGCCAGCATGGCCCCCACGCAGCAGGTGACGGCGTAGTTGACATAGTTCAGGTTGCCCATGGCGGGCATCATGACGCCGGCGTAAATCTGGGCCCGGGCGCCCGCCTGACGGTAAGCGTCGTTCCGGACGCGAAAACCCTCCTTCGCCGCCTGCTCGTGGTTGAACACCTTGATGACCTTCTGGCCCTCGATCATTTCCTCAATATAGCCGTTGACCTCCCCCACGGCCTTCTGCTGGGCCGCAAAGTAGCGGCGGCTGCGGGAACCCACGTGCTTCACCACCAGCAGCATCACCGCCAGGGTGGCGAAGGTGATGAGGCTCAGCAGGGGACTGAGGACCAGCATCATCAGAATGGTGCCGGTGAAGTTCAGCGTGCAGGAGACGAGACTGCCGAAGCTGTTGTTCAGAGCCTCGGAGACGGTTTCAATATCGTTGGTATACCGGCTCATAAGTTCGCCGTGGGTGTGGGCGTCGAAGAATTTCAGGGGCAGGTCCTGCATTTTCCCGAAGAGCTCCGCCCGGATTTTCGCCACGGTGTTCTGGGAGATGTGGACCATGATGCGGGCATAGCCGAAGGAGCAGGCGGCGCCGGCGATATACACCAGGGCCATCAGCGCCAGCATCCTGGCAAGGCCCGGGAAGTCGCCGGGGAGGATATAATTGTTAATCAGGGGCTTGATGAGGTAGGACCCTCCCACGGTGCAGGCGGAGCTCACCACCAGCAGAACCGCCACCACAAAGAGCAGCGCCCTGTACCGGCCCAGATAGCCCATCAGCTTTCCCAGGGTGCCCCGGAAATCCCTGGGCTTTCGGAAGCCGCCGGGACCGTGGGGACCGTGCTTGTGTTCAGCCATCAATGCTCACTCCTTCCTGCTGAGACTGCCAGACCTCCTGATAAATGGCGCAGGTCTTCATCAATTCGTCATGGGTGCCCTGGGCCGCGATTTTTCCGCCGTCCATCACCAGAATCATGTCCGCGTCCCGGACGGAGGCCACCCGCTGTGCGATGATGAGCTTGGTGGCGTTCCCCAGCTCCCGGGCGAAGGCGGCGCGGATTCTGGCGTCTGTGGCGGTGTCCACGGCGCTGGTGGAGTCGTCCAGAATCAGCACCTTGGGCTGCTTCAGAATGGCCCGGGCGATGCAGAGCCGCTGCTTCTGCCCGCCGGAGACGTTGACGCCCCCCTGACCCAGGTCGGTGTCCAGACCGTCGGGCATCCGCTCCAGAAATTCGTCGGCGCAGGCGGCCCGGCATGCGGCCTGAAGCTGTTCTTCCGAGGCGTCGGGATTGCCCCAGAGGAGGTTTTCCCGGATGGAGCCGGAGAAGAGGGTGTTCTTTTGCAGCACCATGCTCACAGCGTCCCGGAGTCGCTCCATGGTGTACGCCTGAACCGGCCGGCCCCCCACGGAGACCGTGCCCTCCTGGGCCTCATAGAGCCGGGGAATCAGGGAGACCAGGGAAGTTTTGCCGCTGCCGGTGCCCCCCAGAATGCCCACGGTGGCTCCGGCGGGGATATGAACGGTTACATCCTGTAATATCCATTCCGTACTGTCCGAATTGTATTTGAAGGAAACGTGGTCAAAGTCGATGCTGCCGGTCTCCACAGCCACAGGGCCGCTTTCGTCCCGGAGGGCCCCGCCGTCGTCCATGGCGGGCCGCTCCTCCAGTACCTCCGCCACCCGGCGGCCGCAGGCGATGGTCCGGGTCAGCATCATGAAGATCATAGAAACCATCATCAGGGACATCATGATTTGGCTGATATAGGTGAAATAGGTGATGAGCTTTCCAGCCTCCAGGTCGCCGGAGTAGACCATACGGCCGCCGAACCACATGACGGCGATGATGGTGCCGTAGACAATCAGCATCATCACCGGCATGTTGATGACCACCGCGCCGAAGGCCCGCTGGGAGGTGTTTTTCAAATCGTCGTTCCGCTCAGCAAATTTCTCCCGCTCATAGTCCCCCTGGACGAAGGACTTCACCACCCGGATGCCCGCCAGATTTTCCTGAACCACCAGGTTCAGCCCGTCGGTTTTCTCCTGAAGGGAACGGAACATGGGCCCCACCCGGGTCAGGATCACAATGACCACAACCAGCAGCAGCGGCAGAGCCACCAGAAAGACATTGCTCAGCCGGTAGCTGATGCGGATGGAGAAGAACAGGGCGGACACCAGCATCACCGGAGCCCGGACCAGCAGGCGCATGGACATCATCAGGGACATCTGGAGATTGTTCACGTCGTTGGTGAGCCGGGTCACCAGGGAGGCGGTGGAAAATTTCTCAATATTGGAAAAGGCGAAGGTCTGAATATGCTCGTACTCCGCCCGGCGGACATTGGCGCCGAAGCCCTGGCCCGCCACCGAGGAAAACACAGCGCTGCCCAGGCCGAAGGCCAGGGACACCAGGGCCATCGCCACCATCAGGGCCCCCTTGCGCAGAATATAGGCCTGGTCGCCGCCGGCGATGCCAACGTCCACAATGTCGCTCATCACCAGCGGAATCAGCAGCTCGAAAACCGCCTCCATGGCGCTGCACGCCACACCGGCCAGAATCCAGGGCGTGAAGGGCCGGGCATGGGGCCACAACTTTTTCAGCATAGTGTCTGATCCTCCTCAAGATTTTGAATGACGCGCTCCAGCAGACCGGGCAGAAGGGCCCGCTCCTCATCGGTAAATCCCCGGAGCATCACCTGTTCCACCTCCAGAAAGCTCTTCCGGAACAGCGCCTGCTGCTCCGCGCCCTTTTCCGTCAGCGTAATCAGGCGGCTGCGGGCGTCGCTGCCGCTGACGGACCGGCGCACAAAGCCCTTTTCCTCCAGCCGGTCCAGCACGCCGTTCATGGTGGAGGGCTTCACCCGCCGCAGACCCGTCAGCTCCCGCTGAGAGGCCTGCCCGCCCCGGCAGTGCAGATAGAGCAGCACGTGGGCCTGAACGGGGGTCACGCCCCAGCGGGACACCCGGTTGTCCATGCAGGCCTTGGAGAGCTGGGCGACATGGCCCAGCAGGGGGCCAAGGCCGTTGTTTTTCGAATCCATGGAAAAGCCTCTTTTCCGTTTTTTCGCGCTTTTCTGCGCTTTTTGTGCTTTTCGCGGGCCTGTGTCCTTCTGCGCGTCTGCCCGGCGTCCGGGGGACCCGGCTTGGTTAGCCCGCTAAAGGTTAGCGCGCTAAATATTAACACATTCTACAGGTCCTGTCAAGGGCGGGACGGCCCTGAAAGTTTGAACATAGTTTGAATATTTTATGAATGAACAGGCCTGTTTCCGGCCGCTTGTAAACTAATTGTGAATGTTCCGAGAAAGCGGTTGACATTTCTGTGGCCTGCCGCTATGATAGCCTCATCAAGCGAAACCGCTTGTTTGACCCACACCATTTTCCCTCTCCTTTCTCTTATCTATAGGAAGGCGGGCAGTCCGAACGGGCTGCCCGCTTTCCGTCCTGTCCGGTTTTTTTCGGCAGACCTGTCCGGCGCGGCCAGAGCCGCCGGTCTCCGAGGCCCGTTTTCGGGCTTTGGGGAAACTGCCGGGAAATTGATACAATTTGACGCCAAATTTTTAACAAATTGTTTCGACTTTTTTTGACAGTCTTCGTCTATAATAAAGACGGGAGTCTGTTTGCCCCGGCGGCAGCGCGGGGAGCAAGCGGAATCTGCTGCGGAGAGGTTTGCGTGAGGCCGGAGACGGCGGAGAGGCGGAGCATAGATGGCGGGAAAGCGGGAGAAGAAAGCGGGAAGGAGACCGGGGGCCCTGGCGGTGGTCATGGCGGCCATGCTGGTCCTTGTGAGCACCGAGGGTTCCAGAGGGTCGGCGGTGAGTTCGCCTGTTTCTCCTTTGGAGGAACCGGCGGCGCTTTTAAGGACGGAGAAACCGGCGGAGGTAACCGGGCCGGCGGCCCCCCTGTCGGAGGGGCCCCTGCCGGAGGAAGAAGGGGAAACGGAGGAGCCGGAGAGGACGGTTCCCGCGGGACCGGTGCCGGAGTCGGAGCCGGCGGCGGATACATATTTCGACGGCGCGGTGTTCCTGGGGGACTCCAGGACCGAGGGCTTTTACCTGTACAGCGGTTTGAAAACCGGGCAGTATCTCTATGCCGTGGGGGCCACGGTGGAATCCGTGTTCTCAAAGCCCGTCTGGGACCGGGGGACAGAGAAGGTTTCTCTGCTGGACGCCCTGGCGGAGCTGGACTGCCGCCGGGTTTACCTGATGCTGGGGGTCAATGAACTGGGCTGGTCGAAAATCGAGAATTTCCATGACCAGTATGCCCTGGTGATTGACCGCATTCGGGAGGACCACCCGGAGGCGGAGATCGCCCTCCAGTCCATTCTGCCTGTCAGCTCCCGGCAGGAGGCGAAAGGGACCTATGTGAACAACCGGCGCATCGAGGCGTATAACCAGGTTATCGCCGCCCTGGCGGAGGAAAAGGGCTGCGCCTTTGTCAACGTGGCGGAGGCCGTTACCGGCGAGGACGGCTGCCTCCCTGCCAACCTGAATTTTGACGGGGTGCACCTGAATCCCGCAGGCTGCCGCATCTGGCTGGATTACCTGCGGACCCATACGTTCTGAGTTCGGCGGCGGCGGCGCAGAGGCGTCTGCCGCCGCCTCTGCCGGAGCCCGCCGGCGGACTGTGACGGCCTCCAAAGGGACTTTTGTAATTTCTTCCGTTTTTGCAGGAAAAAACTATTGAAATGCGGGAGGATATGCCGTAGAATAAACAAGTATGCCGCCGGTCTGCGGGCTTTGCCGCCGCCGGACGGAGAGGGAGGGACGCCATGCGTGTCATTACGGGCTCCGCCAGGGGCCGCCGTCTGAAGGAGCTGGAGGGTCAGGAGACCCGTCCCACCACCGACCGGGTGAAGGAGGGGCTGTTCAGCGCCCTGCAATTCGATATCGAGGGAAGAGACGTCCTGGACCTCTTTGCCGGAACCGGACAGCTGGGCATCGAATGCCTCAGCCGGGGCGCGGCCTCCGCCGTCTTCGTGGACCGGCGGAAGGACGCCGCGGGGCTGGTGCGGGAGAACCTGGCGCTGACGGAGCTCCAGGACCGGGCGCGGGTTGTCTGCGGAGACGCCCGGGATTTCATCACCCGGACCGGGGAGCGCTTCGACCTGATTTTTCTGGACCCGCCCTATGAGTCGGACTGGCTGGAGGAGCTCCTGGAGCGGATCGCCGCGCCGGGGTTTGACATTCTTCGGCCTTATGGTATAATCGTAGCGGAACATCCGGCGGAAAAGACGCTGCCGGTTCTGCCGCCGCCGTACCGCCTTCTGCGGACCTACCGGTACGGCAAAATCGCCGTGACCCTGTTCCGGCGGGACGAAATGAACAAAACGAGGAATGACCCATGAAGACAGCCATCTGCTCCGGCAGCTTTGACCCCATTACCTTGGGCCATCTGGACATCATCCGGCGGGCCGCCGCCTGCTTTGACGAGATATGGGTCTGCGTCAGCCCCAACGCGGAAAAGCGGAATCAGATGTTTTCCCCGGAACGGAAGCTCCAGATGGTGCGCCTGGCCGTGGAGCCCCTTCCCAATGTGAAAGCCGAGCTATGGCCCGGCCTGCTGGCGGATTTTGCCGCCGCCCACGGGGCGCAGGCCATTGTCCGGGGGGTCCGGGGGGTCTCGGATTTCGACGGGGAGTATCAGATGGCCCAGATTAACCGGGGGCTGCGCCCGGGACTGGAAAGCCTCCTGCTGCCCGCCAGCCCGGAGTACCAGCATTTCAGCTCTTCCATGGCCCGGGAGATGATCCGCTACCGTCAGCCTCTGGAGAAATATCTGCCCCCGGCCATCATCCCTCTGGTGGAGGAGCTGAGGAAAAGGGAGGAGGAACACCATGGCCAATGACGTCAACCGCCTGATTGATCTGCTGTATGCCCGAATTGAAGAGGCCCGGGCCCCAACGCTGAAGCCCGGCATGCGGATTGTGGATGCCGAAGAGATGCTGGACCTGCTGGACGAGCTCCGGGCCCAGCTGCCCATGGAGATCAAGCGGGCCCAGGACCTGCTGGCCGCCCGTGAGAAATTTGTGGAGGACGCCAAACGGGATGTGGAGCGCATGATGCGTCAGGCGGAGCTGGAGGCCAGGACCAAGGTCTCCGAGAGTGAAGTCATGTATGCCGCCAGGGAGCGGGCCCGTCAGATTGTCAGCCGGGCGGAGGAGCGGTCCCGCCAGCTCTACCAGGTGGCCAATGAGTACGCCGAGGACGCCCTGGCCCGGACGGAGGAGGCTGTGCAGGCCGCTCTGGACGAGGTGAAGCAGTCCCGGATGCGTTTCCGTACGGCCTCCAGCACGAAAATGCAGGAGCAGCGGGAGAAGCTGGAGCAGAAAAATCCCACGGAGGACGGGAAACGCTGATTTGAAATTTTGTAAAAAACGCCGAAGCCGGAATTGAAATATATGGAAGGCTCTATAGATATAGGCCATAAAGCCCTAAAAAACCCCTTGTTGGCACAAAATATTGTGTCAACAGGGGTTTTTTGTGCGCAGAGGGGGTAAAGAAAAACGGTAGAACAGATGTTTTATTTTGCAGATATCGAGCGATAATTGGCGAAAAACCCAGCTTTTCCCCTGTTTTCTGTCGAAAAAAAATCCTTGCTTTTCCCGCGATATTTTCGTATACTCAAAAGCATAGGTGGGGAAAAGTGGGTGATTGAGACACATAAGTGGGACCAAACCCCATCCTGTCCCAAAAAGAGGGGAAAGGGGGCGGCTCCATGGCTAGACTGCTGGGGAAATCCAATAACAGCATTGACGCCAAGGGCCGGCTTGTGATTCCCTCCGCCATGCGGGAGGCCCTGGGCGATACTTTTTATATCACCATCGGCGCGGAGCACTGCCTGACAATCTACCCTCAGGCCAAGTGGGAGCAGATGTCCGACGAGATGGACGAGCTGCCCTATACCGAGGCCAGGGCTCTGACGCTGCTGTATGCCAACGCCGTCCAGTGCGAGCCGGACGGACAGGGGCGGGTGCTGATTCCCTCCAATCTTCGGACCTACGCGGGGCTGAAAAAAACCTGCACCATAGTGGGCCTGAATACGTTTGCGGAGATTTGGGACGAGTCCGTCTGGACCGAGCGGGAACGGAAGATGCTGGAAGAGGGGGATATGGCCGCGGCCATGGACGCCCTGGCCCGCGCCAGAAGGAACAAGGGGTAAGATGGAATACACACACAAGTCCGTCCTGCTGGACGAGTGCATAGAGGCGCTGAACATCCGCGCCGGAGGAACCTATGTCGACGGCACCCTGGGCCGGGCGGGGCATTCCCGGGAGATCGTCCGCCGCCTTGACGGCGGCCGGCTGATCTGCATAGACCGGGACCCGACCGCCATCGCCGCCGCCAGAGAGCGGCTGGCGCCCTGGATGGACCGGGTGACCCTGGTCCACAGCAACTTTTCGGAGCTGGGGGAGGTCCTGCGGCAGACGGAGGCCGGCGAAGTCGACGGAATGCTCTTTGACCTGGGGGTGTCCTCGCCGCAGTTGGACGACGCATCCCGGGGATTTTCCTACATGCAGGACGCGCCGCTGGATATGCGGATGGACACCGCCGAGGCGCTGACGGCCCGGACGGTGGTCAATGAGTGGAGCGGGGAGGAGCTGCGGCGCATCCTCTATGAATACGGCGAGGAGCGCTATGCCCCGGCCATTGCCAGGGCCATTCTCCGGAGAAGGGAGACCCGCCCCATTGAGACCACCCTGGAGCTGGTGGATATCATCAGGTCCGCCATGCCTCCCGCGGCTCTGCGGGAGAAGCAGCACCCGGCGAAGCGGAGCTTTCAGGCCATCCGCATCGCGGTCAACGGCGAGCTGGACGCTCTGCCCCCCATGCTGCGGGCGGCGGCGGCGGGACTGGCTCCCGGCGGACGGCTGGCCGTCATCACCTTTCACTCCCTGGAGGACCGCATCGTGAAGCGGACCCTGCGGGAGCTGTCTCAGGGCTGCACCTGCCCGCCGGGCTTTCCCGTGTGCGTGTGCGGCAAAAAACCGGTTCTGCGGCTGCTGAAGCCCAGAACGCCCGGCCCCGCAGAGGTGGCGGAGAACCCCAGGGCCCGCAGCGCGCGGCTTCGGGCGGCGGAGAAGCTGGATCCCTTCGATCTCTGAGAACAGGCATTTTCAGGCGGACGGACAGGCACACCGGCGGAGCCGTCTTTATTTATGGATTGTTGAGTTGTTTGGAAGGTATGGATGAAACAGGAAGGGAGTGGCCTCTATGACCTCAGCTGGGCGAGACCCGCGGTATCGCGGGGAACAGGCCGTCGGGGGAAGTCTAGCCTATGACTTGGACTGGGCGGTTCGGGAACGGGAGCTGCGCCATGCCGGCGAGCTCCCCAGAAAGAAAAACCAGGCCAAGGCGGCGCCCAAGGTCCACGCCGCGCCTCATGTTCAGGTGCGGGAACGGCAGTATGTGTCTGCCATGGCGGTGCTGGGGGTGGCGGTGGTTGCCGCTCTGGCGGTGCTGGTGTTGCTGCACTATGTGCAGCTGACTCTGCTGGCCGCCGATACGGCGGCGCTCCGGAAGGAGCTGGCCGCGCTGGAGACGGAGAATGTGGTTCTGACAGCTCAGTATGAGCAGATGTTTGATATGGCTTCCGTGAAGGAGGCGGCGGCCGCCGCCGGCATGAGGAAGCCCAGCGCCAGCCAGATCTGTCCTCTGGACCTCTCCGGGGGAGACAGTGCGGTGGTTTACCAGAAGGAAGAGCCCGGCTTTTTCAGCCGACTGCTCTCGTCTCTCCATGGCGGCGTTTACGCGGTAGTGGAATATTTTGACTGACTGCCGCACTACAATGGACTGACGCGGTCTCTCTCCGCCAGGGCGAGGGGGGAACGCTGCGGTGGGGAGTGAGAAGGGACTTCTTGCTCCCCCGTTTCCGTCTCAAAGCGGCGCGCCGGTCCCTTGCGGTTTGCCCCGGCGCGAACCGCTCCGGCGCCGTCAGGCGTGACCAGTTTAGGAGGAATGATTCATGGCGAAGCAGCCCTTACGGCAAACTGAATCCAGCCAGTCCCGCAGAAAGAGCGACGCCGCCCGGCGGGCCAATCAGGTCATCCGGGGACGGACCCTGCTGCTGATGGGCGTGCTGGGCATCGTCACCTTCTCACTGCTGTTCTGGCGGCTCTGGGATCTGCAGATCAACCGCCACGAGGAAATGCAGGACCGCGCAGTGAGCCAGCAAACGCTGAAAACCACGGTGACAGCCGCCCGGGGCACCATCTACGACCAGAATCATAACGTCCTGGCCATCTCCGCCACGGCGGAGACGGTGATTTTGAATCCCCTGCTGCTGAACCAGTTTGTGAGCAGCCAGAAGACGGCCCAGGAGGAAAACGCCCGGCGGGCCGCCGAGAGGGGCCGGAGCTACACCCCGCCCAGGCTGCTGGACGAGGCGTATGTGGCCCAGGGACTCAGCCGCATTCTAAACATTGACCAGGAAAAAATAGAGGAGCGCATGACGAGGACCTATTCTCAGTACGAGATTCTCCGGAGCAAGCTGGAAAAGGACATGGCCGACGAGGTCCGGCGCTTTCTCAACGGGGAAATCGACGAGAACGGAAACGAGGTCCCCAAGGAGGACCAGCGGGCCATTACCGGCGTGTCCCTCACCCCGGACTCCAAGCGCTATTACCCCTACGACACCATGGCGGCCAATGTCATCGGCTTTGTCAACTCGGAAAACAACGGCAGCGTGGGCCTGGAAGCCAAATACAACGGGGACCTCTCCGGCGCGGCGGGCATGACGGTCTCCGCCAAGGTCAACCGGATCAATCAGCCCCTGCCCTTTCAGTACTCCCAGTACTTCGACGCGGAGAATGGGAACGACCTGCTGCTGACCCTGGACATCAACGTACAGATTGCCCTGGAGAAGGGCATTGAAAGCATGCTCAGCAAATATGACGCGGCCAACGGAGGCACCGGCATCGTCATGGACGTGAATTCCGGGGCCATTCTGGGGATGGCCTCCTACCCGAATTACGATTCCAACAGGGGCGGCACCCTGTATGATGAGAAGCTGAAGGCCAAGCTGGAGAAGACCCTTCTGGAGCTGGAGGAAAAGCGGACGGACTTTGCCAGCGAGGAGGACTATGACAAGGCGGTGGAAGATACCAGGTCCAACGCGGTCAAAACCCAGTGGCGGAACAAATGCATCGACTCCACCTATGAGCCCGGCTCCACCTTCAAGCCCATCACCCTGGCGGCGGCGCTGGAGGAGGGGGTCATCGACATGAGCTCCACCTTCAACTGCAACGGTTCCGTCATGGTCCAGGGCTGGGATAAGCCCTTCAACTGCTCCCGGGGCGCGCCCGGCCACGGACACCAGATTCTGAAGGAGGCCGTGGGCAACTCCTGCAACCCGGCCTTCATCAACATCGGCCTGAAGATCGGCACCCAGACCTATTACAAATACCTGAAGTCCTTCGGCCTGATGGAGAAGACCAATGTGGACATGATCGGTGAGGTCCAGGGCATTTTCGCCAAGGAGAAGGAATTCAACTCCAACGTGGTTTCCCTGGCCTCCTACTCCTTCGGCCAGACCTTCAACGTCACGCCTCTGGAGCTGATTCGGGCCCAGGCGGCCTGTATCAACGGCGGCTATCTCTACGAGCCCTACGTGGTGGAACAGGTGCTGGACAAAGAGGGGAATATTGTGGAGCAGCACGAGTCCACCCCCATCCGCCAGGTCATCAGCGAGGAGACCTCCGCCAAGGTGCGGGAGTGCCTGGAGTATGTGGTGGCCTCCGGCACCGGGAAAAACGGCCAGGTGGCGGGCTACCGCATCGGCGGCAAAACCGGTACCGCCGACAAGACCGGAACCAAAACGGCCTCGAATCCCAAGGGCGACATCGTGGTGTCCTTCATGTGCTTTGCCCCGGCGGACGATCCCCAGTACATCATGCTGCTGACCATGGATACCCCCAGCCGTACCACGGGGACCTTCCCCTCCGGCGGCAACATGGTGGCCCCCACCGCCAGCCAGATTATGAGCGAGATTCTGCCGGACCTGGGCATCAGCCCCAACTATACCGCCGAGGAGCTGGCGGGGGCCGACGCCGCCGTGCCCTATGTGGTGGGCGAGACCCTGGAGAGCGCCAGGGCCCGCCTGGAGGGCGCGGGCTTCTCCTGCCGCACGGTGGGCAGCGGGGATACCGTCACCGACCAGACCCCCGCCGGCGGAGCCATCGTGCCCAATAACGCCTCCATCGTCCTCTACCTGGGCGCGGAGAAGGCGGACGGCATGAGCACGGTGCCCAATGTGGTGGGCAAGACCGCCTCCGAGGCCAACACAGCCCTGACCAACGCGGGCCTGATTATGCGGGTGACGGGCACCACCAGCACCGGTTCCGGCAACGTCCACGCCATTACCCAGGACAAGGCGGAGGGAACGGAGCTGGCTCCCGGCAGCGTGGTCACCGTCCGGTTTGGCGACAGCTCGGTTCGGGATTAAGCGCCAAAGCACATTTTGCCGCTAAAGCACATTTCACCGCTAAAGCACCTTTTGCAGTTTATTTGACAGGATTGGCCGTATACTTTGCGAATCACTCCGTTTATAATAGCCGTGACAAACAGATGGGAGGTTTTCGATATGAAGCTCAAAGAATTGCTGAAGGGCTGGGAATTTTCTGCCTGTGAGGCGTATGTTCTGGAGCTGGAGATTACTGGCGTCAGCTGGGACTCCCGAACGGTGCGGCCTGGAGACCTTTTTGTGGCCATGACCGGCTTCGCTGCGGACGGCCACCGATTCATCCCACAGGCTATGGAGGCGGGGGCGGCGGCGGTGCTCTGTCAGGAGCGCCTGGAGGACACGGCTATTCCCCATGTGCGGGTGCCGGACAGCCGCCGCTGCCTGGCAGTCATTGGAGCGAATTTCTTCGGCCACCCGGCAGAGTCCATGACCATGATTGGCGTCACCGGCACCAACGGAAAGACCACCACCACGTATCTGCTGAAGGCCATTCTGGAGGCCCGGGGCAAAAAGGTGGGATTGATCGGCACCAATCAGAATATGATTGGCTCAGAGGCGCTGCCCACGGAGCGGACCACGCCGGAGTCCTTTGAGCTTCAGGGACTCTTCGCCCGGATGCGGGACGGGGGCTGCACCCATGTGGTGATGGAGGTCTCTTCCCATGCCCTGGCCCTGGACCGGGTCTATGGCGTGGACTACGACGTGGGGGTTTTCACCAACCTGACCCAGGACCATCTGGACTTCCATCAGACCATGGAGGCCTATTGCGACGCCAAGGCCCTGCTGTTTCAGCGCTGCCGCACCGGCGCGGTGAACGCGGACGATCCCTGGACTCCCCGCCTGACAAAGAACGCCGCCTGCCGCCTGCTGACCTATGGAGAGAGCGGGACGGCGGAGCTCCGGGCGGAGGATGTGGAGCTGGGGGCGGACCACGTGGCCTTTACGGCGGTGTATCAGGGAACGCGGACGCCGGTTCGTGTGAACATCCCCGGCCGCTTCATGGTGTACAATACCCTGGATGTGCTGGGGGCGGCCCTGGCCCTGGGGATTTCCCTGGAGGAGAGCGCCGCTGTGCTGCGGGCGGTTCCCCATGTAAAGGGACGGGTGGAGGTGGTCCCCACACCCGGAAAGGACTTCACGGTTTTGATTGATTATGCCCACAGTCCCGACAGTCTGGAAAATGTGCTGCGGTCGGTGCGGGACTTTGCCGCGGGACGCACGGTGGCCCTGTTCGGCTGCGGCGGGGACCGGGACAAAACGAAGCGGCCCAGAATGGGCCGGGCCGCCGCTGAAAACGCGGATTTCGTCATCGTCACCACCGACAACCCCCGGACGGAACGCCCGTCGGACATCATCGCGGAGATTCTGCCGGGGCTGGAGGGGACCCAAACGCCCTATACGGTGGTGGAGGACCGGGTGGAGGCCATCCGGTGGGCCATGGACCACGCCGGACCGGGGGACGTGGTCGTCCTCTGCGGCAAGGGCCACGAGACCTACCAGGAGGTGGGCCATGAAAAACGCCATATGGACGAGCGGGAGATTGTGGCGGAGCACCTGAAAAAGACGACCTGAGAAAAGGGCGGAGAGAGGGAGAGGCATGGAATATACATCATTGCTGCTGGCGGCGGGCATCAGCTTTGCCCTGACGCTGGTGATTGGGCGGTTTGTCATCGCTGAGCTGAGGAAGCTCAAAGCCGGCCAGGAGATTCGGAAGGACGGACCCTCCTGGCACGCCGGCAAGGCCGGCACCCCCACCATGGGAGGGGTGATGTTCATCATCGGAACAGGCGTCACCATTTTCCTTCTGGGGTGGGAACAGATGCTGGAGGGGCAGTTTGCCCATCTGTACGTCTATCTGTTCGCCCTGATCTTCGGGCTGATCGGCTTTGTGGACGACTACCGCAAGGTCCGCCAGCACCAGAACGAGGGGCTTACCGCCCGGCAGAAATTTCTGCTGCAATTGGCGGCGGCTGTGGTTTTTTTGTCGCTGATGCGCTATGAAACCCTGCTGACCAACCGGCTCTATGTGCCGTTTCTCAATGTGAGCTTTGCAATTAACTGGATTGTGTACCTGATGTTCGCGGCCTTTGTGATTGTGGGGTGCGTCAACGCCGTAAACCTCACGGACGGCATCGACGGCCAGGCCACGGGGGTCACCTTTGTGGTTATGGCGTTCTTCACCTGCGCCGCCGCCCTGTGGAAGCTGACGCCTCTGGCGCTGTTTCCGGCGGCCCTGGCGGGGGGACTGGCCGCCTTTTTCCTGTACAATCACCACCCCGCCCAGGTTTTCATGGGGGACACCGGCAGCCTCTTCCTGGGGGGCGCGGTGGCGGCCCTGGCCTTTGCCATGGATATGCCCCTGATTCTGATTCCTGTAGGCGTCGTCTACATTGCGGAAACCCTGTCGGACATCATTCAGGTGGGCTATTTCAAGCTGACCCACGGCAAGCGCTTTTTCAAAATGGCCCCCCTGCACCACCATTTGGAGCTTTCTGGGTGGAGCGAAGCGAAGCTGGTGACGGTGTTTTCCGCTGTGACGCTGGTCTTCTGCGTGCTGGCCTGGCTTGGAATTCAGGGCCGCTATTGACGGTCCCCGGTTTAAACGGAAAGGAGGGAGATGCCCATGGGCGCACAGAGCGGCGCGGCGCGCCGGCGGCCCGCGCCTCAGAGGACGCCGGAGCCTGCCCGGCGGAGTCCCCAGTACGGCGGACAGCGGAGGCCGGACTATGAACGCCGCCGCCCCCAGCAATACGCGCCTCCGGGCTATGCGCGGAAGCGCCGGATCCTCAGCCGTGAGGAAATCCAGCGCCGGGAGGAGGCCCGCCGCCGGAAGGAGGAGCTGATCCGCCGCCGGAAGGAACGGGAGGCGGAGAGCCGGGAGCTGGCCAAGGGCCCCATCGACCTGCCCTTCTGTCTGCTGGTGATGCTGCTGACGGCCATCGGCCTGGTGATGCTGCTGTCCGCCAGTTTTCCCTCCGCCTATTACGAGGCCCGAACCCAGGACCCCCTTTACTACTTCATCCGTCAGGGCATCTTTGCCACCGGCGGAACGGCGGCGATGTTCTTCATCGGAAAAATCAACTACCAGCGCTTTGAGGGAGTTGCGAAATTTCTGATGTATTTTTCCATCGTCCTTCTGGTATTCGTGCTGATTCCCCACAACCCCTTCGCCATCACGGTGAACAACGCCACCCGCTGGCTGGGCATCAAGGGAACGCCCGCCCAGTTCCAGCCCTCCGAGGTGGCGAAGCTGGCGGTGGTGCTCTACTTTTCCGACAGTATTTCCAAGAAGATGGATAAGATGCAGTCCTTCCGCTACGGCATCGCCCCCTATGTGATGATTCTGGGCGTCACGGCGGGTCTGGTGGCCCTGGAGCCCCACCTGTCCGGAGCGGTTCTGATTCTGGGCGCCGGCGCGGCGCTGATGCTGGTGGGCGGCATAAACTGGGGCTGGGTGGTGGCCGCCATCGGCGCTGCCGCCGGCCTGCTGTACTTCGCACTGTTTGTAATTGGCTACAACGCTTCCCGCATCCAATATTGGCTCAATCCCTGGGCGGATATGCAGAACAAGGGGTATCAGCTCTCTCAGAGCCTGATTACCATCGGCTCCGGGGGCCTGCTGGGCGTGGGTCTGGGGAAGAGCCGCCAGAAATTCCTGTACCTGCCCGAGGAGCACAACGACTTTATCTTTGCCATCATCTGCGAGGAGCTGGGCCTGGTGGGGGCCACGGTGATTATGCTGCTCTTTGCGGCGCTGATTCTCCGGGGCTACTGGATTGCCCTCCACGCCCGGAACCGCTTCGGCAGTCTTCTGGCGGTGGGCGTCACCACCCTGGTGGCGATGCAGACCTTTTTGAACATCGGCGTGGTGACGGGCCTGCTGCCCACCACCGGCATCTCCCTCCCCTTCTTCAGCTACGGCGGAACGGCCCTGATGATACAGCTGGCGGAAATGGGCATTGTGCTGTCGGTCTCCCGGCAGATGAAGCCCACCCGGGCGGGATAGAGAGAAGACCCTTCCCCGCAGGGGAGACGCCGCGGCTGTATCCCGGGGAGAGGCGGCGGCGCGCTGCCGCAAACATGATTGAATGGGAGGCGCTTGTATGCCAAAGCCATTGCGGCGGGTGATTTTCACCTGCGGCGGCACGGCGGGCCACATCAACCCGGCCATTGCCCTGGCCCAGCTCATGGCGGAGCGGGACCCCGGGACGGAATTCCTCTTCGTAGGGGCGGAACGGGGGCTGGAAAAGGACCTGGTGCCCAAGGCGGGCTATGAGTTCCGGACGGTGCACATCTCCAGCTTTCACCGTTCCCTCAGGCCCCGGGAGCTCCGGCATAATTTCATCTCTGTCTATAACCTCACCCGGGCCCCTGGCGAGGCCCGGCGCATCCTGCGGGAGTTCCGGCCCGACGCGGTCATCGGCACCGGCGGCTATGCCAGCTATCCCATTGTGAAGGCCGCCGCCAGGGCGGGCATCCCCACGGCGGTTCACGAGTCCAACGCCGTGCCGGGGCTGACTACGGAGATGCTGGAGCCCTACGCGGACCGGATTATGGTGGGCTTTGAGTCCTGCCGGAAGCACTACCGGCATCCGGAAAAGGTCGTGGTCACCGGCACGCCGGTGCGGGCGGATTTCTTCGCCCAGACAAAAGAGGAGGCCAAGAGGAGTCTGGGCCTGGACGACGGCCGGCCTCTGATTGTCTCCTTCTGGGGCTCCCTGGGGGCCGCGGGCATGAACGGCCAGATGGCGGAGTTCATGGCCCTGGAGGCGGCGAAGCAGCCCTTCCGCCACATCCACGGCGCGGGGAAGCAGGGCTGTGCCCGGATGCGGGCCCGGCTGGAGGAGAAGGGCGTGGACCTGGAGGCCTGCCCGGCCCTCCAGCTGCGGGAATATATCTATGATATGGCCCCGGTGATGCGGGCGGCGGATCTGGTCATCTGCCGGGCGGGCGCCTCCACCATCAGCGAGCTGACGGCCCTGGGGGTCCCGGCGCTGATGGTTCCCTCCCCCTACGTCACCAACAATCACCAGGAAAAGAACGCCCGGGCCCTGGAGGAGGCCGGGGGCGCGGTGGTGCTGACGGAGCCTGCATGCTCCGGGGCGGCGCTGTTCCAGGCCGCCTGCGGCATCCTCCACGACGAAAGGCGCCGGGAGGCCATGGAGCGGGCCATGTCCGCCCTGGGTATCCGGGACGCGGCGGAACGGATTTATCAGACTGTTCTGGAGATTGAGAAGTAACCACGGCGTTTCCCTGCCCATAGGATGGATTGTGAACCATTCTGTTGAGCGGAGGGAAACGGTATGAGCCAGCTATTCATCAGAGGCGGCGGCAGGCTGCGGGGCGAGGTGACCGTCCAGGGGGCAAAGAACAGCGTCCTGCCCATTCTGGCGGCGACGCTGCTGACGGGGGACACGGTGGAGCTGCGGGGCTGTCCCCGCCTCCGGGACGTGGACGCTTCCGTCCGGATTCTGGAGTCCCTGGGCTGCGAGGCCCATTGGGAGGGCGGCTGCCTGTCGGTGGACACCGCAGGGCTGAAGGGATGTGAGATTTCCGACAGGCTGATGCGGGAGATGCGCTCGTCCGCCATCTTCCTGGGGGCCATTCTGGCCCGGCAGGGACAGGCGGAGCTGAGTTACCCCGGCGGCTGTGAGCTGGGACCCCGGCCCATTGACCTGCACCTCTCGGGCCTGCGGGACCTGGGAGCGGAGATTGACGATGCCGGCGGCACCCTCTATTGCCGGGCTTCCCGGCTGAGGGGACGGGAAATCGTGCTGAGCCTGCCGTCCGTGGGAGCCACGGAGAACCTGATGCTGGCGGCCTGCGGCGCATCCGGCGTCACCACCATCGCCAACGCCGCCCGGGAGCCGGAGATTGTGGACCTTCAGAATTTCCTGGTCTCCTGCGGCGCGAGGGTCTCGGGGGCCGGGACCTCGACGGTGGCCGTTGAGGGCGGGCAAAAGCTCCACGGATGTACTTATACGGTGATGCCGGACCGCATTGCGGCGGCCACCTATCTCTGCGCTGCCGCTGCCGCCGGCGGGGAAATCTTCCTGCGGAACGCCAGGGAGGAGCACCTGTCCACCGTTACCGCGATCCTGCGGGAGGCGGGCTGCGCCGTCTCCGCCGATGCCGCCGGCATCTCCTGTTCCGCAGGGGAACGGCTCCAGGCGGTGCGGCCTGTGCGGACGGCCCCCTATCCCGGCTTCCCCACCGACGCCCAGGCGATTTTAATGGCGGCGCTGCTGCGGAGCCGGGGGGCCACGCTGTTTGAGGAAAACATCTTTGAAAACCGCTACCGCCATGTGGATGAGCTCACCCGCATGGGGGCCCATATCCGGGTTTCCGGCCGGGCGGCGGTGGTGACGGGGGTGGACGCCCTCCACGGCGCGCCGGTGCGCTGTACGGATCTCCGGGGCGGGGCGGCGCTGTGCGTGGCGGCCCTGGCGGCGGAGGGAGAGACCCGGATCTCCGAAATCTGCCACATTGACCGGGGCTATGAGGATATTGCCCGGGATTTGCGGGCCCTTGGCGGGGACGCGGTTCGGGTCTGAGGAACTGAGAACCTGCATTTATAGCCGGGGAATGCTGGATGGGCGGAGATTTTTCCTGTCAGACAAGGAGTTCTTTTGCGCCCGCCGCAATCCTGATGGATTGCAAGGGAAATCGACGCGGTATGGCGGGAAAAAGACCGTTCAGACAGCGTTCAGCGGTTGTGAATACAGGTTCTAAAAAACGGCGGACATCGCCGCCGGAAGGACGCCCCCAACAAAGGGCGGGGAAAGAAACGGGAAGACTGGAGCTGCGGGCATGGCGAGACGGAAACATTCCAAACGGAGGCGGAGACGGGGAAGCCTGGGCTTCCTTTATAAGCTGCTGTCCGTCGCGGTGATCTGCACCGCCATAGTCCTGGCGCTGACCCTGTTTTTCCGGGTGGAGACCATCACCGTCAGCGGCCAGCGGCGCTACACCGAGGACCAGATTCGGGAGGCCAGCGGCGTGGAGAGCGGAGACAATCTGTATCTTCTGAACAAGCACGAGGTCGCCGCCCGCATCACGCAGGCGCTGCCCTATGTGGAGAGCATCCGCATCAACCGGAAGCTGCCGGATACGCTGCGCATTGAGGTGCGGGAGTGCGGCCCCCCTATGGCCCTGGTTCAGGACGGCTTCGCCTGGCTCATCAGCCCCCAGGGCAAAATTCTGGAGCAGGCGGAGGAGAGCGCCGCCGGCGGCTACGCCTCCATTACCGGCTGTCAGCTGCTGGCCCCGGCGGTGGGGGAGTCCATTGCCCTGGCCACGGAGTACGCCGCCCAGCAGTCCAGCCTGGTGAACCTGCTGGGGGCTCTGGAGGAAGCGGGCCTTACGGAGGAGGTGGACGGCATCCGTCTGGATGACCTGTCCTGCCTGAACATGGATTACGCGGAGCGCTTCACCGTGCGGATGGCTTACGGCGCGGACTACGGCCTGGAGCTCCAGAAGCTGACCGCCGTTCTGGCCAGCGAGAAAATCCAGAGCAACATGACCGGAACCATCGACATGCAGCTGGACAGCGAACGGGTGCTGTTTTATCAGAATGTCCGCTGAGAGCGGAAAATCCCAGGACGTGCACTTGTTTTTTTGAGAATTTCCGTCGAAAAGTCAATACAACACTTGACCGGAACGAAAAAGTGGCTTACAATGAGAAGAGATATTATGTTGCGTGCATCGGGCGAGAAGCAGGAAAAAACAGGAAATTGAAGACGAATGCTCCCCGTTCATACAAATGACAGCAGGAGGCAGCACTATGGCATTTGGTTTGGAAACCGGCCCCGATACCGTGGTCAATATTAAGGTCATCGGAGTAGGCGGGGCTGGGAACAATGTAGTAAACCGCATGGTCCGTTCCGGCACCAAGGGCGTGGACTTTGTGGCGGTGAATACGGATAAGCAGGCGCTGAATGTGTCCAGCGCTACTTATAAAATTCAGATTGGCGAAAAGCTGACCCATGGCCAGGGGGCGGGGTCGGACCCGGAGGTGGGCCGCAAGTCTGCCGAGGAGAGCCGGAACCAGATTGACAAGGCCCTTGAAAACACGGATATGGTATTTATCACCGCCGGCATGGGCGGCGGCACCGGCACCGGCGCGGCTCCCATCGTGGCGGAGCTGGCCAGGGAGAAGGAGATTCTGACGGTGGGCGTGGTGACGAAGCCCTTCGGCTTTGAGGGACGCCGCCGGATGCAGCAGGCCGAGGGCGGTATTGAGGAGCTCAGGACCAAGGTGGATTCCCTGGTCATCATTCCCAACGAGCGGCTCAAGCACGCCACAGACCAGAAAATCACTTTTGCCAACGCCTTTGAAATTGCCGACGACGTGCTGCGCCAGGCGGTGCAGTCCATCTCGGACCTGATTCGGGACACCGGCTTTATCAACCTGGATTTCGCAGACGTCACCGCCGTTATGAAGAACGCCGGCCTCGCCCATATGGGCGTGGGCCGGGCCGCCGGCAAGGGCAAGGCGGAGGAGGCCGCTAAAATGGCCATTTCCAGCCCCCTGCTGGAGACCAGCATCAACGGGGCCCGGGGCATTCTGATCAATGTGGCGGGCTCTCCGGACATCGGCCTGGAGGAGATCGACCAGGCGGCGCATCTGGTTCAGTCCGCCGTCCACCCCGACGCCAACGTCATCTTCGGCGCTACCTTTGACGAGACCCTGGACGACGAGATCCGGGTGACGGTGATTGCCACCGGCTTTGACAAGGAGCCCGGCCAGCTTCCCGGTACGGCGGAGACGCCGGCGGAGGAGCAGGAGAAGACCGCCGGCGCGCCGGAGCTCAAGCCCTTGACGGAGGAGGACATCCCCAAGGAAGAGGACCCCTATGATGTGATTTTCAAAATTTTCAACAAGCGGGACTGAGCATCCCAAGAGATTCCATGGAAAACTTCGGAGGACCCTGGAGGCTTTTGCCTTCGGGGTCTTTTTCCGTTTCCGGGGCCGCCGTCTGAAGCCCATGGGCGGCGGCTCGTTGGCGGCCCGGGGCGACCGGAAGGCAGACGCCTCCATGGAGGCGCTGCCGCTTTTTGCTTGTGCTGAATTTTCTCTTTCCGCAGATGATAGAATCCGACGCGCATGAAGCCGTTTAGAAGCCGCCGCGGTTGAAGGGGGCAGACGCTTCTTTTGGACCCCGCGGCAGACTTCGCAGCCCCCACGCGAAAAAATCCGGACGGCGGACTGGCCGCTGTCTGAAACCGGTTTTCAAGTGTGCCGGTTCTGCACCGGATATATTTCAGGAGGCTCCGGCGCGTTTCTGTATGCATAACCGTTGAACACTGGCTGAGCGGTTTTTTCCTGCCATGCCCCGTCGGGTTTCCCTGCAATCCGTCAGGATTGCCGCGGGCCGCGGAAAATATCCCTGTCCGGCAGGAAAGATTCTCGCACACCCGGCGTCTCCCGACTATGAATACAGGTTTTTAAAATCCGGACCGGAGTCTAAAAAATCCTGTGTTTATGGCGGAATCCGTCCGGTGATTTCTAAGAAAGGGGTGATTTGATTGTATGGACCCTCAAAAATCGCAAAACAGGTTCTGCGAGGCGGGGCGGCCCTGCTGCTGGCATGTCTGCTCTGCGCCTCCATGCCGGTAAGGGCTGAGTCGGCCCGGATGCTGGTGCCGGTAGGGCACACGGTGGGCATCAAGCTGTTTTCCAGGGGCGTGCTGGTGGTCAGGCTCTCCGAGGGCGGAACGCCTGCCCGGGCCTGCGGCCTTCAGACCGGCGACGTGATTGTAAAATGCGGCGGCACCGCCGTCACTTCCACAGAGCAGTTTCAGACGCTTTTGCAGGAAGGCGGAGCGAAGGGAGCCGCGGACCTCCAGGTCCGCCGGGACGGCGGCAGCGTGACGCTGTCCGTGGAACCGGAGCAAAACGACCAGGGCGTTTACTGTATTGGCGCCTGGATTCGGGACAGCATGGCGGGCATCGGCACTATGACCTATTATGACCCGGCCACCGGCGCCTTCGGCGCTCTGGGCCACGGCATCACCGACACGGACACGGCCATGCTGATGCCCTTCTCCAACGGCGCCATCCTGCCCTCCACCGTCAAGGCGGTGAAGCGGGGCGAGGCGGGAGCCGCCGGAGAGCTCCGGGGAGATTTTGACCTGAGCCGGGACGTGGGAACCCTGTACGCCAACACCACCAGCGGCATTTTTGGAATTCTGGAGACGCCGCCGGAGGAGGAAGCGGTACCGGTGGGAACAGCGCTGCCCGGCCCGGCGGTAATCCGGGCCAACGTCCGGGGAGATGAGGTCCGGGAGTACCGTGTGGAGATTCTGAAAGTGGTCTCCGGCTCCGCCGACGGGCGGGATCTGGTTCTCTCGGTTACGGACCCGGAGCTTCTGGCCGCCACCGGCGGCATCGTGCAGGGGATGAGCGGCAGCCCGATTCTTCAAAGCGGAAAGCTGGTGGGCGCGGTGACCCATGTTCTTTTAAACGATCCCCAAAAAGGGTATGGAATTTTAATTGAAAATATGCTGAAAGCGGCGGAGAGCGGCGCGGATTAAGAACCTGTATTCACAACCGTCGAACGCTGTCTGAACGGCCTTTTTCCTGCCATACTGCGTCGATTTCCCTTGCAATCCGTCAGGATTGCGGCAGAAAATCTCCTTGTCTGGCAGGAAAAATTCCCGCCCATCCAGCATCCCCCGGCTATGAATACAGGTTCTAAACCCCGGGGCCGGAAGACGCCGGACAGGCAGGGAAAATTTTTCCGAAAGCCCTGACGGGTTTTAAAAAGAACCGGTTTGACGGGAGAGCCCTGCCCGGACGGCCTCCGGCAGCTGTGAACCCAGGCAGAGAGCCCCGGGCAGAAAAAGCACCCGCGTTGATGGCGTTCATCAAGCGGGTGCTTTTCCTATGTATGCGGAAGGGCGAAAGACTGTGTCTGCCGCCAGCTACAGAAGCCTGGGAACCGGCCGCGCCAGGAAGCACTGGCTGAAGCGGCCGCTTAGGACCTCCAGGGCCCAGCGGGCCCCGGCCTCCTCCCGGAAGAGACCGAACACCGAGGGGCCGGAGCCGGACATGGCGGCGCCGAGGCCGCCGCAGCGAAGCAGGACGTCCTTGATGCAGTCAATTTCCCGCCGCTCCTCTGCCTCCAGAACCGTCTCGAAGACGTTGCTGATCCGGCGGGCGATGGCCTCCAGGTCCCCCGCCGCCAGGGCGGCGGCCATGCCGCCGGCGTCAGGCCGGGACTCCAGGCGCTCCAGCCGGAGCCGGGCGAACATCCAGGGCGTGGGCAGGTCAAAGTCCGGCTTGCAGATTACAAAATGGCAGGGAGGGAGAGGCGGCAGGTCCGTCAGAAGCTCCCCCCGGCCCTCTGCCAGGGCGGTGCCGCCCCGGATGCAGAAGGGTACGTCGCTGCCCACAGACAGACCGATCTGCTCCAGCCGGTCGGGGGAGAGCCGGGGGGCGCAGTTCTCCCGCAGCAGCCGCAGCAGAGCCGCCACATCGGCGCTGCCGCCCCCCAGACCAGCATAGGCCGGGATTCGCTTCTCCAGCCGGACCCGAAGCCCCGGCATGGTCTGTTTCGTATGGAAAAAAAAGGCCTCCGCCGCCCGCTGTTCCAGGGTGACGGTCCCCGCTGGAAGGTCCATGCCCCGGGCGGAGATGGCGAAGCCCTCCCCTGTGTTCTCCAGGGTGATTTTGTCGCAGATACTGACGGTCTGCATGACCATGCGCATCTCATGATAGCCGTCCGGACGGCGGCCCAGGATATCCAGGGCCAGGTTGATTTTTGCCGGGGCGGACTGGGTCCAGATTGCCATATGGGCAGGCTCCTTTCCTCGGTATGCTGCCGGGGGATTCCCGGCGGAACAGGGATGGGTCATTCCGGCAGCTCCATTTCCGCCTCCATCCCCACGAAGCCGTAAGCCTCGTACAGAGGGCGGCCCATGGCCGTGGCGTCCAGGGAGATGGCGGTGACGCCCCGGCCTCTGGCGTCCCGGACCAGCAGGTCCAGGGTGCGGCGGGCTATGCCCCGCCGCCGGTAGTCCGGGTCGGTATACATATTCATGATGTAGGCCTTCTGCCCGGTGGGATTGTGGTAGGTGGGCAGGACCTCAAAGTAGCTGACGCCTCCCGCCCCCACAAGGCGGTCCCCGTCGTACACCAGGTAGGCGGTGTGGGTCCCTTCCCTCAGCGCCCGCTGATAATACCGGCGGGATTGGGCCGTCAGATCGTCCAGAGCGGCGTCCTCGGGCAGGCTGTGAACCGCCCGCAACACCATGATGCGGGTCCTTGTCAGCAGCTCCGTGTCCCCGATTTCCGCTTTTTGATAGCGCAGTTCCATTTGACTCAGCTCTTTCTGCGAATGCCTCGCGTTTCTCTCAAGGGGCGCGCCCGGATGTGAGCGGGCCCTAAGAACCTACATCTATAGCCGCAGGATGCTGGACGGCAGGAAAAAGCCCTTCGGACAGCGTGCGGCGGTTGTGAATACAGGTTCTAAAAGCCCATTTCCGCCAGCTCCTGAACCAGGGCGGTATAAAAGACCTCTGCCGAAAACACGGCGGGGCGGCGTCTCCGGCTGTCCACGCTGTCCTGATGGGAGATGCCCGCGAGAGTGCCCCGGTAGCGGCCCCAGACGGCGGATTCCGGGGCGACCAGACCGTCGGTAGGGCCGTCGGCCCTGGTCAGCCAGAGCTGGGCCCGGTCCATCAGGTCCCAGCCCGCCTGATCCAGACGGGCTCCCCAGCTTTGATAGTACACCAGAGGGCTGTCCGGGTTTTCCCGGTTAAAGCGCTCCATTGCGTCCGGCGTCAGGGCGGCCAGGGCCCGCTCAAAGTCCGGGGACTGGTCTCCCGCCAGCCTCCAGCCGGTTTCCAGGGCCCGGCCCGCCAGCTTGCAGAGGACCTTCCGCCGCAGCCAGACGGCAGCCGCCTGGGACCCGTGGTGAGGGGTGCAGATGGTGGTGAGCGAGGCGACGCGGGGAGCCATGCCCAGGGAGGAGATGAGAAAGCGGGCTTCCAGTCCGCCCTTGGAGTGGGCGATGAGGTTCAGCTTTTCGCAGCCCTCCGCCGTCAGGATTTCCCGCGCCCTGCGGCGCAGGGCCAGGGCGTTGTCCTCAATGCTGCCCACGGCGTCCTGTCCGCTGAGATACACCCGGGCCCCCTGGGCACGGAGGATGTCCGGCACCTGGCCCCAATAGCTGGGGCCGCAGTCATCCCGGCGGTTCAGTCCGTGAATCAGCAGAATCGGGTAGCGGGTGCGGCAGTCCGGCATGAGGAGCTCCTTTCATCGGCCTTGGAAACGGTACAGCATCAGTATAACACAAACGAGGCCGGAAAAAAAGCGGCAGAGCACAGAAAAGACTGTCCTCTTACGCATTTTATCAGGAGGGGGTGGCGGTGTAGGGGGCGGGCTCTGTCCTGCCCCGTCTTTCAGAGGCGCCAGGCTCCCGGAATACAGTCCGGGACAGGCTCCTGCATGGGACGCTCCCGCAAAACATCGGAGCGCAAAAAACAGCGGGGCGCAAAAAACAGCGGGGCGCAAAAAACAGCGGGGCGCAAAAAACAGCGGGGCGCAAAAAACAGCGGAGCGCAAAAAACAGCGGGGCGCAAAAAAGCAGAAGAGCGCAAAAAAACGGGGGCCGGGTGGTTCCCGGCCCGGTTCTTTCAGAGAGCATCACGCTCCCTTCTCAGAAGCTGCACAAGCTCAAACACGACGTAGGCGGCGCTGACCGCCAGCAGAAAAACGGTGGGCAGGAACAGCAGAAACAGCGTTGCCACACCGCCGCCCAGATACAGGGCGTTTTGCAGAAAGGCAAACATATCCGGCTCCCTTCTCCGCTCTTGGCGTTTCCGCCAAGTCCGCTTTGTTTCCGGCTCTCTTTCTTGTATAAATTGTAGCACAGTCCCAGGGGGATGTAAAGAGGGTTCCGTCAAAAAAGGAGAAAAAACGGGAGGCCCCTGGGGGTCTCCCGTTCGAGACTGTCGAAAAACGGATTGCCTTCAGCTTTCGGAAAGGAAGATAGTATGAAAGAAACCCATCAGGGGTGTCTTTCATGTTCAATCAATAAGTTTACAAAACTTTTTTGAAGTTTTGTAAACTTGCTCAGGCTGTCGAAAAGACTTTTTCGACAGCCTGAAACGGGAGGCCCCAGGGGCCTCCCGTTGGGAATCACTTGATTGCCCGGGCCTCCACGTAATAGCGCTTGTCCTGGGCGTGGCCCATGGAGAAGGTTTTCCGGGGTAGCACGCCGTCGGCCATGACGGTTTTGAACAGCTGCTCCTTGCCCATGGCGGGGAGCTTGAAGCCGATGCTGTCCGGCTTGCTTCCCAGCTGGTCCGTGACCTCGTCGCCGTGGATGTAGTCCACCTCTCCGCCGTGCTCCTTCAGATAGCTGTCGATAAAGGCCTGGAGGGTGCCCACAGCCAACTGGACCCGGGGCTCGGGTACGGTGAGGAAGCCCCTGCCGCCGGCGTGGGTATAGGCGATGGTGTGGCCCTCTCCCTGGCCCTCGTGGGCGCCGGGATAATAGGCCTTGAAGGCCTCCAGCATCTTCGCCGGGTCCACACCGAAGACGACCCGGTGGATGGGCTCGAACTGGAGGGCGTCGTCGTGGTTGTTCACAACCTCCACCAGGGCATAGCGGGCGGGGAGGCCGGCCCACTCGGACTCCGGCGTGACCTTTTTCAGGTCCTCATAGCACTGCTTGGCGGTGGCAAGGGAGTGGTTGCCGTCGCCCACGGCGAACAGCAGAGGCGCGGCGTTCCGGATGCGGTACTTCCGTTCCTGCTCCTCCGGGGCGCAGAGGGCCGTCAGGGCCGTCGCCACGCCGCCGGTCTGCTCCTCCGACAGCTTCCAGCCGGTGAGGTGTCCGCCACCCTGCTGAAGGTCGAAGTCGTAGAGCTTTTCCATATCTGTTCCGGTCAGGGGCTCGATGACGGTTCTGCCGGGGTCGTCAATCAGCAGCATGACGTGAGGCAGCTCGATGGGGGCGTCCTTCCGGACCTTCACCCGGGGCGGGATGCGGGAGAGGACGGTGCCCTCGGTGGCCCGGATGAGGGCTCCGGAACCGGGAGTGAAGTCATAGCACTCCAAATCCACCATGCCGATGAGGCCGTGGCGGACCTTGCCGTCGGACTGGACCCGCTCCATGTAGATCAGGCTGTCCTCCAGGGTTTTGAAAACCCCTTCCGCCAGGTACCGGCCCATGGCGTCGTTGATGGCGGAAATGCGCTCCTCCACATTGGGGGCGTTCAGGCCGGCCTCGGGCAGAATCATCCGCAGGGTGGAGGGGGCGCCGCCTACGGTGTCCTCCACCGCCTGCCAGTACTCCGGCTGAGAGGTGAACTGGTCGCAGGCCACCACCGCCCATTTGGTCATATCCACGTCTTTGGGAAGCAGGATATTCGCGGGATAAAAGCCTAATTTTTGAAACTTTTCGAACTTCTGATTCATGTCGCGTCTCCCTTCCTGTTTTGTCGGTATGGATTTCTGACGGCCTGGGGACCTTACGCTTCCGCTCCGGGGGCCTCCAGGCGGTCGCCGGGGTGAAAGTCCGCCTTGCCCCGGCCCGGGATATGGAGGGAATAATGCCCGTTCCAGGGGCCGTCCGCCCAGGCGGCGTCCGGGTGAATAAACTCTCCCCAGGATTTAGGGTCCGGCTGTTCTATGGCGTCCACCGTGCAGGAAAAGGGCTGGCCCTGGACGGGGACGCAGAGCACGGAACTTCCCCGGTGAAGGCGGCCCTGGACCATCTGCCCCGCTGCCACGGCGCTGCCGTCCCGCATAGCGAAGACGTCCTCGATCTGAAAGAGGAAAGCCTCCTGTTCCCTGGGCTGGGGACAGACGGAACCCGGCTTCCTTTCGGGCTTTTTCAGAAATGAAAGCAGTCCCATGGAAAAGCCCCTTACAGCGCCGCCTTGATGGCCGCCAGCAGGTCCCCGAACTCCTCAAAGGCCGGGAGCTCCGGGTAGTCCTTCTTAATCTGCTGGGTGCTCTTGAAGAGGAAGCCGGCCTTGCTGGCCTGAATCATGGCCAGGTCGTTGTAGCTGTCTCCGGCGGCGATGGTCTCAAAGCCGCAGGACTGAAGGGCCCGGACAGTGGTGAGCTTGGACTTCTCACAGCGCATTTTGTAGCCGGTGATTTCGCCGCTCTCCGCCACCTCCAGAGTGTTGCAGTAGATGGAGGGCCAGGCCAGCTTTTTCATCAGGGGCTTGGCGAACTGCTCAAAGGTATCGCTGAGGATGACCACCTGAGTCAGGGTCCGGAGCTCGTCCAGAAAGTCCTTGGCCCCCGGCAGGGGGTCGATGGCGGCGATGGTGTCCTGAATTTCCCGAAGACCCAGGCTGTGCTCCTTCAGGATGTTCAGCCGGAATTTCATCAGCTTGTCATAGTCGGGCTCGTCCCGGGTGGTGCGCTTCAGCTCAGGGATGCCGCTGGCCTCGGCAAAGGCAATCCAGATTTCCGGGACCAGGACGCCCTCCATATCCAGACATACGATATTCATAAATTCGCTCTCCTTTAAATCCTGTAATATACACAAAATAACCTAATTTATAGTGTAGCAGAAAGTTCTCCGCTTGTCACCCATATTTTTTCAGCGATTCGCAAAAAAGCCCGGTTCCTGCCGGGCGCGGGAAAATCCTGCGGAAGAGTTTTCTTGAAAGAGGCTTGCAAAGCGCCGCGGTTCCTGCTATAATCGACCTGAAAAACGAAAATGCGGCAGCCCGCGGGTGCGCCAACACCCACGGGCCTGTACAGGTGGTATAGGCACCTACACAACGGCTCTACCCGCACCGCAAGGGTATTATACGACAAATTGGCCCTGCGCGCAAGGGCTGGTTTGCCGCTTTGCCCCTATGCTCTGCTCCGCAAAAATGCCGTTTCCACGCGCTGTGTAGGATTCCGGACCTGCACGGCGTTTTTGTTTTTCGCCCGGCGGCCGGGGGCCCATTCGCCCCCAGGGCCGCTGCGGTGAAAACAAATGAATGGAGGAAAATGGCATGATTATTCTTGGTAATCTGCAAATCGGTCATATGGGATATAGGTCCGGCAGCACAACGGAAACTTGGTTGAACGGTCCTAACAGTGCGGGAGGAGTCGCTCTCAGGTTCACCTACAAAAATGACACCGAGAAAACGATCAAATACGCCTATTTTACGGTTGTCCCATATAATGCGGTTAAAGACAAGGTTTCTTGCACAGTCAAGCGTGTGTCCGAGCAAACCGTCAAGATCACCGGGCCGATCGAACCGAACATCCACAGGACTCCTCGTTGGGAAAATCTCTGGTATAACAACACCATCCGCACTGTTGAACTCAAAGAAATCGAAATCGAGTACATGGACGGCAGCAAGGAGACTCTCAAAGGGAGCGACATCCGGTATGGGGAAATTCCAAAACCCGCCGGCTGCTATGTGGCCACTGCCGTCTACGGCTCCTACGACTGCCCCCAGGTCTGGACCCTCCGCCGCTTCCGGGATGATACGCTGGCGGGAACCTGGTATGGCCGGGCCTTCATCCGGGCCTATTACGCCGTCAGTCCCACCCTGGTCCGCCGGTTCGGAGAAACCGGGTGGTTCCAAAGGCTCTGGCGGGGTCCCCTGGACCGTCTGGTGGACAGGCTCCGGAGCCAGGGCGTGGAGGATACGCCCTATCGGGACCGGGACTGGTAAGTAAACCCACAAATCATGGATAACCTCCCAGGAACGGGCGCATACTAAGCCCATTCCTGGGAGGTGTCACATGGAGAAATTATCGGAAAATTACATGGAGAACGTCCGCCTCTTTGACGAGGTTCTGGGGGTGGGCCGAAGCGTGGACATGGTCAGCCGGGACTATATCATCGGCGGCCGCCGGGCCCGCATCTGGGTGGTGGACGGATACGGCAAGGACGAAACCCTGGAGCGCATGGGGGCATTCTGGCTCAGCCAGCCGGAAAACGCCCTGGCGAATCTGACGGATATGCAGGCCTTCATAGACCGCTTCATCTCCTTCTCGGAGGTGGACGTCAGCCGGGACCCGGAGGACATTGCCACCTCCGTTCTGATGGGAAAGAGTCTGCTGCTGGTGGAGGGCCTCAGCGGCGCCGCCCTGATTGACGCCAAGGACTACCCCGGCCGGGGCGTGAACGAGCCGCCGGACGGCAAGGTGCTCCGGGGCTCTCACGACGGCTTTATTGAGGCGGTGGTGCCCAACATGGCCCTGCTCCGCCGCCGCATCCGGGACCCTCATCTCACCATGGAGGGTCTGAAGGTGGGAAAGCGCTCCCGCACCGACGCGGTGCTCTGCTACCTGGATGACAAGGCGGACCCGGAGCTGCTGGAGGCCGTCCGGGAGAAGCTGAACGCCATCGACGTCAATTCCCTCTCCATGGCCCAGGAGAGCGTGGCGGAGGTAATCCGGCCCAAGCAGTGGTATAATCCCTTTCCCAAGGTGCGGTATACCGAGCGGCCCGACAGCGCCGCCGCCAGCATCATGGAGGGGAATATCATTCTGATGGTGGACAATTCTCCCTCGGTGATGATTCTGCCCACCACCTTTTTCGACTTCACCCAGGAGGCCAACGAGTTCTATTTCCCGCCGCTGGTGGGAACCTACCTCCGGCTTCTGCGCATCGTGGTGTTTCTGATTTCCCTGCTGATTACCCCTGTGTGGTATCTGATGGTGAAGGAGCCGGGCCGCCTGCCGGGGGCCCTGGAATTCCTGTCCTCGCCGGAACCGGCGTCTCTGGGGCTGCTGTGGCAGCTGCTGGTGGTGGAGTTTCTGGTGGACGTTTTAAAGCTGGCGTCCCTGAACACGCCGGATTCCCTGTCCAACTCCTTTTCCATGCTGGGGGCCCTGATTCTGGGCGACTTCGCCGTGCAGGCGGGGTGGCTGGGTCCGGAGGTGCTGGTGTATATGGCGTTCGTCTCGGTGGCCAGCTTTGCCCAGCCCAGCTATGAGATGGGCTATGCCTTCAAGCTGCTTCGGGTGGCGCTGCTGCTGGCGACGGCGGTGTTTGACCTCTGGGGCTTCTGTCTGGGCATCCTGGGCATCGTGGTGCTTCTGGCCACCACCAAGCCCCTGGTAGGCAGGGGCTACCTCTATCCCCTGCTTCCCTTCAACGCCAAGGCCCTGCGGCGGCTGCTGATTCGGGAGCCCATCAGCCGGGACAACACGTGAGCGCTCCGGAGACCGGGAAAGAAAAAAGCCGGGAGGAACCCATGGAGGGTTCCTCCCGGCTTTTTGCGTTTTTGCCGGAATCAGGCTGTCTGAGCCCGTCCGGGTGTTTATAGCAAACATCATCATTTCCGGCAGGCGGGCCGACCCCTGCGGGCGGCCCGTTGCCCGTAATGTTGGAGATTGCTATAGGCTCTCAGCGCAGGACGGCTCCCAGCTCTGCCGAAAGCAGCTCCAGAATGCCCTTCACGTCCTCGTCGGCCTCCTGGGCGGTGAGGCTGCGGTCGTCCGCCCGGAGCTCCAGGCTGAAGGCCGCGCTCTTCTTGCCCTCGGGGATGCCCTTGCCGGTGTAGACGTCGAAGAGGCTGACGGCCTTCAGCAGGCCCTTGGCCCCCCGGCGGATGCAGTCCTCCAGCGTCCCCACAGGGAGGGCCTTGTCACAGATCAGGGCGATGTCCCGGGTGACGGCGGGGAAGCGGGGCAGGGGCTGGTAGACCGGTTTGCCGCCCATGCAGGCAAAGAGCGCGTCAAAACGCAGCTCGGCGGCATAGAGGGGGCAGTCCACGCCGTAGTTCTCCGCCACGGCAGGGTGAATCTGGCCCAGCACGCCCAGGAGGCAGTCCCCGCTGTATACCCTGGCGCAGCGGCCGGGGTGATAGGAGGGGTTCCCGCCTTCGGCCTCGAAGCGGACGCCTGCAATCCGCAGGCCCTCCAGAACGGATTCCGCCGCGCCCTTGATGCCGTAGAAATCCATCTCCGGACCGTAAGCGCCCAGAGAGAGAATTTTCGGCTCGTCGGCCATGCCGGAACCGTCGTTTTTGGAGAAGTAGGTCCGGCCCAGCTCATAGAGACGGACGGACTTGTTGCGGTAGTGGCAGTTCCGGGCCAGAATTTCCAGCATGGAAGGCAGGGTGGTGGTCCGCATGATGGAGGTGTCCTCTCCCAGGGGGTTGAGAATTTTCATGGAGTCCCGGAGGGGAGAGTCCGCCGGGAGATTGATTTTGTCGTAATAGGCGGGGGAGATGAAGGAATAGGTGATGATCTCGCTGTAGCCCGCGGCCCGGCAGAGGGCCCCGGCGGCGTTCTCCGCCTGCTGGACGGGGTTCCAGCCCCGGCGCTGGTTCAGTCCGCCGGAGAGGGTGTCGGGGATGTTGTTGTAGCCGTGGAGCCGGGCCACCTCCTCCGCCAGGTCCGCGATGCCCTCCACATCCATGCGCCAGGAGGGAATCACCACCTCGGCGGGAGCGCCGGAGAAGGTTCCCGCCTCCGTCCGGATGTCCACGCGCTCCAGATACCGGTACATGTCCACCGGGTCAATCCGGGTGCCCAGCAGGGCGTTGACCCGCTCCGGGTCCATGAGGATGGTCCGGGGCTGGGGCACGTAGTTCAGGATGTCAATGACGCCGTCCACCACCTCGCCGGCCCCCAGCAGCTCCACCAGCTCACAGGCCCGGTTCACGGCGGGGAGAGTGTTCAGGATGTCCAGGCCCTTCTCGAACTTGGCGGAGGCCTCGGTGCGCATGCCCAGGGCCAGGGCGGTTTTCCGGATGCAGGCCCCGTCGAAGTTGGCGGACTCGAAGACCACGTCTGCGGTGTCCTCCACAATCTCGCTGTTCAGTCCGCCCATGACTCCCGCCAGGCCCACGGCCCGGGTGTCGTCGGCAATGACCAGCATGTCGGGGGTCAGCTTCCGAAGATTGCCGTCCAGGGTGGTCAGCTCCTCGCCGGTCCGGGCCCGGCGGACCACGATTTTCCCGCCCTTGACATAGCGGTAGTCAAAGGCGTGCATGGGCTGGCCGTATTCCAGCATCACATAGTTGGTGATGTCCACAATGTTGTTGATGGGCCGGACGCCGTTGGCCCGTAGCCGCTCCCGCATCCACTTGGGGGAGGGGCCGATTTTCACGTTCCGCACCATCCGGGCGGTGTACCGGGGGCAGAGCTCCGGGTCCGGGGTCTCCACGTCCAGACGCTCCGCGATGGACCGGGCCAGGGGGTTGTCCCCATCCTCGGGGCAGCCCTTCACCACGGGCTCGTGGAGCTTCAGGGGCTTGTCGAAGGTGGCGGAGACCTCCCGGGCCAGGCCGATGACGCTGAGGCAATCGGGCCGGTTGGGGGTAATCTCGAACTCCACCACGCGGTCGTCGGCGCCGATGACGGGGCGGATGTCGTCGCCGGGCTTTACGCCGTCCTCGTGGAGGACGAAGATGCCGTCGGGGATGCAGTGGGGGAACTCCTTCTGCTCCGCGTGGAGGTCCGCCAGGGTGCAGATGGTCTGGGTTTTGGTGTTGTAGGCCACCAGATCCCCTTGGTGGATATTCTGGAGGCGAATCTGGGGAACATTGCCGTGTTCCCCTCCCCAATCCAGTGCAATGGTCCAGTATCCGCCGCCGTCGTATATCACCAGGTCCACTCGGGCGCAGACCACCGGCCCGAAGATTTTATGTCCCGGCTGGATGTCCGCCGGAATGGACGGCTTCTCAGGGTCCATGGGCCTGTAGTCGTTCAGCAGGGCGGCGGCCTCAATGACGGCGTAGGGGAAATCCCGCTCGTCCAGGCCCAGCTCATGGAGACCGCACATCATGCCGTTGGAGAGCACGCCCCGCAGCTTGCCTTTTTCAATCTTTTTGCCGCCGGGGAGGGTGGACTTGTGGAGGGCCACAGGCACCAGATCCCCCTCGTGGATGTTCCAGGCCCCTGTGACAATCTGCACCGGCTCGTCCTGTCCTACATCCAGCTGGCAGACCCACATATGGTCGCTGTCCGGGTGCCGCTCCATCTTCTTGATGCGGCCCGCCACGACGTTGGAAATCTCGGCCCCCAGGTCCTCGGTGACCTCCACCTTGGAGCCGGAGATGGTCATGGCCTCGGCAAACTCCCGGTCGCCCACGAGGCCGATGTCCACGAATTCGGTTAACCATTTACGGGATAATTTCATAGTGTCAAACTCCTTCTTCCTGAGCGTTTCGCCTGGGATAGGTTTTTATATAGTCTGC
This sequence comes from uncultured Oscillibacter sp., assembly GCF_947654275.1. GTDB lineage: Bacteria > Bacillota > Clostridia > Oscillospirales > Oscillospiraceae > Oscillibacter. Next base: position 6,040 of record NZ_CANTJS010000005.1, on the reverse strand, counting down.
AATGGGTCCGGGGGCGAGATACTTGGCGTTCTGCCGGACGGTGGCCCGTCCGCTCTGGCTCAGGTCCGGGTCCGCCCCGGCCTCCAGAAGCGCCCGGACCATCTCAAAGGCCTGCCCATAGGCGTCAAATTCCGTCTGGTGCTGGTATCTCTGGGCGGAGTCCATGGCTCCCAGCAGAGGAAGCATCCTGCCTGGCTTCCCGTCGGGGTCCGCGCCCCGGCGCAGCAGCTCCCGCAGGACCTCCGGCTCGCTGTAGACGGCGGCAAAGTACAGATCCGAACAGCCGGTGTAATCCGCGTGGCCGGGGTCCGCTCCCTGCTCCAGCAGCGCCAGGGCCAGGGATGTGTCCTTGTGGATGATGGCATGGGTCAGCTCTGTCCGCCCCATCCAGTTTGCGGTCAGTCCCATTCGATTTCTTCGCCGCGCTCCTCCACGAACCGGCAGATTGCCTCTTCATCCTCGATCAGAGAACGGACGATGGTTTCAAAGCGCCTGGCCCTGGCCTCGTTCTCCGGCGTCAGGGGCCAGTAGGCCACGTACATGTCCGCCTCCGGGTCTGTCTTCATGCCCTCCAGAATGTCCGGGTCCTTCTCCTCCAGATAGCGGCGGAACAGGGCCTCCCAGTTATACCCGTTCATATAGGCGTCCGGGCAGACGGCATTCATCTTTTCGCCGGTGGCCATGACCCTGGGGGCTCCGGCCTCCAGGATGACCTCCACGCAGGGGCTGGAGATTTCCTCCAGAGTGAACAGCTTTACATAATCAGACATCTCCGCACCTCCTCAGAACTGCTCCAGGAACCGCAGGTCGTTTTCAAAAATCAGCCGCATGTCGGAAATCTTGTACTGTCCCAGGGCCAGCCGCTCCAGGCCCATGCCGAAGGCGAAGCCGGAGTACTCCTCCGGGTCGATGCCGCAGTTTTTCAGGACCTTGGGATGGACCATGCCGGCGCCCAGAATTTCAATCCAGCCCTCGCCCTTGCAGGTGGGACAGCCCCTGCCGCCGCACTTGTGGCACTGAATGTCCACCTCGCAGCTGGGCTCGGTGAAGGGGAAGTGATGGGGCCGGAAACGGGTCTGGGTCTCGGGGCCGTAGATTTCCCGGATGACGGCGTTCAGCGTGCCCTTCAGGTCCGCCATGGTGACGCCCTTGTCCACCACCAGGCCCTCAATCTGGTGGAACATGGGGGAGTGGGTGGCGTCCACCTCGTCCTTGCGGTAGACCCGCCCGGCGGAGATCATGCGGATGGGCACGCCGTGGGTCTCCATGGCCCGAATCTGCATGGGGGAGGTCTGGGACCGGAGGAGGACGGAGGAGTCCTCCGTCAGGTAGAAGGTGTCGGTCCAGTCCCGGGAGGGGTGATTCTCCGGGGCGTTGAGCTTGGTGAAGTTGTAGTCCGCCTGCTCAATCTCCGGGCCGTCCATAATCTCGAAGCCCATGTTCAAAAACAGCTCCTTGAGCTCGTCCAGCACGGAGTACATGGGGTGCTTGTGCCCGTGAGGGGGCTTTGCACCGGGGATGGTGACGTCTACGGTCTCCGCCTCCAGACGGGCCTCCAGGGCCTTTTGAGAGAGGATGGCGGACTGGGCCTCAATGGCCTTTTCCAGGCTGGCCCGGACGTCGTTGGCCAGCTGGCCCATGACGGGCCGCAGCTCGGCGGAGAGGCCGCCCATCTGCTTCAGAACGGCGGTGAGCTCTCCCTTCTTGCCCAGGTATTTCACCCGGAGGGCCTCCAGGCCGGCAGGCTCCTGCGCGCCGCCGATGGCGTCCAGCGCCCCTTTGCGGATGGCTTCCAGTTGTTCTTTCATACGGTAAAACTCCTTTTTTCGTTCCCGCCCTCCGCCGCCCGGTTCCGCCGGCGGAGGGAAGGAGGGTTTCGTTCAGCTCTGGGCCGGGACGGTTTCCCTGCCCAGCAGAATCTTGGCTCCGGTTTTCAGCCGGAAAAACAGAGGGGGATTCAAAAGCTCCTCCGGGGTCCTGTCCATGGTGACGGTGTACCGGGGCAGGGCGTGGAGCCCCTGGGCCAGGTCCGCGGTCCAGGGATAGGTGACGGCGGAGACGGGGAACAGCTCCCGGATCAGCTGGTCGGCCTCCGGGTCCCGCAGGCCGAAGGGGTAGGCGAAGAGGGCGGGGGCCCGGCCTGTGTGCTCCGCGATCAGGTCATAGCTCAGCTGAATATCGTCCAGCACACGGGTCTGAAAGGCAGCGTCGCTCTCCGCCGGGTCCCGCTGGACGCCGTTGACGCCCCCGGGCTCAAAGTGGCCCTGCCGCTCTCCCAGGTTGTGGCAGAGGTAGGTGTGGGACCCGATTTCCACCAGGCCGGAGTCTGTCATCTCCCGGCACATGGCCCAGGTGATGAAGTCGTCGGCGCAGCGGTCCTGCATGAAGACCATGACGGAGATGGCCGCCTTGGCCCGGAGCTCCTGAAGGATGGGAAAGGCCAGCTCGTAATTGCTGCGGTAGCCGTCGTCAAAGGTGACCAGGACGGGCTTTTCCGGCAGGTCCTTTCCCTCCGCCAGCTCCCGGGGGAGGACGGTGGTGTAGCCGTTGTCCTCCAGCCACCGGAGGTCCGCCCGCAATCGGGAGGCGGTGACGGTCATGTCGTTGCAGTCCTCTCCGTCGGGGACCACATGATGGTACATCAGCACCGGCAGGGGCCGCTCCGGCCGGCTGGTGCCCAGGCGGACCAGAAGCGCCGCCGCCAGAAGGGCGAGGGCGGCCAGGAGGGCCAAAAAGGCCAAAAAGAAGAAAACGATGTTCCGTCGGGACAGGCGCAATGGCAGCATCTCCTTTTGATTCTTTTTTTGGCGGGGGGCGCAAAGAAAAAAGCCCTCCGTCCCAATCACCTGGGACGAAAGGCAGGGCCCTCCGCGGTACCACCCGGATTCACGCGGACCCATGGCCTGCGCGCACTCGAAAGCCCCTGTAACGGAGGGCGGACCGGCCATGTCTCCATGGCGGCTCCCGGGCGAACCAAGCGACGCGGCGCAAAGGGTCTTGCAGCCGATGGACCCTTCTCTCTAAGCGGCGCGGACCTCGCTATTTTCCCGTTCATTGCCGGTATCGAATATTACTTATACCACAGAAAATAGAGAAAAGCAAGAGGGAAATCGGGCGGAGCTTGTTTCAAAAAGCGCGGACGCCGGAGACCTGGGGGAGAAAAGGGCGGGGAGCGCCGTTTTTGCTTTTTGCCCGGAGGATGGATTGCGTTTTTGGAGAAAAGAGGCTATAATCAAAGAAACAAATTCAACGCACAGGAGGCGGGAACCATGAAGCTGGCTACGGCGGCGCAGATGAAGGCGCTGGACAAAAAGGCCATTGAGACCTGGAAAATTCCCTCCATCGACCTGATGGAGCGGGCGGCGGAGGGCGTGGCTCAGGCGGCCCTGGATTTGCTGCCGGACAAGCCCGCCAGATGCCGGGCGGCAGTGTTCTGCGGCGCGGGAAACAACGGCGGGGACGGCATCGCCGCCGCACGGCTGCTGTTCCTGGCGGGTGTGGGGGTCCGGGTGTTCCTGGTGGGCAGCTATGAGCGGCTGACCCCCGACGCTCTGGAGGAAACCCGCCGCCTCAGCGAGTGCGGCGTGGAGCTGGAGCCCTTTGCCCCGGACGGCGGGGAGCAGGCCGCCTGGGCCCGGCGGAGCCATGTGGTCGTCGACGCCGTATTCGGCGTGGGCCTCAGCCGGGACATCGCTCCGGATTCCGCCTTTGCGGCGGCGGTGGACCTCATCAACCTATGCCGGGGCAGGGTGGTGGCGGCGGATATTGCCAGCGGCGTGGCGGCGGACACGGGAAAGATGCTGGGCCGGGCGGTCCGGGCCGACGTCACCGTGACCTTCACCCTGCCGAAGATAGGGCAGTTCGTGGGAGACGGCGCGGTATATTCCGGCGAGGTGCGGGTCCGGGACATCGGCATCCCCAGGACCCTGGTCCGGGAGATGACCGGACTCATCCAGACTGTGGAGGCGGAGTTTGTCCGCGCCGCCCTGCCGCCCCGGAAGCCCGACGGACACAAGGGGGACTTCGGAAAGCTGCTGATTGTGGGCGGCGCGGTGGGCTATACCGGCGCGCCATATCTGGCGGCCTCGGCGGCGGTGCGGTCCGGCTGCGGGCTGGTGTATCTGGGGGTCCCCGACAGTATCTGGCAGATTGCGGCGGCCAAATGCGTCTCCGCCATGCCCTTTCCCCTGAGCAGCGACTGGAGCGGGAAGCTGGGCCGGAAGGCCCTTTCCGAGGCGCTGGAGAGGCTGGCGGGCTGCGATGTGCTGGCCATAGGGCCCGGCCTGGGCCGGGACGAGGGCACGGCGAAGCTGGTGCGGGAGGTGCTGGAGCAGACAGAAAAGCCTGTGGTTCTGGATGCCGACGGCATAAACGCCCTGGAGGGACATATAGATAGTTTGGACGTCCGGCGGGACAGGGGCTGGAAAACCATTCTGACGCCTCACGACGGGGAGTTTGCCCGCATTGGCGGCGATTTGACCCCCGGCAGGGCGGAGGCGGCCCGGGTCTTCGCAAAGGACCACGGCTGTATGCTTGTCCTCAAGGGGCACCGCACCGTCACAGCCGGACTGGAGGGGAACGTGCTGGTGAACACCACCGGGAACGCGGGCCTTGCCAAGGGGGGCAGCGGCGACGTGCTGACGGGACTGATCGCCTCCCTGCTGGCCCAGGGGGCCAATCCGGTTCAGGCGGCGGCAGGCGGCGTGTGGCTCCATGGCCGGGCCGGGGACCTGGCGGCGGAGGCGCTGACGGAGTACTGCGTGACGCCGGAGGACGTGATTGCCCGTTTCCCGGAGGCCTTCACGGCCCTTCAGTGATATGGGAACCGGAGGCTTTTGGGTTGGTCCATGGCTTCACGAGGGACCGGAACCGGAGTGCGGGAACGGAAAACGGGTACTGATACGGCGTCTGTGCTTTGGCCCGGCGGAGTCGTGGGTCTGGTACGGGCTGGACGGCGCTTTCTTCCGTGAGGTCCGGGTTCTGGAAGGCGCGCAGTCCGGAAAGGCTGGCGTGGAAGCCGTCGGCCGTGAGGAAATACGGCGTCTGCTGGAAGAAGAAGCCCTTTTGTGCGAAGGGCGCGGCGGTTCGGACATCGCGGAGCGGCTCCGCGCGGAGGCGGAGAAAATCCGGTAATTTTTAAAGGACAGGGAGGAAGGACAACGGTGCGCAGATGGATGTGCGTACCAATGATGACCCTGCTGTTTTTGGCGCTGCCGGCCTGCGGCGGCGGAGCGGCGGGAGAGGAGACGGAAGCGGTGGATTTCAGGGACCTCTACCATGACTGCGCGGGCTGCGCCATGGAGGCCGTGGTCACCTGCGACCAGGAGGGCCTGGAGTGGGAAGCCCGGCTTCTCTGCGACTATGTCCCCGGAGGGGAGAGCACTGTGGAGGTGCTGGAGCCGGAGACCGTCGCCGGGGTGAAGGCGGTGCTGGAGGAATCCGGCTGGCGGCTGGAGTATGAGGGAGACGTGCTGAACGCCGGGGCCCTGGGGGAGGAGGCGGTCAGCCCCGCCCTGTGCCTGCCCCGGCTGATGAACGCCCTGCGGGACGGCTGGCTGCTGGAGGAGAACGAGGAGGCATGGAACGAGGTTCCCTGCCTGCGTCTCACCGTGGACCAGAGCGGCGCTCAGGACGGGAAAATTCTCTCCACACTCTGGCTGAAGCTGGAGGACGGGACACCGCTCCGGGGGGAGATTGCCGTGGATGGGGAAATCATTTTAACGGCGGACTTTACGAGCTTCCGATTTTATGATACAATACCGGAGAACACCGGCTGACAGGGTATGCCGGTGCTCCGCACACCCCGCCCCTCCGGCGCATAGGATGACGTGGGGCGAGGACGCCGGAATTTTCCTCTCCCTTTCCGCCTGCCTGGCCCGCCGTTTTGAGGGCGGCTCCGGCGCGCGGTCTGTTTATGGAAAGAGGCGTATAAATTCCGAACCTGCGTGGGAGAATGAAAGTGGCCTCACCGAGGGGCGCGAAGCCGCCTTCGGTGATGGGTACTTCTTTCGGCGGAGTGTGAACTTTGTGGATACGAGTG
>NZ_CANTJS010000004.1 GCF_947654275.1 uncultured Oscillibacter sp. | reverse complement strand
GTCTCCTGAATCCCTCGGATATTTGTACTATTCTTGAAAATTGATTTCCCTGCCCGTTGGCAAGCGGGGCTTGCTTCTTTCGGGGAAAAATGATATACTAACAACTTAGGCAAAAAGGGAACGGCGCGCAGCCGTTTTATGAGAGAAAAACGAAAAGATTTCCTAGAGGCTGTTTTAAAATTAGCGGAATGCCGGATGGGGGCAGATTTTTTCGTCAGACAAGGCGATTGGACGCGGGAATCCTGACGGATTTCAAGTCCAATCAACGCAGTCCTGGCGGAAAAAGATACCCCAAGACGGCGTTTTGATGGTTTTAAAACAGACTCTAGGAGAAGGGGACGCCATGAATAACAAAAAGCTCTCCCGCCTGCTGGAGCCGAACTTACAGCTGTATTTCCTGTGCCTGCTGGCCTTCACCCTGGCCGCCGTCACCGTCAGCCCCCTGCTGGCACTGGCGGAGGGCGGGGCCACGGTGGCGCTGTACGCCTATTTCAGAAGCAGCGGCAAAAAGCGCCGCCAGAGCGTTTTGCAGTATATCGACAATGTGACCGGAAACGTGGACACCGCCAGCAAATCCACACTGATCAACTCCCCTCTGCCCATCATGGTCTTCCGGCCCGACACCGGCGAGGTCATCTGGAGCAATGAGAATTTCCTCCAGCTGGCGGGGGTGCGGGAACATCTCTTTGAGATGAAGGTGGAGGACGCGGCGCCGGAGTTCCCCGTGCAGTGGCTGCTGGAGGGGAAACAGGAGTGCCCGGAGCGTGTGAGCATGAACAGCCGCCGTTTCCGGGTCTACGGCAGTCTGGTCCGGGCCAGGGGCCGGAGCGGGGAACAGAACCTGGTGGCTACGACCTACTGGGTGGACACCACCGAGGGGGACCGCATCCGGGAGGTCTACGACGCCACACGTCTGGTGGTGGCGATTCTGATGGTGGACAATTACGACGACCTGATGAACGGCTGCGCGGATACCCAGCGCAGCGCCGTCCTGGCCCAGATTGACGAAAAGCTCACAAGCTGGGGGTCCGCCGCCAACGGCCTTTTGATGAAGACGGAACGGGACCACTACCTGTTCATCTTTGAAGAGCAGTATTACCAGCACTTTGTAGAGGAAAAGTTCTCCATTCTGGACGACATCCGGAGCATCCGGGTGGGGGACGGCGGGCACCCCACTTTGTCCATCGGCATTGGCCGGGACGCCCCCAGCATTCCGGAGCTCCGGAAGAACGCCAGCCTCTCTCTGGAAATGGCCCTGAGCCGGGGCGGCGATCAGGCGGTGGTCCGGGGACGGACGGACTTTGAGTTCTACGGGGGCCGGGCCAAGACCACCGAAAAGCGGACCAAGGTCAAGTCCCGGGTCATGGCCAACGCCCTGGGCGAGCTGATGGGCGACGCGGCGGAGATTTATATCATGGGCCACAGCTTCGCGGACATGGACGCCGTAGGCGCCGCCGCCGGCGTGTGCTGTGCCGCCCGGAAGCTGGGGCGGAAGGCCCAGATTGTCATTGACCTGGAGAAGAACGCCGCCCAGGCGGTGCTGGAGCGCCTGCGGGGGCTGGAGGCCTACGGGGGCGTGTTCACCCCGCCGGCGGAGGCCTTCATCAAAATGCGCCCCGGGGCGCTGCTGATCGTGGTGGACACCAACCGGCCCGACCTGGTGGAGAGCCCCCAGCTGCTGGAGTCCTGCAACCGGGTGGCGGTGATCGACCACCACCGCCGGGCCGCCAGCTATATCGAAAACGCCGCCTTCAGCTTCCACGAGCCCTATGCCTCTTCGGCGTCGGAGCTGGTGACGGAGCTGCTGCAATACCTGATTGAGCCCGCCGACCTCCTCCGGGAGGAGGCGGAAGCCCTGCTGGCCGGCATCGTGCTGGACACCAAGCACTTCACCCTCCGCACCGGGGGCCGGACCTTTGAGGCGGCGGCCTTCCTCCGCCGGGCGGGAGCCGACACGGCGGAGGTCCAGCGGCTGTTCCAGGGGGACCTCAGCGGCATGGTCTCCAAGTACGACATCATCCGGCAGGCGGAGCTCTACCGGCCCGACATCGCCCTGGCGGTGGTGGGTCAGGACGGCGTGGACCGGGTGGCCGCCGCCCAGGCCGCCGACGAGCTGCTCACGCTCAAGGGGGTGAAGGCCTCCTTCGTGGTGTACCGCAGCGGGACGGCCATTCTGATGAGCGGCCGGTCCCTGGGGGAGATCAACGTCCAGGTGATTCTGGAGGCCCTGGGAGGCGGCGGCAACTCCGCTACGGCGGGGGGACGGGTGGAGAACGGGGACCTGCTGGATGTCCGGAGCAGGCTGGTCCATGCCATCGACGCCTATTTTGAGAAGTGAGGAGGACCATCATGAAAGGGTTTTTGCAAGTCTATGCCATGTGCCTGTTTGCGCTGGGGCTGCTGGCGGTCCTGTGCATGGCCAGCCCTCTGGGGACGCCGCTGCTGGCGCTCTGGCAGCGTCCGGTCCTCTTCTGGACGCTGGCCGCGGTTCTGCCGGCGGTGTTTACCTGGGCCTGGACGGCGCGGAGGAGAAAAGGCCCCGGGTCTGAGGGCGGACCTGGGGTTTGAGAAATAAGGAGGCCGGAGCCATGAAATTTTTGAAGACCTACGGAGCGTGTCTGGTGGTTTCAGAGGCGTTTCTGTTCTTAGGCGGATACATGCTGTTTGATTTTCAGCGGCACCCCTTCCGCGCCTTCGCGGCCGTCGCCTTTGTGCCGGCGGTTCTCATCACGGTGTGGCTGGCTCAGGAGGAGCGGATCGAAGCGCTGGAGAAGCGGGTCCGGGCATTGGAAGCCCCGGAGTTTTTAGAAGATTCAGAAGATTCAAAGGATTCAGAAAATTCAGATTCAGATCATAAGGAGAATGACCGATGAAAGTGATTTTGCAGCAGGACGTGAAGGGTCAGGGCAAGAAGGGCCAGATGGTGGAGGTCTCCGAGGGCTACGCCCGGAACTTCCTCCTGCCCCGGAAAATGGCTGTTCCCGCTACAGCGGACGCCATCAACACCATGAACCTCAAGGAGAAGGCCAAAAAGGCCGAGGAGGCCCGGCAAAAGGCCCTGGCGGAGGAGACCGCCGAGAAGCTCAAGGAATGCCAGGTGAAGCTCACCGCCCGGGCGGGGGGTAACGGCAAGCTCTTCGGCGCCGTCACCACAAAGGAGATTTCCGAGGGGCTGATGAAGCAGTATGAAATTGACATTCCCAAGCAGAAGCTGGTGCTGGAGGAGCCCATCAAGGCCTTCGGCAGCTATCAGGTCAAGGCCCGTCTGGGCTTCGAGGTGACGGCCACCGTTTACGTGTCGGTTTTCGAGGAAAAATAACCGTATCAATTAGGAATTAGGAGTTAGGAATTAGGAATGACTGAAATAACGCAACAATTCCTAATTCCTAATTCCTCATTCCTAATTAAAAGGGGATGGCAATTATGGCAAACGAAGACCTTCTGCTGCGTCAGATGCCCCACAGCCTGAAGGGGGAGCAGGCGGTCCTGGGCTCCATCCTGATTGACCCGGACTGCGTGAACAAGGTGATGGGCAAGCTCCGTCCCGAGGACTTTTATCTGAAGCAGAACCGGGAGATTTTCGAGACCATTCTCAGCATGTTCACCAACGCCCGGCACATCGACGGAATCACCGTCTGCGAGGAAATGCAGCAGAACGGGGTCTATGATGAGCAGACCACCCGGTCCTATCTGGCCCAGCTGATGGACATCACCCCCACCAGCCAGAACGTGGAGGATTACGTGGAGATTGTCCGGAACAAGGCGCTGCTGCGGGCTCTGGTTCAGGCGTCCGCGGAGATTGCTTCCCTGGCCCGGGAGGGGCTGGGAAACGCCGGGAACATCCTGGAGATTGCAGAGCAGAAAATTTTCTCCATCCGCCGGGGCCAGGGGGCTCAGCAGATGGTCCGGATGAAGGAGGTCCTGCCCGATGTGCTGGACCGCCTGGGAGAGATGAGCGAGAGCGAAAACCACCTGCCGGGCCTCTCCACGGGCCTCTCCGCCATCGACCGGAAAATCACGGGCCTGAACAAGTCGGACCTGATTCTTCTGGCGGCCCGGCCCGGCATGGGCAAGACCTCTCTGGCTCTGAACATGGCCCTGAGCGTAGCCAAGAACACGAAAAAGACCGTGGCCGTGTTCTCTCTGGAGATGAACCGGGAGCAGCTGGTGACCCGCATCCTCTCCGCCGAGGCTCTGGTGGAGAACACCCGTCTGCGGACCGGCAGTTTGCGGGAGACGGACTGGGAGAAGATTGCCGGGGCCACGGCGGTGATGACCCAGCTGGACATCCGCATCGACGACAATCCCATGCTCTCCGTGGCGGACATGAACGCCAAGTGCCGCCGGCTGGAAAATCTGTGCCTGGTGGTGGTGGACTACCTCCAGCTGATGACCTCCGCCTCCGGCGGCCCCCAGCGGGGGGACAGCCGGCAGCAGGTGGTGTCCGACATGTCCCGGATGCTGAAGCTGATGGCAAAGGAGCTGAACGTGCCGGTGATCTGCCTGAGCCAGCTCAGCCGCGCCAATGAGAAGCGGGAGGACAAACGGCCCATGCTGTCGGACCTCCGGGAGTCCGGAGCCATCGAGCAGGACGCGGACATTGTTCTCTTTTTGTACCGGGACGACTATTATAATGAGGACTCGGAAAAGCACAACATTGCCGAGTGCATCGTGGCCAAGAACCGCCACGGGGAGACCGGCCGGGTGGACCTCCGGTGGATGCCGGAGTACACCCAGTTCTCTACCCTGGACAGCCGCTATGATGACGAGGACTGAGCTGCTGGAGCGGGCCCCTTACGCGGTCCTGCCGGAGCGGGGGGAGACGGTCCTCTGCGCCGTCTCCGGGGGTCTGGACTCTATGTGCCTGCTGTTCATGCTGGACGCCTGGTGCAGGGAGCGGGAGGGGCAGGTGATTGCCGCCCACTTCAACCACCAGCTCCGGGACGGAACGGCCCTCCGGGACGAGGCCTTTGTCCGGAAGGCCTGCGGGGATTGGGGGACTCCCCTGACCGTGGGCCGGGGGGATGTCCGGGCCCTTGCCGCCCGGGAGGGGCTTTCTCTGGAGGAGGCCGCCCGGACGCTGCGCTACGCCTTCCTCCGCCAGACGGCGGCGGAGCGTGGATGCAAACGCCTTTACACCGCCCACCACGCCGGCGACAACGCCGAAACCGTCCTGTTGAACCTCATTCGGGGGACCGGGCTCCGGGGCCTGGCGGGCATGGAGTACCGGCGGGATGACGTCTGCCGCCCTCTGCTGGGCGTAACCCGGGAGGAGCTGGAGACCTGTGCCGCCGCGTACGGTATCCCCCATGTGGAGGACGAGACCAACGCCGACCCCGCCGCCGCCAGCCGGAATTTTCTGCGGCTGAACGTCATGCCCCTGCTGAAGGAGCTGAACCCGAAGGCCGTGGAGCATATCAACCAGACGGCCCGGTATGTCCGGGAGGCGGACCGCGCCCTGGAGCGGGACGCGGCGGAGCGCACCGCCCGCGTGGAGGTCCGGGAGGGACGGGTGACCCTGAATATTGATTTGCTGTTTGCCGCCCCGGAGGCGGTGCGGCCCCGGATGCTGCTGATTTTGTTCGACCGGCTGGGCGTGGGCCGGAGGGACATCGGCGCGGTCCATCTGAACGCCATTCTGAGTATGGCCCGCCATACGGACCAGAGCCGGGAGAGCCGCCTGAGCCTGCCCCACGGCGTCACCGCCCGGTACTGCCGGCGGTGGCTGATTCTGGAGACCCGGCCCCAGACCCTGACGGAGGTCCAATTGATGCCGGGACGGCCCCTGATCTGGGGGGACTACCGTCTGACCCTCCTGGACCGGCCGGAGGGGGAGGGCCTGGCCCTGCGGCCCCGGACGCCCTCGGAGAGCTGGGCGGTATCCGTGGGGCCCTGCGTGCCGGGGGACCGGCTGACCCTGCCGGGGGCCCGGGGAAGCCGCAGCATAAAGCGGCTCTGCCTGGACCGGCGTATTTCCCTGGCGGAGCGGGACCGCCTGCCCGCCGTGTATGTGGAGGGCAGATTGGCCGCCGTGTGGCGGCTGGGGGTGGACGAGGCTTTTTTGCCCCGCTCCGGGCCGGAGGAGAGAACGGAGGAAGCGCCGGAGGCGGCCATCCGGTTTATTAAAATTGAGAGAGACAACAAGGAGGACGGACACGATGCGCAGTGAGTTGGAGCAGGATATTTTAAAGGTCCTGGTGACAGAGGAGGAACTGAAAGCCCGTGTGGCGGAGCTGGGGAATGCCCTGTATGAGCGGTTCGAGGGGAAGAATCCCCTGTTTCTGGGGGTTTTGAAGGGCTGCTTCATGTTTATGACGGACCTGGTCCGCGCCTGCCAGCTGAGGAGCGACATCGAGTTTATCGCCGTCAGCTCCTATCAGAACGCCACGGTTTCCTCCGGCAAGGTGCAGATCACCCGTGATCTCCAGCAGGACATCACGGGCCGGGACCTGATTATCGTGGAGGACATTCTGGACTCCGGCAACACCCTGGCCTTTTTGAAGGATTACTTTATGACCAAGGGCGCGGCCACCATCACCATCGTGACGCTGCTGGATAAGCCCGCCCGCCGGGCCAAGGCCGTGGAGGCGGACCTGTCGGGCTTCACGGTGCCGGACGAGTTTGTGGTGGGCTATGGGCTGGACTACCGCCAGCAGTACCGGAATCTGCCTTATATCGGCGTTTTGAAGCCGGAGGTCTATTCCGGCTGACCGGTTTTTGTGGCGGCCGCAGCTGGGGAGCAGCAAATGCTTCTTTTCAGCCCGGCGGCATGAATATGCCGGAGCGGACCCCGGAAAGAGCCTGCGGCAGCCTGCACAGCCGGCTCACAGGGAAATCCGGACAGCCCGCCGCTGCCTGAAAACCGGCTGAGACCGGTTTTCAAGCGTGCCGGCTATATAAGGAGGCGATCCCTTGTCAAGACAGAATCGAATGTCCAATCTCACCTTTCTCCTGCTGGGGCTGGTGATCCTGCTGTGTGTCAGCTGGACCTGGCAGCTGAACAGCCAGGAGGGCCGTCTGGAGTTCTCCCAGGTGGAGCGGCTGTTCCGGCAGGAGAAGGTGGAGTCCTTTGTGATTCGGGACAACACCCTGGTGATGAAGCTGCGGGAGCCGCTGAACGGCGCCGACTCGGCCCGGTATGAGCTCTACGACTTCGACCTATTTTATGATACCCTGGGGGAGCTGGTGGAGGCCCAGGCCGCCAAGGGCGTGCTCACGTCCTATGACTACCAGCAGGACCACTCCACCAACTGGCTGGAAATCCTGCTGCCCTGGGTGCTGACCGCCATTTTGCTGGCAGGCATGTGGTATGTGTTTTTCCTCCGGGGCCAGGGCGGCGGCATGGGCGGGGACCGGATGGCGAAATTCGGCTCCGCCAGGACCCGGACCCTCTCGGACAAGGACAAGAAGGTCACCTTCCTGGACGTGGCCGGGGCCGACGAGGAGAAGGAGGAGCTTCAGGAGATTGTGGAGTTTCTCCGGGACCCCAGGCGCTTTATGAATCTGGGGGCCCGCATCCCCAAGGGCGTGCTGCTGGTGGGCCCTCCGGGCACCGGCAAGACCCTGCTGGCCAAGGCCGTGGCCGGGGAGGCGGGGGTGGGCTTCCTGTCCATCTCCGGGTCCGACTTTGTGGAGCTCTATGTAGGCGTGGGCGCCAGCCGGGTCCGGGACCTCTTCGACCAGGCCAAGAAAACCGCACCCGCCATTGTCTTCATTGACGAGATTGACGCCGTGGGCCGCCAGCGGGGCACCGGCGTGGGCGGCGGCCACGACGAGCGGGAGCAGACCCTGAACCAGCTCCTTGTGGAGATGGACGGCTTTGCCGCCAACGAGGGCGTGGTGGTCCTGGCGGCCACCAACCGCGCCGACGTGCTGGATCCGGCGCTGCTGCGGCCTGGACGGTTCGACCGGCAGATTTACGTGGGTCTCCCCGATATCAAGGGCCGGGAGGAAATTCTGAAGGTCCATGTAAAGGAAAAGCCCCTGGCGGAGGACGTGGATCTGCGGAAGCTGGCCCGGGGCACCGCCGGCTTTACCGGCGCGGACCTGGAGAATCTGGTCAACGAGGGGGCTTTGCTGGCCGCCCGGCGGAATAAGCCCTTTATCTCGATGGAGGACCTGCGGCAGGCGGAGATCAAGGTCATCGCCGGCCCGGAGAAGCGGAGCCGGGTGATTCCGCCCCACGAACGGGAGCTAACCGCCTGGCACGAGGCGGGCCACGCCGTGGTGATGCACGCCCTGCCGGACCACGACCCGGTGAATCAGATTACCATTGTCCCCAGAGGGCAGGCGGGAGGCATGACCATCGCCCTGCCGGAGGAGGACCGGTCCTACCTCTCCAAGCGCTATATGGAGGACCAGATCGTGGCCCTGCTGGGGGGACGGGTGTCGGAACAGCTGTGTCTGGGGGACGTGTCCACCGGGGCCAGCAACGACATCCAGCGGGCCACCGCCATTGCCCGGAAGATGGTGACGGTCTACGGCATGAGCGAGCGAATCGGCACGGTGTCCTTTGCGGGGGGCCATGACGAGGTGTTCATCGGACGGACCATGAGCCAGGGGCGGAGCTACTCCGAGGCGGTGGCCGCCCAGATTGACGAGGAGGTCCGCCGGGTCATCGGTGAGGCCTACCGCCGCTGCGAGGACATCCTCACCGCCCGGCGGGAGCAGCTGGACGCCGTGGCGAACTACCTTCTGGAGCACGAGACCATGGAGCGGGAGGACTTTTTGGCCGTCTTCGGTGAGAAGCCGGGGGAGAAGGCCCAGTCATCCCGCCCCGGGGAATACCGGTGAAAACGAGGGGCCCTCTGGGGCCCCTTTTCGCCGTTTTCCCCCGGAGAACAGGCCGCAGGCCTCCGCCGGGCCGGCCTTTTGTCTGAACTGCAAGGAAAAACCCGGAGGCCTCCGGCGGGCTTTCAGCAAAATCACGAAAACGGCTGTCCGCCGCTGGCGGACGGCAGGACGGCAAAAATTTCCGCCTGCACGGAAACGTCCGCCTGCGGGAGACAAAAGCCCGCTTCTTTGAAGCAGTTCTTTGGAGGAGAGGGAGAAAAGCGGGAAATCTTTCTGTGTAGAATTGACCTTGCAAAGTCGGGGAAAACAACGTAAAATGCTTTTATGCCGCCGGCATGTATCAAGGGCCGGAAACAGAGGCGCTCTGCCCCGTTTCAGGCGGGCCGGCGGTGCGAAACAGGGATCTCAGGTCCCGTCAAACAGGAGGATGAAAAGAATGAAGAAACTGTTTTCGATGATGCTGGCTCTGGTCATGGTCCTGAGCCTGGCCGCCTGCGGCGGCGGCTCCGGCAGCGGCTCCGGCGATGCCGTCAGCGGCTCCGGCAGCTCCGGCGGAAAGACCGTCCGCATCGGCGTGTTCGAGCCCTCCACCGGCGACTCCGGCGCCGGCGGCAAGCAGGAGATGCTGGGTATGCAGTACGCCAACAAGGAGACTCCCACCGTGGAGATCGGCGGGGAGACCTATAACGTGGAACTGGTCTACGCCGACAACGCCTCTTCCGCCGACAAGGCCCCCACGGCCGCGGCGGAGCTGGTGGGCAAGGACGTGAGCCTGGTGCTGGGTACCTACGGCTCCGGCTGCGCCATTGCCGGCGGCCCCGTGTTCGGTGAGGCGGGCCTGGCCGCCATCGGCGTCACCTGCACCAACCCCGGCGTCACTGCCGGAAACGACTACTATTTCCGCATCTGCTTCCTGGACCCCTTCCAGGGCACCGTTCTGGCCAACTTCGCCCAGGAGAAGTTCTCCGCCAAGAAGGCCTACCTGCTGGGCGAGCTGGGCAACGACTACGACCAGGGCCTTCTGAACTACTTTGAGCAGGCCTTCGACGGCACCTGCGTGAAGGACTCCTTCCCCACCAACACCTCCGACTTCTCCACCTACCTGAACAAGGCCGTGGCGGAGGGCTGCGAGGTCATCTTCTGCCCCGTGTCCATCGCCTACTCCACCCAGATTGTGAAGCTGGCGGCCTCCATGAATCTGGAACTGCCCATTCTGGGCTCCGACACCCTGGACAGCAATAAGGTTCTTTCCGCCGCACAGGGCTCCAATGTCCAGATCTATGTCTCCACCTTCTATCAGGAGGGCGGCTCCCCTGAGTTCGACGACGGCATTAAAGCCTGGCTGAACGAGGATTCCACCGCCATGACCAACAATGGCGGAGACGACACCATTGCCGCCGTTACCGCCATGGGCTATGACGCCTATTATGTGGCCCTGGAGGCTCTGAAGGCCGCCGGTTCTCCCGACAAGGCCGCCGTCAAGGCCGCTCTGCCCAGCCTGAGCTATACCGGCGTGTCCGGAGCCATCGCCTTTGACGATGTGGGTGACGCCATCCGGGATACCGCCTATATCAAGACGGCGGACAATGCCGCCGGCGCCTGGACCCTGGAAACCGTCCAGACGGCAAAGTAAGCGGGCCATTCCCGAACATGTTCGATATGCCTGCCGGGGGAGGGAAAAGCTCCTCCGGCAGGCTCCGGCAGTCCGTTTCCTGAATGGAACCGCCCGGTTTGAAGTTCCCAAAAATGAAGCGTTAGGAATTCGGAATTGCGTCAGAGTCAAAGACGGCGGGACAAACAGGTGAAAATTCCTAATTCCTAATTCCTCATTCCGAATTCAAAAGGAGGGTCTCCGCGTGCAATATGCCATATCCATTCTGCTCTCCGGCATCTCCCTGGGGGGGCAGTACGCCCTGATTGCCATTGGCTATACCCTGGTCTACGGCATCCTGCGCCTGATTAACTTCGCTCACGGCGACGTGTTTATGGTGGCGGGCCTGCTGATGGTCTATCTCACCAGCTTCCTGGGAGGCATTCTGCCGCCGGCGGCGGTGATTCCCGCGGGACTGCTGCTGGCCGTGGTGCTGACGGTGGTCCTGGGCTTTGTCATCGAGCGGGCGGCGTATAAGCCCCTGCGCACCGCGCCCCGCATGAGCGTCATGATCTCCGCCATCGGCGTGAGCTATCTGCTCCAGAATCTGGCCACCTACGCCACCGGCGGCCTGCCCCAGATGTATCCGGAGGTTCCCGGCATCTCCTCCACCGTCACGATTTTAGGCGTGCCCACCAAGGTGGTCACCGTGGTGACGCCCATCCTGGTGGTGGTGCTGGTGGCGGCCCTGACCCAGCTGATTAACCATACCAAGGTCGGCATGGCCATGCGGGCGGCGGCCAAGGACTTTGAGACCGCCCAGCTCATGGGCATCCGCATCAACGCCGTCATCTCCGCGACCTTTGTCATCGGCTCCTTCCTGGCGGCGGTGGGCTCCGTTCTGTATTTCACCAACTACCCCTCCATCGTGCCTCTCTCCGGCTCTCTGCCGGGCCTGCGGGCCTTTGTGGCGGCGGTGTTCGGCGGCATCGGCTCCATTCCCGGGGCCGTTGTGGGGGCCTTCATCATCGGCATCTCCGAGAGCGTCATCAAGGGCTCCAGCTGGAGCATTTTTTCCGACGCCTTCACCTTTGCCCTGCTGATTGTGATTCTGGTGGCGAAGCCCACGGGCCTCTTCGGTGAGAAAGTCACCGACAAAGTGTAAGGAGGGGCGGCAATGGAAAAGACAAACAAAAAGCGCCTGTGGATCACCCTCCTGTGTGCCGGGGCTCTTCTGATTCTGGTGACGCTGCTGGAAAACGTGCTGGACCCCAGCAAAAACGTCATGCTGTTCATCTCTCTGAAAAAGGGCGCGGTTTACGCCCTGGTGGCGGTGTCCATGAACCTCCTCAACGGCTTCACGGGCCTGTTCTCCCTGGGACAGGCGGGATTCATGCTGCTGGGGGCGTACACCTACGCCATTTTGACCATTCCCGCCGACCAGCGGGACGCCGTTTACTATATTTACAACGGTTCCGCCATCAACTTCTCCCTGCCGGAGCTCCTGGGCGGCGGCCCCGTGGGGCTGGTGCTGGGGGTGCTCCTGGCCCTGGTTCTGGGGGGCTGCGTGGCGGCGGCGGTGGCGTGGCTCATCGGCCTTCCCGTGCTGCGGCTGAAAAGCGACTATCTGGCTATCGCCACCCTGGGTTTCGGTGAAATCATCCGGGCTGTCTTCCAGTGGGACAAACTGGGCCCCGTGACCAACGGCGCCAACGCCCTGAAGAACTTCCCCACCTTCTCCAGCTTCAACATCCAGGGAGGCCTGCGGCTGTCCACCTGCGTGGCCTTCCTGCTGGCGGGAATCTGCATCGCCGTGATTCTGCTGCTGATTAACTCCACCTACGGCCGGGCCTTCAAGGCCATCCGGGACGACGAGGTGGCGGCGGAGGCCATGGGCATCAATCTGGCCCGGCACAAGCGGCTGTCCTTCTGCATCAGCTCCTTTTTCGCCGGGGTGGGCGGAGGCCTCTTCGCCATGCTGGTGAACCAGGCCCAGGCCAAGACCTTCACCACCGCCATGACCTATGAAATTCTGCTGATTGTGGTCATCGGCGGCATCGGCTCCGTCTCCGGCAGCTGCATCGCGGCCTTCCTGTACGTGGCCGCCAGTGAATGGTGGCTGCGGTTCCTGGACACCGAGACCTATATCGGCGGATTCAAGGTGCCCCTGCTGCGCAACGGCTTCCGGATGGTGGTATTTTCCGTCATCATCATGATTGTGGTGCTGTTCTTCCGGAGGGGCATCATGGGAGACCGGGAGCTGCCGGATCTTCTGGCGGGACTGTCCGGAAAAACCCGAAGGAAGGAGGCGGCGGGGAAATGAGCGAAACGGTTTTAAAGGTTGAAAACATCACCATGCAGTTCGGCGGCGTGGTGGCGGTGGACAATTTGAACCTGGAGGTCAACCGGGGGGAGATCGTGGCCCTGATCGGCCCCAACGGCGCGGGAAAGACCACGGCCTTCAACGTGATTACCGGGGTCTACCAGCCCACCAACGGCGCCGTCTGGTTCCAGGGTGAGAAGATTGTGGAGAACCATCCCCAGGGCAAAATGAAAGCCCTGTACAAGGGGGAGCACGCCGGGGAGTATACCGCTGTGCTGGCCCCCACCCCCGACCGTGTGACCCGGCTGGGCATGGCCCGGACCTTTCAGAATATCCGGCTGTGGAAATCCCAGACGGTGTTTGACAACGTGCTGATCGCCAAGCACTGCCGGAGCACCAGCAACGTGTTTTCCGCCTCTTTCCGGCTGAACCGGAAGGAGGAGACCCGGCAGCGGGAGAACGTGGAAGAGCTGCTGGAGACGGTGGGGCTGGCGGACGTGAAAAACGAGCTGGCCACCTCCCTGCCCTACGGCAAGCAGAGGCGGCTGGAGATTGCCCGGGCTCTGGCAGCGGAACCGAAGCTGCTGCTTCTGGATGAGCCGGCGGCGGGCATGAACCCCCAGGAGACCGAGGAGCTCACCGCGTTCATCGGTGAGATCCGAGACCGGTTTCAGCTGACGGTGTTCCTGATTGAGCACCACATGAACCTGGTGATGAATATTTCCCAGCGCATCTATGTGCTGGATTTCGGCAGGCTCATTGCCCATGGGACCCCGGCGGAGATTCAGAACAACAAACGGGTGATTGACGCCTATCTGGGGGTGAGCGAGGATGCTTAAAATTGAAAACCTCCACGTCAGCTACGGCGGCATCCAGGCCCTCCGGGGCATCTCTCTGGAGGTGCCCGACGGAAAGATTGTCACCCTGATCGGGGCCAACGGCGCAGGCAAGTCCACCACCCTCCGGACCATCACCGGTCTGGTGAAGGCCGGCTCCGGCTCCATCCGGTGGAACGGGGAAGAGCTGCTGGGGAAGTCCATCGACAAAATTATCTCTGCCGGCATCGCCATGAGCCCCGAGGGCCGGCGGGTCTTTGCCGATATGTCGGTGCTGGAGAACCTCCGCATCGGGGCCTACCTCCGGAAGGACAAGGCGGGCATTGAGGAGGACATCCAGTGGGTTTACAGCCTCTTCCCCCGGCTGGAGGAGCGGAGCTGGCAGCTGGCCGGCACTCTCTCCGGCGGCGAACAGCAGATGCTGGCGGTGGGCCGGGCGCTGATGTCCCGCCCCAGGCTGATGATGCTGGACGAACCCTCTCTGGGTCTGGCCCCTCTGGTGGTGCAGGATATATTTTCCATCATCAGGGAGATCAACCGCCAGGGCGTGACGGTTCTGCTGATTGAGCAGAACGCCAATATGGCCCTGAAGATTGCGGACCTGGCCTATGTGCTGGAGACCGGCAACATCACCATGTCCGGCACCGGCGCGGAGCTGCTGGCCAACGAGAAGGTCCGGGAGGCCTATCTGGGAAAAAACGGATGAGGCTTCATGAGAAGAGCAAAAGCGGAGGCCCCTGGGGCCTCCGCTTCAGCCTGTCGAAAAAGTCTTTTCGACAGACTGAGCAAGTTTACAAAACTTCAAAAAAGTTTTGTAAACTTATTGATTGAACATGAAAGACACCCCTGATGGGTTTACCCGTAAAGGGCACGCCGCATCCCTAAGCGGCAGAGCCGCCAAGGGCTGCGCTGTCTTTCATACTATTTTCCTTTCCGAAAACTGAAAACAATCCGTTTTTTTGACAGTCTCAAGCGGAGGCCCCTGGGGCCTCCGCTTTTCATGTGGACTGCGGCGCTTATACTAGAATCCATTCAAAAGCTTTCAAAAGCTTTTGATAGCGCTGAAAGCGCGCTGGATTCTTATGAGACGTGTTTTGCGCCATTCCGGCACAAAACGGAAACGCAGAATGCGGTTCTGTTTCAAATAAAACGAAATCGTTTTATTTGAAATGAGTATTAAAGGGCGCTCTGGGGGCGGGTCTCCCGCTCCGCGGGAATGTCGGGCCGGGCGGCCAGCAGGGCGTCCAGGGCCCGGTTGGCCTCATCGCGCTTCTCAAAGAGAAAATCCTGGTAGACCTCTCCGCCGTCGTAGTACAGCCGGAGCAGGGTCATGGGCAGAGCCTTGCCGCAGCTGCCGGTGAGGGGCAGGCTGGTATTCCGGGTGACGGCCCGGGTGACGGCCTGATAGGGCAGGTAGCGGGTGCCGGGGAAGGCGGGGAAGTAAATGGCTTCCGCGCCGACTCGGAACTGAGCCGACCGGCGGGCGGCCTGAAAATCCGTGCCGGCGTCCTCCAGCGCGCAGCGCCGGGACTGGCTTTTCAAAGCAAAGAGCGGCATAGGGACCTCCTTTCATCTTAGAACCTGTATTCACAACCGCTGAACGCTGTCTGAACGGCCTTTTTCCCGTCATACCGCGTCGATTTCCCTTGCAATCCGTCAGGATTGCTGCGGAAAATCTCCTTGTCTGACAAGAAAAATTCCCGCCCATCCAGCATCCCACGGCTATGAATACAGGTTCTTAGAGTCTGATTTAAAACCGTCAAAACGCCGTCTCAGGGCATCCTTTTCCGTCAGGACTGCGTTGATTGGACTTGAAATCCGTCAGGATTCCCGCGTCCAATCGCCTTGCCTGACGATTGGATAGCCGTTGGCGGCTCAGCCGCCTTACGGATATCACATGCCCATCGGGTAAAAAATCTGCCCCAATCCGGCATTCCGCTGGTTTTAAAACAGACTCTAGGCGGCAGATTCTGCCGCGGCACTGTCATGGTACGCCGTTTTCTCCAAAACCGCCATGGCATAAGCAACAATTCCCTGAAAATACAGTGGAAATGCACCTTGTTTCCGGCGGAAAAGCGGACTATACTATAGCAAACATCATACCCGGTATACGGCCCGCCCCATTCCGGCGGCGGTTTCGAGGAAGCTGTTTAACCGGTTCACGCTCTTTGGGAGGTTTGCCTTATGTACCAGATCAAGACATTCAACAAGATTGCCCCCGCCGGACTGGAGCGCCTGGACCCGGAGCGCTATACGGTGGGAAGCGATGTGGCCGGGGAGGACGGCATCCTGGTCCGATCCGCCGACCTGCTGGGCTATCAGTTCCCGGACAGCCTGCTGGCCATTGCCCGGGCCGGGGCCGGGGTGAATAATATTCCTCTGGACCGCTGCTCTCAGAAGGGCATCGCCGTCTTCTCCACCCCCGGCGCCAATGCCAACGCCGTGAAGGAACTGGTGCTCTGCGCCATGCTGATTTCCTCCCGGGATGTGCCCGGGGCCATCCGCTGGGTGCGGAACCAGGTGGAGGCCGGCGTGGATGTGGCCTCGGTGGTAGAAAAGGGGAAGGCCGCCTTCGTGGGGCCGGAGCTGTACCGCAAGACCCTGGGCGTCATCGGCCTGGGAGCCATTGGCGCCCTGGTGGCCAACATCGCCCTTTCTCTGGGCATGGACGTCTACGGATACGACCCGTTCCTCTCCGTGGACGCCGCCCTGCGGCTGGACCGCCACGTCCACGTGGTCAAGGACGTCAATGAGCTCTACCGCCGGGCGGACTATATTACTCCCCATATCCACTACAATGAGAAAACCCGCCACATGATTGACGCCAGAGCCTTCGCCGCCATGAAGCCCGGCGTCCGGCTGGTGAACCTGGCCCGGGGCGGCGTGGTGGATGACGAAGCCCTGCTGGCGGCTCTGGACGCGGGGCAGGTGACGGCCTATGTCACCGACTTCCCCACCAACGCTCTGACCGCGCACCCCCATGTGATTGCCCTGCCCCATCTGGGGGCCTCCACCCCGGAGAGCGAGCAGAACTGCGCCGTCATGGCGGCGGAGGAGCTGCGGGACTATCTGGAAAACGGAAACATCCGGAATTCCGTCAATCTCCCCGACGTGTCCCTGGAGCGCAGCGGCGTGATGCGGCTGTGCATCGTGCACAAAAACGTCCCCGCCATGCTGGCAAGCATCACGGCTCTGCTGGGCCGGGACGGGGTGAATGTGGAAAACCTCAGCAACAAGAGCAAGGGGGACTATGCCTATACCCTGGTGGACCTGAGTTCCGCAGTGGGGGAGAACGCGGTGGAGGACCTGCGGGCCCTGCCCAATGTGATCCGGGTCCGCTGCCTGGCTTGACTTTTTCGCCGGCCTCGGGTATGATCGGGGTAACCCCGGTGAAAAGGAGGCGCTGACATGCCGGATTTGAACGCGATACTCTCCCAGGCGGCGGGGAGATTCTCCCTGGAAAGCCTGCTGTCCTCTTTGCTGACGCTGCTGGTCTGTCTGCTGGCGGTGCGGCTGCTGATGAAGGTGCTCCGGCGTCTTCTGAGCCGGTCCAGGCTGGAGGAGCGGGTGCGGCGCTATGTCCTCACCGCCGCGAAGCTGCTGCTGTACACCCTGACGGTGATTTTCACCGCCGGCAGCCTGGGCATCAACATGAATTCCCTGGTGGCCCTGCTGTCCGTGGGCGGCCTGGGCATCACCCTGGCGGCGGAGGACATCCTGGGCAATGTGGCCGGTGGACTGGTGATTTTATCCTCCCACCCCTTTTCCATCGGGGACTTCATCGAGTCCGGAGGCGTGTCCGGCACGGTGGGGGAAATCAATCTGAATCACACCATGCTGCTGACCCCGGACGGTTACACCGCCCTGCTGCCCAACAAGGAGCTGGCGGCCTCCAAGGTCATCAATTATACCGTGCTGGGACGGCGGCGGATTGTCTGGAAAATGAGCGCCTCCTACGACGCGCCTACGGAGACGGTGAAACAGGCCTGCCGCCGGGCGGTGGAGGCGACGCCCAACATTTTGGAGGACCCGGAGCCCACGATCTTCCTCACCGGCTTCGGTGAGAGCGGCATCGACTACACGGTTTACTGCTGGACGGTGACGGACGACTGGTGGCCCACCCAGTTTGCCCTGGCGGAGAATCTCCGGAGGGAGTTCGCCGCCGCGGGAGTTGAGATTCCCTATAACAAGCTGGACGTGAAGATTGTGAAGGGCGGGGAATGAACGGCCGGAGCGGAGGTCCGCCCGGGAGTCCATCCGAAGTCTGCCCCCTATATAGACAGAAACGGCTGGCGGAAAAAACCGCCAGCCGTTTTTCTGTGATTCCGCTGTTCTATGATTCCGCCGGTCCCACGATGGTGCCGTCGTCCTCCTCCGAGGCGAGGCCGGCGGCAATCCGCAGCAGCAGAAAGCCCATCAGGGTCACCGCTCCCCCTGCCTGGAGCAGCAGGGAAGAGAGATAGGCGCTTCCGTCCGCCAGGGAGGCGGTGCACAGCAGCACCGCGGCCCCGGTATAGAAGCCGAAGAGCCAGCTCCGCCCCGCCTCGAAGGCGAAGGAGGACAGCCGGTAGAATCCCAGGGTCATGAACACCAGGGCCAGAAGCTCGATATAGTACATTTCAAGAGAGGGGTTCACCGAGTCCACCCGATAGGTCAGCACCAGCCGCACCACCAGAGCGCCCACCGGCATCAGCAGAGCCCAGGAGGGCAGGGCCCTGGGGGGAGTGCCGGGCCGCTTGCGGCAGGCCGCCGCCGCCAGGAACAGCCCTCCGGCGGACAGCAGGGACAGCAGTCCCAGAAGCCCCTGGCCCTTGGGGGAGAAGCCCATGCCCCCCGCCCGCAGGATGTTGTAGAGGCTGTGGCGGGTAATCTGGGGAAGCTCCGGCAGAACCCCCATGGCCTCCGCCAGGTCCGCCGCGCCGCTGAGGGCGATGAGGAACACGCCGCACACGGGCAGCGTCAGCAGTCCGGCGCTCTCCACGGCGAATTCCGCCGGGAATACAGGCTCCTCCTCCGCCGGCAGCTGCCGGGCCAGCAGAATCATGATCCCGGCTGCGGCGGCCAGCAGCACCACCAGGGACATTCCCGCCAGATTGCCGGGAATGGGCAGGCCGGTCTCCGGCTCAAATCCGGTTTGATTCTGCAAAAGCCGCAGCACGAAGGCTGCCGCGCCGCCCAGCACCGCCGCCAGGGGGAGGGCATATTGCTTGTTCATATTGAAAACTTCCTTTCGTGTGGACAGACGGCCCCGCCGTCATTTGCGCAAAACTCAGTATAGCACATGTTCCCGCCTTTGTCTACGGAAACCGGCAGGGGGCCGTATCCATCTGCGCATTTTACAGCAGAAATGCCCTGTAGGGGAGGGGCTCTGTCCCCTCCCGTTTTTCCAGGCTCTCCGTGCTTTCAGGAGACGGGACAAAGCCCGGTTTTTGGGAGGCGGACAGAGCCCCCTGCATACCTGCATAAAGGCTCCGGACAGGACGCGGCAAAAAACCCTGAGAGACGCCCGGAACGGGAAGCCCGTCCGGAAGCCTCTCAGGGGAGAGGGGGGGGGTCAGAAGAGACCGGTGATTCTCCCGTCCTCGTCCACGTCGATTTTCTCGGCGGCGGGGACCCTGGGCAGACCCGGCATGGTCATGATGTCCCCCGTCAGGGCCACGATGAAGCCCGCGCCGGCGGAGACCTTCAGGCTGCGCACGGTGACGGTGAAGCCCTCCGGGGCCCCCAGAAGGCCGGGGTCGTCGGAAAAGCTGTATTGGGTTTTGGCCATGCACACCGGCAGACCGCCGAAGCCCAGAGTCTCCAGCTCCTCCGCCTGCTTTCCGGCGGCGGGGGTCAGGACGGCCCCGGCGGCACGGTAGACCCTCTGGGCAATGGCGTTGATTTTGTCCGGGATGGAGGCGTCCGCGTCATAGGCGAAGCGGAAATCGCTGGGTTCCTCGCAGAGGCGGAGCACCTCCTTCGCCAGGGTCTCGCCGCCTGCGCCGCCTTTGGCCCAAACCTCGCTGAGGGCCGCGCCGACGCCCAGGGCCCGGCATTTGTCCTCCACCAGCTTCAGTTCGGCGGCGGTGTCGGTGGGGAAGGCGTTGACGGCCACCACGCAGGGCAGGCCGTAGACGTTTTTGATGTTGTCCACATGGCGCAGGAGGTTGGGCAGGCCCCGCTCCAGGGCCTCCAGATTCTCGGTGTTCAGCTCCGCCCTGGGCACGCCGCCGTGGTGCTTCAGGGCCCGGACCGTGGCCACCACCACCACCGCGTCGGGCCGCAGGCCGGCCATGCGGCACTTGATGTCCAGGAATTTTTCCGCGCCCAGGTCCGCGCCAAAGCCCGCTTCGGTGATGGCGTAGTCTCCCAGGGCCAGGGCCATGCGGGTGACGGTGACGGAGTTGCAGCCGTGGGCAATGTTGGCAAAGGGGCCGCCGTGGATAAAGGCGGGGGTTCCCTCCAGAGTCTGAACCAGATTGGGCTTCAGGGCGTCCTTCAGCAGCGCCGCCATAGCCCCCTCGGCCTTCAGGTCATGGGCGGTGACAGGGGTTCCCTCATAGGTGTAGCCCACCACCATCCGGCCCAGCCGGGTTTTCAGGTCCAGAATGTCGTTGGAGAGGCAGAGCACCGCCATGATTTCGCTGGCCACGGTGATGTCAAATCCGTCCTCCCGGGGGACGCCCTGCATCCGCCCGCCCAGACCGTCCACAATATGGCGGAGCTGGCGGTCGTTCATGTCCACGCAGCGCTTCCAGGTGATTTTTTTCACGTCAATCCCCAGGGCGTTTCCCTGCTGGATGTGGTTGTCCAGCATGGCGGCCAGCAGATTGTTGGCCGCGCCGATGGCGTGGAAGTCCCCGGTAAAGTGGAGATTGATGTCCTCCATGGGCACCACCTGGGCGTATCCGCCGCCGGCGGCGCCGCCCTTCACGCCGAAGACCGGCCCCAGAGAGGGCTCCCGCAGGGCAACCAGCGCGTGTTTCCCCAGGCGGCGCAGTGCGTCGGCCAGGCCTACGGTGGTGGTGGTTTTGCCCTCGCCGGCAGGGGTGGGGTTGATGGCGGTGACCAAAATCAGCTTTCCGTTGGGACGGCTCTCCCGGAGCAGGCGGTAATCCACCTTGGCCTTGTGATTGCCGTAGAGCTCCAGATACTGGGGGCCGACCCCCGCGGCGGCGGCGATCTCCGTGATGGGGCGCATGGGGCAGGACTGAGCGATTTCAATATCGGACGGAACGTGCATCGTGCATCCTCCTCCTTTGTGTTGTGGGGCGGGAAAGGTATGACTTTTGATGGGATGACTATATCACACTTTTGCAGGAAAGAAAAGAGGGATGGGCAGAAAAAACAGGGCAACATTTAAAATGTGGAGTTTGAGAATCCGGGAAGACCGAGAAGAAACCGGATTATTTTTAATACATATGCCGTTGTCCTGGCAGAAAAAAGGAGCCGTCCGCCATGGACGGCCCCGGGGCACCGGAACCTGTGCGCTGCCGCTACCGCGGCTGGGTCAGTTTTTGGATGGCCTCCTCTTTCGTCGCCGTAAAGAAGAAGTCCTTCCCGTGATTGGACTCATAGATGAAGTCCCTGAGGGGCTTGCTGGTGTAACGGGTGTAATCCCCGTAAATGGCAGCCCGGATGTGGTAGTTGATGTATTTTTGAAGAACGTCCCCCGCCAGTCCGCTGCTGAGGATGAAGAAATCCTCGCAGACCGCCTCTTTGTCCAGAACGAGGGCGGACGCGCCGGTCTGATATTTGACCGTCATGGCCAGGTCCAGGGCGGAAGGGCCGTCGATGATGACAGGCTCATCGCTGGAAATGACCGCGAGAGACACACCGTTTTCACAGATAGATTCGATTTTCATGCTGGTTCCTCCTTTTTCAATATCGCGGTACAAGTTCCAGTTAGTGCCACAGTATACAGGAAAGCCGCCGGGCTGTCAAGCCCCGCGGCTCCGGAGGGCGTGTCCGCTCATCCATGATGTAGGGGCCGCCGCCCTCGGCGGCCCGCCGGTACAAGGGCCTCACATCGGGTCGGTCCTGTAGGGGAGGGGCTCTGTCCCCTCCCGTTCTTTCGGGCTCTCCATGCCTTCGGGGGACGGGGCGGCCCCCTGCGGGTGCTGTGCCCCGTCTTTTGGGGCTCCGGCGGAAAAATGGCCTGGTCAGGGGACCAGGCCCCACAGGGTGTTCTGCCGGTAGAAGAAGTGTGGGGCCCGGTCCCCTGACCGGGCCATCCTTTTCAGGGGAAGAGGGCCAGAAAACGATTTTTGTACAGCCGGCGGGTCCTGACTCCGCAGGGGCCGGGTGATTCCGAAAGAGGAAACAGGGCGGAGGGGATGGCTCCCCTCCGCCCCTTGCTTCTGTTTATCCGGCAAGGCCGTTGACCGTGACCCTGTAAGCCGGCTGGTCCCGGGCGAAATCGCCCTTCAGGAAAATTTCGATGCTGTGATCGCCAAAGACGTTGGGGGACATGCCGAGGAAGAGGTCCGCGATGAATCTTGACGACTTGAAATCCGCTGAGATGGACAGGTCCTCCACAAACAGGCTCCGGAAAAAGTCCTCTTTTCGATAGGGGAGGGGAATGCGTTCGACCCCATCCAGCAGGAGCCAGGCCGCGCCGTCCTCTTCCAGAATCTCGGCATATTCCTCATCGTCCGCCAGGTCCTCCACAGCTTCCGCGGCGGCATCATAAAGGCCGCCTGCCTCAATGGCGGAGAAGATGTCCGCCTGATGGGCCTCCAGCCAGTTCAGGCAGCGGTCTGCGGCCCCGGCAAGACGCTCCAGCTGTTTTCCGCAGTCCTGGCCGTTGTTGGTGTAGTGGAGGGAAAGCCCGGCCTCCGCGCCCCAGAGGGGGCAGCGGAGACTTTGGGAATAGCTGTCCCAGAATTCCTCCTGCTTGTGTATCCATCCCATAGGGGCCCTCCTTTATGAAAGCCTGATGAATTTTTCCAGCAGCCGGGAAATCTCCCGGACGTCGATGGGCTTGGCCACATGGGCGTTCATGCCGCAGTCCAGACAGCGCTGGATGTCCTCCGAGAAGGCGTCGGCGGTCATGGCGATGATGGGGATGTCGGCGTCGGGGCGGTCCAGGCTGCGGATGGCGGCGGTGGCCTCGTAGCCCGTCATCACAGGCATCCGGAGGTCCATGAGAATGGCCTCGTAGAAGCCCACCGGCGAGGCCAGGAACTTGTCGACGCAGATCTCGCCGTTCTCTGCCCACTCCAGGTCCAGGCCCAGCTCCTCGGTAAGGAGCTCCTGGGCGATTTCCCAGTTCAGGTCGTTGTCCTCCGCCAGCAGGATCTTCCGGCCGCTGAGGCTGCTGGGGGTCTTCGGGGCCTGCTCCTTCGCGGGAATCTGGGTCTCAATCAGGGGCTTCAGCCCATAGAACAGGGTGGACTTGAACAGGGGCTTGGAGATGAAGCCGGAGATGCCCGCCTCTTTGGCCTCCGACTCGATTTCACTCCAGTCGTAGGCGGAAATCAGGAGGATGGGCGTGTCGCTGCCGAAGCGGCGGCGGATTTCCTTGGCGGCGGTGATGCCGTCCATACCCGGCAGCTTCCAGTCCAGGAGAATGACGTGGTAGTTGTCCCGCTGATCCCGGCGGCGGATAATCATCTCGATGGCGCTCTCGGCGTCCAGCGCGCAGTCCGCCTTGATGCCGATGGACTTCAAGGAGGCGGCGGCGCTCTCGCAGAGCTGCTGGTCGTCGTCCACCACCAGGAGATTCCACTCCGGCAGGATCATGTCCTCCTCCAGAACGGAGGCCCGTTCCAGGTCCAGGGTGACATGGAATTCGCTGCCCTCTCCCAGGGCGCTCTTGAGGGTGATGGCGCCGCCCATGGCGTCCACAATGTATTTGGTGATGGCCATGCCCAGGCCGGAGCCCTCGGTCCGGCGCACCCGGGCGCTGTCCTCCCGGACAAAGGACTCGAAGATTTTGGCCTGGAAGTCCGGCGTCATGCCGATGCCGTTGTCCTTTATAATGATGTGGGTGCGGACATAGTTCTCTCCCAGCTGGGAGGGCTCCTCGTACAGGCAGACCTGAATCGAGCCTCCGTCAGGGGTGAACTTGATGGCGTTGCCCAGAATATTGATGAGAACCTGATTCAGCCGGACGCTGTCGCAGCAGACATTTTCCGTGGAGATGTCATGGATGAACACGTCAAAGTGCTGGTGCTTGGCCCGGACCTGGGGCTGAACGATGCTGACGATGCTGTCCATCACCTCCCGCAGGGAGATCTGGTCTGTATTCAGTGTCAGCTTGCCGCTTTCGATTTTGCTCATGTCCAGAACATCGTTGATGAGGCCCAGCAGGTGCCGGCTGGAGAGGGTGATCTTTTTCAGGCAGTTCTGGACCTGCTGGGTGTTGCCGATGTTGGCTGTGGCGATGGCCGTCATGCCCACAATGGCGTTCATGGGTGTGCGGATGTCATGGGACATGTTGGAGAGGAATTCGCTCTTGGCCCGGTTGGCGTGGATGGCCTCCTGACGGGCGGCCTCCAGCTCCTCCATCTGCTGGTTGAGCAGCCGGGAATAGGCCGCGAAGACCAGAAGCATGGCCAGGAAGATCACGGTGAAGCCGGCCAGAGCCATTGCAATCCAGGTGCTGCTGAGGTCGTTGACGGCTACGTCCAGCTCACCGTAGGGCAGGACGGTTACCAGATACCACTCGGAATAAGCCAGCTGGGTGCAGTACAGGTGCCGCCGCTCGTTTCCGAACTGGAGCACGGTGGAGTAATCCCGCTCTTCGTTCATGGCGTCCCGGAGCTCCTCCGTGTACCGTTGGCCGTCCGCGTCGTTCTCCCCCTCAAAGAGGGACAGGATGCGGTCGAAATAGTTGTCCCGGAAGGCGTCTCCGCTGCGGATGACAAAGCTGCCGTCCCGGCGGATGATGTGGGAGTAGACCAGGCTCTCGTCCGAGTAGAGGGAGAGGGTCTCGGCAATGTAATCGGCGGTCAGCGTGCCCACCAGGGCGGTGCACTCAAAATCGCCGGGGAGGGTATAGTCGGTGGACACGCCCAGGAGAATGACCTTTTCCCCCCGGGAGGAGAGGCCCACCGCCACCTTCTGCTCGCCGTGGTTCAGGGACTCCAGAAAGGGCGCCGGGTCCGTGATGGCGGATTCCTCGCCGTAAATCATGTCAAGCCGGCCGTCTCTGGAATAGAAGGCCAGGGACTCGAAGCCCCGGGCCTGGGCGCTGTAGGTCAGTTCCTCCCTCAGCGTGGCGGGGTCGGCGCTGCCCGGGGGGATGGTCTCTACCAGAGCCTCCACCTGGCTGAGGCGCAGTTCAATGGTCGTCTTGAAATGCTGGGAAATCTTCTCGCTCATGCCGTTCATGTAGATACCGCCCACCTGGCTGATGGTGTCGGTGCTTTTCTGAGTCATGAAGAAAATCAGGAAAGAGAAGACAAGGGCGCAGAGAGCCAGCACCGCAATCAGACTCCAGGTGAGAAAGCGTTTGGAGTGCCTCTGCTGTTCTTTCATCCGGAGATCCCCTCCCGGAATGTCTGGATGGCGGAGATGGTCTCCTGATAATCCGTGCTGACCTGCTCGGCCAGGCCGGAGGCGGGAGGCGTTCCGCCCCGGAGGGACTCGCAAAGGGCGCTGCTGGAGTCTGCCAGCCGGGTCAGGCTCAGGTTCTGGCAGACGCCCTTGATGGTGTGGGCGGCCCGGAAGGCCTCGTCATAGTTGGAGTCCGCCAGGGAGCTTTGCAGCAGGGAATAGCTTCCGTCCTCAGCGAATTTCAGCACAAATTTCTGCACCAGCCGTTCGCTGCGCAGGCGTCCGATGGCGTCGTTGTAGTCGCCGCCCATGGCGGCATAGCACTCTTGAAGCGTCATGTCCGTTCCTCCTTTTGATGTTCCGCGGCGTCCGGCGCATCGTGGCGGACGGTGGCGCAGAAGGTGTTGCTCATGGTGTCGTCATAGAAGCAGTACCGGCCCCGGCCGCTGCGCTTGGCGGTGTACAGCGCCTGATCGGCGGCGTGGAACAGGGAATCATAGTCCCGGGGGAGCGCCGGCGAGAGGGCGACGCCCATGCTGATGGAGATGGGGAAATCCTTATACTGGCCGCACAGCGAGTGGAAAATCCGGTCGATAATGGTTTCAATCTCCTCTTTGTACTCCAGGAAAATCACGAACTCGTCCCCGCCGGCCCGGGCGGCGATGTCGCCGCCCCGGATGCTCTGGCGGAGCAGGTCAGCAAGATAAATCAGAACCTGGTCGCCAAAGGAATGCCCGTAGTTGTCGTTGGCGCTTTTGAAATGGTCCAGGTCAAAGATCACCATGGCATAGGAGGAGCCGGGACGGCTGGTTATCCGCTCCAGAATGCGTTTTTTGGCGTAGGCGTGGTTCAGAAGGCCCGTCAGCGTGTCGTGAGAGGCCAGGCGCTCCAGATTGTCCAGCCGCATGCGGGAGTCATGGATGTCGATGGCCTTGCCCAGGGCGCCGGTGTAGCGGGGGGGCTCGTCGCTGGACCAGACGGCCCGGGCCACGATGCGGGTCCAGCGCAGGTCGCCCTGATAGTTCAGCTGGCAGTCAAAGCTGATGTCCGGCTGGTCGGGGCTGGTGCTGCGCAGGGTGTTGGAAAGGCTCCGGCAGGCGTCGGCGTCCAGGACGGAAAAGACCTTGCTGCTGTGGAGCGGGTCCATGATAATCTCGTCCAGGCCCAGATGCTTCGCGCCCCAGGTGGAGAGGGAGACCATGGCGGGGGAGGTGGTGAATTCAAACTGGATTTCCTTGGACATGGCGGCGAAATAGCTGTATTTCATACGCTCGTGCTCCAGGAGCTGAAGGGTGCGCTCGGAGGCGGTAAGCTCCTCGTGGCGGCCCATTTCCTGAAGGACGGTCTGCATCTCGCGGCGGTTCTGACGGGTGGGGTCCACGCTTCCCATCTCGTCCCGGATGCTTTCGGATATCTCCGTCAGACACTCCAGAACCAGGGGGTTGAAGGCTCCGCACTGGCCTTCCGCAATCATCTGCACCGCCTGCTCGTGGGAGAAGGGGGGCTTGTAAACCCGCTTGGAGGTCAGGGCGTCATACACGTCGGCCAGAGCCACCATCTGGGCGGAAATGGGAATCTCGTCGCCCTTGAGACCGTCGGGATAGCCGCGGCCGTCATAGCGCTCGTGGTGCCAGCGGCAGATTTCATAGGCCACCTTCACCAGGGGCTCGTTCTGATGGATGGACAGGCCCTCCAGCATGTCCGCGCCGATTTTGGCGTGGGACTTCATAATGGCAAATTCCTCATCGGTGAGCCTGCCGGGCTTGTTGAGGATTTTCTCGTCCACGGAAATCTTTCCGATGTCGTGGAGGGCGGAGGCGGTGCCGATCAGGGAGATGACGGAGGGAGTCAGGTTGTACCGGCTGGTCTTCTGGGCCAGACGGTCCAGCAGCATTTCCGTGATGGTGCGGACATGGAGCACATGGAGGCCGCTTTCGCCGTTGCGGAATTCCACGATGTGGCTGAGAATATCAATCATCAGGCTGCTGCGCTGTTCCTTCTCATAGATCTGGTCCGCCACCATGCTCGCCAGCTTTTTCTGCTTGGCGTCCAGCAGAATGGTGTTGATGACACGATGGTGGACAATGAGGGCGTCAAAGGGGCGGGCGATGAAGTCCGTCACACCCAGGTCATAGGCCCGCTCGATGTTGGCGGAGTCCTTTTCGGCGGAAATCATGATGACAGGGACGTCCTCAATCCACAGCCGTTCCCGCATGATCTCCAGCATCTGAAAGCCGTTCATCACCGGCATCACGATATCCAGCAGGATCAGCGAGAGAACCGACGAGAGATCGGGGTGATCCTTGCTCAGCTCCTCAAGGATGTCCACACCCTCCTGGCCGTTTTCTGCTTCGAGAACATTGTAGTCCTGGGCCAGCATGTCGGACAGGATTGCCCGGTTGAGGTCCGAATCATCTACAATTAAAATGGTTTCCTTTTTCTTCTTCTGGTTGTTCAGGGGAATCACATCCTTGTCTAGGTTCATTCTCCGGGGGACGGTATGGGCGGTGCGGGCCGGAGGAGGCGAAAGGCCGCCGCTGGGCGGTTTCCGGCGGGCGCTTTTCGGGTTCGCGGCCCATGTTACCGATTATCTTAACATAAAGCTGTTTGAATAGCAAGAGATTGAGAAGAGTCGGAAGAAGAGATATTTCTGAGCAAAAAACGAAAATTGTTAAAATCACCAAAGTTATTTTGAAAAAATCCGGCTGGACTGACGGAAACGGAAAATAAATTGTAAATAGTGCTGAAAGCCTTGGCGTGAAAGAAAAACTTGGCAGGAAGGGTTCTCAAAAAAGGGCTTGCTTTTTCCAGGGGGATGGTGCATAATAGGCGGTGAGTCATAATAAACCTGTCAGCAGAGAGTACCCGGAGGGATGAAAGTCCTTCCTGCGGGGCTTCTCCGGCGTGCCCAAGCCCGGGGATGAAACGGGCTGTGTACGCCATGGCAAGCCGGGAAGCGGTCGTTTTGGCCGCCGCCGGCGCACTGCGGCAGTTTTATGCGGAATTCAAGAGAGAGTATTTTCACGCTGGAAAGGGTGGGAAGAAGTGGATATTCTGTCGAGCAACTCCTTTTTGATGCTGGAAAAGTCTCTGGGCTTTTTGTGGACCAAGCAGGCGGCCATCGCGGACAATATCACCAACGCCGAAACGCCGGGCTACAAGGAAAAGGTCGTCACCTTTGAGGAAAGCCTGAAGGGCAAGCTTCAGCGGGCCTCCGCGGGAAGGACGCCGGTGAAGCAGATGCGGCAGGTGATTCAGGCGACCCCCTTCGCCGTGGAGGAACAGACGGTTCAGACCCGGATGGATGACAACGGAGTGAACGTCACGGCCCAGAGCGCCGAGGCCATCCGGAACGCCTATCAGATGCGCTATGTCATGAGCGCCATCAACAGCGACCTGTCCATCCTCCGCTCTGCGGTCCGCGGACAGTAAGGGGATATTCGCGCTTATATACTCTTTTGGTCTGCATTGATAAAGTGAAGGAACGGAGGCGGTCCGGCTTATGAGCGGGAACGTGCTCCGGGACAAAGGGAAGGAACCCGAAACAGGCGGTTGAGAGGGAGAGGCGCCGCCTCTCTTTCCGGCTTTGCGCCTCTGAGGCCCGCCGGACAGGCGGAGAGAAATGGAGAATGAACGATGGCATTTTTAAGTTCCATGTCCATCGTGGCCTCGGGCCTGACGGCCCAGCAGCTGCGCCTGGACATCGTGGCGGAGAACGTGACCAACTCCACCACCACCCGCACGGAAAATGACGGCGGCGCGTACCGCCGCAAGATGGTGGTCTTTGAGTCCGAGACGGGGCGGGACGGCTTCCGCCGGGCCATGGCCCGGGCGGCGGACGGACTGGCTCCCGGAGCAGGACAGTCCACCATCGGCGGCGTGAAGGTCACCCAGATTGTGGAGGACCCCTCCCCGCTGAAGCTGGTTTATGACCCCACCCATCCCGACGCCAACGAGGACGGCTATGTGGAAATGCCGAATGTGGACATGGTCAAGGAAATGACAGACGCCATGGCGGCCACCCAGGCCTATTCCGCCAACGTGACCATGATGAACACCATGAAGACCGTCATCAGTGAGGGACTTCAGATCGGGAAGTAACTGACAGGAGGGAACCCATATGGCTGAGATCAACCAGCTGACGCCGCTGAGCCGGCTGACGCCGCTGCGGGGCGAGGAAAAGAAAGCAGACGGTTATGTGCAGGAGGAAGGCGTGTTCGGCGCCATTTTCCAGGGCGCCATTAACAACGTAAAGGAAACAGACGCGGACAAGGTCGAAGCGCAGTATCTGCTGGCAACGGGCCAGCTGGATAACCCCGCCGCCCTGATGACCGCGATCAGCAAGAATCAAATCGCGGTGGATTTGCTGATTCAGCTGAGGAACAAGGCGCTGGACGCCTATTCCGAGCTGACGCGGATCAGCCTGTAAGCAAAGCGGCGGGACGAAATGAAGTGCCCCGCCTCTTTGCGCCTGCATCGGGACTTTGCGATGGGGGAGGCAGGCGCGGAAAACCAGGGAGAAGAGCTGTGCAGAATGGGAAAGCAAGACGATATGAGCAGATGGACAGAACCGGCTGGAAAGCTTAAAAACGCGGGAGAGGAGGTGACGGCAGGTGGACGAGAAAGCTGAAAAGGTCAAAGTCCTTGACCGGGTGAAGGGCTTTGGGAAAAAGGGCTGGGACAAGGTCAAGTCCCTGCCGAAGAAAATCCTCATCATTATCGCGGCGGTGGTGCTGGTCCTGGTCATTGCCGCCGTGGCCCTGGCGCTGAGCCTGAACCACCGGGAATACGCCGTGCTGGTTTCCGGCGTCAGCGACAACGAGGCCGCCACGGTGATGAAATGGCTGGATGAGCAGAGCGTCACCGGCTACCGGCTGGAGAGCGAGGGCACCGTCCTGGTGCCCAAGGGCCAGGAGGATATCCTCAAGGTCCGGCTCCTGACGGAGGAGGTCACCAAGACCGGCTACTTCTATAATACATATTTCGATCACATCAACAGCCTCTCCACCAACGCGGAGCGGAACCAGGTGGCCCTGATGGACCTCCAGGACCGCCTGGCGGCCACCATCCGGACCTTTGCCGGCGTGCGGGACGCGGTGGTGTTCATCAATCCCGGAGAGGACAGGAGCTATATCCTGGACACCAACAACCTGGTGGAGGCCACCGCCTCCGTCAAGGTGACCATGTCGGGCGAACAGGAGCTGACGCCGGAGATTGCCTCCGCTATCCGCACCCTGGTCTCCCGGGCTGTGCAGGGTCTGGTGATTGACTCTGTGGAGGTTCTGGACAGTCTGGGCAACAGCTATCCGGACTTCGGCGCCGGCGGAAACGACGCTTCGGACCTGAAGCTCCGGCTGGAGACCGAATGGGAGAACCGCATCCGCCGGGAGGTCATGCACCTGCTGTCCCCCCTGTTCGGGGAGGACAACGTCCGGGTGGGCGTGAACTGCGACGTGGAAGTGGGCAATGTCACCGAGAACCGGACCGACTACTGGCTGCCGCCCTTCGCTGAGGACGGGTCCACCGGCGGCCGGGGCATCATCGGCACCGAGCAGGGAGACGTCTACATCGGCCGGCCGGGAGACAACCCGGTGGGCGGCCTGGTGGGCTCCGAGACCAACAGCGACCTGCCGGAGTACGTGGAGCCGGAGATGAACGCCCAGGACGGGGATAACCTGTTCAATGCCGGCGGACAGAAGGATTATCTCACGTCCCACAGCGACAAACAGATTTACAACGATGCGGGCAGGATTACGGACTGCTCCGTAGGCGTGACCATCAACTCCAGAGTGCTGTCCGGGCCTCTGGACGTGGAGGAGATCCGCACGCTGGTGGCCCGGGCGGCCGGCATCACCGGCGAGCTGGACGAGGACACCGGTGAGGAGCTTCTGGGCCAGAAGATTTCGGTTGTGGCCATGGAGTTCTACGATCCCACCGTGGTCGGACCCGGCGGCGTGCCCATCGAGGATGACGACAACTTCATGTGGGTGTGGATTGCCGCTGGCGCAGGCCTGCTGCTGTTCATCATTCTGCTGGTTGTGATTCTGCTGCTGCGCCGCAAACGGCGGAAGAAGCAGGAGGCGGAGCTGGCGGCCCAGGAGAACGACGTGGAAGCTCTGCTGGCCGCGGCGGGTCTGGGCGAGGGCGACGCCCAGACCGGCGCCGACGTGATGACGCTCCAGACCGAGAAGAGCATGGAGCTGCGCAAGGAAATCCGGCAGTTCGCCAGCGACAACCCGGAGGTTGCCGCGCAGATCATCAAGGCCTGGCTGAAGGGAGGGGACGACAATGCCTGAGACCGCAGCGGCGGAAACCGCCCAGAAGGCGGCGCCGGCCCCCAAGGCCCCGGCAAAGGACGCCAAGGGCAAAAAGAAGGGCCCGGGCGTGGAATCCCTCAGCGGCTCCCAGAAGGCGGCGGCAGTCATCGTCGCCCTGGGAGCGGAGAAGGCCTCCCTCCTCTATAAGTACATGGAGGACGACGATGTGGAGCAGCTCACCCTGGAGGTGGCGAAGCTGGGCTTCCTGGACTCCAGCGTCACCGAGGAAATCCTCATCGAGTTCCACCAGAGCTGCCTGACCCAGAAGGCCGTCACCGAGGGCGGTCTGGAGTACGCCAGAACCGTTCTGGAAAAGGCCTATGGCGAACAGGCGGCGGCAGACATGCTGGGCAAGGTGACCAAGTCCCTGAAGAACCGGGAATTCTCCTTTATGGACAAGGCGGATATCAAATCCCTGTTCTCCGCCCTGTGCAACGAGCGGCCCCAGACCATTGCCGTGGTCCTCAGCTATGTGGACGCGGACAAAGCTGCCGGCGTGATTGCCCAGCTGGAGGAAAAGAAGCAGATTCAGGTGGTGGAGAGCATCGCCAAAATCGAAAGCGTCTCCCCCACGGCCATCAAAATCGTGGAGGCGGAAATGCGGAACAAGTTCTCCAATATTATTACAAGCAGCAATGTCAAGGTGGGCGGCATAGACTATGTGGCCGACGTGATGAACAACCTGGACCGGACCAGCGAGAAAAACATCTTCGACGGTCTGGCCGACCGGGACCAGGAGCTGGCGGACGAGATCCGCAAGCGGATGTTTGTCTTCGAGGACATCATCACCATGGACGACCGCTCTGTTCAGCGCTTCGTCCGGGACTGCGACCCCAGAGACCTGGTGCTGTCCCTCAAGGTGGCCAACGCGGAGGTGGCAAACAAATTGTTCTCCAATATGTCCAGCCGTATGGCCCAGACCATCAAGGACGACCTGGAAATCACCTCCAATGTCCGCATGAAGGACGTGGAAGAGGCCCAGCAGCGCATTGTGGGCATCATCCGCGGTCTGGAGGAGAAGGGTGAAATCATCATCCTGAAGGGCGGAAAGGACGATATCATTGCCTAGTATCTGGAAAGCGTTCTCCCGCCCCAAGGCCGAGCTCTATCAGTTCCCCGAGGCCTCCGGGCTGCCGGAGGAGGGGCGGGACGACAGCTTCGAGCCCCTTGGGGCGGAGGCGGAGGCCCTGGAACAGGAGATGCGCGACCTGGCCAGGGAGGCTCCGGAGCCCCAGCCCCCTGAGCCCGAACCGGAGCCGGAGCCGGACCCCATCGAATTCGCCCGGATTCAGGCGGAGGAGATTGTGGCGGACGCCCGGCGCCAGGCGGAGGAAATCCTGGAAAAGGCTCAGGCGGAGGCCATGGCCCGGGCAGAGGAAATCTATGAGAATGCCCGTCAGTCCGGCCAGGAGGCCGGAAGGGCCGAGGGCGTCATTCAGGGCGTGGCCCAGGCTATGGAGGAGGGCCATCAGACCCAGGAGCGGCAGGCAGCCGCCCTGGAGGCTCAGGTGGCGGACTTCCTGGAACGGGCCTCCGCCGCCCTGGACCGGCAGCTGGAGGACAACGTGGAAGAGCTGCGGGACCTGGCCCTGGCCATTGCGGAAAAGGTGGTCTGCGTCAGTCTGAAAAGCAGCTCCGAGGTCATCTGCCGGATGATTCAGACGGCCATTGACAAGAGAAAGCACCGGGAATGGGTGCATATCTATATTGCAGAGTGCGACGCGAAACACCTGACCAAGATCCCCCAGGCCCTGACGGCGGCCCTGTCCGCCCTCAGCGACCGGGTGCGCATCATCCCCATGGCGGACGACGAGGCGGGCACGTGCATCATTGAGATGCCCGACGAGATTGTGGACGCCAGCGCCGCCACACAGATTGAGAATATCCGGACTCTGCTGGCCGACGCCCCTTCCGCCGGCTTCGACGGCAGCCTGAACTTTGGAAGGGGTATCGGCGGCAGCTGACCCGCGCACGGCGCAGTGAGGAGAACGTATGGGCATGTTTCGGCAGATGACCCGTCAGGTCTACAACGCGGAGACCTACAGCCTGACGGGAAAAATCGAGAATATCGTCGGCATGTCCATTGAGGCCTCCGGCGGCCGGGCGGCGGTGGGCGACATCTGCCGCATCTACAACGGCGATTCCGGCGGACAGGTGACGGCGGAGGTGGTGGGCTTCAAGAACG
Source organism: uncultured Oscillibacter sp. (assembly GCF_947654275.1). Taxonomy (GTDB): domain Bacteria; phylum Bacillota; class Clostridia; order Oscillospirales; family Oscillospiraceae; genus Oscillibacter. Next base: position 71,280 of record NZ_CANTJS010000004.1, on the reverse strand, counting down.
ACCACATCCTCCTGATGCCCTACTCCAATATGAACGGCATTTCCGCCGGAAATTTTGTCCGCAACACCGGCCGGCAGCTGACGCTGCGGGTGGGCGAGTTCCTTCGGGGCCGCATCATCAACGCCATGGGCCAGCCCATTGACGGCGGTCCGGCCTTTGAGGGCGGGACGCCCTACTGCGTAAGCGGTTCTTATGTCAATCCTCTCCAGCGCCCCCCCATCCGGGAGCGGATGGAGTTCGGAGTCAAAGCCATAGACAGCATGATTACCATAGGCAAGGGCCAGCGTATCGGGATTTTCGCAGGCTCCGGCGTGGGCAAGTCCACGCTGATGGGCATGATTGCCAAGAATGTCAAAGCGGATATCAACGTCATCGCCCTGGTGGGCGAACGGGGCCGGGAGGTTCTGGAGTTCGTCCAGAAGGATCTGGGCGAGGAGGGAATGCGCCGCTCCATTCTGGTGGTGGCCACCAGCGACCAGCCCGCCATGCTGCGGATGAAGTGTCCCAGCGTGGCCACGGGCATCGCGGAGTATTTCCGGGACCAGGGATATGATGTTCTGCTGATGATGGATTCCCTGACCCGCTTCGCCATGGCCCAGCGGGAAATCGGTTTGGCCATCGGTGAGCCGCCGGTGAGCCGGGGATATACCCCTTCCATGTACGCGGAGATGCCCAAGCTCTTGGAGCGCAGCGGCAACTTTGATAAAGGGTCCATCACCGGCGTCTACACGGTGCTGGTGGAGGGCGACGATACCAACGAGCCCATTGCCGACACCGTCCGGGGCATTCTGGACGGGCACATCGTCCTCTCCCGGGCTCTGGCCAACAGCAACCACTACCCGGCCATTGACGTATCCGCCAGCATTTCCCGTCTGATGACGGAGATTGTCTCCCAGGAGCACAGACAGCTGTCCTCCCGCATCCGGGATATCCTGAGCGTTTATGAGAAAAACGCGGATCTGGTGTCCATCGGCGCTTACAAGCCGGGGACCAACCGGAACCTGGACTACGCCCTGTCAAAGATTGACGCGGTCAACGGATTTTTGACCCAGGACGTGAAGGAGTCCTTCAGTTACGACCAGTGCGTCGGCATGATGCGAAGCATTTTACAGTGAGGTGTAGGCCGGTTGAAGAAGTTTAAATTTGCCCTGGACACGGTGCTGTCCTATAAACAGCAGGTGCTGGACGCCCTCCAGGGGGAACACGCGGAGATTCTGGCCCGGGTCCGGAATCAGGAAGAGCTGCTGGAAGGCCTCTGGGCCCAGTACCGGGCGTATAACGACGAGTACCAGGAGCGGGCCCGGGAGGGGCTGCCCCTGACCGACGCGCTGATGTATCAAAACGGCCTCCGGGCCGCGGAGATGGAGATTCAGCGGGAGACCCAGCGGCTGGAGCGCCTGCGGATTCAGGCGGAAAAGAAGCGGGAAGAGGTGGTGGAGGCCAAAAAAGAGACCTCTTCCATCGAGAAGCTTCGGGAAAAGCGGCTGGACGCCTATCACAAGGCGGAGGCCAAGAGCGAGGAACAGTTTATCGACGAGTTCATCAGCGCAGCCCGGGTCAACGCCGCCGTGGGCGCGTGAGACCCTTGCGCCGGTTTTTCCAGGGATTTCCCAAAGAAGCGCCCTCCCCAGGGCCTGCGGGAAACAAAAAAGTCCAATCCGGCGGGTCAAACTGCCGTTTGGAAATAGATGATTTCATAAGAAAAGGAGGTGAATAGAAGGATGGATTTGATTTATAACGCGCTGATGGCGTCTGTGAAGACCTCCGCGGAGCGGACCGGCACGCCGTCCAAGAGCGGAGAAGGGGACCCGTTTCAGAAGCTGATGGACCAGAAGCAGAATGCCAAGGACCCCGCCGCTGCCCAGCAGGAGACTGCGGAGAGCACGGAAAACGCCGTGCAGCAGCCCCAGGAGACCGAGACCGCTGTCACCCAGGAGGACCTCAAGGAGCTGGAGAAGCGCATGAGTCTGGCGGCGATGGCGGCCATGCTGCAGAACCCGATTGTGGACGACACCGCCCAGGAGATGCCTCAGATGCCGGCAGATTCCTCTGTGGAGGGTCTGGCGCCTGTGGTCTGCCCGGATAACCGGGAGGGACCTCAGCAGGGTGTGACCCTGATGCAGGCGGACGCGGAGACCGTGCAGAACCCGGAGGAGCTTGGCGCCATGGCGCCCCAGCTGGCTGAGGAGCAGGAGACCAAGACAGATGAGGTTCTGGTAACGGCAGAAGAAGCCCCCGAGGCCCCCGTTGTGGAGCTGAAGGCGAAGACGGTGGAGACCGGCACGCCTCAGAATGAGACCGATTCCGAGACGCCTGAGGAAGCCCCGGCAGAGACCACTGTGTTCGGCGAGGTGGAAGCGGCCCCCGTGAAGGTGGGCGAGGCCCCCAAGGCGGAAAAGCCGGAGATGCCGGTGGAGGAGCAGATTGCTCCGAAGCTGACGGAGGCGCTTCAGAAGGGTGAGACCCGCGTGGAGGTGACCCTGACCCCGGAGAATCTGGGCAAGGTGACCGTGGAGATGACCTGGAAGGAGGACGGCGGCCTGGTGGTGCAGCTGCACGCTGAGAATCACCGGACCCAGGGCCTTCTGGAAAAGAGCGTGTCCGGACTGGAGGCGCTGCTGAGCCGGGAGAACCAGCAGGAGGTCCGCGTGGAGGTTCCCAGACAGCAGGAGAGCCAGCAGCAGAATTTCTACGACGGCCGTCAGGGACATGACGGGCAGCGCCAGCAGGAGCGCCGTCAGGGCCGGCAGGCCAACAGCGGGGAGGATTTCCTCCAGCAGCTCAGACTGGGCCTGATTCCCGGCGAGGAGGACTGAGGCTCAGAGAAACAGGAGCAGCAGAATTTTAGACAGAAGGAAGTGAGACAATGAGCGATTACATGGCTGACCTCGACAAGGTACTGGGCGGTGTTTCGGGATCCGTTCCCAAGGGCATCAAGGTTGAAAAGAAGGGGTCCAACATGGACCTGGACATGACCGATTTCCTGACGCTGATGATTACGGAGCTGACCAATCAGGGCATTGACCAGTCCGTGGACACCTCCGACATGCTGAACCAGATGATTCAGATGCAGATGGTGGAAGCCCTGGCCAACATGACCGACGCCTCCATCATGTCCTATGCCGCGTCTCTGGTGGGCAAGGAGATTACCGTGGGCAAGTATGACAGCGAGGGCAATCTTCAGGAGCTGGTGGGCGTTGTGCAGGGCACCGGAACCAAGAACGGCGAGCAGGTGGTATTTGTCAATGACGAGTACTACTACATGAACGAAATCATGGCCGTGGGCCGTCTGCCGGCGAAGCCTGAGGAGACCGAGAAGCCCGACGAGGACGACAAGACCGATGGCGTGGAGAAGCCCGGAGAGGGCGACGGAACCGGTGACGTGGAAGGCCCCGGAGAGGGAGACGGAACCGAGGACGTAGAAAAGCCCGGCGGCACGGACCCGGTGGACCCCCCTGAGAACACGGAACCGCCCGCTGGCGGCGGCACGGAGAACGGGGACTACAACGGCGAGAACGGCGCTCCCACAGACCCTGAGGCCTGAGAGGGGGATGAAGAGACGATGATCGAACGCGTATCCAGACAGGCGGCGGTCCAGCAGACCGCGGCGGCGCGAGGGGCGGTTCAGGGAGCCGGCTTCGGCGCCATACTCCAGCAGGAGCTGAGCCAGGAAGGCGTTCAGTTTTCCAAGCATGCCATCACCCGGGCCGAGGAACGGGGCATTGAGATTACGCCCAGCCTGATCGACCAGATTAAGGGCAGCATGGTGCGGGCCCAGGCCAAAGGGGCCACCAATATTCTGGCGATGGACACGGAAAAGGCGTTCATCATCAACGTACCCCATGGCAGAGTGATTACGGCCATTACTCAGGATGAGATGAAGGACAGCGTATTTACCAACATCGACGGCGCCGTATTCCTGTGAGACACAGATGGCAGGACCGGTTTTCGGAGGCTATTGGGCCCCGCCCGACTGACGGGGCCCAGGCGGCGCCAAAATCGAAAGGAGACAAGAAAATCCTATGACTGGAGCAATGTACGCTTCTATCGCGGGTCTGAAAACCCATATGCAGAAGCTCAGCGTGATCGGAAACAACGTGGCCAACGTGAACACCGCGGGCTATAAAACCCACCGCACGGTGTTCCGGGACACGGTATACAGCATGTACAGCAGCGGATCCAACGGCAGTGACGTTGTGGGCGGCATGAACCCCTCCCAGATCGGCTATGGCTCCGTGATCGGCAGCATCGACCTGGATATGTCCACCTCCAGCTATAATCCCGGCAATCCCACGGACGTGGCGCTGACGGGCGACGGTTTCTTCCTGGTGGGCGACAAAGAGATGGCCAACAACATCGACCCCCAGAACCCCGAGACCTTCAAGACCCTGAACCTCACCCGGGTGGGCGACTTCTTCTTCGGCCCCGACGGCTATCTGGTGGACGGCGCGGGCAGCGTGGTCTACGGATTCATGAACACCAATGAGGGCGCGATTATCGGCCCCGACGGCAAAACCTCTCCCGATATCAGCGACCAGCTGGTGGGCATCCGCCTGCCCCTGATGGAAAAGGCCTATTACGCGGTGGATGAGAAGGGCGAAATCACCGGCGACCCGGTGAAGAAGTCCGAGGCTATCGGCGCTGACGGCAAGCTGAAGGATGGCTTTAAGATTGAATATACCATCCGCTACCCCGTGACCAAGCCCGCCGACGACAACAACCAGGGCGGAGGCGGTACCGGCGGAACCGACACCGTGACCAACGACATCCCCCTGAAAAACTATGAGGCCCCCACCGGAGCCGACGACACCGACCAGACCACCTCCACGGTGGACCTGTCCTGGGCTCAGCTGGAGAGCATTGAGATTGACAAGGCCACCGGCGCGATTACCGGAACGACAAAAGAGGGCGGCATCCCCGTCACCGTGGGCTATCTGGCCATCGGTAACGTGACCAACCCCAACGGCGTCAGCCACAAGGGAAATTCCTACTATCAGGCCGGAGCCGGCGCAGGCGATCTGATGATCTCCATGCTGGGCGGCGTGAACCAGCAGCTGGGAATCTTTAACGTTAACGGAAGCCTGTACCGGACAACCGGAGACAATAACAACCAGGGAGGAGACGAGGGACCGGTGCTTCCCACCAACTCCGAGGTTACCAGCGCCGGCGATACCAAGCTGATGACCGGCTTCCTGGAGGCTCCCAACGTGGACCTGGCCACCGAGATTTCCGAGCTGATTACCACCCAGAGAGGCTATCAGGCCAACACAAGAATTATCACTGTGACAGATTCCATGCTGGAAGAGCTTGTCAACATGAAGCGTTAAGTGCTATAATAGAAAATCAGGGCGGCGGGACCGCCGGAGCGGACACCGCTCCGGCGCACCGCGCCGGACACAGAGAGAAAACCGCTCTGAGGCAGCCAGGAGGAAAAGAGCCGGCGGAACGCCGGAACAGGCCGGCGGCACACCGAAGAAGGAGGGGCGGAACGCCGGACGCAAGTACGGCGCAGTACCGAGGGCAGGAAACGTATGGAAAGGCGGTTTGTATATGATTTTGCTGACAAAGAGGAATCATGAAAAATTTCTGGTAAACCACCTGCAGATTGAGCACATTGAGTGCATTCCCGAGTCTAAAATTACCATGATGAACCACGACTATTACCTGGTGCGGGAAAGCGTGGAGGATATTATTCGTAAAATCGCGGAATACAACGCCAAGGTTCAGGACATTCACCGTGAGATTGTCGTATCGGACAAGCGTTGAGCATATAGATAGAAATTGCGCGGGCCGGGGAGAGCGCCCGGTTGAAGGAGTGAAATCTGTTTCATGAATATTAACTATATCATCGGTATTGCCGGCACGTTCGGCGTGTTCCTCCTGGGCTGCGTCATGGGCATCAACATCGGTCCCAGCGCGGCGGGAAAGCCCCCGATTACGTTCCAGCTGTCCAACCTCTGGAACTTCTTCGATGCGGCGTCCATCTTCATCACCATCGGATGTACGCTCTTCATCGTTGTGGCCAGCTTTCCCGGCTCTACGCTGAAGGCGATCCCGAAGCATTTCAAGATCATCCTGAATAACAAGCTGTTTGACCCCGCCGGCTATATCGACCAGCTGGTGGAGCTGGCCCAGATTGCCCGGAAGAATGGACTGCTGTCCCTGGAAGAAAAGGCCAACGAGCAGAGCGACCCCTTCTTCAAGCAGGCGATTATGCTGATTGTGGACGCCAACGACCAGGATAAGGTCCGGGGCATCCTGGAAAACGACATCGAGTGCATGTCCGCCCGGCACGAGGACGCCGCGGCGCTGTATGACAAGGCTTCCAGCGTGGCGCCGGCCTTCGGCATGGTGGGTACGCTGGTGGGCCTCATCAACATGCTGAAGTCCATGAACCTCTCCGGCGACGGCGGAGCCGACTCCCTGGGCACCAGCATGGGCACCGCCCTGATTACCACCCTGTACGGCTGCCTTCTGGCCCACGCGGTGTTCGGCCCTGTGGCCCAGCTGCTCCGGGGACGGGACAGCGAGGAGGTCCTCTGCAAGCAGATCATCGTGGAGGGCGTCATGGCCATTCAGGCCGGCGAGAACCCCAAGGCCCTGCGGGAGCGTCTTTTGACCTACATGTCCCAGAAGCAGAGGGAAATGGGCGGCGAAGGCGCCTGAGCGGGAAGCAATGGGTTTTGACAGAAAGGACCGGTGAGCGGTTTTGGCCATCAAGAAAAAAAGAAGCGGAGGCGGCGGCGCAAACTGGATGGATACATACGGCGACATGGTGACGCTGCTGCTGTGCTTCTTCGTGCTGCTGTATTCCATGTCCACCATCAGCGAGGATAACTGGAAGGCCATCGTCATGAGCTTCAACCCTCTGGCGGACCAGACCATCCGGGAGGTCAAGGAGGGCAACACCACAGGCCCCAGCTCCGACCCCGGGGACAGCGCCGGCATGATGGAGATGCAGGAGCAGGTGAACGAGGATATCGAGATGCTGTTTCAGGCGCTCCAGGAATACGTCCAGCAGCAGAACTCCGAGCAGACCATCTCTGTGGAAAAGGATGGAGGCAAGGTCTTCATCTCCTTCAACCAGACGGTGTTTTTTGACGGTGAGAGCGCGGTGCTGAAGCCGGAGAGCGAGCCGGTGCTGCAAAGCGTCAGCGATATGCTCAGCCAGGCGTCGGCCTCCATCGACGAGGTGCGGGTTCTGGGCCACACCGCCCAGGCCAGCGCCAACCGGCCCAACCGGGTGGTGGTGGACAGGACGCTGGCCAGCAACCGCGCCACCAATGTGGTGATCTTCATTCAGGAGCACAGCTCCGTGGACCCTGCCCGGCTGGTCAGCGAGGGCATCGGCCAGTGGCGGCCGGTGGCGACCAACGACACGCCGGAAAACCGGGCGAAGAACCGCCGGGTGGAAATGATTATCAGCGGCCGGAATATTGAGCAGGAGATCAAGGACGGCATTTTAGAAATTGGTATGTAAAAGCGGCCGCAGTTGGCTGCCGTGTATTTAAATCCGCGTGCGCGGCAGGGCTTCTAGATTCACCGCAGGGCGGGTTAGGGGGATCTCATGGCAGATGTATTATCACAAGCTCAGATTGACGCTTTGCTGAACTCCGTTCGAAGCGGGGAAAACCAGGAGAGCAAATCTGCAGCGCCGGAAAAGAAATATCAGAAATACGACTTCAGCAGTCCGCGGAAATTTACCAAAGACCGAATCAAGATGCTCAACGGCATTTATGACAACTATTCCCGTGTCATTGGCTCGAGGCTGAACGCGCGGCTCCGCGCGAACTGCGAGATTACGGTGGAGAGCATCGAGGAACAGCGGTACTTTGAGTTTTCCAACGCCCTGATGGAGGGCGACGTGCTGGCGCTGGTGCAGGTGCACATCAAGGAGAAGGAAGACGACACGCCTGTGGCGATTTATCTCTCCACCAGCACAGCCCTGAGCATGATGGACCGGATGCTGGGCGGCGAGGGCGCTGTGGACGACAACCTTCTGGAGTACAGCTATACGGACCTGGAGCTCAAGCTCTATGACAACCTGGTGCAGGACATCATCAAGGTGATGGACTCCAGCTGGGAGAGCTACGCGCCCATCCATTTCGAGTACACCCGGACGGAGGTCAATCCCACGCTGAACCCCATCATCGGGCTGGATGAGACGGTGGTGATTGTGGACCTGAAGCTGCAGTTCACCAATCTCTCAGGCCGCATGAGCATCTGTCTGCCGGGAGAGATGCTGAGCAACGTCTTCACGGAGATCAGCCGGGAGAGCCCCCTGCGGCGCGTGGCTGCGGAGGATAAATCCGACGAGATTTTCGACAGTCTGCGGGATTCCAGCCTGGAGATTGTGGCGGAGCTGGGAAGCACGCAGCTTTCCCTCAGCGATGTGTTCCACCTGAATGTGGGAGACGTCATTGACCTGGGGCACTCCAAGGAATCCCCCGTATTTTTGGAGATCGGCGGTTACCATTGGTTTACGGGCCGCATGGGAACCCATAAGAAGAATATGGCTGTTAAAATAGATGAAGTATGTTATCAGCTAGAGCAAAGGAGCGAGTAGACAGAATGGACAAAGTACTATTCAACCCGATGGAGATTGACGCCCTCGGGGAAATGATGAATATCAGCCTTGGCTCCTCTGCGACAGCGGTGTCCAACATGCTGGATCACAGAGTGGATATCACGACGCCGAAGGTCTCGGTCATCAATGTGGCGGACTTCGTGCTGGGCTCTCTGGAACCGGCCATGGGCATCGAAATCCGGTACGTGGAGGGCCTCTCGGGCAGCAACATCATGCTGCTCAAGCGCAGTGATATCCGGGTGATTGTGGATATCCTGATGGGAACGGAGACCTCTGACGAGGAATTTGAGCTGAACGAGCTGACCATCAGCGCCGCCTGCGAGGTCATGAACCAGATGATGGGCTCCGCGGCCACTGCCATGAGCGATTTCCTGGGCTATCGGGTGGATATCTCCACGCCGGAGCCCTTCGAGCTGGAGGATCTGGCTACCTTCAAGCAGACCCGCCTGCCCCAGGGAGAGGACACCATTGTAATTGTGAAGTTCTCCCTGAAGATTGAGGAGGCCCTGGAAAGCGAGTTCATGAACGTCATGAGCGTCCGCCTGGCCAAGGAGCTGCTGAAGGGACTGGGTCTGAGCGACGAGGACATGATCCCCGAGCCCGCCCCGGCCCCCGAACCCGCGCCCGCCCCTGCCTCTGATGGCGGCGGCAAGCTGAGCCAGGAGGAAATCGAACGGCTGATGGGCGGCATGACGGAGAGCGCCCCCGCCCCCGCGCCGGCTCCCGCCCCAGCCTCCGATGGCGGCGGCAAGCTGAGCCAGGAGGAAATCGAACGGCTGATGGGCGGCATGACGGAGAGCGCGCCTGCTCCGGCTCCCGCCCCCGCTTCCGATGGCGGCGGCGGCAAGCTGAGTCAGGAGGAAATCGAGCGGCTGATGGGCGGCATGACGGAAAGCGCCCCCGCCCCTGCGCCTGCTCCCACGCCGGCCCCGGCTCCCACCCCTGCGCCGGCTCCCGCACCGGCCCCTGCGCCCCAGTCCGGCACGGCTCAGCCCGCGACGGTGGCGGACCTGGGGACCATGATGGCGGCCATGATGTCCGCCATGACCACAGCCATGGCACAGAACGCACCGGCCCCCGCTCCGGCCCCGGCGGCCCCGCCGCAGCCCAAGGTCATCAACACCAAGCCCGCGCATCTGAAGGAGATGGAAGGGCTGGACGCGCTGGGAGAGGAGCAGGCCCAGAACCTGGATCTGATTATGGAGGTTCCCCTCCAGGTGACCGTGGAAATCGGCCGGACCCAGAGAAAGGTGCAGGATATTCTGGAATTCTCCAAGGGTTCCCTGGTGGTGCTGGATAAGCTGGCCGGCGACCAGGTGGATCTGTTTGTCAACGGCAAGTGCATTGCCCGGGGCGACGTGGTGGTGATTGACGACAACTTCGGCGTCCGCATCACGGAGATTGTGCAGAAGCCCGGGATTGAGATTGTCTCGAAGAAATAAGCCGCTGGTCCTGGGCGAACAACAGGACGCAGTGCTTTTCATATAATAGATTTAAACAAACAAGAAATCCGGAAAACGACTAGGATAGAAGGAAGGATGCAACTATGGGTAAGAAAATCCTGCTGGTGGACGACGCCGCGTTCATGCGCAAAATGATCAAGGACACTCTGAGCAAAAACGGTTACACCGATCTCTATGAGGCCGTGGACGGCGCGGACGCTGTGGAGAAGTTCAGCGAAATCGGGCCGGACCTGGTGATTATGGATATCACCATGCCCAACATGGACGGTCTGGAGGCGCTGAAGGCCATCCGTGCCAAGGACAGCGGGGCCAACGTGGTCATGTGCTCCGCCATGGGCCAGGAGAGCATGGTTATGGACGCGGTGCGCTCCGGCGCCAAGGACTTCATCGTCAAGCCCTTCAAGCCGGACCGCGTGTTAAAAACTGTCAGCACGATTCTGGGGAATCCCTGACAATATGCCGGGGGATACTACGGTGGTCTCCTTTTTGTGGCTGCTGGTCAGCGTCCTGGTGGTGATTGGAATGGCCTACTGGTTCACACGCTTTGTGGCGGGCCGGGGCGGATTCGGTCCCATTCAGGCCGGAGGAAGCATGAAGATTGTGGGCCAGCTGGCCCTGGGCAGGGATCAGAAGCTGATTCTGGTTCAGGCCGGAGGGCGCTGGTTTCTTCTGGGTGTGACCGGAGCGAATATCTCCGCCCTGGCGGAGTTCACAGAGGAGGAGGCCGCCGCCTGGCGTGAAGCGCCGGAGACCAAGGGCGGAACCGGGACGCCGGGCTTCCGGGAGGCGCTGCAGAAAATGCTGGAGCAGAAAGGGCGGAGGTGAGTCCCAGGTGCCTGATGCGTTAATCAATGTAAACGGCGAGAGCGTGCAGGCGCTGGAGATCCTGTTCCTCACCACGATGATAACGCTCCTGCCCTCTCTCGTGGTGATGATGACCTCCTTCACCCGGTTTATCATTTCCTTTTCCTTTCTCCGCACGGCCATGGGCACCCAGCAGACCCCGCCCAACCTGGTTCTCGTGGGAATGGCCCTGTTTCTGACGCTGTTCACCATGTCCCCCGTGTTTTCCCAGATCAAGACCGAGGCCTATGACCCCTATATCGCGGAGGAGATTGACCAGGAGGAGTTTTTCCGCCGGGCCGAGGTGCCCCTGAAGGACTTCATGGCCCGCAACACCAAGGTGAACACCCTGGAGATGTACTGCGACCTGGCGAAGGTGGAGATGCCGGACCCGGTGAACACCGCCACGGTGGCGGAGCAGGTGCCCCTGCGGGTGCTGGCGCCGGCCTTTGTCACCTGTGAGCTGCAAACGGCGTTCACCTACGGACTGCTGCTGTATATTCCCTTTATGCTGATAGACATTGTGGTGTCCTGCACCCTGATGTCCATGGGTATGATTATGCTGCCGCCGTCCATGATTTCCGCGCCCTTCAAGCTGCTGCTGTTCGTGAGTCTGAACGGCTGGGAGCTGCTGTTTTCCACCCTGGTGCGGACCTTTAACTAGGAGGGCGGGCCATGGATACGACGATGGTGACGGACGTCCTGCGGGAGGCCGTGGGGGTGGTGATCAAGCTGGGAGGCCCCATGCTGGTGCTGAGTATGCTGGCCGGCGTGGTGGTGGCTATTTTCCAGGCGGTGACCCAGATCCACGAGCAGACCATCGGCTTTATTCTGAAGGTGGTCATCGTGGTGGGGGTGCTGCTGCTGGCCGGAGGCTGGATGCTGGATACGCTTCAGGAGTATACCCGGGAGATTTTCGCGCTGATGACCGTGTAGCGGAGGCGGGCATATGATTGACATGGGCGCGCTGACGCTGTTTCTCTATATCACAGCCCGCACCAGCGGATTTGTGCTGTTCAATCCCCTGTTGGGAAGGCAGAACATTCCGGGGACCTTCCGGGCCGGTTTTATACTGGTGATGTCGGCGTTTACCTACTCCGTCACAGGCGGAGAGGTCCCCGAGCCGGTGGGACTGCCGGCCTTCGCGGCCGCCGTCCTGCTGGAGCTGGCCCTGGGCTTCGTGCTGGGCATGGTGGTGAGTTTTTTCTTTTATATTCCCCAGCTGGCGGGACACACCATCGACACCCAGATGGGCATGACCATGAGCCAGATTTACGACTCCGGCTCTCAGTCCAACATGTCCGTCACCGGCGTGCTGCTGAATACGCTGATGACGCTGCTGTTCTTCGCGGGCAACGGACATCATACCCTTTTGCGGATGATGCTCACATCCAGCGAGGTGGTGGGCTACGGCGGGGTCTCCTTCGGCCCCGATGTGGCGGACGCCATGCTGATGCTGTTCGCGGAGTGCACGGTGCTGGCGGTGAAGCTCTGCATGCCCATTCTGGCGGCGGAGATGATCGGACAGATGGGCATGGGCGTTTTGATGAAGGTCATTCCCCAAATCAATGTGTTCTCCATCAACATTGAGCTGAAGGTCATCATCGGCCTGGCGCTGCTGCTGGCGCTGATTGTGCCGTTCAGCGAATACCTGCTGACTCTGGAGCGGGAGATGCTGAACGACATGGCCGCAATCCTGGCTATGACCGGCTGAGGCCGGGAAAGGGGGGATGAAGCATGGCCGAGGGCTCCAAAACCGAAAAGGCAACGCCAAAAAAGCGAAGAGACGAACGGAAGAAGGGCAACGTCTTCCTCAGTCAGGACGCCGTTGCCGTGGCGACGCTTCTGGGCTCCTTCATGAGCTTCTGGCTGCTGGCGGGGAACATCGCTGAGGAGCTGACCGCCTTCATGCGCTTTTGCATTCTGGAGTGTGCCGCCGCGCCGGCCGGTGACCTCGGCAGCATCCTGTGGGAACTGATGCTTCAGGGAATGCTGCTGATGGGAAAGACCGTGCTGCCCATCACTGTGATTACGGCGCTGTGCGCCATTGTGGCCACCTTCGCCCAGACCCGTCTGCTGGTCAGCGGCGAGCTGCTGCGGCCCAAGTTCAGCCGGCTCAATCCCCTGGAGGGGTTCAAGCGGCTGTTTTCCCTCAAAAGCGTAATCAACGCCCTGAAGGGCATTTTGAAAATAACCGTCCTCATGGTCATCATCTATCTGAGCCTCATGGGGATGTTTCACGAGAGCGCCCGGTATCTCTATGTGGATATCAGGGCGGCCTGCGGCCACCTCTTCGAGGAGAGCATGGGCATGGTTGTGCGGATCGCCATTGCCTTTATCGCCCTGGCCGCCGCGGATTTTCTCTACCAGTGGTGGGATTACGAGCGGCAGATCCGCATGAGCAAACAGGAAATTAAAGAAGAATACAAGCAGATGGAGGGCGACCCTCAGATCAAGGGGAAAATCAAGGAGATGCAGCGCCGCCGGGCCCAGAGCCGCATGATGCAGCAGGTGCCCCAGGCCGACGTGGTCATCCGGAACCCCACTCATTTTGCCGTGGCTTTGCGCTATAAGCCCGAGCAGGATAACGCCCCCATCGTTCTGGCGAAGGGCCAGGACTCCCTGGCGCTGCGGATTGTCAGCGTGGCGGAGGCCAATCAGGTGGCCGTGATTGAAAACGTGCCCCTGGCCCGGGCCCTGTATGCGGAGACGGAGGTGGATCAGGAGATTCCGCCCACCCTCTATAACGCAGTGGCGGAGGTGCTGGTCTACATCTTCCGCCTGAACGGAAAGGACCAGATTACAAAGCCGCGCAAATAAGAGAGCCGTTTTCCCCGGAGGGAAAGGGCAGAAAGGAACTGAAGGACGGGAGGTGAGCGACGGATGAAACGGATTATGGACAACGCAATATCCCTGGGCGTCGTGGTCATCGTTCTGTTTTTGATCATCCCGCTGCACCCTGCGATGCTGGACTTCCTGCTGGTCATCAATATCGGACTGTCGGTGATGATTCTGATGATTACCATGAACATCTCCGACGCTCTGGAATTCTCCATTTTCCCATCCCTGCTGCTGATTACCACGCTGTTCCGATTGGGACTGAACGTATCCACCACCCGGCAGATTCTCCAGCACGGCTATGCCGGCGAGGTGATTCAGAATTTCGGAAACCTGATTACCAGCGGAAACATCGTCATCGGCGTGCTGATTTTCCTGATCATTGTGCTGGTGCAGTTCATCGTCATCACCAAGGGCGCCGAGCGCGTGGCCGAGGTGGCGGCCCGGTTCACCCTGGACGCCATGCCCGGCAAGCAGATGGCCATTGACGCCGACCTCTCCTCCGGCCTTATCGACGAGCAGGGAGCCCGGGACCGGCGGAACAAGATTCAAAAGGAAGCGGATTTCTACGGCGCTATGGACGGCGCCACCAAAATCGTCAAGGGCGACGCGGTGATGTCCCTCATCATCACCATGCTGAATTTTATCGGCGGCGTGCTGATCGGCATACTGATGAACGGGGGCACCTTTTCCGACGTGATTTCCCGCTATTCCATCGTCACCATCGGTGACGGCCTGGTGTCCCAGCTGCCGGCGCTGATGATTTCCACGGCCACCGGCATGATTGTCACCCGGTCCGTCTCCGAGGGCAGCCTGAACAAGGACGTCGTCTCCCAGTTCAAGGCACAGCCCCGGGCCATTATGACCACCGGCGTGATTCTGATTTTCCTGGCGATGATCCCCAACACGCCTCATCTGGCCCTGTTTGTGGGCGGCGGCGTGCTGCTGGGGGGCGGCTGGTTCATCAGCCGCCGGCTGGAACAGGAAAAGGCCGAGGAGGCCGCCGCTGCCGCGGCCACGGAGCAGCAGGCAGCCGCGGCGGAAACGGCGGCGCCCAGCGAAACCGATTACTACAAGGATATCAACAACGTTTACAATCTCCTTTCGGTGGAGCCCATCGAAATGGAATTTGGATACAGCCTGATTCCCATGGTGGACGAGAGCCACGGCGGCAAGCTCATCAGCCGCATCGTTATTTTCCGGCGGCAGTATGCCCAGGACATGGGCTTCGTCTTCCCCTCCATCCGCCTCCACGACGCTTCATCTCTGGGGACCAACCAGTATGTCATCCGGATTCGGGGCGAGGAGGTGGCCCGGGGCGAGATCCTGGTGGACTACTACCTGGCTCTGGAGCCCGCCAATCCCCTGGGGGAAATCGACGGCATCGAGACCATCGAGCCCGCCTACGGCATCCCCTCCCGGTGGATTCTGCCGGAGAACAAGGAAATGGCGGAGATTTACGGCTACAACGTCATCGATCCCCTGTCCGTCATGCTGACCCACCTGTCTGAGACGGTGAAGAAATACGCCTATGAGATGCTGGGCCGGACGGAGACCATTCAGCTGGTGGATAACCTGAAGCGCAGCGCGCCCGAGCTGGTGGAGGAGGCCATTCCCAATATCATTTCCTATTCCGTTCTGGAAAAGGTTCTGCGGAACCTACTGAAGGAGGGCGTGCCCATCAAGGACCTGGCCACCATCGTGGAGACCCTGGCCGACGCCCTGGGGCAGGGCCGGGACGTCGATTCCGCTACGGAGCAGGTCCGGGGCGCTCTGGCCCGGACCATCACCCGCCGCTTCTGCGAGGACGGTCAGCTGCGGGTGGTCACCCTGGACGCCGAGGTGGAGAAGAAGATCATCGCTTCTCTGACCCGGAACGAGCAGGGCGTTTACCTGGCCATGGGGCCGGAGCTGATGCAGCAGATTGTCTCTCAGCTCTCCGCCCAGATCAAGAAGTTCAACGATCTCTCTCAGACGCCGGTGATTCTGGTGAGCCAGGTCATCCGGGGCTACTTCGCCAAGATGATTACCCAGTTCTTCCCCAGCGTATATGTGCTTTCCTTCAATGAGATTACCAACGCCGTTCAGATTCAGGCTATCGGCAACATCACCCTGGAGGCCCGTCCCGAGAGAAGGGCGGTGGGCACATGACGGCCGCCTATACCGAGCGGGAAATTGAGGAGATGGAAACCCAGGACCTGCTGCGGCTCTATAAGGAGACGGGGGACGAGAGTCTGAAATGGCCGCTGGTCCTCCGGTACGAGGGCCTGATTAAAAGCGCCGCCATGCAGATTCGGGGGGTTTACAGCAGCTTTGCCCAGATTGACGACATCATCAACGAGGGCATCCTGACCCTGCTGGGCTCCATCGACAAGTTCGACCCGGACAAGGGCGTGAAGTTTGAAACCTACGTTTCCAAGCGCGTCCGGGGAATGGTCATCGACCTGGCCCGGAAGCAGGACTGGATGCCCCGGAATGTCCGGAAGCGGGCCAAGGAGATTGACCTGGCCGTTTCGGAGCTCTCCGCCTCCCTGGGGCGGTATCCCACCGACGCCGAGATTGCGGAGCGCCTGGGCGTGACGCCGGAGCGCTATCAGAAGGACGCCGCCAACATTGCCCTGAGCAATGTGCTCTCCCTGGATGTGCTGATGGACACCCGGGAAACCACCGGCTATCAGCTGGAGGTCCCCTCGGGGGACACCCAGGGCCAGCCGGAGGCGATGCTCCAGGAGCGGGAGACCCAGCGGGCCCTGGCCCAGGGAATTTCCCAGCTGAGGAAGAACGAGCAGATCGTCCTTTCCCTTTACTACGAAAAAAATCTGCACCTGAAGGAGATCGCGCAGGTGATGGAGCTCAGCGAGCCCCGTATTTCCCAGATTCACACCCGGGCGCTCCAGAAGCTGCGCGTTCATATGGAGGCCTATCTCAACGGGGCCGCGGAAAATCAAACCAGGAGAAAAAAGGGGTAATCATATGTTCAAGGGCTTTTACAATCTGACCTCTGCCATGCTGACCCACCAGAGCAACCTGAATGTGGTGGCCAATAACCTGGTGAACGTCTCAACCGCAGGCTATAAGCAGGACCGCTACACCGCGACCACCTTCGACGATGTGATGTATGCCCGGGTGGGCACCAATTTCAGCGAGGGCCAGGAAATCGGCCGGCAGAGCTATATCCGGGCCACCAGCGAAATTTATACCGACTATACCCAGGGCACCATGGAGCCCACGGGGCTGAGTCTGGACTTCGGCATCGTGGGCGACGGCTTTTTCGCCGTGCAGAATCCCGACGGCGAGGTGTACTATACGAGAATGGGCAACTTCACCCTGGATGACGACGGCTATCTCTGCCTGCCGGGCTTCGGCCAGGTCCTGGGCCCGGACCAGAACCCCATTTACCTGGGAACCGACAAGATCAACTGCGACAAGCAGGGGCAGATCTTTTACAATGAGGGCGGCCTGATCGGCCGGCTGGGAATCTACAGCTTTGAGGACAACGGCGCTCTGGTTCACACGGACCGGGGGCTCTTCCAGGGGGAAAACGCGGAGCTCAGCCAGGACAGTGAAGTCTGGTGGAGCTATCTGGAGCGCTCCAACAGCGATGTTGTGAAGCAGATGACCGAGATGATTACCTACCAGCGGGCGTTACAGAGCGCCGCTCAGATTTCCAAAATGTACGACCAGCTGATGTCGCGGGCTGCCACAGATGTGGGCCGGATGCAGTAAGGAGGCGGCTGAAAGATGAATCAATCCTTTTTCATCGGCGCCATCGGCGCCCACCAGCAGCAAAAACGCATGGGCGTTCAGGGAAACAACATAGCAAACCTCAATACATACGGCTACAAGGCCCAAAAGGGACGCTTCGCCGCGCTGATGTACGACGATGTCAAGGCCACGGACTTTGAGATGCGCCCTTACGGCGTGGGCACCGCCCTGTGGCAGGTGGACACGGACTTTTCTGCCGGCCCGGTGGCGGACACCGGCCGCAGTCAGGACTACATGATTGACGGAGAGGGCTTTTTCGCCCTGGTGGACCTGAATACCAATGAGGTGACCCTGACCCGGAACGGCGCCTTCTGCCTCTCGGAGCTGATGCGGCCCAACGGACAGGTGGACCAGTACGGGCAGCCGGAGATGGAACGGATTTATTATCTCTCCGACAACGAAGGGCGCTTTGTCCTCGGTGAGACCGGCGGCATGATTGAGGTGGACCCCTCCCAGCGGGAAGAGGCTCAGCCGGTGGGCGTGTTCGACTATATCAACTACAGCGGCATGCAGCACGTGGACGGGACCCGGTTCATCGCCGTGGACAAAAACGGCGGTATGCGCCGCAGCGCCGCCAAGGCGGTGCAGGGTCTGCTGGAGATGTCCAACGCGGACCTGGCGGAGGAGTATACCAAGGTAATTGAGGCTCAGCGGGCCTACGGACTGGCGCTGAAGATGGTGCAGACCTCCGACGAGGTGGAGTCCACCATCAACAGCCTGCGCAGTTAAGAGGGAGGGATGTCATGGGTATGAAGAACTACAATGAGCTGTCCTCTCTGGAGCTGGATACCCTGAAGGAGATTGGCAGCATCGGTACCGGAAACGCGGCCACCTCGCTGTCCTCCCTGATTGGAAAGCCGGTGCGCATCCAGCAGCCGGAGGTCCGCATCATGAGCTATAACGAGGCCATTGAGTGGATCGGCGGACCGGAGGAAATTACCGCCGGCGTGCTGGTGGGCATGAGCAATCAGCTCAGCGGCATTATGCTGTCCGTTCAGCAGCTGGACTTCGTGAAGCTGGTGGCGGAAAGCATGCTGAACGAGCAGGTGGAGAGCTACGAGCAGATTCGGGATATGGAGCGCTCCGCCCTGACGGAGGTGGGCAACATCATGATTTCCACCTTCATCAATGCCCTCACGGGCCTTGCGGGCATCGACATCGACCTGACGGTTCCGGCCTTTACCGTGGATATGCAGGGGGCCATTATGGCGGTGCCCATGGCGATGTACGGCGGCCAGTCCGACTATATTATGACCATCGGCGGCGATTTTGTGTGCAGCGGAAAGCAGATTCCCTGCCGGCTGCTGCTGTCGCCGGATATCCGTTCATTGAACTTTTTGCTAAGGAAGCTGGGCGTTGACAGTGGAGAATAAAATCACGATCGGAATTGCGGACATGAAAATGGCGAAGGACAGCGGCATGCTGATTACCTACGCCCTGGGCTCCTGCATTGGGATTTGTCTGTACGATCAGCGTATCAAACTGGCTGCAATGGTTCACATTATGCTGCCGCTGAATATGGAGCCCGGAAGGAAAAACACATTTAAATACGCGGATACCGGAATCCGCGAAACGCTGCGCCTGATGGAGTCGAAAGGCGCCTCCCGCGCACGGATTACCGCCAAAATTGCCGGCGGAGCCAAAATGTTCGAGGTCAGCGGCGGAAACCTTGGCAATATCGGACAGCGCAATATTGAAAGCGTGCATTTGAACCTGAAAAAAGAGGGCATCCAGCTCTTGAAGGAGGACGTGGGCGGTTCCGTGGCCCGGACGCTGCTGTTCGACCCGGCCACCGGCCTGGGCTGTGTCCGCTGTTATGGCAGGAAAGAGCTGATTATTTAAGAGACAACCTTTGAAAGGAGAGTGCGGAATATGCTGGCAGAGGACAAGCGGGGCATCCTGCTGGAATCCGGTACGAATGAGATCGAGGTCATGGAGTTTACCATCAATGACAGCCTGTATGGAATCAATGTGGCGAAGGTCAAGGAGATTCTGGTTTCCCAGCCGGTGAAGCCCATGCCTCACGCCCATCCGGCGGTGGAGGGGATTTTCAAGCCCCGGGATCAGGTCATCACAGTGGTGGACCTGCCTCAGTATCTGCTGTCGGAGCCCGGGGAGAAAAAGCCCAAGGACCTGTTCATCGTCACCAATTTTAACAAGATGAATATTGCCTTCCGTGTCCACACGGTGGTTGGCATCAGCCGCATTTCCTGGAAGAGCATCCAGAAGCCCGACAAGACCGTGGCCGGAGGAAACGAGGGCATCGCCACCGGAATTGCCCAGTGCGGCGAAGACCTGGTGACCATTCTGGACTTTGAGAAGATTGTGGCAGAGATTGCCCCGGAGACCACCATTCAGATGTCTGAGATTGAGCGTCTGGGCCAACGGGAGCGGAGCGACGCCGCCATTGTGGTGGCGGAGGACTCCGTGCTGCTCAGCAAGATGATTGAGGAGGCCCTCCACAAATCCGGCTATGTCAATACCAAGATGTTCCCCGACGGTCAGGCGCTCTGGAGCTACCTGAATGAAGTCAGGGGCAAGAAAAATCTGGAAGATTACGTGTCCCTGGTGATTACGGATATCGAGATGCCTCAGATGGACGGACACCGGCTGACGAAGCTGATTAAGGACGACAAGGAGCTGAAGCATCTGCCGCTGATTATCTTCTCGTCTCTGATTACGGAGGAGATGCGCCAAAAGGGCAAGGAGCTGGGCGCCGACGAGCAGATGAGCAAGCCGGAAATCGGACATCTGGTGCAGGTGATCGATCACCTGCTGGAAGAGAAGCACAGCAAGTAAAAGCGGGAGGAACACCATGAGCAGCAAATATATTGTAAGGCAGCCGATCAAGGATACCTCTGGAAAAATCCTGGGATATGAGATCGTATACCATGGCGAGAATCAGGCGTTCAGCTCGGACAGCAACAGCCCGGCCAATGAGTTCGCTTCTGCGGATACGGTCTACAGCTTTTTGACGCAGAACAGCACAACGACGCTGAAGGGATCCTTGAACTTCATGACCTTCACCACCATGCTGCTGATGAAGAAAACGCCCAGGCTGTTTGACAAGTCGGAGCTGGTCATTCAAATTGACGACAGCGTGATTATCCACCCCCTGTCCATGCACTTCGTGGACCAGTATGCCAAGGAGGGGTATAAGATTGCCGTCAACGAGTTCCAGTTCGCCCCCCGGTATCTGGCTTTGCTGGACAGCATTGAGTACATCAAGCTGAATGCAAAAACCGCCACGGACGTTACCATCCGGAACACGGTGGAAGTGGCCCACAGCATGAACAAAAAGTGCATCATCTCCCATATTGAGACGGCAGAACAGTACCAAAAGGCCATTTCTCTCAACGCCGACGCGGTGGAGGGGCCCTATGTGGCCGAGAAGATTACCACCAAGGTTCACAGCAGCGCCTATCTCCAGAGCAACTTTTTCCGCCTGATGGTGGCGCTGACCCGGGACGAGCCGGATGTGGACGAGATTGAGCAGCTGATTTCCATGGACGCCAGTCTCAGCTATAACCTGCTGAAAATGGCCAACTCCGTGTTCTTCGCCCTGCGGCATCGGGCCACCACCATCAACCAGGCCATCATGACCCTGGGCCTGGGGCAGCTGCGGCAGTGGGTTTACCTCCTCAGTGCCGCCAACAGCGGCGAGAACGACGACCCCGGCACGGAGGAATTCCTGAAGAAATCCTTTATGCGGGCCCATTTTTGCAGTGAGCTGATGAAGCACGCCGAAAATATGCCCATCTCCCGGTCCGAGGCCTATCTGATGGGCATGTTCTCCACCTTGAACTATCTGGTAGATGCGCCGCTGGAGGAGATTCTGGAGGAGCTGCCGGTGGCCGACGAGGTGAAAAACGGCCTGGTGCGGGGCGAGGGCCGCTGCGGCATGCTCTACAAGCTGGTGCTGAGCTATGAAAACGCCGATTGGGACGGGATTAACCGCATGGCAGAGGAGCTGGGCATCCCCAACCAGCTGCTGACCACCATCTACTTCAACTGCATGGAGAATGTGGGCGTGCTCTGGGATCAGCTGACCCACGCCTATCAGGACCAGGAGCCGGAGGATGAGGGGAAGGAATAAGCCCCTTGGCTCCGAAGCGGAACCCTGCCGGAAGGGCTGATATAGTCAGCACAGTTGAAAACCGGCAGATACCGGTTTTCAACCAGCGGCGGAGCCGCTGACGGGCTAGGTAAAAAGCCCCTGTGCCGGCTATGAAGTCCACCGCAAGGCCGTTTTGCGGCCTGTGCGGCGAATCATCGCCGCACTTGTTGAAAAGAAGCAAATGCTTCTTTTCAACTGCGGTGACTATAAAGAAAGAAAAAGGTTCGGCACAGAAACGTGTCGAACCTTTTTTGGCAGGTCAGCGCGCCGGAAAACCGGCATATGGTTTTCAGGGCGGACTTTGCCCGCCGCCCCGGGGATTCCGCGGCGGCGGGATTCCGGACAGACCGGCGTGCCTGGCCCTCAGAGGGACGGACGGGTGTGGTGGGGCGTTTCGTGGACGATGGTGCAGGCCTTGAGCAGCTGAGCGGTGATGTCGCTGCTGTATTGGGCCTCATACACCGTCAGGCGGGGCACCCGCTCGTCAGGGCCCATGAAGACATACTTGGGGGGCAGGTGGTTCAGAGCAAAGGCCTTGACGTCCAGCTGGCAGCGCTCGCAGCAGCAGACGCCGAACATCTGCATGTACTTCTCTGCCTTTTCCTCTACCAGAAGCTGCATCACGTTGACATAGCACTCCTCTGCTGGCGCCTCTGGGGGGGTCTCTGCCGGTACTTTTGCCGGTGCCTTTGCCGGCTCCTCGGCGGGCCTGATGGGGGGCAGGTCCATCAGCTCCTCGGCGCTGGGGGGAGCGGGCTCCGCCGGCCGGGGAGGGGCGGCCTTCTCCTGGGGGGTCTGGGGAGGCGCCGGAGAATCCTCGGTGAGCTCCGCTTCCAGGGCGTCCTTGATCTGGTTGGAGACGGCGGCGTCGGCATTGATGGAGGAGATGATAGGGGCCACGGGGGAGGGCTTTTCAACGGTCTCGACCTGTTCGGCGGGCTCGGCGGGTTTGGTCTTCTCGGCCGGCGCTTCGGGCTCCGGGGCGGGAGCGCCGCCGCGGTTTTTGCTGAGAAGGTTCATGACATGGGCGGTTTTGCTGCTGTTACTGGAAGCCATAATAAAAACTCCTTTACTGTCGTTGATCTGTTGTCAGCGTCTTTTAAGAGCGGGGAACCGGGGACCGGCCACGGCGTCCACGATTTTCCGCAGGTCCATGGCGGCCTTGCAGCGGGGCTGGTAGGTCAGCACGCTCTGTCCGTGGGCAGGGGCCATGGCCACGTCCACGCCCCGGCGGACTCTGGTGGGGAACACCCGGCTGTCCAGCTGCTCAGCCACCGCCTCAGCGAGGTCCAGAATTTCCCGTGAGAGGGTGAGGCGCTGGTTATATTTGTTCAGCAGAATGCCCAGGACCTTCAGATCCGGGTTGAAGGATTTGCGGACGGTTTCAATGGTGTCCTGAATCTGGGAGACGCCCACCAGACTCAGCACCTCCGCCTCCATGGGGACGATGAGCCCGGTGGAGGCCACATAAGCGTTGATGGTCAGGATGTTCAGGGCCGGGGGCGTGTCGATGATGATGAAGTCATACCGGTCCTTGACGGCGTCCAGATGCTGGGAGAGCATGAATTCCCGGCGGGGCGCGGTAAAGGCCACCTCGGCGGTGGAGAGCATGATGTCCGAGGGGAGGATATCTCCGTAGTCCGTGTGGGAGATGGATGCCTCAATGGGGTGTGCTCCGGTCAGCACATCGTAGACCGTGTAGCCGTCTCCGATGTCCAGGCCAAGGGTGAAGCCCAGGTTGCCTTGGGGGTCCAGATCGACGCCCAGAACCCGTGCGCCTCGCTGGGTGAGACCGCAGACCAGGGCGGAGACGGTGGTGGTTTTGCCCACGCCGCCCTTCTGGTTTGTGACGGTGATAACCTGTGTCAAAGGATTTTCCTCCTTACTGTAAAAACTAAACGCGGACCTCTTATTTTTATTATACTATATGTCGATAAAAAAACATAGAGGAATATCAAAAAAATTCTTGGAAGGATTCACCGCCTCCGTGAGGCGGCGAATCGCCTGATATTATGAAGGGAGTGGGGTATATGGCCTCTGTCAGCAGCGTCAGCAGCGCAAGCAGCATTTATGGAAGCAGAAATGTCATCTCCGGCCTCGCCAGCGGTCTGGATACGGAGGGTATGATCGAAAACGCGATATCCGCGTACAAAAACAAGATCACATCCCTGAGCCAGAAGCGCACAAAGACCGAGTGGAAGCAGGAGTCCTACAGAAGCATGATCGATAAGATGTCGTCCTTCCTCGCGAAGTACACGTCTTACCGTTCTTCCAACAACCTGATGTCCACCAGCTTTTTCGATCAGGCGGTGAAAACGGTGGCCAAGGGCAGCAATGCCGACAAGGTCACCGCCACCGGGCGCTCCAACAGCGACATCCGGGTGGACCGGGTCCGGCAGCTGGCCTCCGCCGCCACCTATAAGCTGAGCGGAACCTTCCTGGACAAACAGACCTCCGACTTCAATTCCGGAACCGTGTCTGCGGCCGCCCCCGGGTCCATGGACCTGGACAAGGATATGACCGTCAGCACCTTTTCCGGCAGCATGACCCTGGCCTATGGCGGTTCCAACGCGCTGAGCTACCTGACCATCAACTTTGACGAGACCAAGACCTATGACAACGCCCAGGAGCTGGCGGACGAGATCAACCGGCAGCTGGAAGAGCAGACGGTGATCATCGGCAGCAAGAGCTACACCGGCAAGGAGCTGACCGAGGAGCTGGTTCGGGCCGAGGTCAAGGACGGCAAAATCACCTTTGCGGACCCCAAAAATAACAATGTCTATATCAGTGCGGCCAGTGACAGCGTAAAGAAACAGCTGCTGGGCGGCCAGGATCTCAGCAGTATATACGGCAAACAGGTCAAGAGCCTGGACGCCTCAGGCGTGGCAAATATGAAGGAGACCATGAGCACCCTGGAGTACCTGTCTTCCAAGGGCGGCAGCCTTCAGATTACTCTGGACGGCGTCACCAAGACCGTGAAAATGCCCACCGCCAAGGATATCAAGGCGGACAAGGACGATAAACGGACCCCGGCGGAGCGGGACCAGGCGTATCTCGAAGCCCTCCAGAAAAATATTGACGAGGCCTTTGGAAAGGGCAAGCTGACGGTGAGCGACAAAAACGGCGGCGAAAAGGGCATCCAGCTCCAGTTTACCACTGGACAGAAGGGCTCCACTTTTTCCGTCCAGTCTACCAAGGGCGAGACCCTTGGCTTCGGTGAGAGCAATCAGATCACCAGCTATCTCAATACTAACAAGACGCTGGGCGAGCTGCTGGGCGAGGACGGCTTTAAGGATCTGGAAGCGCTCTATGAGCTGAAAGTGGACAGCAATGGTAAGGTCACAAAGGTGCCGGTGACGGACACCGACGGAAACCAGCTCTATTCCTTTAAGGTCAACGGCAAGGAAGTGGGGCGGTTTAATGAAAATACCACCCTGAGTACGGTAATCAACACCATGAACAGCAACAGTGATTCCGGGGTCAAGGTGGGCTATTCCAAGCTGACCAACGAGCTGACCTTTACCGCCAAGGACACGGGAGCTGCCAGCGAAATCCGGTTCGAGGGCCTGTCCTCCAAGCTGTTCGGCGCGCCCGGCACCTATGACGACAAGGGTGATGGAACTTATACCAAGGGCCAGGATGCCATTCTGGAGGTCAGCATCAACGGAACCTCCCTGGGAGAAATTACCCGCAGCTCCAACAGTGTGGAGCTGGACGGCATGACCATCAACCTCAAGG
Organism: uncultured Oscillibacter sp.; assembly: GCF_947654275.1. GTDB lineage: Bacteria > Bacillota > Clostridia > Oscillospirales > Oscillospiraceae > Oscillibacter. The sequence goes on along the minus strand of NZ_CANTJS010000004.1, from coordinate 45,929 downwards.
GGACCTTTGGCTACGAGACCGACGAGGACGGAAATATCAAATATGACGTCAGCCAGTCCCTGGACGAGAAGGGCAACCCTCTCTTCTCTGTGGACCAGGGAGACGGCAAGAGCAAGCAGTTCAGCGCGGAAAAGCTGGACGACGGCAGACTGGCCTTCCTGGACGAAAAGAGCGGCAAGACCGTATACGGCTCCATGGACGAGGACGGGAAGCTGACCTTTGAGAACCATAAGGGCGAGGAGGTCTACGCCCGGGTGGACGCCCAGGGCCGCCTGCGTTTTGACGCCGGCAGCGACCAGGCCATGGACGTTTCCGCTGTCACGGAGAAAACTGCCGTCCGGGACGACAAGGCCGAGGCCGTCACCTTTGAAACCAGCTCCGACGCGGACAAAATTGTGGACGTGGTGAAGGAAATGGTGGCGGACTACAACGCCATGGTGACGGAGATCAAGAATGCTTATTCCACCCTGCCCCTGTATCGCAACCAGAGCAAAAACCAGCGGTATGAGCCCCTGACCGACGAGGACAAGGAGGGCATGTCCGAGAGCACCATTGAGGCCTGGGAGGAAAAGGCCAAGACCGGCATCCTCTTTGGCGATAACGACCTGCGCAGCCTGTACACCCGCCTGACCTCCGCTGTGTCCATGACCGGCGAGAACGGCGCGGCCCTCCGGGCGGCGGGCATTACCGTGAACTATTCCAACGGCCTGAGCACCCTGGAGTTTAACGAGACAAAGTTCCGGGACGCGCTGAACAACGACCCGGACGCCGTGCGGGACGCTTTTACCGCCAGCACGGATTCCGGAGCCAAGAGCAACGGCCTGATGCAGGCGCTGAAACAGCCCCTGGAGCTGTACGGCAAGACCGAGGGCGGCAAGGGCGTGCTGGTCAGCAAGGCCGGTTCCCCCCTGGCCCCCAGCACCATGTATACCAACACCATCCAGCAGGAGCTGGATAAGATTGACAAGGAAATTGAGAAGTGGGAAGACAAAATGAGCGACCAGGTGGACTACTACACCAGTAAGTTCTCTCAGCTGGAGCAGCTGGTGGCCCAGATGAATTCCCAGAGCTCTTACTTCGCCCAGCTGATGGGCGGCTGATGAAGCGCATGAAAAGGCGGTGATTCACAGACGATGGATATGAAGGGCTTCAACCAATATAAGGAGCAAAGCGTCAACACCATGACCCAGGGCGAGCTGCTTCTTCTGCTGTATGACGAGCTTTTTAAGCGCCTTGCCCAGGCGGAAATCACGCTGAAGAAGCAGGATTATCCCGTTTTTGAGGCCTCGGTGCAGCGGGCAGTGGAGATCATCCAGTATCTGGATGATACGCTGGACCGGCAGTATCCCATCAGCAAAAACCTGACCCAGCTCTATGAGTATTTCACCTATGAGCTGGGCCGGGTGAAGATTGGCCGGCGGCAGGACCTGCTGGCCCATGTGAAGTCCATGATCGGGGAGCTGCGGGACGCCTTCCGTCAGGCGCAGAAGAGCGGCGATTCCGGGAAGTAGGTGAGAGGATGGAGGCATCCGCGCTGATGAATATTCATGTTCAGCTGAAGCGGATCTACACGGCCCTGAACGAGACCTACGACCTGACCCGCCAGCTGGCGGAGGCGGTGGACCGCAATGATCAGGTGACGGTTCAGATGCTGGTGGCCATGCGGCAGGAGCCTGTGGAAAAGCTCCGCCGGGGGCAGCAGGTTCTGGACCAGCTGAAGGCGGCGCTTCCCCAGGAGGCGCAGGGCCCCATGGAGGCGCTTCTGAAGGGGTCCGGTACGCCGGCGCCGGAGGAGGCGGCCCTGGCCAATCAGGCGGCTATCAATCAGAGGCTTTTGAAGCAGCTGGTGGACCTGGACCGGATTGTAAACCGAAAGGTGACCCGGGAAAAGTCGATTTATCAATAATGCCGGAGCCCCCGGCCCAGTGCCGGGGGCATCCACGCGCGGAGGTACTATGCCCACGATCACGCTGGAAAATGTAACAAAGCGCTATAAGCTGAGCCGGCGGCAGCGGAAGGAGAACGGAGGCCGGCGCTTTGAGACCGGGGTGGAGAACATCGACCTGACCATCAAGCAGGGAGAGTTCGTCTTCATCATCGGCAGCAGCGGAGCCGGGAAGAGCACGCTGCTGGATCTGATTTCCGGCAAGCTCAAGCCGGACCGGGGCCGGGTCAGTCTGGACCAGAAGGATCTGACCAAGCTGATTCCCTGGAGCCACAACCGCATGGCCATTCTCTTCGGAAAGGTGCAGCAGGAACACAGCCTGATCCGGAAAATGACCGTGGAGGAAAACCTTTGGGTTGCGGCTCAGGTGGGACGCCGCCGCTTTGAAAACGCAAAGCATCTGCAGGAGCGGGTGGATAAGGTGCTGGGACTGGTCGGCATGCGGGGGGCCGGGAAGAAGTACCCTGCCGAGATGTCGGTGGGGGAGTGCCGCCGTGTGGAGCTGGCCAGGGCCCTGATTAACAGTCCGCCTATCCTGGTGCTGGATGAGATTACCGCAAATCTGGACGATGATAATATCTGGGATATCTTCCAGCTTTTAATGGAGGTCAATCACCGGGGAACCACGGTCATCATGGCCACCCACGCCAGCAAATATGTGAACATCATGCGCCGCCGGGTGGTGACGCTGGTGGACGGACAGATTTTCGGTGACGTGAAAAAGGGAAGATACGGCGACGTGATGTAAGCAGCACGGAGCCGATGATTGATAGATAAGCAGGAACCGAACATAAAGAGGAGGAAATCAGAAATGATTAAGAACATGAAGATCAGGAAGAGCCTGGTCGTGGGGTACGGCATTACCATCATTGTCTCTGTAATTATTATCATCGCAGCGCTGATCCTGATGACAGTACAGAAGAGGCAATATACTAACATTCTGGAAAAGTATGTGGAATCCAATGAGTTGGCGTCCGACTGCCGCATTGATTACAACATTGCCGCCCGTAACCTGCGTGACGCGGTATTGTCCGGCAATATGTCCAGCGTCGATACCTGCAACAGCAAAATCAATGAGCTGGCCTCTCAGTTAGCTACTCTGAACAGTATCTATCCCCTTGAGGATAAGACCGAGCTGAACAACTTTGTTAACATGGTAGAGGAATGGGAGGAGGAGGCTGTCACAATTGGACAGACTGTTCGGACCAATCAGCAGCAGGCGGCCAATATGATCGTAAGTACCTGCACCCCCGCTCTGAACCAGGCTGCATCCGCTGGTGATGCGCTGGCTGCCAGGCTCCAGTCTGAGCAGGCCAACATTATCTCGCGGCAGAATATCATTTCCACGATAGCAATAATTTCCATTATTGTGGCGATGTTGATCGCCACTGTGGCAGTGCTCCGCATCGCGCTGACAATCATCAAGAGCATTGTAGTTCCTGTGGAGGAGGTTCGCAAGGCCCTGGTTGGTTTCAGCGAGGGCAAGCTGGACATCCCCGTAAATTATGAGAGCAAGAGCGAGCTGGGCGAGATGTGCGACGCCCTGCGGACCAGCCAGCGTGTCCTTTCCGGTGTTATCAGCGATACCTGCCGTCTCCTGGAGGAGATGGGCAGCGGAAACTTCAATTGCCGCACCAATGCTGAACAGCTGTATGTAGGCGAGCTGGTGAACATGCTCAAATCCATCCGTGTGATCAACAGCAGCCTCAGCGACACCCTGGCCCAGATCACCCTCAGCGGCGAGCAGGTTTCCGCCGGCTCCGAGCAGGTGTCTACCGGCGCCCAGGCTCTGGCTCAGGGCGCTACGGAGCAGGCCAGCGCCGTGGAAGAGCTGTCCGCCACCATTGCTGATATTTCCGAGAAATCCCAGAGCAATGCCAAGCGCAGCGAAATCGCCATGGACCACTCCAGGAACGCCGACCAGCGTGTTCGGGAGAGCGCCGCGTACATGGACGAGATGGTCAAGGCCATGGAGAAGATTTCCAGCTCCTCGGAGGAAATCGGCAAGATCATTGCCACCATTGAGAACATTGCCTTCCAGACCAACATCCTGGCTCTGAACGCCGCTGTGGAGGCCGCCCGGGCCGGCAGCGCCGGCAAGGGCTTCGCCGTGGTTGCCGACGAGGTGCGGAATCTGGCCACCAAGTCCGACCAGGCTGCCAAGGCCACCAAGGAATTGATTGACAACTCCATCGCCTCTGTTCAGGACGGCAGCGAGATTGTGAAAAAGGTCTCCCTGTCCCTGAGCAAGACCGTGGAAGCCACCGACGAGTCCATGTCCGCCCTCCAGGAGATTGCCAAGGCTGTGGAGGAGGAGGCCGAGGCCATTGCCCAGGTCACCGAGGGCATCGACCAGATTTCCTCCGTGGTGCAGACCAACTCCGCCACCTCCGAGGAATCCGCCGCCGCCAGCGAGGAGCTCAGCAGCCAGGCCTCCCTGATGAAGAGCCTGATGAGCAAGTTCCGTCTGCGCAATGACAGCGGCAGCAGCTATGAAAGCCCCGCTCCCGCCCCCAGCTATGCTGCCGCTGACGACAGCGTGGCGGAGCCGGACAGCGGTTATGCCGGATACAGCGGAGATTCCAGCCCCTTCAGCAAGTACTGAGAAGCTGCATTCATAGCCGGAGGACGAAACAAGGCGTGTTCCTCCCGATTCGGGCATTTTCGCGGGCATACTGCCGTAGGGCAGGAAAATTGAACGAGGAGCGGGAGCAAACCGCTCATAGGGTGTTCGGCGGCTGTGAACACGGGTTCTGAAGATAAGCGGTTGCGCGGAGAGCGAATGCCGTTCCGCACACCGGGTTCCCTGCAATGGTTGCCAGAAGGCGGCAGGTCCGCCTTCTGGCAACATTTCGGTTTGACGGCAGGGGGCGGCGCCGGCAGGGACGCGCCCGTTTTGGGAGTGCCGGAGTCTGCCTGAGAGCAGACTCTGTGATGACAGAAAAGGAGTGTCAGGGATATGACGGACTACAGACCCCAGGAGCAGGACCTGATCTATGCCCTGGATATAGGCACCCGCAGCGTCATCGGCGTGGTGGGCCGGCCAATGAACGGACGGTTCAAGGCCCTGGATATAGAAATGGCGGAGCATGGCAGCCGCTCCATGATGGATGGACAGATTGACAACATCCAGCAGGTGGCGGGGCTTGCCAGAACGGTGACGGAGCGGCTGGAAGAGCGGCTGGGCATCCATCTGGAGCGGGTCTGCGTAGCCGCTGCGGGACGGGCCCTGCGGACCCAGCGGGGCAGCTTCAGCATGGACCTGACCGATGAGAAATCCATTACCGCCGAGATCATCAGCCACCTGGAGGCCGGGGCCCTCTCCGCAGCGGAGGAGGCCCTGCAGATTGACGATGAGAGCCGGCGTCAGTTCTTCATGGTGGGCTATACCGTGGCGCAGTACCGGCTGGACAACTATCCCCTGAACTCCCTGCTGGCCCACAGCGGACAGAAGGCCGAGGCGGAGGTGGTGGCTACGTTCCTCCCCGGCGAGGTGGTGGAAAGCCTGTACGCCGCCATGCGGGCGGCGGGTCTCCAGGTGGCCAGCCTGACCCTGGAGCCCATTGCCGCCATGAACGCCGCCATTCCGGCGGAGCTGCGTCTTTTGAATCTGGCCCTGGTAGACATCGGCGCGGGCACCACGGATATTGCCCTCTGCCGGGAGGGCAGCGTCACCGGGTATACCATGGCGACGATTGCCGGTGACGAGATTACGGAGGCCATTATGCGGGCCTTCCTTGTGGACTTCAAAACCGCCGAGGAGCTGAAGCGGGATTTGGCCACCCATGAGGACCTCCACTATACGGATATTCTGGGTCTGGAGAATACGGTGAGCCACGAGGCCCTGGGGGAGATTATCCAGGAGCCCATGGGCCGTTTGGCCTCAGCGATTGCCGAGCAGGTGACGGGGCTCAACGGCGGTGCGCCGTCGGCGCTGTTCCTGGCCGGCGGCGGCAGCAAGCTGGACGGCCTCCGGGAGCGGGTGGCGGCCAGCCTGGAGATGGACGAGCGCCGGGTTGCCATTGCCGGGAGCAATTACGTCAAGAGCGCCTTTTCCGACGATCTGGACCTGAACAATCCGGAGTACGCCACGCCTCTGGGCATTGCTGTGTCCGCCGCCCTGGGCCTGCTGAACGACAGCTATGTGGTGACGCTGAACGGCGGCGCCGCCAAGCTCTTCCGCAGCGGCGTCCTGACCCTCCGGGATATCCTGCTGATGAACGGATACACCTACGCCGACCTGCTGGGCCGTTCCGGCAAAAATCTGGGCGTTACCCTGGATGGGCGGCATGTGCTTCTCCGGGGGGAACCCGCCGCCCCGGCGGTCCTCCGGGTCAACGACGCCGACGCCCCTATTACCACGGTGATTCACGCGGGAGACCGCATTCAGTTCACCCCCGCCCGGCCCGGCGCCGATGCGGCGAAGACCCTGGGAGAGCTGCTGGGACCGGATTTCTCCGGCCGGGTGCTGCTGAACAACCAGGAGGCGCCTATGAAGACGCCTTTGCGGCAGGGGGACGTCATCCTGACGCTGGAGAGCAGGAAAAAAGTTCTCGAACCCGAACCCGAACCAGAGCTTAAACCCGAGCCCCAACCTGAACCCAGGCCTGAGCCCCAGCCCGCCCCGCCTCCCGCTCCCCGCGTGGCCCCCCGCCGGCGGACTCTGGAGGTGGTTTTAAACGGCAGGCCCCTGGTTCTGCCGGCGAAGGAAAACGACCAGCCCCATTATGTGATGGACCTGCTGGAGAAGTCCGGTCTGGACCTGGAGCATCTGGACAGACCGGTGCAGCTGTCGGTGAACGGCGTGGAATGCGGGTTCCGGCAGGTGCTGAAGGATCGGGATTCCGTCACCATCCGCTGAGGTGGGGAAAAAAGGAGCTAGGAGAGTGAGACCTTGAAACAGGATGCAGCTGAAAAGATTGCGCAGCAAACCGCTAAAATCACCGCGAAGGCGGAGAGCGACGCGGCGAAAAAGATAGCCAAGGCTAAAAAAGCCGCCGAAAAGAAAACGGCTGCCGCCGCGGCGAAAGACGCGAAAAAGGCGGCCAAGGCGGAGAAGCAGGCGGCAAAAATTTCAAAAAAGGTGTCTGTGGCCGAGAAGAAGGCCGCCGCCAAGGTGGCCAAGGTGGAAAAAAAGGCCGCCGCCCAATCTGCCAAGGCCGCGAAGCTGGCGGCGAAGCGGGCTCCTGAGAAGGGCGCCGAGGGCGGAGAGGCCCAGGCGGCGGGCAAAAAGGGCGGCAAGAAAAAGATTTTGCTGCTGCTGCCCCTGGTGGCCATTGCGGTGGCTGCGGGTGTGTTCTTCTTCCTGAAGGGAAAGGGCGGCAAGGAGGCCGACAAGCCTCTGGAGCCCATTACCGCGCCGGTTGTGTACCTCTTCAGCGAGGAGATCGGGGTGCCCGCCCTGCCGGTGCAGGACACCGTGGTGGTCTACGAGGAAAAAATCCCCAGAGAGCAGGCCCCCGCCGCAGATGAGGCGGAAGACACGGAAGGCACGGAAGGCACGGAAGGCACGAAAGATGCGGAAAGTGCAGAAGGGGCAGAAGGTACGGAGGGCGCGAAGGAAGCTGAAGGCGCAGAGGAAGCGGAGGAGGTTACCGTCACCCGCTATACCTATGAGGGCGTCAGCGACCCCAAGGGCCTGATGGCCGCGTACGCCGTTCTGATGACCCAGGAGGATGCTGGCTTTTCCGCCATTGACGCGGAGATGGTCCGGACGGACCTTCCGGATTTCGAGGGGAAGGAGGCCACGGAGGATGCGCCGGCGTCGCCGCCTGTGACCACCGTGACCCTGGCTCGAAACGGGGACATTGACAACGAGATTGTGCACACTCTTCTGCTGGAATGGGATGAGGATTCCTGTTCCGTCACGGTGGATACGCCCTCGGGCCGGGTGCGGGATCCCAAGCCGCCTGCGTCTGCGCCTCAGGCCCCCGGACTGACGGTGGAGGGCTTCAAGCAGCTGAACCCCGCCGTTCTGGGTCTGGAGGGCAGCAGCATGGAGGAGTATAATGTCCTGGTACAGGACGGCCTGATTATGGTCTATGGCAGTCCCTGCGTCCGAATCAGCGCCTATTCGGTGAATCAGCAGACCGGCAGCAATGAGATTGCCGGCAGCTATTTCCTGTCTGCCGACGGGCAGCATGTCTACCGGTACGACACCGAGAGCAACTCCGTGGAGGAGCTGGAGATAGAACCGTAGACAGGCAGCAGCCGGAGGGCCTCCGGCGGGCCGGAAAGGCGGTAAGACCGCCCTTCCGCCGCCGGGGCGAACAGGGGGGTTAACAGCCCCTCCAGCACGCAGACGGAGGACCGGGCGGACAGGGCCCCCTTGGGCGTCAGCGCCTGGACGGTTTCCGGGTCTACCTGGGTGATGTGCAGCCCGTATTCCCGGCCCAGGGCCTGAATCTGTTTTTGGGTGATGGTCGCCTGGGCGGCGTCACTCAGGGGCTGGAAGCCAATCAGGCCGCTGAACCGGCCCGCGATTTCCCGCAGGACTCCCTGCCGCACCATGGCCCGCCGGGCTGACTCGTTTTCCTGAAACAGCCGTTCCGCCAGCTCTGCCGGCGAGGCGGCTGTTTTTTGCGCCTTGGTCCCTTCCGGCTGGAGGACGGCCTCGCCGCCGTCTGAAAAGCCCACAGGCCGCCCGCCGGAGTCTGTGAGGTCCAGGTTGGTGGTGAAGACGAAGACGCAGCGCCGGAAATCCAGCTCCCGCCCCCCGTCCTCGTCGGCCCGGTGGGCGGTGCAGCGCCCCTCATCCAGAATGGACATAAAGACCTTCAAAACCTCCGGGTGGGCCTTTTCCAGCTCGTCGAACATAAACACCGTGGAGGGGTTGCGCTTCACCGCCTCGAATACGGGCTGGTCCTCATAGCCCACATAGCCCGGCGGCGCGCCGGTGAGCCGGTGGACGGAATGGGGCTGGGTGAAGGTGTTCAGCTCCGTCCAAACGAGCTGAAAGCGCCTGCCGGTGCAGCGCTCCAGAGCGGGGGCCAGGGCCTTCCCCAGCTCGGACTTTCCCACACCGGTGGGGCCGTAGAAAATCAGGGACAGGGGCCGGGCGGGGGCCTTTTTGCCGCAGTGGCTGTATAGCCGGTAGGCCGCGGCCTCCACAGCCTGGTCCTGCCCCAGGACGGTTTCCCCCAGGGCGTCCCGGAGACGGCAGAAGAGGGAGGGCCAGACGGAAGACCGGGGCTCCGCCGTTATGGAGGCCGGGCGGACCTGAGTCAGGGGAGCGGGACGGTCCTGAGTCAGAGGAGCAGGACGTTCCTGAGTCAGTGGAGCGGGGTGGTAGGGCTGGGCGGCAGTCTCCCGCCGCAGGGACAGCAGCCGCCCCGCCATGGACTCATAGCTGTCAAACCGCCAGACGCTCCGGCTGAACAGCGTCGCCAGCACCCGGCTGCTCCCGTGGTAAGCCACTGCCGGCCTCCAGTAGAGCAGATAGGCGTTTCCCTGCCGGGAGAAGCCCAGGACGGCCTGAGCAGGCACGCAGCCCTGGGGCATCCGGCAGTCCGGAAACTCACAGCCGCCGCCCAGGCGGCTCCTCTCGTCGACGCAGCGGCGCAGCGTGGCATAGGCCTCTGGCCCGGCGGAACAGAACTGAGAAAAGCTAAGATTCATGAAAACCCTCCGGACAGGCGCGAAACCGCGCCGGAAATCAATAATACCAGTATTTCCCAAACCGCGGCGGTTTAGTCCGGCGGGAGGGGAAGGCCCGGCGGAGGAAACCGGGAAACGGCGCAAAAAAAAGAGGCGAAAAAAAAGAGGCGCAAAAAGAAGAGGCGCGAAAAAAGAGGCGCGAAAAAAGAGGCGCAAAGAGCCCCCCGCCCATCTGGGCGGGGGGCTCTTCACATGCGTTTACATGGCGTCCCGTTTGGACTGGAGGATTTTGCGCTGGAGGGCAAAGATGGCCTGCAAAAGCCGCTCCTGCTCCTTTTCCGGGAGGTTCTGGAAATGGCAGCCATACTCAAAGTCCCGCCGCCGCTGATTGCGCCATTCCACCTGACAGGTAAAGGCAAAGGGAGCCTCCTCGGAGACCACTGTCAGGTCCATCAGAAAGACGGAACCCACCTCGAACTCCTTCTTGACCGTCAGGCGGACGCCGCTGGCGCTGATGTCCTGCACCACGCAGGGCAGCTGCTCCTGTTCCCGATAGCGCTGGTTGGGGATGACCGTGCCCTTCAGCTCGGCGTGCTGGCGGAAGAAATCCCGGTGGTCCCTGCTCTGGAGGAATTGCAGGTTCTCAATGTGCCAGAAGTCCTCACAGCTGCGGCAGACGGTGCCGTTCAGGGAAAAGGCCTGCGCGTTTTTCTGGAAGCCCCGGATTTTCACCGCCTGCTTGTACATGGCCTGAGGGGCCTGGCCCTCCGGCTCGCAGCGGACCTCCAGCACGCCTGCGCCGTAGATTTTCAGGCGGCCCACAAACAGAAGATGGTTCTCCGGCGTGGTCACCTCCACCCGCATGCCGGAATAGAGCTCCGGCGGGATTTTGGAGTCCTCCTCAGAGGGAGGAGGTGGAAAATCCTCCTCCGGCGATTCCGTGGAATCCTCCTCCGGCAAGTCCAGGAAGTCGTCGTCCCGGTCAAAAAACTGCTGAATCCATTCAAGTAAACCCATTTTTGAATCCCCTTTCTCTGATTGCTGCCGGGCGGCTTCACCGGGCGAGAACCCGGTGAAGGATAACCGCCATCTCCGCCCGGCTGATCGCCGCCGTGGGGTTGAGGCGCTTGCTGGCGTTGCCCTGTACCGCGCCCATCTGAATCAGCGCCGCCACGGCGGACCGGGCATGGGCAGAGACCTGGTCCCCGTCGGCATAGGCAGAGAGCAGGGCGGTGGATGCGGCGGGGGGCGTCTGCCCGGCGGCGGTCATGGCCCGGGAGATCATGGTCATGGCGCTCTGACGGGTGATGGGAGAGGTGGGACGGAAGAGGCCGTTTTCACCCTGAACGATGCCCAGGTCCCTGGCGGTGGCGATGGCCCCGGCATAGACGCTGGAGGCCGGCACATCCGGGAAGCCGGAGGCCCCTCCGGCGGTGGAGAAGCCAAAGGCCCGGCAGACCATCAGGGTGAACTCGCCCCGGCTGATCTGCCGCCCGGGGGCGAAGGTGTTGTTGCTGTAGCCGGTGGTAATGCCGCTGTACCGCAGGAATTCAATGGAGGGCTTTGCCCAGTCCCAGCCGCTGGCCACGTCGCTGAAGGGGGTGGTACAGTAGCTGTTGGAGAGGGTGAATTCCAGGGTGTTGGTGTGGCTTCCGCCGTTGACGGAATAAGCCGTGTAGGAGACGCTGACCAGGCCCTGAAGCTCTGCCTTGGCAAGATAGATGATCTGGCCGATTTCCGGGGAGCCGTTGGGGTAATAGCGGGTGCCGGTGGTGACGGCCGTGCCGGTGCGGAGGGGGTTGGTGTAGCCCAGGTAGAGGTGTCCGGAGCCGGGCAGGCTGTTGAATTCAATATAGGAAAGCTCGCTGCCCAGAGCGCCCTGACAGGCCGATTGGAAGTCGGAGGTCCGCAGGGAGATGGGCGTGGAGCTGCCCATATACCGAAGGTGATTGCTGGTGGGGGAGTTGATGGTGATTTCCACCGTACCTGTGAAGGAGTCTCCGTTGCTGGCCCAGCCGGTATAGTGGAAGGAGACGGTTCCGGCGCTGCCGGAGGCCACGAAGCTGACGTCGTTAATCAGCCGGCTGCTGCCGGTGCGGTAATAGCTGGTGGAGCTGGTGACCTTGGTTCCGCTTTTCCGGGCGCTGTCATACTGGTAGTAGAGGGTCCCGGAGCGGGAGGCCGGCAGGTCGAAGCGGACATAGTTCAGGGTGCTGCCGGTGATGTCCCGGCAGACGTTGTTGAAGTCCGCCGCGTCAAAGCGGACGGTTCCGTCCGTGACGGTGGTATAGGTGACGGTCCGGCTGTCGCTGCCCCGGCCCACGGTGACGGACACCGTGCCGCTGAACCGGGCTCCGCTGTCGTCATAGCCGCTGAAGGGGATGGAGACAGTACCATTGTATCCCGAGGCGGGGACAAAGGTGACATTGGAGATGGAATTGGTGCCCGTGCGGTAATAGCTGGTGGAGGCGGAAACCCGGGTGCCGGTGCCGGAGAAGCTGACATAGTTGTAGTAGAGCGTTCCGGTGCTGGCGGCGGGCAGGGAGAAGCTGATTCGGTTCAGCGTGGTGCCGTTGTTGCGCTGGCAGGCGCTGTTAAAGTCCTCGGCCCGGAAGGTCACAGGCTCGTTTTCCGGCGTAGAGTAGTTCACGGTGCCGTACTCGTCTCCCACCCGAATGATGAGATTGCCGGTGAAGGTCCGGCCGGAGGTGCTGGTGCCGGTGAAGGGAACGGTAATGGTTCCGCTGTATCCCCGGGCGGGCACGAAGGTGATATAGGAAATCCGGGGGGTGGAATTGCGGTAATAGCGGGTGGAGGTGGAAACCCGGCTGCCGTAGGTGGAGCTGCTGGTGTAGTTGTAGTAGAGGGTTCCCACGCTGGAGGAGGGGAGCCGGTCGAAGCGGATGTAGTTCAGGTTGGAATTTGTGGCGTGCTGGCAGGCGTCATTGAAGCTGGACGCGCTGAGGTCCGCGCTCTGGTTGACGGCTGTGGTGCATTCCACGTCGCTGCCGGAGCCGCCGGTGGGGGAGAAGACCGTGATGCGGACGGACCCGGTATAGGGGATGCCGGAGGTGTCCGTGCAGTGATAGGTCACGTCCACGGTGCCGGTGTAGTCCTTGGCGGGAAGGAAGGTCACCTTGTCAATGGGCGGATTGCTGTTGGGATAGTACCGGGTGGCGCTGTCCACCTTGGAGGAATACTGGCTGGCGCTGTAATCATAGTACAGCGTGCCCCGGCTGGCGGAGGGCTGTTCAAAGGTGATATACCGGAGATTCCGCCCGTTCCGGGTCTGGCAGATGGCGATGAAGTCCGACGCCGAGAAGGTTACAGGCTGATTGATGGCGGTGGAGTAGGTCACGTCGCCGGTGGAGCCGACTTCCACACGGATGGTGCCCACAAAGGTGATGCCCTTGCTGTCCGCTCCGTTGTAGTGGATGACGGCGGTGCCGGAGAAGCCGGCCTTGGGCACAAAGGTGATGTCCCGAATGGGCCGCTGGTCCACGCCGGGGTTCATGTAATAGCGCTCGGTAGACCCCACGCCGTGGCCCGGCGTCTCGGGGGAGACGTAGCCATAGAAGAGGGTGCCCTCGCCGGTGGCGACTCTGAGACCGTAGATATAGTCCAGATAGCTGCCTGCCTTGTCCCGGGAGCGGCGGTCCAGGTCCGACGTCAGATCGGAGAAGGGCAGGGTCTCTCCGGCGTCAATGGTGCGGTCGATGGACTCCGCCACGTCCTCCGCCACCGTGACGGTGCAGGTGTCCGTGTAGTTCCCCGCCGTGGCGGTGATGGTGCAGGTGCCGGGCATGTGGCCGGTGATGCGGCCCCCCGAGGCGTCGGCAATGGAGGGGTTGGAGCTGGTCCACTTGACGGAGGTGGGGGCGTTGCCGTAGGTGGGGAAGGACAGGCTCTCCGTCCGGTTCACCAGCAGGTTCAGCTCGTGTTCGGACAGCAGGATGCCGGAGACCTCAATGTCGGAATGGTCGCTTTTCTCCGGGTCTGCCGCGGCGGCGGCCGTGACCACGGTTTTGCCGGGCTTCACGCCGGTGATGACGCCTGTGGAGGGGTCAATGGTGGCAATGGAGGTGTCCGCCACGCTCCAGGTCACCGTCTGGTCTGCGCCGTCGGGGTAGACCTGGGCCTTCAGCTCTCTGGGGGAGCCGGTGCGCTCCACGTAGATCGAGGTGCCCTTGGTGGGGGGTGTGGTAATCTCCACGCCGGTGGGAGGCGTGGCAGTGACCAGCACCTTGCAGACGGCGGTGAGGTTGGAGGCGGGATTGTATACCGAGACCTCCGTGCTGCCCACGGCCCTGGCCCGGAGACTGACCCGGGCGCCGGAGCTGCCGTTGACCAGATAGGCCACAGAAGGGTCCTTCACCGTCCAGGTCAGTCTGGGGTTGGTGGTATTGACGTTCTCCAGTACGGCGGTGATGGTCTCCATCTCCCCCACGCCCATAAGCAGGGTGGTGGGCTCCACCTTCAAAGACGGGTCCCGGGGGGGCGAAACCACCGTGATATTATAGTATTCACTCCGCACGCCGCCGGCGGTGGCGACGATTTGGATGTTTTCGCCGGTTTTGATGCCGGTAACCAGACCGCTGGGGCTGACAGTCGCCACGGACTGGTCGCTGCTGGACCAGGTGACCGTTTTGTCCGTGGCGTTGGCGGGCTCCACAGTGGCCGTCAGCTGGAGGGTTTCCCCCTCGGTGACTTGGTGGGACGGCCCGCTGACGGTCACTTTGGTAACCGGCACTGTGGCGGCATTCTCGACCGTAACCTGGCAGATGTCGCTTTTTCCGCCCGCTGTCGCCATGATGTCGGCCATGCCCCGCCCCACCGCCGTGACCCTCCCGGTGGAGGGGTCCACGGACGCGATGGCGGCGCTGGTGGTGCTCCAAGTGACGGCAGGCGGCGTGCTGCCGTCGGACATGGTAACCGTGGCCGTGGGGGTGAAGGTCTGTCCCACCGTCAGAGACCGGGAAGAGGGGGAGACGGTGACATTGGTTACAGTAGGAGTGGAAGAACCGCTTCCGACGGTAACAGTTGCTTGAGATGTTATATTACCATCTGGTGTGTCGTTGAACGTTGCTTTTATAACAGCGGAACCCTGCGCAATTCCGGTAATAGAGACCGTTTCACCGGAACCGGAGAGGGTTACGGCACTTGTATTTTCATTTACCCAGGTGATAGAGGTATAAGTGGTATTTGTTTCTGCGGTCAGGGTGATCGTTTCGCCAACGCTTATATTGGGACGTACCGGATCAATTTCGTAAGTGTTAATAGCAAACGCGGCAGGCGTCAGGGAACAAACCAATGCCGCCGCCAGCAGCAGGGCCAGCAGGCGGCGGTGAAATCGAAATCTCATAATAAGACCTCCTGTGTCCCACCGAAGGGTGGGTCCTTATTCCCGCCATAGCGGCGGGGACTCTATACTTCGCGCTTTCGCGGGGAACCCCCCTCTGGACTCCCCCATGACGGGGAATTTTAAGGGCGGAAAAGCAGTCCGTATCTCATTTCAATAACCCCCGTCATTGGGGGGATTCAGGGGGGTGTCCCCCCTGACGGGGATACCAAAGGGGCTGGCCCCTTTGGCCCCCGCCGGGAGGCGTTCCCCGTCAGGTGATGGGGTCATAGCTGAACCCGTCGGCCAGCCAGTTTTTGGAGGCGTTGGTCACCACGAAGCGCATGCTGTACATCTTGCTCACAGGGTGCTGCACCAGCTCCAGCTGGAGCATCAGGTTGCCGTCGGCAAAGCCCGCGTTGCCTGCGCTGTCGCAGAGGTTGGCGGTCCGCAGGGTGATGGTGCTGCCGAAGGCAATGGGGCCGAACTCGAAGTTCAGGGGGTTGCTCTTGCCCTGGCTGTCAGGGATCAGGTTGATGTTCTGCCCGGCGCTCAGCAGGGCGTTGGCGTGGATTTGGCCGGGGCCCACAACGGTGCTCGAAGTGTTCACCAGCTCCAGCCAGGTGTCGGAAGTGCTGCTGGTCTTCCAGTTCAGGTCCTCGTCAAACTGGATGGTCAGGCTGCCGTAGTACAGGGCCTGCATGGCCTCGGCGGGAGACTCAAACCACAGCGCGCCGGAAGAGGTATACATGGAGGTGCCCATGGACTGGAGCTTGGGGTGCTCCGTGTCCAGCTTGGTCAGGGGATAGTTGGCGCAGAAGGCATAGGACGAGCCCTGGGGACTGCTGGCTACGGCAATCAGCCAGCAGGGAACGCCCAGATCCATCCACCGGGAATAATCCTGGGTGAAGCGCAGGTCCGTGGTGATGTTGCTGGTTTCCCGCAGGACCAGGCTGCCCGGGTGGCCCGCGCCGGCGCTGCCGGAGATGATGATGGAGGCCACCTCATCCTGAATGGTCTTGGGAATGAACAGGTCGAAGACGGAGCCGATGGAGTTGGGTCCGTCCATCACCGAGGTCTGCATGGCCTGGAGATAGGTCATGCCATACCAGCTGCTCTGCCAGTATTTCTGATAGTCGTCGGGAATGACCACGTTGGTGGTGTCCAGCTTGGTCCGCAGAAGGGAGGGCTCCAGTCCGGCGGGGACCAGCAGATAGCCGCCGTCGGCTTCCCGGTCGGCGCTGATGGTGGCGCTGGGAGAGGCCAGGGTGATGGACAGGATGGGCCGCACCACCTTTTCCGTCTTGAAGCGGAAGGCGTACACGCCGGAGTAGGAGGTCTGACTCTCGCCCCGGAGCACGAAGTAGGCGATGTATTCCGTGTCCGCCAGCAGGCCCGTAATGGTGGGCAGGTCCGTGGCTCCGGAGTTGAAGCGGATGTTGCCGGTCTTGATCTGCTCGTTTCGGAACTGGGGGTTCATGATGTCGGTGCTTACCGGTACGGTGACAAGACCCTTGTCTCCTGTGCCGTTGAAGTTGGTGCCGTTTTCTTCCAGCTTGAGCCAGCTGGCCACATCGTCGATATTCTCCCCGTCATAGGTGGTGGGGATGGTCCCCAGAGGGGCGATGACGTAGTAGCAGGTGGTCTTGTTCCGGTTCAGCATAATGGTGATGTTGGCGGTTTCGTCGCCGGGCCGGAAGTTGGGATAGCCCCGGATGAAGGTGGGGGCGCTGGAGTCGGAGAAGGTATGGGTCACGGTGAAGGGCGTGGGCACGCCGATTTCGTTCACCGCGTTGTCGCCCGCCTGGTTGCTCTCCCAGGAAGAGGGGCTGAGGTCCGGCGTGGCCAGCTCCCGCAGAGAGCTCTGGTCCGACGCCACAATGCGGATGTCGAAGGTGATGGGCACGCTCCAGTCGCCCCGCTGGTCGGAGGAGCCCACCTTGGTGATGCGCACGCCGTATTCCCGGTGCTGCATGGTCTTCAGCTGCTCGAAGCCGTAGTTGGCAAACCACTTGCCCACGCTGATGCCGGTCCGGGGCTCCCCGTCAAAGGTCTGAATCAGGGCCCTGGTGGGGCTTTCGGTGGAGGGATTGGGAATCGTGTTGGTGCACTGCTTCCAGTTCACGCCGTCGTCGGTGTAGAACAGCTCAAATTCCACAGAGGAGGCGGCGGGGTCCGGCGCGGTGTACCAGATCAGCATATCCCAGTTGATGTCCGCGTCCACGCTGCTGGCCGTCACCGGCGTCAGGTCAAAGGTCATGTCGAAGTCCACGTTGGACCCGTTGACCGTGGCGCTGAGGGTCTTGGTCCGCTCCAGGAGGACCTGGGCGTCGATGGTGTGGAACACCGGCAGGGTAATCACGCCACGGTTGCCGCCCCGCATGGTGTTGCCCGCCATGTCGGAGATGCCTTCCACGGTGATGTAGTAATTGGCTCCGCTGGTGAGGTTCAGGGCGCTTTCGCTGGGATTTTCGTTGTAGTGGAAGGTGATGAGCATTTCACCGGTTTCCATGTCCGTGGTGATCTCCGCCTTCCGGTAGTCGATGACCCAGTCGTCCCCGATGGAGGCCTCGTTGCCCGCGTGGCGGTCCGTCACCGGGTTTTGAGGCGTGGCGTTGTTGGCGGGCCGCTGATAGAGCTTGATGTGCTCCCGCAGGGCGTCGGCCAGGGCCTTTTCCGCCGCCGCCCGCTCGGCGGAGCCGGGGGTAGCCTTGGTGACGTTGTTGTACAGCTCCCGGAAGACATTGTACTCGGCGGGAACCGTGTTGGGCCTGATGCCCTGGACGCTCTCGGAGAAGACCACGCTGATGGAGGTGTCGGGGTAGACCTCCGGCTGTGTGGTGCTCTCATTGGCGGGATGGCTGAACTCCTGATGCACCGTAGGGGGCTCGTTGTCCAGGGTGTGAATCAGCATGGGGGGCGTCAGCTCCTGGGTGTAGACGTTGTAGTTCCCCGCGTTGTCCACCGCCACATAGTAGAGGTCGTATTCCGTCTGAGGCTGAAGGCCGGTGACGTTGATGGTGTAGTCGGTATCGGCCCGGGCTGCCCGGGTGCTGCCCCGGCTCAGGGCCCCGGTGCCGCTCTGAATCTGAATCTGAGCGCCCTTGTACTGATCCGGCGTGGCGCCCTCGGTTCTGGGGTCGATGATGCCCGCGCCGTAGAAGGGGGCGTTATGCCGGACCACGGCCCAGTACAGCGTGCCGGGCTCGTTGAGGGAGAAGGAGAGGCGGACGTTTCTGGCGCCGGGGTCCTGGGGCGTCAGGTGCTGAATGACGGGGGGCGTGCGGTCCAGCGTCGTCACCTGGAGGCGGCGGACGGCGGAGCTGCGGCCGTTGTCGGCGTCATTGAGCCAGAGATAGAGACTGTAGGTGGTCTGCTCCGCCAGATAGGAGGTGTTGACCTTGGGCACCAGATAGGGCGTGTTTTTCGTCACGTCCACGATGCCGAAGCCCAGATTGCCGGGGATGGAACCGGCCTTGAAGTCCGCCGCCGTGGGAGCCACGGCGTTGTTGGGCAGCAGGACGTAGTACATCTGGCAGTTCTTGGTGGGCATGGCCATGACCTGGACCACCTGCTCCTTGTCGCTGTCCAGGGTGAGGATGGTGTAGGGATAGCCGGCGGCGAAATTGGGCACGGAGTCGTCCGGCGTGGTGAAGGCCACCGTCTTTACGGGGCTTCTCCGGCCCCGGCTGTCCACCAGCATGGCGGAAACGTAATAGGAGCCGTCCCGGGCCAGGCCCGTGAGACGGGCGGTGAATTCGGTGTTGGAGGCAGTGGCGTTGAGGGTGCCGCTGCGGATGATTCTGTTGGAGCCCGTGGGGGGACGGATCAGGTCGTCCTCGCTGACGGACCCGTCGCTGAGGGCGGTGAGGGCCCAATAGATGGTGCCCCGCTTGTTGGTGCTAAAAACCGCGTCCGCCGCCGTGGGGCCCACGTTCCGCATGACGGGGAAGCCCGTCAGCAGCCGGGGGTCCTCGGAGGACTCCGCCGCCGTCACGTTGTCCATGACCTGTCCGTTGATGTTGGAGGTGATGCCCGGCCGGACGGTGATGTTGTCCGGCAGCATGGTGGCAGAGGAGCCGGCGGCGTTGACGTTCATCTGGCTGACGCTGCCCGCGCCCGTCACGGGAACGGCGGTGTCCAGGTTCAGATTTTTGATGCTGGCCCGGTTGTCAATGCTCAGGGTGGTGCCCAGGGCCTTTTCGTCGACGGTAACCACATGGGCCATGCCCTGGGCCATCTGGAAGGTGGAACCGGGGGTGCGGTTGACGACCTCCTTGATGTTGCCCGCGAACTGGAACAGGGCGTCGTTTCCGCCCTCCAGAGAGATGAAGCGCAGTCCCAGACCGTCGTCCGTCACATCCTCTATGTAGGCGGAGGTGCGGATGGTGGTGTTCCCGATGTTGGTCAGGCCCTCGGAGCGGATGGAGAGGAACTGTTCCGTGAGGCTGTCCACCTCCAGGCTGTCCGCCGTCACGTTCCGCAGGACGATGCTGTTGGCGCCCTTTTCGGCCTCGCCGCCGCCGCAGACCACGATCTTGCCCATGACGCTGACATTTTCCAGCTCCACGTTGCCCAGACCCACGCCGCCGGTGAGGTAGAGGTTTCCGGTAATCACGGTGTCCTTCAGCTTCACGCCGGGGGTGTTGATGGTCAGGTTTCCGTAGACGCCGCCGGAGATGTTCTCCCCGGGCTCCTGAACCAGGGTGCCCAGGGCGCGGACCAGGAAGCAGGCCACCTGTCCCCGGGTGATGTTGTCCTTGGGGCGGAAGTCGCCGCTGGTATAGCCCTGGATGATGCCCAGCTCCGCCGCCTCCTGCACCAGTCCCCGGAACTGGGGCGTGATCTGGTAGCCGTCCTGGAAGCTGGTGCCCGCGCCGGAGGTGCCCTGAAGCCGGAGACACCGGCCCAGGAAGGCGGCGGCCTGCTCACGGGTCACCAGCGCCCTGGGGGAGGCGGTGGTGGCGCTGGTGCCGTTGAAGTAGCCCGCCTGATGGGCGATGCGGATGTCCTCCTCGAACCAGTCGCTGGGGAGAACGTCCGTAAAGGGGTTGGGGCCCGCGTCGGTATAGCCGAAGGCCCGGTTCACCAGGGTGACGAACTCGGCACGGGTGATCTGCCGGTCCTCGTGCATGTTGCCCGAGGCGTCGCCCCGCATGACCCCCCACTCGGAGACCTGTTCCAGGTAGGGCTCCATCCACTCCGCCGCCTGAACGGGGCGGGAGAGGACCCCGGAGAGGGCCAGCAGAATCATGCACAGGACCAGGGCGGCGAACCCTGGTCTTGTGTTCAGTCGCGCGGTGTTGGGTTTTGTCATCATTTTCGTACCTCCTGGCTGTTCGCTGACGGTTTCCTGGGAGAGGACTGGAGCTGAAGGCTGAAAACCGCCTCCCGCACGGCGACCTCCTCGTCCTCGCACATATCTACAAATTTGGTCGCGTAAAAGAAGGGGCCGCCCTCCCGCTCCTGCTTGCGCAGAACCTCGCAGCGCAGAAGCACCGGATTCTCCGTGGGGACCACGACGATTTCCGCCCGGTCGTGGAGCTCCAGGCCGTCCTCCGCCAGAAAGGCGATGCCGCCGCAGCTGAGGTCCAGGGACCGGGCGTTTCTCCGGCCCCTCCAGGCGTCGTCCAGAGGATAGAGGAAGGTGTCAAACTGCACCGGGACCCGGAGGTTCCGCCGGAGCTCGCCGTCCAGGGTGCCGAGCTTTTCCAGAAGCACCTTGTCCCCCCGCTGGCGGAGGACCCGGCAGCGCATGGGCAGATCGCTGCTGCCCATGCCGATGAGGTTTACTTCCTCATGCTCCATCACGTCGTCCACCTTGGCCTCCAGCACCAGCATCCGCATGGGCTTGCTCCCCGGCGGGGTCTCCATTTTTCCGTGGGCCAGCGGCGTGTTGGCGCTGTCGAGTATCAAATAGGTGGAGGAGTCCTGATTGGCTGTCGTCATGTTGTCACCTCTCCTTATATCATGATATCATGGTTGTTCCGGCGTCACGCCGTTCTGCTTTTTCTGTCCCTGCCCCGAGGGGTCGAAGCGGAGGAAATACACGTAAATTTCCACAATGGCCTGATACAGGCTTTCGGGGATCTCCTGCCCCAGCTGAAGCTGGGTGAGGATGGTGGACAGGGAGTTGTCCTCATAAATGGGCACGCCGTTTTCGGCGGCGGTCTCCACGATTTTTTCCGCCAGGTATCCCATGCCCGACGCGACAATGACCGGCGCGGCGTCGCCCGGTCCGTACTGAAGGGCCACCGCCTTTTTGGCGTTTCTGGCCGCGGTTCCATCAGACCTTGACATTTACACTGTTCATCCCTTCAAAGATTTTGGGGAACACGTCGGTCAGGGCGACCGGGCGCTCCATCCGCCGCACAAGCACCCGGGAGGGCTTGAGCTCATGGTTGGCGAGAATCTGGGTGATGCCGGCCTCAATCTGCCGGGAGAAGGGGGCGACCTTGTCCGGACAGGCAATCTGGATATCCACGTCGCTGTCCCGGGCCGTCAGAATGACGTCGAACAGGCCCAGGGACTGCACATCAATCTTGAAGAGGAACTTCATGGCGCTCTCCCGCCGGCCCCCCTGGCCCTGCTGCTCGTCCTCGGCGTTGGGGTCCACCCACAGCTCGGAGAACAGCATCCGCCCGTTCCACTCCAGAGGCAGAATGTAATGGTTCAGCGGCATGTAGACGCTCTCGTTGATGAGCATGGCGTGAACCAGGTTCTGAAAGGCCTGCTGCACCTCGGCGCTGCCCTCGCCCCGGAGCGCCCGGGCCGCCGCCGCGGCGAGATGGTCCGAGAACTGAATGGCCGGGGAGGAGCCCGGCAGCTGCCGGCTTTTCAGAAGCAGCAGAAGGGACTGGTCATCAATGCTTCCCAGCTGGCCCTTCAGCGTGCCGTAGCCGCTGAGCTGGTGGAAGGACTCCAGAAGCTTTTCCTCCCCGCCGTTCTCATACCGGGACACGTGAAGCGCCAGCATGGTCAGAAGGGTTCGGGGCAGGCCGAAGTCGTGGGTGCGCTCCACATAGGAGGACATATAAGGAAAGATGTCCCTCTGGAGCAGCTGGAGGTTTCCCGCCCGGTTTCCGGCGGCCATGCCGTTTTGCAGCCTGGCAATCATCTCCCGGAGCTTTTCCGCCCAGCTGGCGGGCATGGCGTCGGCCATGGCAGACAGATTCCGGAGGATGCTGCTTTCAAGGTGGGCGGTGGAGTCAAAGTCCACATAGGACTTGAGGAACTGAAGAATGTCCCCCCGGACGCCGTCGGACCCGGCCCGGGCATAGGCGTTGCGCAGCAGAGCGAACAGCGCCCCGCCGAAGCGGGACCCCGCCTTGAACTGCCCCGTGAGGAACTCCAGCAGCTGGCTTTCGTCCATCCGCAGCATCTCCAGAATCTGGGACATCTCCTCGGCGATGCCGGCGCTCATGCCGGAGAGGACGACGGTGCCCTCCCGGCCTGAGAAGATGCGGGCCAGGCTCTCCGCCGCCCCCGGCGTTCCCCGGAGACGCTGGAGGAAGGTCTGGAAATTGGAGTCGTACCGGACAGGGCTTCCCTCGCCGCCGCTCTGCTGTTCCGTGCGGCCGTCGGCCCGGCTGACCCGGCTGGGGTCCGGTACATTCTGAATTTGTGTGTTGTTGGGGGAAACCGGGATATTCCGGTTGACATTTGCGTTGTCATACCCGGGTACCGGGTTGGTTGCGCCGAGAATATCAGGCATTCGTGACACCTCGCAGAAAAAACTTGTATGGGCTACTTATTTTTTTAGCGTATCAGGTCGATAGAATTGAAAAAGGCTATAAGGTGGTGTTTTCGTGAGCAGCAACGATATTCTGGATATGTATATTTACGAGACCAACACGTTGCTTGAACAACTGGAAAATATTGTTCTTGACGCGGAAAAGGGAAATACTTTCTCCCAGGAAAACGTGAATGAGATCTTCCGCATTATGCATACCATCAAGGGATCCTCCGCCATGATGGAGTTCGATTCCCTGGCGGCGGTGGCCCACCGGATCGAGGACATGTTCTTCATCGTCCGGGAAAATACAATGGACGTGGTTTCCGAGGCGAACCGCCCCGCCATGTTTGACCTGATGTTCCATGCCATCGACTACTTCCGGGAGGAGATGGAAAAGGTCGAGGCCGAACAGCCCCTTAATAAGGATGTCGACAGTTTCCTTGCAAATATTAATAGTCTGATCGCCAAAATTAAGGGCGAGGAGGAACCAGAGCCCGCTCCCGCGCCTCCGGCGCCCGCCGCGCCGCCTCCGGCGGCGGCCCCCGCGCCTGCCCAGTCGACAGAGGGCAACGCGGATTTCCCCTTTGAGCTGCGGGTCTTCTTTGACGACGGCTGCGGCATGGAAAATCTCCGGGCCTACATGCTGCTGACCGCCATCCAGTCCTTCTGCTCCGAGGCGGATTTCCTCTATGAGCCCGCCGGGGTGGAGAGCGACGCGTCCACGGCCGAGACCATTATTGACAACGGCTTCCTGCTGATGTTCAAAAATGCGGCGGACCGGGAGAAGGCCATTCCCGAGGTGCGCTCCGCCGGCTCCGTCCGGTCCTATCAGCCCCACGACTATGTGCCCGCCCCCCCTGTGGAGGAGGAGGAACCCGCCCCCGCGCCGGAGGCCGCCGCGGCCCCCGCGCCCAAGGCCGCTCCTCCCGCTCCCGCGGTTCAGGCCGCCGGCGGCGGACAGCAGCACCAGAAGGAGAGCCTCATCAGCGTGAACCTGAGCAAGCTGGACCAGCTTTCCGCCGTGGTGGGCGAGATTGTCATTACCGAGGCCATGGTCACCTCCTCCCCGGACCTGAAGGGTCTGAATCTGGACGCCTTCCACAAGTCCGCCCGGGAGCTGCGCAAGCTTACAGACGAGCTTCAGGACGTGTCCATGTCCCTGCGGATGGTGCCGGTGTCCAACACCTTCCAGAAGATGAACCGCATCGTCCGGGATATGTGCAAGAAGCTGAACAAACAGGCCAAGCTCACCCTGATCGGAGAGGACACCGAGGTGGACAAAACCATCGTGGACTCCATCGGGGACCCCATCATGCACATGGTCCGCAACGCCATGGACCACGGCATCGAGGAGACGGCGGAGGAGCGGATTGCCGCCGGCAAGGACCCGGTGGGCGAGGTGGTTCTCTCCGCCCAGGACACCGGTAGCGAGGTCATCATCCAGATTTCCGACGACGGAGCCGGCGTCAATGACGAGGCCGTACTGAAAAAGGCCATCAAAAACGGCATCGCCTCTCCGGATGTGGAATATTCTCATAAGGAAATCCTGAACTTCCTCATGGCCCCGGGCTTTTCCACCAACAAGGAAGTGACGGAGTTCTCCGGCCGCGGCGTGGGCATGGACGTGGTGAAGAGCGGCGTGGAGAGCCTGGGCGGCACCGTCAGCATCACCAGCGAGCAGGGCCGGGGCATGACCACCACCATGCGCATTCCCCTGACCATGTCCATCATGGACGGCATGGAGGTCTCTGTGGGGGACTCCATCTTCACCATCCCCATCAACAATATCTGCTCCAGCATGAAAATGACCTCCAAAGACATTCTCCACGACTCGGTCAACGGAGAGATGGTCAAGGTTATGGACAATTACTATCCCGTCATCCGGGCCCGGGAGTTCTACAATCTCCCCGGCGGCGCCGAGGAGATTGAGGACGGCATTCTGCTGTGGCTGGAGTCCGGGGACTGCTCCTACTGCCTGTTTGTCGACGAGCTTCTGGGCGAGCAGCAGATCGTTGTCAAGCCCTTCCCCACATATGTGAACAATTTTGACATCAAGAATTACGGAATTACAGGATGCAGCATCCTGGGAGACGGCAATATCAGCATCATTCTGGACGCGGGCGGCCTCTACGCGGCGGCCCACGGCGTCTGAGAGCGCGGAGGGAGGATGAAACGATGAAGGCTGTACAGGAAGAGGCGCTGTTTCAGATCAGCAGTGAATACGACGAGACCGCACCTCAGGAGGAAGAGGTCATTGAGAGCCGCAAGCATCTCATTTTTGTGACAGATAACCTGAAACTGGGCCTGGACGCGGAATATGTGGTGGAGATTCTGAACCACCACACCGTGACCTATCTGCCCATGATGCCGGACTATATCCGGGGCATCTTCAACATGCGGGGACAGATCATCCCCATCATGGACATCCGGCAGCGCCTGGGCAAGTTCCCCCTGGAGGACGGAGAGAGCCTCCTGGTGGTTCTGAACTACAACGAGACTCAGATCGGCATTCTGGTGGATTCTGTGGAGTCGATGATCGACATTCCCAAGGACAGCATTGTGCCCATTCCCTCCCGGAGCGCTCAGAAGCTGGTTTCCGGCATGTGCACCCTGCCCGACGGCAGCGGCACCATGCTGGTGCTGGACTGTGAACAGCTGCTGGAGCCCTGAAAAAACAGGAGACGAGGCAAACACAATGGAAAACAAACAAGGGACCGGGAGCGGCTTCGCCCCCATGACAATCTCCGACGCGGACTTCAAGCGGCTGGTGTCGTTCATACAGAGCACCTACGGCATCGACCTGACCCAGAAAAAGCAGCTGATTACCGGCCGGCTGTCCCCGGCCATCCGGAAGCTGGGCTATCGGAATTTTTCCGACTTTGTCAGCCACGTGCTGGAAAAGAAGGAAAACGACGATATCATTTTGGTCCTGAACAAGCTGACCACCAACTATACCTTCTTCATGCGGGAGAAGGAGCACCTGGATTATTTCTGCCAGAATATCATCCCGGAGCTGGTCCGCCGCCATCAGAAGGACAAATGCCTCTCCATCTGGAGCGCCGGGTGCTCCAGCGGGGAGGAGCCCTATAACATTACCATGTTCCTCTACGACTACCTGGGGGCCCAGGCCAATCAGTGGGACACCCGCATTCTGGCCTCGGATATCTCCGCCCAGGCCCTGGCCAGCGCCAAGCGGGGGGTGTACTCCCTGCCGGATACCATCCCCCAGGAGTGGAAACGGAAGTACTTCACCGCCAACAAGGACGGCACCTACACCGTGACCCCCGCCGTGCGGAACAATGTGATTTTCCAGACCTTCAACCTGATGGACCCCATCCGCTTCCGCCGGAAGTTCGACGTCATCTTCTGCCGGAACGTGATGATTTACTTTGACCAGCCCACTAAGGACGCACTTGTGCGGCGGTTCTATGACGCGACGGTTCCCGGCGGTTATCTGCTGATCAGCGCCTCGGAGAACCTGAGCCAGAACGCCCCCTACCGCCGGCTGGCTACTGCGACATTCCAAAAATAACCAGTCCAAAGGAGGTGCTTTCCTGTTGTGGTAACTGGAAAGACGATCCGCGTCCTGGTGGTGGATGACTCCGCTCTGGCCCGCAGCCTCATCATTAAGGGGCTGTCCGCCCACCCCAGGATCGAGGTGGTCGGATATGCCATTAACACCCTGGATGCAAAACTGAAGATATCCACGCTGAAGCCCGATGTCGTCACCATGGATGTGGAGATGCCGGGCCAAAACGGCATTGATTTTTTGAAATCCTATATTCCCACCAACCCCATTCCGATGATTCTGGTCTCCTCGCTGAATCTGAAAATCTTTGATGCGCTGTCCGCCGGCGCAGTGGACTTTGTCCGCAAGCCGGAGCCCCAGGACAATAAGGACGCCTTTGTCACAGCTCTGAGCCAGAAGGTCATCATTGCCTCCATGGCCCGGGTCCGGGCGGCGGCGCCCGGCGTTCAGGCTCCCAGGCAGCCTCTGGCCGCTCCGGCGGCGCTGGGGGCCTCTTCTGCGCTGGACCATGTGATTGTGGGCCTGGGGGCCTCCACCGGAGGAACGGAGGCGACCCTGGAGGTCATGAAGCGCCTTCCGGCGGATATCCCCGCCATGGTGATTGTCCAGCACATGCCCAAGGGCTTCACCCAGATGTATGCCGAGCGGCTGAACCGCCTGTGCAAGATGGAGGTCCGGGAGGCCAAAAACGGCGACGAGCTCCACCGCGGGCTGGCCCTGGTGGCTCCGGCGGACCTTCAGTGCCGGGTGGTGCGCATCGGGGAGCGGTATACCGTTTCCTGCGTGCCGGGGGAGAAGGTCAGCGGACACCGCCCGTCGGTGGACGCCATGTTCCAGTCCATGTCCGAGGTGGTCCGCTGCAAAATGGTGGGCATCATCATGACCGGCATGGGCCAGGACGGCGCGGCGGGCCTTCTCGCCATGCGGAAAAAGGGCGCGTATACCATCGGCCAGGATAAGGAATCCAGCGTGGTTTACGGCATGCCTGCGGTGGCCCACGATATCGGGGCCGTCTGTATCCAGGCCAGCTGTGAAAACGTGGCCAACGTTCTGCTCCGCCACCTGAAAACCCTGGGATAACGCCTGCCGGACGCCTGAAGCCCGCTCCCTCCGGAGCGGGTTTTTTGCGCCTCTTTTTTTGCGCCTTTTTCCCTGGCTGCGGGGCGTCCGGCGGCGGAGGACCGGGGACAGGAAGAATTTTCACCGGGGATTCTTAACTTTTTCCCCCTGTGGCCGATAAGAATAATGAATAGATTTCAAGCTGACTGCGGATATTTGCGGTAAAGGATGTGAGATTGTATGCTGACTTCTTCCGGTTCCGGGCCCATTTCCTCTGTTTCCCGGCCCAAGACTTACTACACTCCACAAAAGCGCGGCGCCGCCGCCCGGACCACTGTGGAACCCAACTATGATTCGGCGGCGTTTTCTCCGCGTCCCGCGGGAAAGAGCGGCTTCCAAATGGAATTGGTCAGCCGACTGTCCCACGAGGTGCGGACCGCCACCACCACCGGCGACATTCAGGAGCTCCGCCGGGCCGTGTCCGCCGGGGAGTACGCCCCGGACCCCATGGCCATAGCCGGTCGGATGATGCTTCTGACGGAGGATTAAACAATGGATGAACAATTCCGTTCCTACCTGACCTTTCTGGGAAACCTGCGTCAGGGCCTGGAGACGCTGACGGACCTGGCGGACCAGAAAAGGGCCGCCGTGGAGCAGGATGATCTGGTGGCCCTGGACGAGGTGCTCCGGCAGGAACAGGCCCAGGCCCTCTTTTTCCGGGGTCTGGAACAGACCAGAGAAAAGCTGCTGGACGGCCTGGGGCTCCGGAACGTGCCCCTGTCCAGGGTGCCGGACCGCTGTCCCCCCGCCCTGCGGGAGGAGATCCGGCAGGCCGTCTCCGCCC
This sequence comes from uncultured Oscillibacter sp., assembly GCF_947654275.1. GTDB lineage: Bacteria > Bacillota > Clostridia > Oscillospirales > Oscillospiraceae > Oscillibacter. Next base: position 17,883 of record NZ_CANTJS010000004.1, on the reverse strand, counting down.
TTCAGGAGCGCTACCGCGTCTATGAGGAGCATTCCCGGACGGCGCGGGAGCTTCTGGAGAAGAATCTCCGGGAGGTGGAGAGCACCATTGCCGCCATGGGCGTCAGGCCGGCCTCCCAGGGGCCGGGCTACCGGGGGCCGGGCGTACAGCTGCCCCCGTCCATGAGAACAGATTTCCGGGCCTGAGCTGGGCCCCGGGTGAGATGACAAAAGGAGTTTTTTGATATGGCCATTGGTACTTTCGGTTCCTTTACCCAGGCGCGCCTGGCGATTTACGCCGCCCAGACCGGCCTGAGCATCACGGGAAATAACATTTCCAACATCAACACGCTGGGCTATACCCGCCAGCGGCTGGATCAGACCAGCCTCCACGTGGGCGGAAGCGACCGCTATGCCAACGCCGCCGACGTCCGCACCGGACAGGGCGTGCTGTGCACCGGCGTCTCCCAGCTGCGGGACCCCTATCTGGATATCCGCTTCCGCAGCTCCAACGCCGATGTGGGCTACATGGATGCCAAGCTGAGCGGCCTCCAGCAGATTGCCAGCATTCTGGACGAGGTGGGCAAGGGCGAGCAGACCGAGGGCGACGACTTCGGCATTCTGGGCGCCGGTCTGGAGGAGATTCGCAAGGCACTGGGCAACCTGACCACCGAGACCGGCCACGCCGAGTTTGACCGGCAGGTCAAGGCCGCCGTTCAGAAGGTGGTGGAGCGCTTCAACGACTACGCCGGAAAGCTTGAAGAGCTGTATAACAACACGGTGAAAGGCCTGGAGGAGAAGGTGGAGAAGGTCAACGGGCTTCTGACCGGCATCCGGGAGCTGAACGAGGAGATTCGCAAGTGCGACATCCACGATGACAACGCCCTGGAGCTCCGGGACCAGCGGAACGTGCTGATTGACGAGCTCTCCGGCTATATAAAGATCGACGTGACCTACAGTATGGAGGAGATCTGCCCCGGCCAGGAGGTTGAGAAAATCACCATTAAATTGGACGACGCCAACCCGGACCCCACTTCCGTGACGGATACCGCCACCCTGATTGACGGCGTCTATGCCGCTCAGATTTCCATTGACCAGGTGGCCCAGAAGCGGGAGCTGGACCCCAAGGATACCACCACCTGGCCCTATCTGGGGGCCGACGGCAAGCCCGCCATGTTCCCGGAGGACGCGGCGGAGGCCAGGATTCCCAACCCGAACTTTGATGCGGCCCAGGACCCCAGCGACACCAACCCCCGCTATCTCATGGCGGACGGCACACCCACCAACGACCCGGCCCAGGCCGCTCCCGCCCGGACGCTGAATCCGAAGGCGGACCTGACCCGGCCCAACGCAGTGGGGAACGAGTGGTATCTGGATGCGGACGGGGCTGTGACCACGGACCCCAACCTCTCCCAGATCAGCTATGAGGCCAACCCGGACTACAAGCCCTATCTGAACGGAAAGGGCCAGCCCACCGCCGACGAGTCGGAAGCCAAGCTGGTCAACAATCCCAATTTCAATATGACGGTTTCCGAGCTGCGGGACCGCAAGGGCTATCTTCACTACATCACCGAAAAGCAGACGCCCATTGAGCTGCGGAAGGACGGAAACGCCGCCGCCTATCAGGAGGCCATTGACAACCTGGGGAAGACCATTAAAAACCGGGACCCGGACACCGGGAACATGCATATCGTCTCCTACCGGGAGTCCGGCAAGGACGAAACCGGCGCTCCCATCTACACCAAGTATGAATACGTGCAGGTGCTGTCCACGCCTGTCCACCTGGATGACAACGACCTTCACGGCGCACTCCAGGCGGATCGGGAGCTCCTCACCGAAAAGGGCGAGTTCATGGACACCAGCATCATTGACGGAACAAATGAGGACGCCCTCTCCTGCGACGAAAAGGCCCGCAGCAAGCGCGGCATCCCCTATTTCCAGAAGAGCCTGGACCTGCTGGCCAATCAGCTGGCCAATGCCATCAACGGGGCCAACCAGGGCTACCGCTACGACGACCAGGGGAATTATATCGGCCTGGTGATGGGCGAGGACGGCGAGCCCATGGTAGACGAGGACACGGGCCGGGTCATCGGCATGCCTGTGAGCATTCCCTACCAGAAGCTTGATGAAACCGGCGCCCCGATGGTGGACGACGACGGAAATGCCGTCATGGGCGAATATAAGCTGAACAAGGATACCAAGTGGGATAAACCGGAGGTCTGGGACGCACTTCCCAAGGAGGTCAAAACCGCCCTGGAGGCCACCGGCAAAACCGGAACCGAGGCCGTGAAGGCCTATCTCAGCCAGCCTCAGACCCACCAGGTCCAGAAGACCGACCAGGACGGAAATCCGATGGTTGACCAGAATGGCAATCCGATCATGGAAGAGGTGCCCTATACCGACGAGGATGGGAACCCCATCACAATGGGCATCTTTGAAGGAGGCGTCCTGATCAGCAACCACAATAACGGAGACGACACCACCAATATTACAGCAGGAAATATCAGTATTTCGAACAGCTGGTCCAAGAACGCGGTCTCCATCATCCGCTCCTTTGAGTGCGGCCCCGGCGAGTCGGAGCCCGCCTCCGGAGACAGCAAGAACATTCTCCACATGCAGAACCTGTTCCACACGAAGATGGACTATGTGCCCAGCGACCTCTTCTCCACCCGGGACGCCACCGGCGACTCGATGTTCAACGGAACCTTCAGTGAGATGTGGGAGAATATGGGCGGAATTCTGGGCAATGACCAGGATGTGACCAATAATTCTCTTACCACCTCTTACAAGTCCACACTCCAGATTGACACCAACCGGGCCAGTGTATCCTCCGTGGACTTCAACGACGAGGCCATGAACCTGATGATGTATGCCAAATCCTATAACGCCGCCTGCCGCTTGATGACCACCATAGACACCGTTCTGGATAAACTCATCAACAACACCGGCGTAACGACTTGATAAAGGGGGAACGCAGCCATGATTCCGCGTATGACAACGGTAGGCAATCTGAAGAACTACCGCTATAATTTGAACCGCTCCGGCTGGACCATGAGCCAGGCTATGACCAAGATTGAGACCCAGCGCAATTTCAATTCCTTTGCCGAGGACCCCGCCGCTGCCGCCCGCTGCTTCCAGCTTCGCCGGTCCTATCTGCGGGCCAGCAGCCAGCTGACGCTGAACGAATCTGTGTACAGCAAGTATCAGCAGGCATGGAAGACCCTGGACGGCGTTTCCGAGATGATCGACACCGTGAAGCCCGACACCGGCTTCGGCAGCATTCTGGAGGCCCTCAACGACCCCATTGCCTCCGGGCGCAACGCCCTGGGGCAGACTCTGGTCTCCAAGGCGGACGGCGTGATTCAGAGCATGAACGGCCGGTACGGAGAGAACTTCGTCTTCTCCGGGGCGGATACCCTGAATGTGCCCTTTACCTGGAAGCCGGCCAAGAACCCCGACTATATCGACCCCGCCAAGGCGGATCCGACCAATGCCGAACACGCGGGCGCTTTCAAGTATATGATCGACCCGGCCTCTCAGGAGGCGCAGAACGGGGCCCTGTTCACCAACGACCCGGCTCTGGCCGCCCTGGGACCCAAGGAGAACCCCAACTATGACGAGGAATACATGAAAGAGGTCCAGCAGATGGAGGCGGACGCCGCCGCGAACGGTACGACGGTGGATGTGGCGGTCTATCAGGACAAACGCTACGGCCAGTATTTGAAGGCCGACGGCTACGGCACCGGCAAGGCCTCCAAGGCGGAGCAGGTCCCCCAGGAGAACCCAGACTATGATGAAAACAGCTCCAAGCAATACCTGAAGGCCGACGGCACCCCCACCAGCGAGGAGAGCGAGGCCGGCCGGAAGCTGTGCTACCGCGGCGTCCCGGTGGATTCCAACGACAATGAAAAGCTGAACTACTATCTCAACGATGAGAAAAAATTCATCGACCTGGGCCTGGGCTTCCAGGAGCGGGAAGGCGAGATTGTGGAGTCCAGCGTGTTCAACGAGGCCCTTCAGGGGGTTTACTACCTGGGCGGCACCGGCACCACATCCAAGACCGTCAAGGTGGACGGCAAGGAGTGGACCTTTGACGATATGCCCAACAACGTGGTTTCCGTCATGGAGGAATTCGGACAGATTCTGCTGCGCTGCGACCCTGACAGCGGCGCCTGGGCCAGCGACGAGGATAAGGCCCGGGCGTATGCCCTGGCCCAGCAGTTCGAGGACAGCGCCAGCCTGGCCAAGCAGCGCTATGACGAGCTGGATGCCCAGAGCGGTTTCCTCAGGGACAACGGCGAGCTGCTGACCAACAATGCCAAGACCCTGAACGAGCAGTTCCTGGCTCTGGAGGATGTTGATCCCGCCGCCGCCATTGAGGACTACATGTATGCCAAATACTGCTATGACACCGCACTGAAGGTGGGCAACAGTATTTTGTCCCAGAGCCTGATGGATTATATGAACCTGTAAGGTCCGGGAATACAGATATAGATAGAGAATCCGCGAATTGGAAATTCAGATGGAAGGAGAGCGCTATGATTTATGGAACAACTGATTGAAATTACGAGAGTCCCGATCGAAATTGAAATGAAGACGTCCCGTGCGCAGCTGAAGCACGTACAGGCATCCGCCGAGCTGGAAATTTCCCGGGACCGGGGCGGACTGAGCATCAAGAGCCGGCCGATTCAGCTGAATATGGACACGTTTGAGATGCGCAGCTCCATAATGCCCACTCCCGCCCAGAGCGTCCAGAAGAACGCACAGGAAGGCCGGCAGGCCGCCTACACGGCCACTGCCACTTATGCCCAGGAGGGAGAGCTCTATTTGAAAGCCCAGATAGGCGAGGATGTGCAGGCCCAGCTTGCCAAGACTGCCATCAGCACGCAGATGTTCAGCCAGCCGGCCATGGACTTCATCCCCAAGGAGGGCCCGGAGATTACCTGGGACCCCGGCGAGATGAACATCCGCTATGAGATGGATAAGCTGAATTTCGACTGGCGGGTCAGCCAGGCCAAGTTTGAGTTTACCCCCGGCGACATTGAGATTTCCGTCAAGCAGAAGCCGGAGGTTATCATCAAGTATATCGGCGGGCCGCTGTATGTGCCGCCTTCCGCCGATCCCGACTATGAGCCTGTAGACGTGCAGGCGTGACAGGAGGTTCCCATTGAAGCTCCAGACCAAATATTTCGGCGAGATTGAATATGAGGCCGACGAGACCCTCGCCTTTCCGGCGGGCATATTCGGCTTCGAGGAGGAACACAGCTTTCTCCTTCTGCCCTTTGACGGGAGCCACGGAAACATGCTCTGTCTCCAGAGCACGGCGACGCCTGCCCTGGCCTTCATCGTGCTGGACCCCTTTGCCCTGAAGCCGGACTATGCGCCGGTGCTCCGCAAGCCGGAGCTTCAGCAGTTCGGCGTGGCCGACGCGGGAGAGCTGGGCTTTTACGTGCTCTGCGCGGTGAAGAAGCCTGTTTCCGACAGCACGGTCAATCTCCGCTGTCCCCTGGTTGTCCACCCTGAGACCCGAGTGGCCCGGCAGGTCATTATGGAGCAGTACGAAATGCGGCACCCCCTATCGGAATTTGGCAGCGGGGAGGGGGCCGTACCTTGCTGATTTTGCAGCGAAAGCCCGGCGAGTCCGTGGTGATTGGCGAGGAGATATCCATTTCCGTGATTTCCGTGGAAGGGGGCCGGGTGCGTCTGGCCATCTCCGCGCCTCAGGAAATCCCCATTCTGCGGAGTGAGCTGTTGGACGCCACGGCGGCCAACCGGGATTCCGCAGCGGAGGAAGCGGCCCCGGCGGAGCTGCTGGGGCTGCTGGGCGGCATTCCGGAGCGGAAGCCGCCTGATGGAAACGCCTGATTCGGGCAGAAAGGAGAGTTGCTTTGTGATGGATTCCATTGCCAGCATGGCGATGAGCATGAAGGCCGCGCAGTTTCAGGTGCAGTACTCCACCGCGGTGACCAAGAAGGTCATGGACACGGCGGAGCTGGCGGGCCAGGAAATGGTGCGGATGCTGGAAGAATTGCCCAAGGGGCAGTATATTGACACCTACGCCTGACAGGCGCGGGAAGAAAGCCCTGGAGATGAAGCATCTCCAGGGCTTTTCTGCTGCCGGGAAGGGGGAGGGAGAGAACCGGAATTCCAGCTGATTTCAGAGGACTGGAGGGGGACAGACAAAAGCCGTCCGGCGGCTGAGGACGCGGGGCCTGCCGCCTCAGTAATACCGGGTCACTGCCTCCACCTTCCCCAGAATCCGGGCATAGGTGCCGTCGATGGGGGAGTAGTCGTCGTTTTCCGGCATCAGCCAGACCTGACCGTTTCGGAGAGAGAGGCGTTTTACCGTGGCCTCGTCCTCCAGAAGGGCCACCACGATATCCCCGTGGCGGGCGCTGGACTGCCGGTGGACCACCACCAGATCGCCGGGCAGGATGCCGGCGTTGAGCATGGATTCTCCCCGGACCCGCAGGGCGAAATATTCCTCGTCCCGTCCGCCGGCGTCGAAGGGAAGATAGTCCTCAATGCACTCCTCCGCCAGAATGGGATTGCCGGCGGCCACATTGCCCAGGATGGGCACCTGGTTTTTGGGGACGGGGGGCTCCGTCAGAGCCAGGGCCCGGCCCTTGCCGGCTCCCTTGGTGATGACCCCGGCTTCCTCCAGGTGCTTGAGGTGGAAGTGGACGGTGGAGGGAGACCGCAGTCCCACCGCGTCGCCAATCTCCCGCACGGAAGGGGGATAGCCCTGCTGCTGTACGCAGGCGGCAATGTAGTTGTATATTTTCTGCTGCATGTGGGTGAGCTCCGGCATAGGAAAGCCTCCTATCCTGGGGCGCTTTGAACCATCCCCAGACGATTTGGAACCATTATAACACATCTTTTTCAAAAATGCAAACAGGCGTTCCAGATTCTTCGCATTTTATTGAAATTACCCTGATTGGGCGGCGTCCGGCGCAGGGAAAGAGACGGGATGTGTTTCCGAGGCCGTCCCGTGCGGCATCCCATTCGGGGGAGCATGGGACGGAGACGGGACGCAAGGGAGGAACCTTCTCAGGAGGCGTCCGGGTCCCGGATGCCCGGAACCGCCGGGAGTGTCCGATTGGCAGATTTTATTTTGCAGCGCCCCCTTGGACGGCCCGATGTGAGGCCCTTGTATCGGCAGGCCGCCGAGGGCGGCGGCCCCTGCATCATGGTCCTGTTATAAAATGCGGGAATGGACACTCCCGAACCGCCTCGGGCCCTGGGCGGCGGAACAGGGCAAAAAAGTGCAAAAAAACGTCCGGACATCTGTCCGGACGTTTTTCGTGCCTTTTCGTGCCTTTTCGCGCTTTTTGCAACGTTTGCTTCGGTTTCTCAGCCCAGAATCAGCAGCACCATGGTCAGAATCAGGAACACGGCGCCAATCCACTTGGTGGCCCGGGCCAGCTTGGCGTCCATGGTCTTGGCCTTGTTCTTGGCCAGGAAGGAGTCCGCCACGCCGCCGATGGCGCCGGAGAGGCCGGCGCTCTTGCCGGACTGGAACAGCACGGCCAGGATGATTCCCAGACCGCAGAGGAGCTGCAAAATGGTGATGAAAAGCTTCAAAACGTTCAACCTCCAACATTCAGGCCCTGGCCTGAAATTTTTTAATCACTTCGACAAGCATAAATTCTACCACAGTCCGCCGCTGTTTTCAAGAGCATTTTGCAAAATTCCCAAAGAAATTGGGAGAACCGGGGGCGTCAGGAGGCCCGGGCAACCTCCGCCAGGGTCTGGCCCTGGGCGGTCCAGTCCGCCTCCAGGACGGGGGCGATGGGGACGGCCAGATACATGTTGTTGCCGTAGGTATAAGCGCCGGAGGTGACGGCCACCACATGGCCGTAAACGTTCAGCAGCGCGCCTCCGCTGCTGCCCTGGGAGATGTCGGCGGTGTTCATGACGCAGGGCAGGGTATAGGTGTCCACGACCCGGTCCACATCGCTGACGATGCCGCTGCTCACGGCCAGACCCAGGCCCAGGGGGTTGCCCAGGGTATACACCACGTCGCCGGGCCGGAGATCCGCCTCCTCCGCCAGCTCCAGGACGGCGAAGGCCGGGGCCTCGGCCTTGTCCGTGGAGGTTTGGGAGATTTTCAGCAGGGCGATGTCCATGCCCTTGTCGTGGTAGACGACGCGCTCCACCGGGTAGACCTCGCCGGTGACCAGGGTGGCGGTGGCGTAGAGGGCCCCCTCAATGGTGTGGTAGTTGGTGGCCGCCAGACCGTCGGAGGTGATGAAAAAGCCGCTGGCCTCGCCGCTGGGAACGCCCATCCGGTATTCCAGATCTGTCTCATAGGTCCGGATGCAGAAGACGGCGGACATGTGCCGGTCCGCCGTCTGCCGGGCGGTGAGCTCCTCATCGAAAAGCCCCAGGGCCTCGGCATCGGAGCGGGCGCAGAAGCCGGCGCCGGTCAGCTGCTGAATGACGGCGGGCCCGTCCCGATAGGGGAAGGTCAGAGCGTCCCGGAGAATCTGGAAAGCGTCCCCCCAGGTCAGGTTCCCCTCATAGTCCCGGGCGGTGAGGCCGATGCGCCGGGCGTATACGGTCCCGTCGGTGTCGGATGCGCCCTCATAGCCCAGCAGCCGCAGCAATGCGGCGCAGAACTCCCCGGCGGTGATGGGCCCCTCCTGGGGCACCGTGCGGGTCAGCCAGCCCGCGGCCTTGGCGCGGCTGAGGGCGGTGTCCGGCTGGGAGACGCCGGAGCCGGAGAAGCGCAGCAGCAGCACCGCTGCCTCGCCCCGGGGAATGGCGGTTTTCAGGGCGGAGTCCGCCGGGGGATTCCCGGCGATGTTCAGCACGGTCAGAACCTCCAGAGCCCGCCGGGCCTCGCCCTCCAGCGCGGCGGCGGAGGGGACCGCCGCCAGCAGCAGGGCCAGGGCGCAGAGGAGAGAGAGGAAACGTCTTTTCATAGGGCAGCCTCCATAATTTAATCTTTGATATTCAAAAATTTTAGCACCGCCGGGGCTTTTTTGCAAGGTTTGGGGGACGGGCCACTGGACAGACGGGGGAAACTTTGCTATAATGCACAAAAGAAGCATATGCCGCCGGCAGAGGATTGGATTCTATGATGATGAAGGAGAAGACTGAAATGGAACTGAAGGAAATTCTTGGCAAATGCGACCACACTCTCCTGGCTCAGACGGCCACCTGGGAGGAAATCCGGGCCGTCTGTGACGACGGGGTCAAATACGGCTGCGCCAGCGTCTGCATCCCCGCCAGCTTTGTGAAGCAGGCGGCGGAGTACCTGGGGGGCCGTCTGCCCGTGTGCACCGTCATCGGCTTCCCCAACGGCTACGACACCGCCGCCGCCAAGTGCTTCATGGCTTCCGACGCCGTGGACAACGGCGCGGACGAGGTGGACATGGTGATTAACGTGGGCTGGGTGAAGGACCGGAAATGGGACGAGGTCCTGGCGGAGATCAGGGCCGTCAAGGCCGCCTGCAAGGGGAAGCTGCTGAAGGTGATTATTGAGACCTGCTTCCTCACCGATGAGGAAAAAATCAAGCTGTGTGAAATTGTCACGGAGTCCGGGGCGGACTACATTAAAACCTCCACCGGCTTCGGCGGCGGCGGAGCCACCCAGGAGGACGTGGCTCTCTTCGCCAAACACGTGGGCCCCGGCGTGAAGATCAAAGCCGCCGGAGGCATTTCCGATTTGAAGGACGCTGAGGATTTTATCAGCCTGGGGGCCTCCAGATTGGGGACCAGCCGGGTGGTCAAGGCCGTGAAGGCCATGGAGGGATGAAGCATGGGAACGCCGCATAACGAAGCTGTCAAGGGCGATTTCGCCAAAACCGTACTGATGCCCGGCGATCCCCTCCGGGCGAAATTCATCGCGGAGACCTTTCTGGAAGACGCCAGGCTGGTGAACAACGTCCGGGGCGTCCAGGGCTATACCGGGACCTACCGCGGCACGCCGGTGTCCGTCATGGCCTCCGGCATGGGAATGCCCAGCATCGGCATCTACTCACACGAGCTGTTCCACTTCTATGATGTGGACAACATCATCCGGGTGGGCAGCGCCGGGGCCATCTCCCCCAGGCTGAAGCTGCGGGACGTGGTGATGGGTCAGGGCTCCTGCACCGATTCCCGCTATGCCCATCAGTTCGGCCTCTCCGGCCAGTTTGCCCCCATCGCGGATTTCGAGCTGCTGGAAACCGCCGTGGAGGCGGCCCGCCGCCTGGGCGCGGCTCCGGTGGTGGGGAACCTGCTCAGCTCCGACGTGTTCTACAACAAGGCCGGGGATACCCTGAAATGGGGGGACATGGGCGTTCTGGCCATTGAGATGGAGTCCGCCGCCCTGTACTTAAACGCCGCCGAGGCCGGAAAACGGGCCCTGGCTATCTGCACCATCTCCGACAGTCTGGTCACCGGCGAGGCCCTGCCCCCGGCGGACCGGCAGACCAGCTTCACCCAGATGATGGAGATTGCCCTGGAGACCGCCGTGGAAATGGCCCGCCGGAGCTGAGTTTTTTGTTTCCGCTTCGCTTCCGGTTTGCCTCCGCGATGCCGGGAAAGCACCCGGACCGCCCTGAATCCCCTGGCGCGCAGCCGGTCCGGGGGCCGAGGAAGCGGAAAAGCCCCCTGTCTGGCGGCTGGGCAAAGTTTACAAAATTGAGGCCAAAGGGAAAACAATCCGTGAATCTGGTTGAAATTGCCTGAAAGAGTTGATATAATAGGCCCGTCCTTGCAGGAGCGCCCCGCGCCCCTGCGAGAGTCAAATCAGAAGGAAGGTTGATTCCAATGAAGAAGTTTCTTGCGATGATGCTGGCATTGGTCCTTTGCCTGTCCCTGGCCGCCTGCGGCGGCAATTCCGGCGGAGACACCCAGCAGGAGCCTGCCGGCGATGCCCAGCAGGAGCCCGCCGGCGACGCCCAGCAGGAGCCTGCCGGCGGCGGCGAAAGCGACATGATGGTTGCCATGATTACCGACTATGGCGACATCACCGACCAGTCCTTTAACCAGACCACCTATGAGGCAAGCAAGGCCTGGTGTGAGTCCAAGGGTGTGCCCTTCACCTACTTCAAGCCCGTCGGTGACTCCACCGCCGAGCGCGTGGCCATGGTGGAGGCCGCTATTGATGAGGGCTACAACACCATCGTCATGCCCGGCTTCGCCTTTGCCGAGACCATCACCGAGGTGGCCGACACCTATCCCGATGTGAACTTCATCGCTCTGGACGTGGCCGAGGGCGACGTGGGCACCGTGCCCGCCAACACCTACTGCGCCGTGTACCAGGAAGAGCTGTCCGGCTACATGGCCGGCGTGGCCGCTGTGAAGCTGGGCTATACCCACCTGGGCTATCTGGGCGGCATGGCTGTTCCCGCCGTGCAGCGCTTTGGCTATGGCTTCCTCCAAGGCGTGGACGCCGCCGCCGGTGAGCTGGGCGTGAAGCCTGTTGTGGAATATGTCTATGGCAACCAGTTCAGTGGAGACCCCGATATTACCGCTTATATGGACAACTGGTATCAGACCCTGAAAGTGGAGTGCGTCTTTGCCTGCGGCGGCGGCATCTACGCCTCTGCCGCTGAGGCGGCTGCCAAGGTTGACGGCGCCAAGGTCATCGGCGTGGACGTGGACCAGTCCGCCCAGATCGACGGCGGTTACGGCGAGGGCCTGACGGTTACCTCCGCCATGAAGGGCCTGGCGGCCACCGTTACCCACATGCTGGACGAGGTGGCCGCCGGCAACTTCGCCAACTACGGCGGCAAGGCCGAGACCCTGGGCCTGGTGTCCGGCGACGACCCCGACGCCAACTATGTCCTGCTCCCCATGGAGACCACCCAGTGGGCCGACGGCTTCACTCAGGACGACTATAAGGCCCTGGTGAAGGATATGTTCGACGGAAAGATCACCGTCTCCGACGACATTACCGCCATGCCCACCCTGGCCAACACCACTGTGAACGAGTACGGAAATATCAAGTAAATTTCCCTGCACACCGGAGAGGACGGGCCTTGCCCGTCCTCTTTTGCGCTTTATGCGGTCCCGGTTCCGCAAAATGTTCCGCCCCGGCAAAGGCACGGCAGGAAATTTTGTGGAAAATTGCAAATATCCTTTGAAATATGCGGCGGAATATAGTACAATACAATATGAACGAACTGTGACGACGGTTTGAAGTGTCTGTGAAGAAGGGGGAGGTCGTGACATTGGAAGAGAACTATGCCATCGAGATGCTGAACATCACCAAGCGCTTTCCGGGCATCGTGGCCAACGACAATATCACATTGCAGCTTAAAAAAGGCGAAATTCACGCCCTTTTAGGCGAAAACGGCGCCGGAAAATCCACGCTGATGAGCGTGCTCTTCGGCCTGTACCAGCCGGAGGAGGGCTCCATCAGAAAGAACGGGCAGCCGGTTTCCATCAGGGACCCCAACGATGCCAACGCCCTGGGCATCGGCATGGTGCACCAGCATTTCAAGCTCGTGGAGTGCTTCACCGTTCTGGACAACATCATCATGGGCGTGGAGCCCTGTAAGCACGGCTTCCTCCAGAAGGCCGAGGCCCGGGAAAAGGTGCTGGCCCTGTCGGAGAAGTACGGGCTCAGGGTGGACCCGGACGCCCTGGTGGAGGACATCACCGTGGGCATGCAGCAGCGCACGGAGATTCTGAAAATGCTGTACCGGGAGAACGAGATCCTGATTTTCGACGAGCCCACCGCCGTGCTGACTCCCCAGGAGATTGACGAGCTGATGCAGATTATGCGGAACCTCTCCGCCGAGGGGAAGAGCATTCTCTTCATCTCCCACAAGCTGGGCGAGATCATGGCCGTGGCCAACCGCTGTTCCGTGCTGCGGAAAGGGAAGTACATCGGCACCGTCAGCATTGCGGAGACCAGCCAGGAGGAGCTGAGCCGCATGATGGTGGGCCGGGACGTGAGCTTTGCCGTCGAGAAGGCCCCCGCCAGACCCGGCGAGGTCGTTCTGGACGTAAAGGGCATGACCGTCGCCTCAAAGCGGCACAACAACAACGCGGTGAAAGGCGTCTCCTTCCAGGTCCGCCGGGGCGAGATTGTCTGCATCGCCGGCATCGACGGCAACGGACAGACCGAGCTGGTCTACGGCCTCACCGGCCTGGAGCCCCTGAAGGCGGGGACCCTGACCCTGAACGGCCAGGATATCACCCATGCCCCCATCCGCAAGCGCGCTGTTTCCGGCATGAGCCACATTCCCGAGGACCGGCATAAACACGGTCTGGTGCTGGACTACACGCTGGAGGACAATATGGTGCTCCAACGCTATTTCGAGCATCATTTTGTCACGCCCGCCGGCTTCCTGAAGAGGCGGGCCATTCGGGAGTACGCCGTGGGCCTCATTGAGCAGTACGACGTCCGTTCCGGCCAGGGCCCCGTCACCCCCGCCCGGAGCATGTCCGGCGGCAACCAGCAGAAGGCCATCATTGCCCGGGAGATTGACAAGGACCCGGAGCTGCTGATTGCGGTCCAGCCCACCCGGGGTCTGGACGTGGGAGCCATTGAGTACATCCATAAACAGATTGTGGCCCAGCGGGACGCCGGGAAGGGCGTGCTGCTGGTGAGCCTGGAGCTGGACGAGGTCATGAACGTGTCCGACCGTATCCTCGTGATGTACGAGGGGGAGATTGTCGGTGAGTTTGACCCGAAGAAGGTCACCGTGGAGGAGCTGGGCCTGTACATGGCCGGCGCGAAGAGAGAGGGGGCGGCGTCATGAAAAAGGAGAAATCGCCTCTGCTGCGCAACGGCGCGGTGCAGTCCCTGCTGGCCTCCCTGCTGTGCATCCTGATCGGACTGCTGCTTGGCTACATTGCCCTGCTGCTTATCAATCCCGCCGGAGCCGGCGAGGCCATTCTGACCATTGTCAAGAACTTCATGACCTATTCCCGGACCACCGCTCAGCTGAAATATCTGGGCAGCACCCTGGTGAAGACCGCGCCGCTGCTGATGTGCAGCCTGTCGATTCTCTTCGCCTATAAGGTGGGCCTGTTCAACATCGGCGCGGCGGGGCAGTACGTGGTGGGGGCCGGAGCCTGTCTCTACTGTGCCCTGGGGCTGCATCTGCCCTGGTATCTCTGCCTCATGGCGGCCGTCCTGGCCGGGGCGCTGCTGGGGGCTGTCTCCGGCGTGCTGAAGGCCTGCTGCAACGTCAACGAGGTCATCTCCTGCATCATGCTGAACTGGATCAGCCTCTATTCCGTGAACACCCTCCTGACAAAGGTCAAGGAGGAGACCAGCCCCTATACCTACACCCTGTCCAGCACCAGCCCCGAGGCGATCCTGCCCTCTCTGGGTCTGGGGGGTCTGTTCAGCAAAAACCAGTATGTGACCATTGCGGTGCCCTTGTCCGTCATTGCGGCGGTTCTGGTCTGGGTGCTGCTGGAGAAGACGAAGCTGGGCTATGAGCTGAAGGCCACCGGCTGCAACAAGTTTGCCGCCAAATACTGCGGCATGCGGGAGAAGAAAAACCTGATTCTCACCATGGCCATCGCCGGGGCGCTGGCCGGCATGGGTGCGGCCATGCTCTTCCTCACCGGGTTCGAGCAGTGGCAGTGCACCCAGTCCGCCGTCCCCGCCATGGGCTTCAACGGCATCGCCGCCGCCTTCCTGGGCGGGCTGAGCCCCATTGGCTCCATCTTCTCCTCCTACTTTATCCAGCACATCACCAACGGCGGCGCTTATGTGGACAAAACCATGTATTCCGCCCAGATTTCCGACTTTATCTCCGCCCTGATTATCTATCTCTGCGGCTTCGTGCTGTTCTTCAAGGTGGCTCTGAACCGGTGGCTGAACCGCCGGGATGAGAAGAAAGGAGGCGGCGGGAAATGATTTTGCTGCTGCAATATATGCTGATTTTCGCCTCCGTCCTTCTGCTGGTGGCGCTGGGCGGCTGCTTCTCCGAGCACTCCGGCGTCATCAACATCGGCCTGGAGGGCATCATGGTCATGGGTGCGCTGGGCGGCGCGCTGATGATGAAGTTCCTGCCGGACAGCACCTCCGCCTTTGTCATGATTGTTCTGGTGGTGCTGGCGGCGGTTCTGCTGGGGATGCTGTACTCCCTGCTGCTGGCGGTGGCCGCCGTGAACTTCAAGGCGGATCAGACCCTGGTGGGCACCGCCATGAACCTGCTGGGCACCGCGGCGGCCACAGTGTTTGTCAAGGCCATGAACACCGCCGAGAATGTGGACAATGTATCCTCTACCATCCAGTATATCAACGCCAAAAAGGCCTTCATTGTGAACCTGGGGGGCTTCGAGTTCAACTGGTTCATGCTGCTGGCCCTGCTGGCCCTCATCGGCTCCTATGTCTCCTTGTACAAGACCCGCTTCGGCCTGCGGCTCATGGCCTGCGGCGAGCATCCCCAGGCGGCGGACAGCGTGGGCATCAACGTCTATAAAATGCGCTATGCCGGCGTGCTGATTTCCGGCATGCTGGGGGGCCTGGGCGGCATTGTGTACATCACCGCCGGCGTCAGCGAGTGGAAATTCGAGAACGGTGTGGCGGGCTTCGGCTTCCTGGCCCTGGCGGTTATGATTTTCGGCCAGTGGAAGCCCACCCGCATCGCCCTGGCGGCGCTGCTCTTCGGCTTCTGCCGGGCCCTGGGCAACGTGTATACCGGCTTTGACTTCCTGAAAAGCCTGGAGCTGCCGGCCGCTGTCTACAATATGCTGCCTTATATCATCTCCCTGGTGGTCCTGGCCTTCACCTCTCAGAAGTCCCGGGCGCCCAAGGCAGAGGGCATTCCCTACGACAAGGGACAGCGGTAAATACATCTTGTAGAAAAAATTCAAAACCATACAAAATGGAGAGGCCTCCGGCCAGTGCCGGGGGTCTTTCTTTTGATGAAAAAGCGCCGCGTGACGCCCGCCGTACCGGGAGGGCCGGCGCTTGCGGTGAGAAAGGGAGAAGCTATGTATCAAAAAACCGTGGTGGCAGGCGCATACCCGCAGAACAGCGGGATGAAAAAGGAGCCGGTGGAGTGGATTGTTCTGAAGGAGGAAGAGGGCCGCTGCCTCTGCGTGAGCAGGTACCTGCTGGACTGCAAGCCATATCATACGCGTTCCGAACGGGTCACATGGCGGGACTGCGCACTGAGAAGCTGGCTGAACCATGATTTTCTCATGCAGGCTTTTTCGGCAGAGGAGCGGGAGAAAATTCTCCTTTCCACGGTGGAAAACCCGGCCGGAAATACGCAGGATTATATGTTTCTGTTAAGCACAGAGGAAGTGGAAGCGTTATTTGACGATGAAGCGGAGGACTATGTGGATTATGAAGAGCGTGGAGCGCTGACGACCGCTTATGCGCGGTCCCAGGGGGCGTGGTTTATGGACGAGGACTGCGAGGAGCAGAACAGGGGCTGCTGGTGGCTGCGGTACTATGGGGATTTTCGTGACAGGGAAGAGGGGGCGTACGATTTCATCAGCTGTGTCAATTTTGACGGATACATTGAACGGGCGGCGCAGGGCGTGGAAGAGACAGACAGCTGTGTTCGTCCCGCGTTCTGGCTCAGAACAGACTGAGGGGCTTTCCGGCGGCGACGTGCAGGGGGCGGCCTCTGTGCCGCCCCGCGTTCCGGGACTGGACCGGGAATGGGAAACGGGTCGCCGATGAGAAAGGGGCCAGGTTGTCAATGAAAAACGGGCCGGGACAGAGCCCGGCCCCTACAGGGCGGTTTTCCGGCGGCGACGTGCAGGGGGCGGCCTCTGTGCCGCCCCGCGTTCCGGGACTGGGCCTGAAACAGAAACCGAATACAATTCGTATCAATTCGCCAAAAAACAACAGATTGTTCTATCCATCACAGCAAAAACCTCTGAACCAGCGCCGCCAGCAGGGCGGCAAGCGCCCCCTGCAAGGCCTTGCCCAGGACGCAGTTCCGGAGTCTGAGACCGCTGCCGTCCAGCACCGCCGCCGTCTGACAGAGCACCGACAGTCCGCCCCAGCCGGCACAGCCGGAGGCCAGAATGAAGCCGGAATACGAGGGCGTCAGCATCGGCGTCAGGGAGAACAGCTCCGTCAGACCCACCAGGGCCGGGCCCAGACCTCCGCCCAGCCCGCCGAGAGGCTGGGCCAGCACATAGAACAGCACCACAAAGGCACAGACCGACAGCATGGACAGGGCGCTGCCTTGAACCGCCCTCACAAGGGCGGTCGGGAGGGAAGGGAGCTCCTGGCAGGGGGTTCTCCTTGTCACCCGCTGGGGGGCAGTCTGTTTCCGCTTTCCCCGGAAAAACAGACCCGCCAGAAGAGCGGAAAGAATGTGAATGAGCCACAGGTAAATCCCGGCGCGGACGCTGCCGAAGACCCCGGCCCCCAGGACGCTGACCAGGAACACCGGGTTGGAGTTGTTGCAGAAGGACAGCAGCCGTTCCGCCTCTCCGGAGGTCAGCAGGCCCTTTTCATAGAGGTCCGCCGCCGTCCTCGCCCCAATGGGATAGCCCCCTACCAGACCCAGCAGCAGGGCGGACCCGGCGCTGCCCGGCAGACGGAACAGGGCCATCAGCCCCGCCAGATGGGGAGAGACCCAGTCCCCGAAGCCCAGGGAAATCAGCAGGGCGGACACCGCCAGAAAGGGGAACAGAGCCGGTATCACCGAGGAGCCGCAGAGAATCAGGGCCTCTGCCGCCGCCCTACGGACCCGGTCCGCGTCCGCCAGAAACCAGATCAGTACACCGCAGAGAACCAGACAGGCGTCGGTTCGCCGGCGTTTTTTTGCAGCCTTCACAACACATCACCTGACAGACTCTATGCGCCGGAGAGACAAACCATGCGTGCACCGGCGGCCTTTGCCGGGACGCCGCGCAAAACCCGGAGCAGGAAGAACGGCAGGCGAGGGAACGGCAGGCGAAGAACGGCAGGCGAGGGAACGGCAGGCGAAGAACGGCAGGCGAAGAACGGCAGGCGAAGAACGGCAGGCGA
>NZ_CANTJS010000003.1 GCF_947654275.1 uncultured Oscillibacter sp. | reverse complement strand
CTCATTCCTAATTCCTCATTCCTAATTCCTCATTCCTAATTCCTCATTCCTAATTGAAACGAAGGAGGTTTCCCATGCCCCACATTCCCCAAGGTCCCACCGCCGCCCTGGAGCTGGAGCGCTTTCAGCCCGCTCTGGAGGCCGCCCTGCTCCCCTCTCCGGATTACGACGCCGCCCGCTGGCTCTATGTCCCCAACACCTATTCGGAATACCGTTACATTCTGGGCACCCGCGGGAGAAAGCCCCTGATCTGCGTGGGCATCAATCCCTCCACCGCCGCGCCGGACGCCCTGGACCCCACCCTCCAGTCCGCCCAGCGCATCGCCCTGGCCAACGGCTACGACAGCTTCCTGATGTTCAATGTCTACGCCCAGCGGGCCACCCGGCCCGACGATATGGAACGGACCCTGAACCAAGACCTCCACGGGGAAAACCGGAAGGCCTTCCGCTATCTGCTGTCCCTGTCGGAGCGCCCCGCCGTCTGGGCCGCCTGGGGGAACATCATCGAAAAGCGGGACTATCTCATGGACTGCATGCGGGACTTCGCCGCTGACGGGCAGGCCGTTGGAGCCCGCTGGTTTACGGCGGGGCCCCCACTGAAATCCGGCCACCCCCACCATCCGCTCTATCTCAGGCGGGACACGCCCCTGCTGGACTTCGATATCCTGGCCTATCTGGCGCGCTGACGTTCCACGCACTTCCCGCGGTCCCGGACACGGCGCAAAAAGAAGCCTTCCGCTTTCGCGGAAGGCTCTTTTGATTTTGCTATTGATATACTGTTTTCCGGCCGGCAGCCGCCTTAACGGTGGGGCACGTGCCAGATATTGTCCGCGTACTCCGCAATGGAGCGGTCGGCGGCAAAGATGCCGCTGCGGGCAATGTTGTGCAGGCTCATGCGGTTCCACTGTTCGGGATCCGCATAGGTTTCCACCATCTTCCGCTCAGCATCGCAGTAGCTCTCGAAATCCGCCAGCAGCAGATATTCGTCGGCAGGACTGCCGCCCATTCCCTGAAGCAGGCGCTGATACAGGTCTTCGTAACGGACGCCGTCCCGGAACCCGGTGCGCAGGGCATCCATGGCCCGGCGGAGCCGTGCGTCCTTGTTGTAGTAGCGCTGGGGCACATAGCCCTCCCGCTTCAGCTGCTGCACCTCGTCGGCATGGAGGCCGAAGAGGAACATGTTTTCGTCTCCCAGAACACTGTGCATTTCCACGTTGGCACCGTCCAGGGTGCCGATGGTCAGCGCTCCGTTCATCATGAACTTCATATTGCCGGTACCGCTGGCTTCCTTTCCGGCCGTGGAAATCTGCTGGCTGACCTCGCTGGCGGGCATCAGAATCTCCGCCAGGGACACCCGGTAGTTCTCCAGGAACACCACCTGAAGTTTGTCCTTGCAGATGGGGTCATGGGCAATCTGGTCCGCCAGGGAGTTGATGAGGCGGATGATCCGCTTGGCCACCTCATAGCCCGGAGCGGCCTTGGCTCCGAAGAGGAAGGCCCGGGGCTGCTGAATGAAGCCGGGTTCGTCCTGGAGACGCTGATACAGGGCGATGATGTGCAGCACGTTCAGCAGCTGCCGCTTGTACTCGTGGAGACGCTTGGACTGCACATCGAAAATGGCGTCGGGGTTCAGAATCACGCCCCGGCTCTTCTTGGCGTGGGCCACAAAGGCCTTCTTGTTCTCATATTTGATTTCCGCCAGCCGCTTCAGCACGGTCTTGTCGTCGGCGTAGGCGTCCAGCTTCTGGAGAACGGAGGCGTCGGAGAGGTAGGCGTCGCCGCCGGTCAGCTCCTTGATGAGTCCGTCCAAACCGGGGTTGATCTCGCTGAGCCAGCGGCGGTGATCGATGCCGTTGGTCACGTTCTGGAACTTCCAGGGCTCCATCTGATAGGCGTTTTTAAACACGTCCTGCTTCAGAATGTCGGAGTGCAGGCCGCTGACGCCGTTGACCGCCATGCCGCCGGCAATGCAGAGGTTGGCCATCCGCACCTCGCCGTCCCAGATAATGGCCATGTTCTGGGTTTTGCCGGGGTCGTGGTAATAGGCCTCGACCTTTTTCTGCCAGCGGGCGGAAATCTCCTGGATAATCTGGTAAATCCGGGGCAGGCGGCGCTCCATCAGGGTCTGAGGCCAGCGCTCCAGCGCCTCGGCCAGAACGGTGTGGTTGGTATAGGCCACGGACTGCGTGGTGATGCTCCAGGCCTCGTCCCAGTCCATGCCCGTATCGTCAATGAGAATCCGCATCAGCTCCGGAATCACCAGAGTGGGATGGGTGTCGTTGATCTGGATGACGTTTTTCTCATGGAAGTTTTTCAGTGTTCCATAGGTATCCAGATGCTTGGCGGTGATGGACTGGATGGTGGCGGAGACAAAGAAATACTGCTGTTTCAGCCGGAGGGACTTGCCCTCCATGTGGTTGTCCTCGGGATAGAGAACCTTGGCAATGGCCTCGGCCATGGCCTGTTCCTCGGCAGCCTTCAGGTACTCGCCCCGGCCGAAGAGGCTCATATCCATAGCCTTGGTGGGCCGGGCGTCCCACAGACGCAGGACGTTCACATGGTCGGTGCCGTAGCCGGCAATCTCCATGTCATAGGGCACCGCCAGCACGGTGGTGGCGTTTTCGTTGACGGTGTGGAGGTAGCCGTCGGCCCAGAACTCCCGAATGGTGCCGCCAAAGGAGACCTGCTGTGCCTCGGCGGGCTTGGGCAGCAGCCAGGCGGCGCCCAGGTCCTTCCAGTGGTCGGGAAGCTCCACCTGCTGGCCCTCCACAATCTTCTGCTTGAACAGTCCCAGCTCATAGCAGATGGAATAGCCGGTGGCGGGAATCTCCAGTGTGGTCATGGAATCCAGATAACAGGCGGCCAGACGGCCCAGACCGCCGTTGCCCAGGGCGGCGTCAGGCTCCATCTCAAAGATGTCTCCAGACTTGAACCCCAGATGCTCCAGTGCTTCCTTCAGCTGGGGCAGGACCCCCAGGTTATAGGCGTTCTTCATCAGGCTCCGGCCCATCAGGAATTCCATGGACAGGTAATGGACCTGCTTTTTCTTGTTCTGGCGGGTCTTTTTCCGGGTCTCCACCTCCCGCAGAGCCATCACGTCCCGCAGGACCAGCGCACTGGCCCGCATCATCTCGCCGTCGGTGGCCTCCTCCGGCGCTTTGCCGAAGTTGGTCATCAGCTTGGCGTTCAGCGCCTCTTCCAGCGTCTTCGTCGTAAATGCTGTACTCATTCGTCTACCTTATTCCGCCGCTTTTTTCTTGGCGGTTCCTTTCTTCGCGGACTTTGCGCCGGTTTTCCCGGTCTTTTTGGAAGCCTTTTCCCCGGATTTCGCCGCGGATTTGGCGGTCTTGCGGGTCTTTTTGGGAGCTTCTTCCACAGGAGCGGTCTCTATGGGAGCTTCTTCCGCGGGAGCGGTCTCCACAGGAGTCTCTTCCACGGGGGCAGTCTCCACAGGAGTCTCTTCCACGGGGGCGGTCTCTACAGGGGCTTCTTCCACGGGGGCGGTCTCCACAGGAGTCTCTTCCACGGGAGCGGTCTCCACAGGAGTCTCTTCCACGGGGGCGGTCTCCACAGGAGTCTCTTCCACGGGAGCGGTCTCCACGGGAGTCTCCTCCACGGGCGCGGCCTCTACAGGGGCCGGGGCCTCCTCAAAAGGGTGGGCTTCCTCCTCGCCCCGGGCGGTGTCCACCCGGACCGTGTCCTTCCGGACGGGCCACTCAATGCCGGTGATGGTGGAATAAATCCGCAGATATTCCCGGGCGCTTCTGGCCCAGCTGAAGTCCCCGGACATGGCACGCTGGCGCAGACGGCCGAAGACGTCGGGATAATCCTTGTAGAGATAGACGGCTTCCCGGATGACGTGGAGCATGTCGCCGCTGGAGTAGTTGGCGAAGGAGAAGCCGTTGCCGGCGTCCCGCCAGGACTCGCAGGGCTGAACGGTGTCCCGCAGGCCGCCGGTCTCCCGGACGATGGGCACCGTGCCGTAGCGCATGGCGATCATCTGGCTCAGGCCGCAGGGCTCGCTCTTGGAGGGCATCAGGAACAGGTCCGCGCCGGCATAGATGGACATGGACAGCGCCTCGTTATAGTCCAGGTTCACGGACATCCGGCCGGGATACTGCTGGGCGGCCCAGTGGAAGAACTCCTCATAGCGCTGGTCGCCGGTGCCCAGAACCACCATCTGAATGGGCAGCTCCATCATATCGTGGAGCACCTCGCAGATCAGGTCCAGGCCCTTGTGGGACACCAGACGGCTGACAATGGCCACGATGGGCGTGTGGGGCTCCTGCCGCAGGCCCGTCATCCTCTGGAGCTCGGCCTTGCACTCGTCCTTGCCGGTCATATCCTCGGCAGAGAAGTTCTTTTTGATGTGTCCGTCGGTTCTGGGGTCATAGAGCTTCATATCAATGCCGTTGAGCACGCCATAGAGCTTGTTGGAGCACCGGCGCATAATGCTTTCCATGCGGTGGGCAAAGAAGGGCATTTTCAGCTCATTGGCATAGGTGGGAGACACGGCGTTCACCGCGTCGGAACAGAGGATGGCGCCCTTGAGCAGGTTCACATCCCCGTCCATCAGGATGGTGCCGTCATCGGCCCAGCCGTGATCCAGACCGAAGAGGTCCCCCAGGACAAAGGGATTGTAGCGGCCCTGATACTCGATGTTATGAATGGTCAGCACCGTCCGGATGGAGCGGTAGCGGTCTTCCCGAACGCCGTCGTCCTTCAGGTAGATAGGCACCAGGGCGGACTGCCAATCGTTGCAGTGAATCACCTCGGGCCAGAATTTGAGGTGGTCCAGCATCCGGACCACGGCCCGGGAGAAGAAGCCGAAGCGCTCGCCGTCGTCGGCCTGGCCATAGAGCGCGCCCCGGTTGAAGTACTGCTCATTGTCCAGGAAATACCAGGTCACGCCGTCCTGCTCCAGAGAGAACAGGCCGCAGTAGCTGTGCCGCCAGGCCATGTCCACGTAATCATAGCACTCGAATTTCAGCTTGTCGCCGAACCGGGCGCGGACCCGGTCGTACAGAGGCAGGATCACAGCCACCTCGGCGCCCTGTTCCGCCAGGGCGGGAGGCAGGGAACCCGCCACATCCGCAAGCCCGCCGGTTTTGCAGAAGGGAACGGCTTCGCTGGTCACATACAGAATTTTCATACACTTAACTCCTTTTTACAGCTCCCCCGGCCCCGGGCAACCCCTGGAAAAACCGGGCTTGTCAAACAGTCAGGGAACGTTGTCAGTGCGGTGATTCCTATATTATACCAAATCATGGAGGCCGGGTCAATCCGGCCTTTCAATCAGAAAAGGGGGACGAGGCCGCCCCCCTTTTATTGAAATTACACCTTACTGCCCTTGGAGAGGACGATGGGATAGGTGGCATGGCCCATTAAGGTGCGTCCCTCCAGGACCTCCACGTCCTTGTCGGCAATGATATAGCTCAGCTGAGCATCCTTGCGGATGACGCATTCCTTGAAAATCACGCAGTTGCGCACCACCGCGCCGCTCTCCACCGTCACGCCGGGGAAGAGGATGGAATTCTCCACCACGCCCTCGATGGAGCAGCCGTCTCCGAACAGGGAGTTAACGCACCGTCCGTCCGCGCCCACATAGGTGGAGCTGAGGTCGGCGTTCTTGGCCCGGATGGGCCGGCGGGCGTTGAAGAGGTCCGCACGGATGGCGGGGTCCAGCAGCTGCATGCTGCGGTCATAATACTCCTGCACGGAGCGGATCTGCGCGGCATAGCCCTTCCAGATGTAGCTCTGAATCTTCAGCGTGTCCCGCCGGGCCTGGAGCACGTCGGCGCGCCAGCTGATCTGATCCTTGGCGGCGCAGTCGTCCACCAGCTCCAGCAGCAGCTTCTTGGACACGATGTAGGTGCCCAGGCCCCGGAGGCCCCTGGGGGTATGGGGATGGATGAAGACCTCCGTAATCCGGCCGCCCTCGCCCACCTGGAAATAGGTCCCGTCCTCGGTCATGAAGCTGTCGTTGGCGCAGACCACCGTGATGTCCGCACCGGACTTCACGTGGCTCTCATAAATCTCCTGTACGGGCAGGTTCGCCACCAGGTCGCCGTCCATCATCACCACATAGTCCTGGCGGATGCCCTCCAGATAGCTGCGCACCGCGGTCATGGCCTCGATATGGCCCCGATAGGGCATAGCGCCCCAGTCGCCTCTGTAGTTGAAGGGGGGCAGCAGCCGCAGGCCGCCGCGCTTGCGGGAGAGATCCCAGTCCTTGCCGGTGCCCAGATGGTCCAGCAGGCTCTGATAATGCCCATGGAGAATGATGCCCACGTCGGTGGCCCCGGCGTTCACCAGGTTGGACAGGGCGAAGTCCACCGCCCGGAACCGCCCGCCGAAGGGGATGGAGGCGGAGGAGCGGATGGAGCCCAGCTCCTGAAGGTCCCCGCGGCGCTCATAGGCGAAAATGATTCCATGCAGTCCTTTCATTTGGACACCTCCTCACCTTTGCTGTTCAGCATGATGCCGGCCTTGACCGCTCTGCCCTCGGGCAGCTCGCACTGAGGCGCCAGAACCGTCAGCCCCCAGCCCTCAGGCGTGTTCTCCGGCGTGCCGCCCACGTGGCAGTCTCTGCCGATTCTGCAATTCTCACCCAGGATGGCGTATTCCACCACCGCGCCCGGCTCCACAACCACGCCGGGGAAGAGGACGGAATAGCGGACCGCGGCGCCCTCGCCCACCGTCACATTGGGGGAGAGCACGGAATTCTCCACAGTTCCCTCCAGAACGCTGCCCCGGTTCATGGCGCTGTGGGTCACTCTGGACCCCGCGCCCAGGAAGGCCGGCGGCGCGCTGACGGACCGGGCATAGATGGGCCAGGACTGGTCCCGCAGGTCCAGGCCGGACTCAGGCGCCAGCATATCCATGTTGGCGTCCCACAGGGATTCCAGGGTGCCCACGTCCTTCCAATAGCCGTCAAACCGGTAGGCGGCCATCCGCTCCTGATTGTTCAGCATATTGGGAATGATGTTTTTGCCGAAATCGTTCTCGGAACCGGGGTCCGCCTCGTCCTCGGTGAGGTACTGGCGCAGGGCCTTCCAGGAAAAGACGTAGATGCCCATGGAGGCCAGATTGCTCTTGGGCTCCTTGGGTTTTTCCGCGAACTCGGTAATCATGTCGTCGTCGTTCACGCTCATGATGCCGAAGCGGGGCGCCTCGGCCCAGGGCACCTCCATCACGGAGATGGTGCAGGCGGCATTGGCCTCCTTATGGCGGGCCACCATCTTGGAATAGTCCATCTTGTAGATGTGGTCGCCGGAGAGAATCACCACATACTCCGGGTCATACATGTCGATAAAGCCGATATTCTGGTAGATGGCGTTGGCCGTGCCCTTGTACCAGGTGCCGCCCTTGCTGCCCTGATAGGGGGGCAGAATGTGGACGCCGCCGCTGGACCCGTCCAGGTCCCAGGGCTGGCCGCTGCCGATATAGCCGTTCAGCTCCAGGGGGCGGTACTGGGTCAGCACGCCCACCGTGTCGATGCCGGAGTTGGTGCAGTTGGACAGGGGAAAGTCAATGATGCGGTACTTGCCGCCGAAGGGTACGGCGGGCTTTGCCATGTCTCCGGTGAGGACGTACAGACGGCTGCCCTGTCCTCCGGCCAGCAGCATGGCCACACATTCTTTCTTCATGTTTTCGCTCCTTTGACTGTTTTTTCGCCTCGATCTGTTCGCTTCAGCTTTTTTTCACTCTGGACTTGATCGCCTTGGGACTCTCCTTTTCTCGCGCGCTCTCCTTCTCTCTCGCGCCTTCCTTCCCTTCCTCTTCCTTCTTCTCTGCCTTGGGTTTCCTTCCTCTTTTTTTCACGGCCGACGTGCTCTGCTCCAGGGGGGATTCCTGTTCCGCCTTGGGCTTCCGGCCCCTTCTTTTGGCGGGCCCGGCCTCTCCGGCGTCCCTGCTCTCCCCGGCTTTCTCGACCTTTTCGACCTTTTCGACCTTCTCGACCTTTTCAGTCTCCCCGGCCCTGGCGGCCTTGGGGCTCCGGATGGATTTCAGGACCTGGGCCGCCTTTTGGCCTACGGACGCCTTGGCCGTCTCGCTCTCCTCCGCTTCGGTCTCCGCGGCCTTTTTCGATTTTCTGGGCTTGGGAAGGGTTCCCTCACCCCGGAGGAACACCGCGCCGAAGGCGGGAATCTTAATGGCGACGGACTGATCCCTGCCGTGGGACTCCACTGCCTCCACCGTCACGGGCTCCTCATCACCGAAGCCGTCGCCGCCGTAGACCGCCGCGTCGGTATTGAAAATCGGGCGGTACTGGCGGTGGGCGGGAACGCCCAGGCGGTAACCCTCGTAAGTATTGGGGGAGAAGTTCACCGCGCAGAGGATATCCCGGCCCTTTTTATCTTTCCGCAGGAAGACCACCACGTTGTTGTGGTTGTCGTCCACCACCAGCCACTCAAAGCCCTCCCAGCTGAAATCCACCTCCCAGAGGGCGGGTTCCTTTTTGTAGAAGGCGTTGGCATCCTTGAAGAAGCGGTGGAGCTTCTGATTGGAGTCGTTCTCCAGCAGATACCAGTCCAGCTGCTCCTTGTCGTTCCACTCGTGCCACTGGCCCAGCTCCGCGCCCATGAAGAGCAGCTTCTTGCCGGGGTGGGCCAGAAGGTAGGCGTAGAAGCCCCGAGTGCAGCGGAGCTGATTTTCATAGTCTCCCGGCATCTTGCCCACCACGGAGCCCTTCATGTGGACCACCTCGTCGTGGGAGATGGGCAGCACAAAATTCTCCGAAAAGGCGTACATCATGGAGAAGGTGATGTCCTTATGATGGTGCTGGCGGAAGAAGGGGTCCAGCTTCAGGTAGTGGCACATGTCGTTCATCCAGCCCATATTCCACTTGAGGTTGAAGCCCAGACCGCCGACGTCGGCGGGACGGCTGACCATGGGCCAGGCGGTGGATTCCTCGGCAATCATCATCACGCCGGGCTTCACGCCGAAGGCAATGGTGTTGAGCTCCCGGAGGAAGTCGATGGCCTCCAGATTCTCGTGTCCGCCGTATTTGTTGGGGCTCCACGCGCCGCCCTGGCGGTCATAGTCCAGATAGAGCATGGAGGCCACGGCGTCCACCCGGAGTCCGTCGATGTGGCACTCCTCCAGCCAGAACCGGGCGGAGGAGAACAGGAAGCTCTTCACCTCGGGGCGGCCGTAGTCAAAGACCCGGGTGCCCCAGGAGGCGTGCTCCCATTTGTTGGGGTCGCTGTACTCATAGCAGCAGCCGCCGTCAAACTGATAGAGACCGTGGGCGTCCTTGCAGAAATGAGAGGGCACCCAGTCCAGAATCACGGCGATGCCGTTTTTGTGCATGTGGTTCACGAACCACATGAAGTCCTTGGGCGTGCCGTACCGGGACGTGGGAGCGAACCAGCCGGTGGCCTGATAGCCCCAGGACCCGTCAAAGGGATGCTCCAGCACCGGCATCAGCTCGATGGCGGTATAGCCCATCTCTTTGACATAGGCGCCCAGCTCCACGGCAAGGTCCTTGTAATCGTAGAAATCGCCGTTTTCCCGCTTCTTCCAGGAGCCCAGATGGACCTCGTAGATATTCAGCGGGGAATCATAGACCTGGTGCTTGGCCTGTTTGGCCTGAAAAGCCGCGTCCGTCCACTTGAAGCCCTGGATATCATAGAGCTTGCTGGCGGTGTCCGGACGTGTTTCGCTGTGGAAGCCATAGGGGTCCGCCTTCAGGCGGGTCTCCCCGTCCACGCCGGTCACGGCATATTTATAGGCCGCGTATTCCGTCAAACCGGGGATAAATCCCTCCCAGATCTCGCCCTTGCGGACCAGGCGGTGTTCCCCGGTCTTCCAGTTGTTGAAGTCTCCGACCACAGATACCATCTGGGCATGGGGCGCCCAGACCCGGAAGCCCCAGCCCTTCACGCCGCGCTTTTCCGTGGGGTGCGCGCCGAAGTACCGCCAGCCGTCCGTCAGAGCGCCGGAATGGAACCGTTCAGTGGGATTGTTTTTTGCCATAAGTCAACCTCCGTGCAGAGCCGGCCGGCAGAAGAACCGGGAAACGGAGGGCCGTCCCGCCGAAATCCATCTGTCCGCGCCGCGCCGCTTTTGCGGCGAGCGGCCCGCCAATTTCCAGCGCCCTCCCCGGCGCTGTTTTCCGCCCCGCGCCCCTGCGGCGCGGCAGGCTTTTTGTCATTCCTTCCAAATTATTCTTTATCATTATACTTCTTCCTGAAAATACCGTCAAGGATGGACCTGTCGAAAAAACGAGGGCAGTTTTAGTGCAATCCTCCAAATTCAACAGCAAATAGACGGTTTTTTGTCCATTTCCAACAAAATGAGCCCTTAGGTCTAAAAATATTCCTCATTTCTATTTTCAAATCTGCCGGCAAAGGTAAACGATTTTCTGAGATCATACCGCTCTTTTCTTAAATTCGCGGAAGAGGGACCAGGAAAGAGGCACTTGACAGCGTCCGCGATTCCGTCCATAATGATGCCCACAAAGGCGGCGGACAGGCTTTGGAGAAGCCGCCGCAAAAGAACAGTGGAAAAGGAGACAGCGTTATGCAATATCTGATTTTAGCCGTCCTGATTTACCTCGTCATTTACATGCTTGACTTCAAGGGCTACCGGAGAGACGGAAAGCGGTGGCCAAAAATCATAGAGCTGGAACAGTATCTCAGAAAACACGGCCTGCGGCGCAATGCTTCCGAGTATCGCAAGCTGCGGAAGGACGCCCGGAAGAAAGCGAACCTTGCAAGAAATCTCGACGCCTTCGAACAGAGCCTGTGGGAAATCGAGGACAGAAACTACAGCGCGCGAAGGACGCAGGAGTCGCTGAACGAGCTGAACAAGCGGCTGTTTGACCTTCAGATGCGGCTCTAAGAGCCTGATTAAAATCCATCGAAACGCCGTCTCTGGGCATCTTTTTCCGCCGATGCTGCGTTGGTTTGACTTGAAATCTGCCAGGATTCCTGCGTCAAACCGCCTTGCCCGACAAAAAAATCTGCCCCAATCCGGCACTCCGCCGGATTTTAAACAGGCTCTTAGGGGACGCCGTCCCCCATTGTTCAAAGATTTTAAAACCGGGAGGACCGCGCATGGAATTTCTCACATCCGCCGCCCTGGACGGCTTCCCTCTGTGGGTTGTGCTGCTGATTTGCCTGGGGGTGTTTCTGGCGTCCTTCATGGACGCCATTGCCGGGGGCGGCGGCGTCATCTCCGCCCCCACTCACCTGATTGCCTTCGGTGATCTCCCGGCGTCCTACGCCCTGGGCACCAACAAGGTTTCCGCCTGTCTGGGCACCCTGTTCTCCACCGCCCGGTTCATCAAAAACGGCTATGTCAGCTGGCCCCTCTTCGGTCCCTCCATCGCCTTTTCCCTGGCGGGGTCCACGGCGGGGACCTGGCTCCAGCACCGGACGCCGGACGCGGTGCTGAAATACATGCTGCTCCTGGTCCTGCCGGCGGTGGCCTTCCTCACCCTCCGGAATCACGACTGGCCAGACGAGCCGGGGGACATCGACCCCGTCCGGCAGAAGCTCATCGTTTGGTCCGCCGCCTTTTTCATCGGCGGCTACGATGGGTATTACGGCCCCGGCACCGGGACCTTCCTGATGATTCTCTTCATCCGGGCCGCCAGGCTGGACACCCGCCACGCCGCCGGCGGCGTGAAGGTCATCAATCTGGCCTCCAACCTGGGCAGTCTGGCGGTCCAGCTGAAAACGGGCTATGTGTTTCTGGGGGTGGGCCTCACCGCCTCTGTGGCCTCCATCGCCGGGCACTACCTGGGGTCCGGGCTGGCTATTAAAAACGGCAGCAGAATCGTCCGGCCCACCGTCATCATTGTGCTGCTTCTGCTGACGGTGAAAATCGGCAGCGAGCTGCTGTTTCCGGAGTTCTGGGGATAGGCGGCCATGTTTCAAAAAAGGAGCCCTCAGGGGCTCCTTTTTTGAAACATGGCCGGAAAAATTTTTCCCAAATTTTCAGGATGCTGAGATTTTTTGCCCCGCTGATGGATATTCCCTGTAGAAAGGCCTTTCAACCCAAGCCCAAAACAAGCGAGGTGAAGCGCGTGTGACGGATCAGGCATTTCAGGCGGCGGTGGAGCGCTATGCCGACACGGTGTTCCGGCTGGCATACAGTTATCTGAAAAACCGGGCCGACGCGGAGGACGTGATGCAGGAAGCCCTGCTGAAGCTCTATACCGAAGCCAGAACCTTTGAGACCCCGGACCATGAAAAGCACTGGCTGCTCCGGGTGGCCGTGAACGAATGCAGGCGGCTGCTCCGCTCCCCCTGGAGGAGGCGGACCGGCCCTCTGGAGGAGGCGGGGGAGACGGCGGTCTTTGACCGCCCCGCCCAGACAGAGCTGTTCCGGCAGGTGATGTCTCTGCCCCCCAAATACCGGGCGGCGGTATATCTCCACTATTACGAGGGCCACCCCGTCAAGGAGACTGCCGCTCTGCTGGGGACCAACACGTCCACCGTTCAGACCTGGCTGATGCGGGCCCGGGGACAGCTGCAAACAAAACTGAAGGAGGCAGAAGCCTATGATTGACGAGAAACTTTACCGTGAGACATTTTCCCGGCTCCGGGCCTCCGACGAGGCAAAACAGGAGGTTATCATGCGTACTGCTGACATGAATGAAAAGAAGACCCGCCGGCCCCTGAGGGCCCTGAGAGCCGCGGCCATCGCCGCCATGCTCACCGTGGCCCTGGCGGTCACCGCCAACGCCGCCAGCAACGGCGCGCTGTTTGAGAACCTGCGCATCGTCTGGCAGAACGACTCTCAGCTCATGCTGGAGGACAATCAGGGAAATCAGGTGCTGGTCTCCGGCGTCTTCGCGGACGCGGAGCTCCGGGACGGAAAGCTGATGCTGACGGTGGACGGCACGGAAACCGACATCACCCAGGAGATTGAGGAACACGGCGCGTACAACTCCACCGTGAAAACCGCCGACGGCCGGGATGTGGACGTCACTGTCACCGGCACCCTGGAGGACTGCGAAGTTCAGCTGTCTTCCAGGGATGGGGACACGGAGTATCACGTGGCCGCGGAGAGCTCCGCTGCCGCGGAAAGCTACACCAGCGTCGTTACCACCACCGTCACGGATTAAGCGAAAACCGCCGGAGGGCCAAGCCCTCCGGCGGTTCCTCAATATCCGGACTTATTTCTTGAAGCTGTCCTTCAGGCTGACGCTGCGGTTGAACACCAGGTGTCCCGGGGCGCTGTCCCGGCTGTCCAGGCAGAAATAGCCCTGCCGCAGAAACTGGAAATTGGCCGGGGCCTTCGCCTCCGCCAGAGAGGCCTCCACCTTGCAGCCGGTGAGAATCTCCAGAGAACGTGGGTTCAGGCACTCCAGGAAATCCTTGTCGGCGGCGTCGGGGTTCTCGTCGGAAAAAAGATTGTCATACAGGCGCACCTCTGCGTCCGCCGCGTCGGCGGCGTTGACCCAGTGGATGGTGGCCCCCTTCACCTTCCGGCCGTCGGCAGGGTCGCCGCCCCGGCTGTCCGGGTCGTACTCACAGAGGATCTCCATCACATTCCCCGCCTCATCCTTCACGCAGCCGGTGCAGCGGATGAGATAGGCTCCCTTCAGGCGGCACTCCGGGCCGCCGGGATAGAGCCGCTTATACTTGGGCACCGGAGTCTCCAGAAAGTCGCTGGCCTCCACCCAGAGGGTCCGGGAAAAGCTGACTTCCCGGGTGCCGGCGGCGGGGTCCACCGGGTTGTTCTCCACCGTGACGGTCTCCGTCTTCCCCTCGGGATAGTTGGTAACCGTCAGCCTCACAGGCTGCAAAACGGCCATGACCCGTTCCGCCGAGGCGTTCAGGTCCTCCCGCAGGCAGTGCTCCAAAAATCCGTATTCCACCACGTTGGCGGACTTGGCCACGCCGATGCGCTCGCAGAAGTTCCGGATGGACCGGGGCGTGTAGCCCCGGCGGCGGAGACCGCAGAGGGTTGGCATCCGGGGATCGTCCCAGCCGGAGACCCGGCCCTCCTCCACCAGGCGGCGAAGCTTGCGCTTGCTCATCACGGTGTGGTCGATTCCCAGCCGCGCGAACTCAATCTGGCGGGGTCTGGCAGGCAGCTCACAGTTCTGAATCACCCAGTCGTAAAGGGGCCGGTGGGCCTCAAATTCCAGGGAGCAGAGACTGTGGGTTACTCCCTCCAGAGCATCCTGAATGGGGTGGGCGAAGTCATACATGGGGTAAATGCACCACTTCGTTCCGTGGCGGTGGTGGGGCAGATGGTTAATCCGGTAGAGCACCGGGTCCCGCATGTTGAAATTGCCGCTGGCCAGGTCAATTTTCGCCCGGAGGGTCATGGTTCCGTCGGCAAACTCCCCGGCCCGCATCCGCCGGAACAGGTCCAGGCTCTCCTCAATGGGCCGGTCCCGGTAGGGGCTCCGGGCAGGAACGCCGATGCCGCCCCGGTATTCCTTGAATTCCTCCGGCGTCAGCTGGCAGACGTAGGCCAGGCCCTTTTTAATCAGGCCCTCCGCCTGGCGGTAATCCTCCTCAAAATAATCGGACCCGTAGAAGAAGCGGTCCCCCCAGTCGAAGCCCAGCCAATGGATGTCCTCCTTGATGGCCTCCACAAACTCCTCGTCCTCCTTGGTGGGGTTGGTGTCGTCCATCCGGAGGTTGCAGAGACCGCCGTATTTTTCGGCGGTGCCGAAGTCGATGGTCAGGGCCTTGCAGTGGCCGATGTGGAGATAGCCGTTGGGCTCGGGGGGGAAGCGGGTGTGAACGGTCATGCCCTCGAACTGCCCGCCGGGGGCGATGTCCTCGTCAATGAAAGCATGGATAAAGTTCCGGCTCTCGGTTTCCGGCGCTCTGATTTCGTCTGCCATAGCAGCGTCCTCCCACTGTTCAATAAAATGACACTTTATTATACAAGACCGGCGGAGGGATTGCAAGGGGAAGTTTCAAGCGGGGAATGTCCCGCCGGAGCCGGCCGGTGAAACGGATTGACTTCCCCCGGGCCCCGTGGTATAGTTGACGCCGTCAGAAACATCATCGGATGAAAGCATGGGAGGGATTCGGGATGCAGGAACCCGTTCTGAAAATACAAACATTAGGCGCGCCGCCAGAGGGCTTTGAATGCGATGCTTTTCCCGGAGACGAGGGCTTTCCTCCTGATGAAATCCTCAATTTGTGGGAGGACTATCAGGACGCGGCAGACTCCATCACCCGGCCGGTTACATGGGAGGAGGCGGAGATTCTGATAAAATGCTGTCCCACAGATCACATGGCGGGAATTGAATGGACCATTCTGCACAGCATCGAAAGCGTTTTCAAGCCTGAGGCGGCAGAGGACTTCCGGGCCCTGATTGAGACCTGCAACTCGGACATGATGAAGACCATGCTGCTGGAACGGCTTCAAAATTATATCAGCAGCAGGAAATGACCGCTTTCAGTATACCGGCGGCCCGCTCTCGGAGAGAACCGCCGCCCGGAGGCGCAAGAAAGCCGCAGGCCCTTGGGCCTGCGGCTTTGTGTCGCTGATATGCGCTTAGTACATGCCGCCCATATCGGGGGCCGCGGGAGCGGGAGCGGGGGGCTCGGGCTTGTCGGCCACCAGGGACTCGGTGGTCAGCACCATGCCGGCCACAGACGCGGCGTTCTCCAGAGCGCTCCGGGTCACCTTGGCGGGGTCGATGATGCCGGCGGCTACCATGTCGCAGTACTCCTCCTTATAGGCGTCGAACCCAAAGCCCTTCTCGGAGGAACGGACCTTCTCCAGAATCACGGAGCCGTCCAGACCGGCGTTGGCGGCGATCTGACGGATAGGGGCCTCCAGCGCCTTGGCAATGATGCGTGCGCCGGTCTTCTCGTCGCCCTCCAGCTTCTCCACCAGGGCTTCCACGGCGGGAACCACGTTGACGAAGATGGTGCCGCCGCCGGCGACCACGCCCTCCTCAACAGCGGCCCGAGTAGCGTTCAGGGCGTCCTCGATGCGGAGCTTCTTTTCCTTCATCTCGGTCTCGGTGGCCGCGCCCACCTTGATGACGGCCACGCCGCCGGCCAGCTTGGCCAGACGCTCCTGGAGCTTCTCCTTGTCATAGTCGCTGGTGGTGTTGGCAATCTGAGAGCGGATTTGAGCGATCCGGTCCTTGATGGCCTGGGAATCGCCGTCGCCGTCCACGATGGTGGTGTTTTCCTTGGTGACCTTTACCTGACGGGCATGGCCCAGCATGGAGAAGTCGGCATTCTTCAGCTCCAGACCCACTTCCTCGCTGACCACGGTGCCGCCGGTGAGGGTGGCGATATCCTGAAGCATCTCCTTGCGGCGGTCGCCGAAGCCGGGAGCCTTGACGCAGACCACGTTCAGCACGCCCCGCAGACGGTTGACAATCAGGGTGCTCAGGGCCTCGCCCTCCACGTCCTCGGCCACGATGACCAGCTTCTTGCCGGACTGAAGCATCCCTTCCAGCAGGTCCTTGATATCGGTAATCAGGGAAATCTTCTTGTCGGTAATCAGGATATAGGCGTCGTCAATGACGGCCTCCATCTTTTCCATGTCGGTGGCCATATAGGGGGTGATATAGCCCCGGTCAAACTGCATGCCCTCGACCACCTCGCTGTAGGTCTCGGCGGTCTTGGACTCCTCAATGGTGATGACGCCGTCGGAGGAGACTTTTTCCATGGCGTCGGCAATCAGGCTGCCGATTTCCTCGTCGCCGGAGGACACAGCGCCTACCCGGGCGATGTCCTTGGAGCCGTCCACGGTCTTGGCCTGAGCCTTGACCTCACTGACCGCGGCCTCCACGGCCTTGGCCATGCCCTTCTTCACCACGATGGGGTTGGCGCCGGCGGCCAGGTTCTTCAGACCCTCCTGAATCATGGCCTGGGCCAGCAGGGTGGCGGTGGTGGTGCCATCGCCGGCCACGTCGTTGGTCTTGGTGGAAACTTCCTTGACCAGCTGTGCGCCCATGTTCTCAAAGGGATCGTCCAGTTCGATTTCCTTGGCGATGGTCACACCGTCGTTGGTAATCAGGGGAGAGCCGTATTTCTTGTCCAGAACCACGTTCCGGCCCTTGGGGCCCAGGGTGATTTTGACGGTATCGGCCAGAGAATTGACGCCGGTCTCCAGGGCCTTGCGGGCCTCGTCGCCGCGCTTGATAAGCTTAGACATATTGCATCTACCTCCAAATTTTTCTTAAAGAGGGGATTCATCCCCCCTTTCCCCGTTTCAGGGGACGCCGCATCCCTAAGCGGCAGAGCCGCCAAGGGCTGCGCTGTAGATTCTCCCTCACCAGTGACATCGGTCACTGGCGCCGCCGCCCCAGGCGGCTGGGGTCTCGGTATTTTCGCCACGCACATGTCGCGGCGAAAATAATTTCATTTTATTTCTCCGCTTCAGCGGAGAAACCAGGGGCAAGCCCCTTGGAACCCCGCCGCCTGCCGAACAAACGGCGAAGTCCCCCTTGATGTTTACTCGACGATGGCCAGAATGTCGTTCTGACGCACCACGGTGTATTCCACGTCCTCCAGGGTAACCTTGGTTCCGGCATACTGGCTGGTGATGACCTTGTCGCCGGGCTTCACCGTCATGGTGACCTCCTTGCCGTCCACAGTGCCGCCGGGGCCCACGGAAATGACTTCCGCCCAGGCGGGCTTTTCCTTGGCGGAGCCGGTGAGGATCAGGCCGCTCTTGGTGACCTCCTCCGCCTCTTCCACCTTCAGGATGACACGATCTGCCAGCGGGGTGAGTTTCATGGGAAATTCCTCCTTAAAATATAAAAATTTTTAAGAAATAACAATTCGCACTGTTAGCACTCGTTGTCCCGGAGTGCTAACAGTGCTATCATAGTACAGTCTTTTCGGTTTGTAAAGGGGTAACGGAGGAAAAGTTATGAAGAATTTGTAAATGTTGACGGTACACTCAGGCCAGCAGCCAGTCGTCCACCACATCCCGAAGGGCCACAGGCGTCACCTGGCCCCGAATCAGCCCGTCCAGAAGGCCCTGGACCCGCTGGCGGGACGTCGTGATGCCGGAGACCGCCGCCTGTTCCCCGCCCAGCTCCGCCTGAACGCCGTAGAGCGGGCCTGCGGCGGATTCCTCCGTCAGCAGATAATAGCGCAGTGCCGCGTCTTTGCATCTGGATTCCCCTGCCAAACGTCTCTTCATGCCGGCTGCCTCCCATTTGTATCTCAAGATACGGTCAGCATACCACCCGGACGCCGAAAACTCTGTCGAAATTTGTCGAATCCCTGCCGGAAAGGAATCAGGCTTCCTCCAGCTCCGCCAGCGCCGCTTCCAGCTCCTCCCGGCTGTAGAGAAGGTTCAGGGCCTCCAGAAGCCCGTTGGCGTTCAGATGCTCCGGCAGCTCCAGCCGCTTCAGCAGGGCCTGCCGTCTGACGGCGCTGCCCGTTCCGCCGCTGAGCCCCAGGGCAAACAGGTCCGCCTTACTCAACTTTTTGGCTTCCGCTTTTTTTGTTTCCGCCGTTCCGGCGGCCTGCTCCCCGGAAATCTTTTCCGGTCCGGCATCCTCGAAGGTGGCGCCCGCCCGGCGGAGGACCTCCAGCAGCACCGCGGGACTCATGCCCTCCACGCCCAGTTTGCCCTCCCGTCCGGGGCGGCGCTTGCGGCGCTCTTTGCCCCGGACGTCGGGAATATAGGCCTGCTTCACCCGGTCCCCGGGCAGAGCGCCCTTGAGGTAGTTCCGGATGACGAAGCCCGCGCCGTCGCTGTCCGTCAGGACAATCAGCCCCCGCTTTTCCGCCAGCCGCCGGAGAAAGGCCAGCTTCTCCCGGTCGTTGAACACGCCGAAGCCCCCCAGGGTGATGATGGGGGCGTCCACCGTCTGGGCCAGTGTGTTTTTGTCATAGCGGCCTTCCACCACGATGGCCTCCCGGATTTTCACCTTCATGTTCGGCTCGCCCCCAATCGCGCCAGCAGCAGCTTCAGTTCCTCCCCGCTGTCCACGCCCCTCTGGCTCTTCATCCGCCGGTCCAGCACCTGGCACATCTTCACCGCCCCGGCGCACCACTCCGCGTCCGCCCGCCGGGCGGCGGACATCAGGCGGCTGGCCTGGGACTCATATTTCATGTCCCACAGGTCCATCAGCCAATACTTGTCCCGTCCGCTGTCCAGACCAATCCGGGCGGTCCAGATCCGCCGGAGCTGGTTCCCCAGGGCCCCCAGGATGCGGATGGGCTCCGTCTGGGCCTTCAGCAGGTCTCCCAGAATGGACGCCGCCTTGTCGTAGTCCTCCCGGAGCACCGCGTCCGACAGCTTGAACACCTCCGCCGACAGCACCGGAGACGCCACATCGTCAATGTCCTTCTGGGTGACGGCGGGCCCCCTGGCATAGGTGGCAATCTTGGCGATTTCCTGCACCAGTCCCGTCATATGGTTTCCGCAGAGGAACACCAGATACTCCGCCGTCTGCCGGTCGATCTCCTTCCCCTGCTCCCGGAAGTGGCGGCTGACCCAGCCGGTCAGGGCGGCCCCCTCCGTCAGCTGGAATTCCACCGCCTCCACATGGGCCTCCAGGGCCCTGCACAGCTTTTTCATGGTCCGGTCTGGCTTGTATTTGACGGTGTTGTAGACAAACACCACGCAGCAGTAGGGCGGCACGTCCTCCAGAAAGGCAATCAGCTTCTCCCGCTGGTCCCCCGGCAGCTTGAACAGGTCCAGGTCGGTCACTTCCACATAGGTCCGCTCTGCCATCATGGGCATGGCCTCCGCCATGTCCGCCAGCTCCTGGATATTCAGGCCCTTCCCCTCCACGATGTGGCAGTTGAAGTCCTCACAGCCGGCGGGAATCAGCTGCTTCTTCAGCCGTCCCAGATAATACTCCCGCAGATAGCTCTCCTCGCCGTAAAAGATATAGGCGGTTCCGATGGTTCCGGCGGAGATGTCCGCCTTGAGCTTCAGAAAGGCCTGGTTTTCCTTTTTCTCTTTTTTTCTTCCCTTTGTGCTTTTTGTGCTTTTGGCCGCCATGGCGTCATTCCTCCAGATTCCAGGATAGGCGGACGGTTCCCATCCGGTCCGTCCGGCAGACCGTGCAGCCCTGCCGGGCCAGCCGGGTCAGAACCTCCTCCGCGGGGTGGCCATAGGTATTGCTGCCCACGCTGATGCAGACCGTCTCCGGCGAGACCGCGTCCAGCAGGGCCTGAGAGGTGGCGGAACGGGAGCCGTGATGCCCCGCCGTCATGCCCTCCACCTCCGGCAGCTCCCAGCGCTCCAGCAGCCGCCGTTCCGTGGCGGCGTCCATGTCGCCGGTGATGAGGAAATCCCGGTCCCCCACGGAGACCAGAACGGTCAGACCCCTTTCGTTGCTCTCCCCCTCCCCCAGAGGCGGAAAGACCGTCAGCGTCCCCTTGCCGAAGGGCAGGCGCTCCCGCTCCGTCACCATGCGGAGTGCCCCGGCCTCCGCCGTCCCCAGGACGGCCTCCTGCCCTGCTTCTCCCTCCGGAGCCAGCAGGGCTTCCGCATCCAGCCGGGCCAGCAGGCCGGGCACGCCGGAGACATGGTCGCTGTCCCAGTGGGTGAGGCAGAGATAGTCCAGCTTCCCGCAGCCCATGGCCCGGAGCCGGTGGGCAGCGGTCTCCCCGGCGTCCCTCCAGCTGTTGGCGCTGCCGCAGTCCACCAGGGCATAGTCCCCGCCGGAGGCCAGAATCACGCTCTGCCCCTGGCCCACGTCCAGCACCAGAACCTCCAGGTCTCCGCCGTACCGCTCTGCCCCCAGCCTGACCGTCAGCGCCAGGGTCAGAACCGCCAGAGCCGCCGCCAGACTATACGCCCGCCGCCGCGCTCCTCTCCGCCTCATCAGGAGAACGGCGGCAAAGAGCAGATAGACGTAAATCAGCCAGTATTTCATATACGGGTTGGCAAAATACACCCCCTGATGAGGAACCTTGGACAGCAGTCCCGCCACGGAAAGAATATACCGCGTCAGAAGCGCCGCAGGCCAGGCCAGCAGGCGGCCCAGAGGCGGGCAGACCAGTCCGGCCAGCGCGGCCAGCAGTCCGAAGCAGAAGGTCCCGGAGGCCGCCGGCAGGCAGAGCAGACTGCTGAGGGGCGTCAGCAGGGAGAGAAAGCCGAAATACCAGGCGGAGAGAGGCGCGGCAAACACCAGGGCCCCGCAGGTAACCGACAGGGAGCCCCACACCCCCCGCAGCGGGGCCCGGCCCGCCCACTTTTCCGGCATGGCGGCACTGAGCCGGGGCGTCAGCCACAGAATTCCCGTCATGGCGGCAAAGGACAGCTGGAGACTCACCGAGGCGGCGGCGAAGGGATTCGCCAGCAGAATCAGCAGCAACGCCGCCAGCAGGGCGGTGGGTCCGTCGCTCTCCCGCCGGAAGAGGGGCCCCGCCAGCAGCAGCGCCAGCATCATGCAGGCCCGCACCGCCGAGGGGCTGCATCCCGCCATCAGCACATAAAAGACCAGCAGGGGCACGGCGCAGGCAAACAGAGCCCGCCGCCGGTGCCGCCCGATGAGAAGGGAGACTGGGGCCAGCAGCATGGCGCAGTGCATCCCGGACACCGCCAGAATGTGGCTGAGGCCCGCCTCGCCCAGGGCGGCGGAGGCCGCTTCCGACAGTCCGGAGCGGTCCCCGGTGAGAATGCCGGCCAGAAAACCGGCGGCGTCCCCCTCAAACAGCAGGCTCAGCTCCGCCCGCAGAGCCCGGCCCGCCCGGAGAGGCAGCCACCGCCAGCCGCCCGAGGTCCCCGGTCCGGCCTGGGGCGCGTCCCCGCCGTAGACCAGGAGGAACACGCCTCTGGAGGTAAAGGCGGAGATGTCCTCGTCCCGGACACGGGCGGCGCTTTGGAGGCGGACGGGTCCGGTGAGGGTCTGGCCCGGCTCCAGCTCCAGCAGCTCCCGGCCGCCGTAATAGACCGCTTTACCGGGAACGCCCTCCAGCCGCACCGTCGCCCGGGCCCCGAAATCGCTCTCCTCCGGCAGGTCCAGAAGGGTCACGGTGCGGATTCCGTCCTCTTCCTCCAGACAGGCCTCCGCCGCCTGCTGCACCTGGCGGACATACAGCCAGTCATAGCCCAGCCCTATGGCCAGCGCCGCCAGAAACGCCACCGCCCGCCGCCGTCTCTCCCAGGGCAGGGCCAGCGCCAAAAACGCCAGCCCCAGGGCCGCAAAGGCGCAGAACAGCCCCCGGTCTCCCGGCAGTCCGTACCGGGCCAGGAACACGCCGCCGGAAAAGCCCCCGGCGAACCAGGCCAGCCGCCTCACCGCCGCCGGGAGGGCGCGGGAGGCGTGGGGTCGTCGGTGCGGCCCAGGAGATAGTCGGTGCTGACCTGATAGTATTCCGCCAGCTTGATCACTGCCCAGGTGGGAATCTCCCGGACGCCCTTTTCATAACGCCAGTAGACATTGCGGCCCATGTTGAGGTAGTCCGCAATGGCAATCTGTGTCTTGTCATGGTCCACGCGTAAATCTTCAATCCGCTGGAAGTGCATAGCATCACCTCGGAATCATGCTACCAAACGGTAGCATTCCCGTTGCTATTCTCATCCATACGGATTCACTTCCGCGTGGGACACACTTCTATCGCCGCTTCAGCGGAGACGGCTGAGCAGGGTCATCGGTGCGGCCCAGAAGGTAGTCGGTGCTGACTTTGTAGAAATCCGCCAGCCTGTCCACCACCCACACCGGTGTTTCCCGTTCCCCCGACTCATAACGACGGTAAACGCTGCGGTGCATATTCAAATAGTCGGCAACCTTTTGCTGAGAGAGGTCATGGTCCTCCCGCAGGTCCCGCATACGCCTGAGCTCCATATCACATCACCCCAAAAATGCTACCAAACGGAGTCATCCGCCGAATGATATTGTGCCCATGTGAGGCCAGCCCATGTAGTATATCACAGACTTGTCAAAAAAGCTATCACAAACAATGTCCTTGCCGGCAGAGCCATGACGATGGCCGAATTTCACGCTGATGCGCAATCCGCTTTCGCAGGAACCACTGCCATGGGGGCTCACTCCCGTAAGGACCGCTTTCGCGGGGAACCAGAGAGGCCTTGCCTCTCTGGACTCTCCACCAGGGGGAGCGCCCCCTGGAACCCCCCAATAATTGACAGCGGGGGACGAGGGACGCGCAAGAATTGCTGATGGCTTATGACGAAAGTCTTCAGCCCGCGGCTCAGTGCAAGCGGGGTTTTGGCGATTATCGAATGGACTTCCCTTTCTTTCCGCTGCCGCTGATGCGGTGGTAACCGAAAGAGAAAACGGTAAACAGGAAGACCGGTAGAAGAGCCGGGTAAGCGGCAGCGGGGAGAGAGGGACAGGCCTTGCGTCAACCTCCAAAGCCCCCGCCCGCACCACGCGGCGGGCTGGAGACTTTCGTAAAAAACGGAAGCAGCTCTTGCGGCAAGCGGTTTTTCTCTTTTGGACCGTGCACGGCCCGTTTTCTCTTTTTGGCGCAACCAAAAAGAGAAGATGGGGGAAAGCGGCGAAGCGCCGCCGGTGGCGGAGCAAGCAAGCCGCTTTCGAGGAAGCGGCACGATTTGCGGCCTTTCGGAACCGCAAATCGTATCGCCGCGACGGTGGTCTGCAATGGACAAGCTGACATGTCAGCTGTTGTCTCCTCCGCCCAAAATCCCCGGTTTACACACAGGAAAAAATATGCTATACTACACACGCTGTTTTTCAGAGGCTTTTTTTGCCGGAAGGGAGGGACCCGCATGAGCCGGAAACAGATTCTGGAGCTGCTGCGAAGCGAAGAGGGCTTCCTCTCCGGCCAGGAGCTGAGCCGCCGTCTGGGGCTGAGCCGGGCGGCGGTGTGGAAGGCGGTGGAGGCCCTGCGGAGGGACGGATATGAAATCGAGGCCCGGACGGGTCTGGGCTACCGCCTGTCCGCCGCGCCGGACGTGCTGACGGAGGCGGAAATCCGAAGCCGCCTGGGCCCCACGGAGACGGTGGGCCGGACGCTGTGCTGTCTGGAGCAGGTGGACTCCACCAACAACTACGCCAAGCAGCTGGCCCAGCAGGGGGCCCCGGACGGCACGGCGGTGCTGGCGGAGAGCCAGACGGCGGGCCGGGGGCGGATGGACCGCTCCTTTCAGTCCCCCAGGGGGGAAGGCATCTACCTGTCCGTCCTGCTGCGGCCCCAGGTGGCGCCGGAGCGCCTGCCGCCGGTGACGGCTCTGGCGGGGGTGGCGGTGTGCGCCGCCGTGGAGCGGGTCTGCGGCGTGAGGCCCGGGCTGAAATGGCCCAACGACCCGGTGTTAAACGGGAAAAAGCTCTGCGGCATCCTGACAGAGGTCTCTCTGGAGGCGGAGACGGGGCGGCTCCAGTCCCTGGTGCTGGGCATCGGCGTCAACGTCCTTCAAAGGGCGGAATCCTTCTCGCCGGAGGTCCGGGAGGTGGCCACCTCTCTGCTCCAGGCGCTGGGAAGGCCGGTGTCCCGGCCCCTGCTGGCGGCGGCGCTGCTGGAGGAGCTGGACCGGATGAACCGGGATCTCCGCGCCGGAGACCTGTCGGAGTGGCTGGCGGCCTACCGCCGGGACTGCGTGAACCTGGGCAGGACCGTTCAGCTGATTCCCTTCGGCGGCGGGGAGCGGGAGACAGCGGAGGCCGTGGATATCGACGGGGAATTCAGCCTGGTGGTCCGCCTGCCGGACGGCGGCGTCAAAAAAGTCCGCTCCGGAGAGGTGTCCGTCCGGGGCCTGTACGGCTACACGGAATAAGGTCAGGAATGCCGGGCCGCCTTCCCGGCCCGCGATCTCATTCCTGATTCTTAATTCCTAATTTCTCATTCCTAATTCCTAATTCTAACAGGGGGTTTTGCTATGGAAAGCAAAAAAGGCTCCGGGGGTCTCTGGAGCTTATTCTGGACCTTCGCGAAAATGGGGGTCATGACCTTCGGCGGCGGCATGGCTATGCTGCCCATCCTCCAAAGGGAGGTTGTGGACAATAAGGGCTGGGCCACCGAAGAGGAGCTGACGGATTACTACGCCATAGGCCAGTGCACACCCGGCATCATCGCCGTCAATACGGCCACCTTCATCGGCCAGAAGTGCGGCGGCATGATGGGGGGCATCATGGCAACGCTGGGCGTGGTGTTCCCCTCTGTGGTCATCATCTCCATTCTGGCGGGACTGATTTCCAACTTCGCGGACCTGGCCTGGGTGAAGAACGCCTTTGCCGGCATTCAGGTCTGTGTCTGCGTGCTGATTTTCAACGCGGTGATGAAGCTGCTGAAAAAGTCCGTGGTGGATAAGCGCACCGCCGTGATTTTCCTGCTGGTGCTGGCAGGGGGCCTGTTCCTGAAGCTGTCCCCGGTGTGGTTCGTCATCGCCGCAGCTCTGGCGGGCATTCTCTTGAAGAATCTGGAGGCGAAGCAGGCATGATTTATTTACAGCTTTTCTGGGAATTTTTCAAAACCGGCCTCTTCGCCGTAGGCGGCGGCATGGCCACCCTGCCCTTTCTCCAGGCCATCGGAGAATCCACGGGCTGGTACACCTACACCGATCTGATGAACATGCTGGCGGTATCCGAGTCCACCCCCGGCCCCATCGGCATCAATATGGCCACCTATGTGGGCTTCACGGCGGCGGGCATCCCCGGGGCCGTCATCGCCACTCTGGGCGAGGTGACCCCCTCCATCATCGTGATTCTGATTGTGGCGGCGGTGCTCCAGAGCTTCCGGAACAACAAATACGTGGACCGGGCCTTTTACGGGCTCCGTCCCGCCTCCACGGGGCTGATCGGCGCGGCCTGCGTGTCGGTAATCCTGGAGGTGCTGACCGGCGTGCGGCTGGCGCTTCTCACCGG
Organism: uncultured Oscillibacter sp.; assembly: GCF_947654275.1. Classification (GTDB taxonomy): domain Bacteria; phylum Bacillota; class Clostridia; order Oscillospirales; family Oscillospiraceae; genus Oscillibacter. The sequence goes on along the minus strand of NZ_CANTJS010000003.1, from coordinate 86,603 downwards.
CATTGTCAAGGCCCCCGTCCTCAGCGGGGAAAGCCTTCTGAACATACCGGGGCTGCTGCTGGCGGCGGCGCTGATCGTGCTGACCAATTATGTGCCCAAGGTGAAGAATCTGCACCCCATTGTCTTCATCGGCCTGTCCGCCGCGGTGGGGGTTGTATTCCGCTTCGCGGGAGCATGACGGGAGAGTGGAGCGTTAAGATAAAAAAAGGAGATCATGTCCCTCATCGGGGCATGGTCTCCTTCCTTTTCTCTCACCTTTGGTAGTCGAATTCAAATCCGTCGATGGAAACGGTGTCCCCGTCGGCTATGCCCATCTCCTCCAGCCGCTGGAACAGGCCCGCCTCCCGGAGCATCCGGTCGAACCACATGCGGCTCTCGTAGTCGGAGAAATTGACGTTGGCAATGAGCCGCTGAATCCAGGGCCCGCCCACGAGCCAGACGCCGTCCTCGTGCTGAATCTCCGGCGGCGCGGAGGCGTCCAGCGCCGGGGGCTTTGGAACGTACTCCGGTTCGTACACGGCCACAGGGGGCAGGGTGGACAGCCGTTCCGCCGCCAGGCCGACCAGCTCCCGGGTCCCCTGGTGGGTCGCGGCGGAGAGCTGGACCAGGGGATAGCCCAGGGCCTCCACATGGGCCCGGAGGGCCTCCAGCAGGGCGGGGTCCTCCATCACGTCGGTCTTGTTGGCGGCCACAATCTGTGGCCGCTCCGCAAGCTCCGGGCTGTAGCGCTTCAGCTCCTCGTTGATGGCGTCGAAATCCGCCACAGGGTCCCGGCCCTCGCAGCCGGACACGTCCACCACATGAATCAGCAGGCGGCAGCGGTCGACGTGCCGCAGGAAGTCGTGTCCCAGGCCCGCCCCCTCGCTGGCGCCCTCGATGATGCCGGGAATGTCCGCCATGACGAAGCTGACGCCCTCATCCACCCAGACCACGCCCAGGTTGGGGAAGAGGGTGGTAAAATGGTAGTTGGCAATCTTGGGCCGGGCCTTGGTGACCACGCTGAGGAGGGTGGATTTGCCCACGTTGGGGAAGCCCACCAGACCCACGTCCGCCAGCAGCTTCAGTTCCAATATGACCTCGTGGCTCTCGCCGGGAAGGCCCGCCTTGGCGAAGCGGGGAACCTGCCGGGTGGGGGTGGCGAAATGGCTGTTGCCCCAGCCGCCGCGGCCGCCGCGGCAGAGGACAAAGGGCTCGCTGGAGCTCATGTCCGCCATGATCTCGTTGGTCTCGGCGTCCCGGACCAGGGTGCCCCGGGGAACCCGGATCACCAGGTCCTCGCCGTTTTTGCCGAATTTCCGCTTGCCCTGACCGTCCATGCCGTTGGGCGCGGTGTATTTGCGCTTGTAGCGGAAGTCCATCAGTGTGGACATATTATCGTCCACCTGAAGGATGATGGACCCGCCCCGGCCGCCGTCTCCGCCGTCGGGTCCGCCGGCTGCCACATACTTCTCCCGGTGGAACGACACAACGCCGTTTCCGCCGCTGCCCGCCCGGACGGTGATGCGGGCCTTATCTACAAATCCTGATGCCATAGATTCTCCTTCTTCCCCCGTTGGGGGGGCTTTTACTCGCCCTTCGGGCGGGGTAGACTGGATGCTGGCCGGTCCAATGTATCCCCGTTTTCCCGGGGAACCACTGCCGTGGGGCCGCCTTCCGGCGGGACCGCTTTCGCGGGGAGCGCTCCCGCGTGGGGCCAAAGGGGCCAGCCCCTTTGGAATCCCCGTCAGGGGGGACACCCCCCTGAATCCCCCCGATAACGGGGGATTTTACAGCGTGGTCCCGTTTCCCACGCCGCCGGTTTTTGACGCAAGTCATCGGGCCGGGGGGTGGCAGTTGTCGAATGGCCTGCCGTCCTCTGCCGGCCTGACTCAAAGCGGCAGCGGCTCCAAACCCGCCAGCTGATCCAGAGTTACGTTGTAGAATTTCGCGAAGGCGCAAAGGACCGACAAGCCCGGTTCCCGCTGGCCGGTTTCATAGCGCCGGTAAGAGCTATAGGAAATGTTACATTTTACAGCTACAAGCTCCGCACTGAAATGATGGCTCTTTCGTAGTGTGAACAAATTTTCTGAGAAATCACTCATAGTTTCTCCCTCACCTATTGACAGACCGACTTGGCCCGGGTATAATGTCTTTACGGATTAGTCCAAACGGAAAACCCCAAATAGAAAGCCGGCTGATTTTATGGAAGCTCTTCTTCATACGCTATACTTCTATGCCCAGGAAAACCAGGTTTTCCGCCGCCTCCAGACGCCGGAATACCGGCGGGCCGTCTCCGAGACAGAGGAAAGCTGGGAGGCATTCCGGTCCACGCTGACAGCGGAGCAGGGTGAACGGCTGGACGCGCTTTTGTCACAGAACGAAGAGATCGCGCATTTAGAGGATGAAGCGTCCTTTTGCTGTGCCCTCTCCATGGGTATCGCGTTGGGCCGCCTGTAAAACGGCCAGTGCGGCGGCAGCGAAAAGAGAGGAACAGGCCATTCGTCAACCGCCCCCCGCCTGCGGCGGGCCGCCCCACCTCCCGCATGAGGTAATCCAGGGCCGGTTCCACGGTCTCCACCCCCATCCGGGCCATGACGCACAGGGTTCCGTCCCGGACGGTCACGGGATAAATCACGTCCCCCGCCTTCAGGCTGGCGATGGACGGCATCGCCGTGTGAGGACCGCCGTAGACAACGGACAGGGGCCCGCCGTCCCCGGCCCGCTCCAGGCGCCGGATATGTTCCCTGGACCAGTAGGTCATATAGCCCGCCATAAAAACCGCCCCTTTCTCCCGCTATTGTACAGGACCGGGGGAGATTCGTCAACCACGGCTGCTGATGAGAAACAGCCCCAGCCCGCAGACGGCCATACCGGCCGCCTGCCGGAGGGTGACGGTCTCCTGATACACGGCCACGCCCACCAGAAGCAGCACGCAGGCGAGAATGATATTCGCGGTCAGAGAACACAGGGACACTGGCCAGCCCGCCCTGTAAGCGGCCACATAGCCGAATTCAAGGCCGGTTATTGCGCCGCCCAGTATCAGAGACGCCCAGTTCAACTGACCCAGCGCCGCCGGAAGGTTCCTCTCGGGGCTGGTCAGGAGGAACAGCGTCAGCGACACCCCGGCGGCCGCCAGGTAGGTGACGCAGAGGGACGCGAAGGGATTGGCCTGACCGGGAATGGCCTTGGTACAGATATTGTATAGCGTATTAGACGCCACAATTATGGCGATGGGCCAGATCAGATACAGCATTTCAAACCGCCTCCCCGAACAGAAAGAGGTCCGGACCTGCGTCCGGACCTCGTCTCATAAAAATGCTCACTCAGCCTCGTAAACAGAGACCTGCTTGCGGTCCTTGCCCAGCCGCTCAAAACGGACCGTGCCGCTGGCGGTGGCAAAGAGGGTGTCGTCGCTGCCGCGGCCCACGTTCACGCCGGGGTGAATGTGGGTGCCGCGCTGGCGGACCAGGATGTTGCCGGCCAGAACAAACTGACCGTCAGCCCGCTTGGGTCCCAGGCGCTTGGCCTTGGAGTCCCGGCCGTTCTTGGTGGAGCCGCCGCCCTTCTTGTGGGCGAAGAACTGTAATCCAATGTGAATCATGTCAGGAACCATCCTTTCTTGAGAGATTTTCAGATGGAGAGGAGGACCCTTCAGTCCGCCTCCAGAACTTCAATGTTTTCGGGATACTCGTCGTGGAGCATGGTGAAATAGAGCATCAGCCCTGTCAGAAGAGACTGGCAGGTGCTCTCCGCCGCCGCATCCAGCCCGCCGGGCAGACGCAGGGAAATCAACGCCCGGGCTTCGTCCACCTTCACCGCCGCCGCAAGGCCCAGCACGTCGTTGACGGTGGCCTCTACCAGGGTGACGGCCGCGCCGATGGACGCGCAGAGAAGATCCTTCCCCGCGTCATCCCAGCCGCTGTGGCCCTCGGCGTCAAAGCCGGTGATCCGGCCCTGTTCCGTGTGGAATGTGACGCTGGTCATGCTCAGACGGAAATCTTGCCGATTTCAACCTTGGTGTAGGGCTGACGGTGGCCCTGACGCTTGCGGTAGCCCTTTTTAGGGTTATACTTGAAGATGCGGATTTTCTTGCCCTTGCCGTTTTTGACAATTTTGGCCTCCACGGAGGCGCCGGCCACAGTGGGAGCGCCAAAGGTGGCCTTCTCGCCGTCCAGAATGGCCAGGACCTGGTCAAACTTCACGGTGTCGCCGGCCTCGTTGGGCAGCTTCTCGATGAAAACCACGTCGCCCTCGGCCACCTTGTACTGCTTGCCGCCGGTTACGATGATTGCGTTCATTTGCGTTTCAACTCCTTCATTACGGGCTCGCTGTCGGGGGCGGCGTTTTCCTGCATTCCTGCATTCCTGCATTCCTGCATTCCTGCACTCCTGCACTCCTGCACTCCTGCACTCCTGCACTCCTGCACTCCTGCCGGAGCACGCACTTTTACAAACCCATTCAAAGCGGCTTCCCTAGTATATCAGCGAAAATCGGGCTTGTCAATGGGGTTTGGAAGGTTTTTCTGCCTTTTTTGCTTTTTTGTTTTTTCATTTTTGCCGGCTTTGCCGGTTTCAAGAGAGGATTCTGCTTCCTCCGCGCAAATAAAGCCCTGACAGACTGAATATTGCGGTGCTCTCTGATTGCCGGAGTCTTTAAAAATCCGGACCGGGCTGGAATTCCTCTGTCACGTTGATGTACACACCGCCGGATTTCCGATACATCCGCTGATTGGTTCGGGGGCTGCTTAAAGGCCCCAGCTCAGGCCGGTAGCTTCCTGTTTTAATGTAATCAAATGTTTCCATCCATTCTTCAATAAATGTATCTCTTCCGGAATACAGGCAGGTCTTTAAGCCCCTCGTATGCGCGTAGGCGGAGTACAGCACCAATTCCTTGCGCTCCGAAAGCGTACCCCGCCCCTCCCCTAAAAAGCACACGCAGGATGCCGCTCTCCAGTACAAATCCAGCATTTTCCGGTAATTTTCTAACAATGGATAACCGTAATCTGGCCTTTGCAGTTCCGGGTAATGACAGTTTTCGCAGTGATTCCGGCAGCCGGATATATAAATGCAGAGTGATCTTTCGTCGGGAACTTCGCGATGGCTCAGCCCGAATTCAACGTAATACAACATCTTTTTTCTCCCGCATGGGTTCTGCTGTCTTAAACGAAAGGAAGGTTTAAGCGGCGGCTGAGCTTCGGCCTTGATGAACACCGCTCTGTCACTGCCATCATAGCACCCACACAAAGCCGGTTCAACCCCTTTTCGCAAAGCCGGCGGCGCGCCTGGCAGGTCCCGTTTTTTGGAAGGCATCCTGCCGCCCTTTTTCTTGCCAAACCGCCGTTTCTGTGTTAAAATAGACAAGCCGGAGGCCCGGCGAAGGCGTGGAATTGGAAGTTCGTGAGAAAACCGCCCTCCGGGCCGGCCGGACGGCGTGCGGCGGTTATGAATACAGACTCTAAAAAGCCGGAAAAGGAGAGATGTCTATGGAGCGCATCAGCAAGGAAAACTACTATCTGGACATTGCCGAAACCGTTCTGGAGCGGGCCACCTGCCTGCGCCGGGTCTACGGAGCCATCATCGTCACCAACGACGAAATCATCTCCACCGGCTACAACGGGGCCCCCAGGGGCCGGGCCAACTGCTCAGAGCTGGGCTACTGCTCCCGGGAGGCGCTCCAGGTGCCCAGAGGCCAGCGCTACGAGCTCTGCCGCAGCGTCCACGCCGAGGCCAACGCCATCATCTCCGCCTCCCGCCGGGACATGGCCGGCGGAACGCTGTACCTGGTGGGCCGGGACGCCCAGACCGGCGAGCTGCTGGGGGACGCCACCTCCTGCGCCATGTGCCGGAGAATGGTCATCAACGCGGGGCTGGCCCGGGTGGTCATCCGGCGGACCAGAACGGAGTTTGACGTGGTGATGGTCTCCGACTGGATTGCCGAGGACGACGCCGCGGGCGGCTGAGCCCTGTCAGCGCATAGATTCCGCCGGAGACCCGGCGGGGCCCGGACACCGGGAGAAAGGAAGGGGCTTCTTTGAACGCGGGACTTGTCACCTTTTACCATATTCATCACTACGGGGCGCTGCTCCAGGCGGCGGCGACCCAGAGGGCCGTGGAGGCCCTGGGGGGCAGCTGTGAGATTGTCGATTATTTTGTCAACCAGGACAACCGGCTCTTCCGCCCCCCCGTCCGGCCTGCCGCGGCGGCGTCAGACGCCCATACCGCCCTGCATTACCGGGCGCTGCGGGACCGCTGGCGGCGGTTCGAGGCCTTTTCCCGGGCCCACCTCCGCATCAGTCCCCGCCGCTTCCAAAGTCTGGAGGAGCTGCGGGAGGCGGACCTGCCCTATGACGTCATCCTCTCCGGCAGCGACCAGATCTGGAACCCCCTGATTTTTCCGGACCGGCGCTTTGACCCCGTATTCTTCGGGGCCTTCTCCGGCTGCCGGAAGATTGCTTACGCCCCTTCCTTCGGCCTGCCCCGGATTCCCCCGGAGATGGAAGAGGAGCTGCGGACCTATCTCTCTGCCTTCACCCATCTCTCCGCCCGTGAGGCCCAGGGCCGGGATATCATCCGGGACCTGACGGGGCGGAAGGTTCCGGTGGTGCTGGACCCCACCCTGCTGCTGACGGCGGACCAGTGGTCCGCCATGGCGGAGCGGGTCCGCCGGAAGGACGGCGGCTATATCCTCTGCTACTGCGTCAGCGCCCCTGGGGCCCTGACCCCCTATCTCCGGCAGCTGGCGGCGGTGACAGGGCTGCCGGTGGTGCAGCTCTGCGGAGCCCGGAGGAAGGCGCACCCCAGGGCCCGGCTGGTGCTGGACGCCGGTCCGGCGGAGTTCCTGGACTGGTTCCGCGGGGCGTCTTACGTCTGCACCAACTCCTTCCACGGCACGGTATTTTCCATCCAGTTTCAAAAGCCCTTCTTCGCCAGCCTCTCCCCCTCGGAGCTGGCGGAGCCGGAGCGCTCCCGGACCTTCAGCCTGCTGGACCGGCTGGGTCTGACGGACCGGATTGTGGGCCGGGGAAGCACCGCCGGTCTTCTGGAGCCCGTCGGCTGGGACGGCGCAAACGTCCGGCTGGAGGCCGCCCGGCGGGATTCCCTGGCCTATCTGAAGGCCGCGCTGGAAAATGCGCCGCCGGAGGGGGACTGCCAGGGCACGGAGTCCCGGGGAGAAGAACCGTCTCAGAAAAAGCGTCCGGCGGCGGAGGCGGACAAGCTGGCGGGAGAGGGCAGCTGCACCGGCTGCACCGCCTGTCAGGCCATCTGCCCCCGGGACGCCATCTCTATGGTCCGGGACCGGGAGGGCTTTTCCCGGCCCAGGGTGGACCCGTCAAAGTGCGTGGACTGCGGCCTCTGCACCGCCGTCTGCCCCGCCCTGCATCCGGCCGCCCCCGAAGACCGGTCCCTTCCCGCGGCCTTTGCCGCCTGGAACAGGGACGGCGAAATCCGGCGGGACTCCACCTCCGGCGGCGTGTTCTCCGCCCTGGCGGAGGACGTACTGGAGGGCGGCGGCGTGGTGTTCGGCGCGGCCCTGGACGGGAAGCAGCACCTGCACCACATCGCCTGCTTCCGGAAGGAGGACCTCTGGCGTCTCCGGGGGGCCAAGTATGTTCAAAGCGACCTGGGAGACATCTTCCGGGAAGTCAAAAAGTGCCTGGAAACCCGGCCCGTCCTGTTTTCCGGAACCCCCTGCCAGGTGGACGGGCTCTACCGCTATTTGGGCCGCCGGCCGGAAAACCTCATCACCTGCGACCTGGTCTGCCAGGGGGTCCCCTCCCCCGGCGTGTGGGAGGACATGGCCCGGCTGATCGAGGCGCGGAAGGGCCGGGACCTTCAGACCGTGCGCTTCCGCAACAAGGTGGAGGGCTGGAAAAACAGCCACTTTACCGCTGTCTTTGAGGGCGGCGGCGTGGACAGCCGTCCCCTGTTCAGCACGGAGTATGGCCGGGCCTTCGGCCGGGCGCTGTTCCTGCGGCCCTGCTGCTACCGCTGTCCCTATGCCGGCCTGAACCGGCCCGGGGACTTCACCCTGGGGGATTTCTGGGGGCTGGCCCCCGGCGAGCTGCCGGAGCAGCAGGTCTGGGGCGTCAGCCTCCTGCTGGTGAACACCGCCCAGGGCAGCCATATGTTCGACCGTCTCCCTCTGGGCCGGAAGCCCTTCCCTGTGGAGCGGGCCATCGCCGGGAATCCCCGTTTGGCCTCCCCCATCGCCCAGCCCGCCGACCGCTGCGCCTTTTTCGCCGCCTATGCCCTGGAGCCCTTTGAAAAGGTTCTGCGGGACTACTGCGCCCTGCCTCCCCTGCCGGTGCGGGCGGCCTCAAGGGTCCTCTCGCCGGAGGTCAAGGCAAGGCTCAAAAAGCTGCTGAAGTGAACAGAGACAGAAACGCCCTTCCATACAATAGTATGGAAGGGCGTTTTGGCTTCTGCATCTATTCGTGGACTTCGCCGGCTCTGGACAGAATCCACAGCGGCGCGCCGTTGGTCCGGCTGGGGGACAGCTCCTCCAGAATGAGGGACAAATCCCAGGGAATCAGGCTCCGTTCCCGGCTGGCGGGGTCCGCCACCAGAATCTCACCCCCCAGGGTCACGCCCCGGAGGAGGATGAAGTGGCCCCCCCTGGTAAAGTGGCCGTCGGTCATCAGCGCCACCGCCAGGTCCCCCCCGGCCAGGCGGGCATAGAGGGCGTCCTCATCCAGCAGCGCCGGGTCCAGGGGCTCGCAGATCAGGCCGTAAGCCTCCGCCACGCCCTGAACGATGGAGAGATAGGAACCGTGGCTTCTGCACCAGTAGCCCCGCTTGACGCAGAGCCTGGCCATGTCCTCCGGGTCCACGGTTGTCTCCGTCAGGGTGGACACCGCCATGGCCATGGCGGTGGGGCCGCAGCCGTGGCTGCTGAGGGGGTCGCTGCCGTATTTCTGGCCGGACCGGGCCTCGTCGGTCTGGTTGAAGTAAACCACGTCCACGCCGCCGCCGGTGAGGTATTCCAAGCCGTCCTCCCGGGCCTCCAGGTCGCTGATGAGGGGGTCCAGCATGGAATAGGGCGGGGCGATGTCCGGCTGCTCCAGCTGCGTGGAGAGGGCCTCCTCCTCCGGCTGGGGCTCGGGGGGGCGGTTCAGCTCCTCCAGCTTCAGCCGCAGGGTCTCCCCGGTCTCCCGGACCCCTGTCCACAGGGCTTCCCCGGCCTCACAGGCCCAGTCCCAGACCGCGCCCCCCGCCAGAGCGGCGGCGGCGGCCCCCCGGCGGACCGGCGCGGTGACCTCCTCGTACAGCTCCGGTTCCATAGCCCGGCAGGCCAGCAGCTCCGCCCCGACGACGCAGACCATAGCCAGCAGCAGCACCGCCGCGGTGCGGAACCGGCGGCGGGGCGGTCTGGGGGATGAATTGTTGGAGTCGGCCATGGCATTTCTCCTGTTCCAAGACGGCGGTAAGGCGTTTCAAACAAAATTGAATTGATTATACCACGAAAACAGGCGTCTGTACAGAGCTTTGGGCATTCCCTTTTCTGGAAGCCCTCTTCCACACCAACGCGCCAAGCCCCCGAACTCCCGTATCCGAAGCCGGCGGTGGCCCGGAAACCCCGTCCCCGGGAAGACGGACCGGCCCCCGGGTCCCGCCTTCTGCTGAAACGGATAAAAGGACGCGCCCCGGGGCGTTTGCGGACTTGACACCCTCTGCGGCGGCTGATAAAATGGGTATCATTTTCGCCCGACGGCCGGGTTCGGAAGGCCGGGGACCTGGGGGCGGAGACCGCGAAAGGGGACGTTTTGAATTGAAGCTGGCGGATCTGCTGAACTATGATGAAATTATAATCCAGTGCCATGACAACCCGGACGCGGACGCCATTGCCAGCGGCTTTGCTCTTTGGGAATTCCTGGACAGCCGGGGGAAGCATCCCCACCTTGTATACGGAGGGGACCGGCCCATTTCCAAGCCCGACGTAAAACTGATGTGCGACCTGTGCCGGATTCATCTGAACTACCTGCCGGAATTCAGAAAATCCAGGCGGGCCCCCAAAGCCCCGGAGCTGCTGATTACCGTGGACTGCCAGCCGGGGAACAGCAACGTCGCCGCCCTGGAGGCGAAGCAGACGGCGGTGATTGACCATCACAAGGTCTTCGACCCGGCGCGGCAGACACCGCTGTGGGAAATCCGGGACTATAACGCCTGCTGCACCATTGTATGGGACCTGCTGCGGGAGGCGGGCTGCGCCTCCCTGACCAGGGAGCTCTCCACGGCGCTGTACTTCGGGCTGTACATGGACACCGTCTATTTCCAGGACCTGAGCCACCCCGTGGATCTGGAGATGAAAAACGCCCTGGAGTTCGACCGGACCATTTTCGACCAGCTGAAATCCTCCAACCTCTCTCTGGACGACCTGATTATCTGCGGTCAGGCGCTGTCCAACCCCCACTACAGCGCCGAATACCGCTTCGCGGTGGCGGAAGCGCCCTCCTGCGACCCCAATCTGCTGGGCGTCATCAGCGATATGATGATGGGCGTGCAGTCCGTGGACGTGTGCATCTCCTATTGCCTCCTGCCGAAATACGCCAAAATCTCCGTCCGCAGCCACGAGCCCAATATTCCGGCGGACCAGCTGGCGGAGTGGGTAAGCCGGGACATCGGTGAATACGGCGGACGGGGCGAGAGCGTGGCCGGGGGCAAGCTGTTCCGAAAAGAGCTGGAGCAATACTGCCGGAATGACTGCTGGGACGGTCTGAGCGGCGCTGCCGGCCGGCTGATTTACAGCCGGATCACCTCTTATTACGAAGCCCTGCTTCGGCTGGGCGTGGGCGAATTCCGGAGCGAGGAAAAAGGCGGAACGGAGAACCTGTTCGAGCTGCTGGCCCGCCGGGCGGAGCTGGGGGAACCGCAGTCCCAGTACCGTCTGGGAACCCTCTATGCCCAGGGCAGGGAGGTCCCCCAGGACTGGACCCGGGCCGCCGCCCTGTACGCCCAGGCGGCGGAGGGCGGAAACGCCGCCGCCCAGCACAGTCTGGGTCTCTGCTATGCCTACGGCAGAGGCGTGAACCGGGACTGGGCCCAGGCCTTCCGGCTGTATGCCCAGGCGGCGGAACAGAATTACGCCGCGGCCCAGAAGGAGCTGGGCGTCTGCTATGCCAAGGGCCGGGGCGTCTCCCAGGATTGGCGTCTGGCCGCCGTCTGGTACCGCAGGGCGGCGGAAAACGGAAACGCGCAGGCACAGTACAATCTGGCCCAGCGCTACTACAGAGGCGAGGGCGTGGAGCAGTCCCTGACGCTGGCGGCCAGCTGGTTCGGCAAGGCCGCCCGGCAGGGATACGGCTGGGCCCAGTACCGGCTGGGGAAGTGCTATGCCCGGGGGGACGGCGTTTCCCAGGACTGGAAGGAAGCCTTTTACTGGTATGAGCAGGCGGCGGAGCAGGGCGTCCAGGAGGCCAGGGCCAGGCTGATTGACTGTCTGGAAAACGGCCGTCCGGGGGTGCCCAGGGACCCGGCCCGGGCCGCCTATTGGCGGGGCCTCCGCCAGAAGCCCTGACCGTCTCCCTTCCGCCGGATTCCCTGCGGCGGGCCGTCCTTCCCGGCCTGTCAGGAAGCGTCCGCGGGAAAACCTCAGGAGTCTCTTTCCTGCCGGACTCCGAAAACATGGCCGCAACAAATCGTTGCGGCCTTTTTTTGCTGTTTTTTGCGAAAATTGCTTGGAAAAGCGCCGGTCTTCTGCTATCCTGACGGACAGAAAGGATGTGCTGTGATGGAAGGACCCAACATCTATGAGAGCTTCGGCCTCCGGCTCTCCGCCCTGCGGCGGGAGCGGGGCCTGTCCCAGCAGGCTTTGGCGCACGCCCTGTCCGTCACCCGGCAGGCGGTGAGCAACTGGGAGCGCGGACAGACCACGCCGGACCTGGGCACGATGGAAGCCCTCTGCCGGCTCCTGAATGTGGACTGGAACCGGCTCTGCGGCGGAGAGCCTCTCCCGGCCCGGCGGCGGCTTCCCGTTCCGGCACTAGCGGCAGGGGCGGCGCTGCTGGTTCTGGCCGCCGCCCTGTTCCCCCGGACCCCGCCGGCTGGCGGGGAGTCCTCCGCCTCCTGGGACGGCTATCGGGGCCAGGTGCTGCGCTCTCATTTGACCACGGTCACTGAGTCGGGCCCCGACGGCCCCCGGAAGCAGGCGGCCCGGGCGCTGGCGGAGCTGCTGGCGTCCCTGGACGGCGAGGGGCCGGTCCCTCTGACGCCGGAGCTGCGGCAGGCCTTTGATCTGGCGGCGGAGGCCTGCGCATTCCTCTTTCTGCCCGCCTGCGAGGAGGGCGTTTTCGAGGACCGGGACGACGTGCTCACCTGGCTCTACCGGGGTCTTTCCCGGGGCGGCCCCATGACGGAGGAACAGACGGACCGGTGGCTGTCGGCCTGGTTCGGCGCCTCCGTCCGGTGGACCCACGGCTCCACGGAGCACTATACTCTGGAGGACGGCCGGTATTGGCCGGAAAGCGCCTGGGGCGGGTCCTGCGCCTATACCCTGGAGGCGCTGGAGCGCCGGGAGGACGGCGGCTTTTGGGCCCGGCTGGGGCTTTCGGAGACAGACGGAACCGGAGCCCCTCTGCCGGAACGAACGCTGACGCTGTCGCTGACCGCGGAGGAGGGACAGATCTGTTTTTCCTCCGTTGCCTGGGAGGAACCCGCCGAATAGACAGAGAGAGCTCCACGGAGCTCTCTTTTCCTGCCGCCTCACCGGCGCTTCCGCCGCATCAGCAGGGCCAGCCCTCCGGCGAGAATGGCGAAGTCCGCCAGATTGAACACATAGCGGTTCAGAGGCCGGGGGGCCCGGGGAAAACGGACATAGTCATAGACCCGGCCCCGGCGAAGCCGCTCCCGGAGGTTGCTGAGACCGCCCCCCAGCGCCAGGCCCGCCCCTACGGGACACCGCCTCCGGTCACACCAGAGCACCGCCAGAACTGCGCCGGAGGCGGTGGACAAAACCCGCTCCGGTATGGGCAGCCCGAAGGCCGCCCCCGGGTTCCACAGCGCCGTCAGCCGGACCCGGCCCCCCAAAAATTCCGTCTCCCGGCGGCTGGTCCGGTCCAGATACCGGCGGGCGGCGGCGCAGCCGCCCCATCAGCAGGGCCAGCCCTCCGGCGAGAATGGCGAAGTCCGCCAGATTGAACACATAGCGGTTCAGAGGCCGGGGGGCCCGGGGAAAACGGACATAGTCATAGACCCGGCCCCGGCGAAGCCGCTCCCGGAGGTTGCTGAGACCGCCCCCCAGCGCCAGGCCCGCCCCTACGGGACACCGCCTCCGGTCACACCAGAGCACCGCCAGAACTGCGCCGGAGGCGGTGGACAAAACCCGCTCCGGTATGGGCAGCCCGAAGGCCGCCCCCGGGTTCCACAGCGCCGTCAGCCGGACCCGGCCCCCCAAAAATTCCGTCTCCCGGCGGCTGGTCCGGTCCAGATACCGGCGGGCGGCCACGCAGCCGCCCCATACGGCCAGCGCGGCGCAGACAGTCAGCATGGTTCATTCCTCCTCTTCGTTTTCCGCTCCTCCGCCCGCTCCATGGCGGAACGGAGGGCCCCGGCGGTCCAGGACCGGCTGTTGTTCCGGGCCAGGGCCCCGGCAATCTGCCCCTGCACCTGCTCCAGCTCCTCCCGGAAGGCGGAGGCGGAGACCCGCAGAGCCCCGTGGCCCAATATAATCAGCTGCTCCGGCCCGTCGGAGGTGGCCACCTTCACCCGGTGCTCCCTGCCAATCTCATAGGTGGCCCGCTCGATATAGGCGTCCGCCGTCTCCGCCTCCCTGGTGTAGACCACATGGATGTTGTGGTACTTCTCCACGGAGCCCAGGCCGCCCCGGACCTTATAGGCGTCAAAGACGGCGATGACGTGGCACTTCTGATAGCCCTGGTAGTTGCACAGCAGGTCGCACAGGGCTTTCCGGGCGGCGTCCAGGCTGTCCCGGGCCATGCTCTTCAGCTCGTCCCAGGCGAAAATGATGTTGTACCCGTCCACCAGCAGATATTCCGGCCCCGACGCCTGCCGCCGGATGGGAACTTTTCCCCCCGCCTCCCCGGCGGCGGAGACGGGCCGCCTGGGCGGCTTCGGCGGCAGGAAGTCCCGGCGCTTCACCTGTCCGTAGGTCCGCTCAAAAATGGCCTGGAGCTCCCTGTCCTGCTCAATGGTTCCGGCATAGGAGCCGGACCGCCGGCTCCGGGGCCCGGCCTCCTCCTCCGGCTCCTGCCGGTTCAGCCGGAGGCCGCTGTCCACATGGGCGCAGGCGGGGACCTCGCTCCACTTCACCGTATAGCCCGCTCCCCGGGCGCAGAACACGGAGTCCGGCGTGTTCTCCACGTCCCGCTCCGGGTCATAGCCCATGGCGGCAATCACCGCCTCCGCGCCGGCGCAGGGGCGGAAGCCGTCGGGCCGGAGGCTCAGGCGGCCCTGGCCCCTGGTATAGGCCGCCGTCTCCCTGGCGTAGTCCCGCAGGGCCGCCACCGGGGCGGCTCCGGCGAGGACGGCCTCCTCCCCCAGAGTCTCCGGCGGCTCCGTTTCGCCGCCCATCTGCTGGATATCGCTGAGGGCCCGGCCCAGCTGGGCCCCGGGCAGCTCCAGCCGGAAGGCGTACCAGGGTTCCAGCAGGACGCTCTCCGCCCCCATCAGCCCCTGCCGGACGGCCCGGTAGGTGGCCTGGCGGAAGTCGCCGCCCTCGGTGTGCTTCTCGTGGGCCCGTCCCGCCGTCAGGGTAATCCGCATGTCGGTGATGGGGGACCCGGTGAGGACCCCCAGATGGGACTTCTCCCACAGATGGGTCAGGACCAGGCGCTGCCAATGGCCGTCCAGCTGGTCTTCGGGGCAGACGGAGCCAAAGCGGAGTCCGCTGCCCCGGGGCAGGGGCTCCAGAAGCAGGTGCACCTCGGCATAGTGCCGCAGGGGCTCGAAGTGGCCCACGCCCTCCACGGGGGCGGCGATGGTCTCCCGGTACACCACCTGCCCCACGCCGAAGGAGGCCTCCATGCCGAAGCGCTCCCGCAGCCGCCGCCCCAGAATTTCGGTCTGGACCTCCCCCATCAGCTGGACCCGGAGCTCCTTTGCCCCCTCGTTCCACACCACATGGAGCAAGGGGTCCTCCTCCTCCAAAAGCCGGAGATTCCGCAGGGCCGAGGAGGGGTCCAGGTCCGTTTCCACCCGGTAGGTCAGAACCGGCTCCAGCACCGGCACGGTCCAGGCGCTCTCGCAGCCCAGACCCTGGCCGGGCACGGTGCGGCTCAGCCCCGTCACCGCCGCCACCGTTCCGGCGGGAATCTGCTCCGCCGTGCGGAATTTCGCCCCGGAGTAAATGCGGATCTGGTCCGCCTTCTCCTCCCAGACCTGGTCCTCCGGTATGTCGGGGCGGCGGTTGGTCAGGGGGGCCTTGACCCGGAGGACGCCGCCGGTAACCTTCAGATAGGTGAGCCGGGTCCCCCGCTCGTCCCGGGCCACCTTGAAGACCCGCGCGCCAAATTCCTTGGGGTAGGTCCGAAGAGGCGCGAAGCGCTCCAGGGCGGACACAAATTCCTCCACCCCCTCCAGCCGCAGGGCAGACCCGAAGAAGCAGGGGAACAGCTTCCGCCCGGCAATCAGGGCCGTCAGGCTCTCATCCGGCATCCGTCCCGTCTCCAGATACTCCTCCAAAACGGCCTCGTCGCAGACGGCGGCCTCCTCCGCCAGGTCCCCGGCGGGCAGGGAGAAATCCGTGCATCCGCCGCTCAGCCGCTGCTTCAGCTCCGCCAGAAGCGCCTCCCGCCGGTCCGGTCCCGCCAGGTCCATCTTGTTTATGAACAGGAATACCGGCACGCCGTAGCCCTCCAGCAGCCGCCACAGGGTCCGGGTATGGGCCTGGACGCCGTCGCTGCCGCTGACGACCAGAACGGCGCAGTCCAGCACCTGCAAAACCCGCTCCGCCTCAGCGGAGAAATCCACATGGCCGGGGGTATCCAGCAGGGTGACGGACAGGTCCCCCAATTCCAGCTCCGCCTGCTTGGAAAAAATGGTGATGCCCCGCTCCCGCTCCATGGCGTCGGTGTCCAGAAAGGCGTCCTGATGGTCCACCCGGCCCAGACGGCGGATGGCCCCGCTGTGATACAAAAGGGCCTCGGACAGCGTGGTTTTCCCCGCGTCCACGTGGGCCAGAATGCCCATGACCAGTTTCTTCATCTCCGCTCCAGCTTCCTCAAAATTTCAGGTTTTTTCCCGGTCTCGCTCCGGGGACCGGACTTTCGTACCCGCTTCCTCACTCCGGGCCCGCCGCCCAGGCAAACCGCTCCCGGCCCGCTCCCAGCTCGAAGTGATACTTCCCGATGCCCAGATCCACGCCGGAAAACGCGCCGTTGTCACAGGTCATGAAGACCCGCGCCCCGCTTCCTTCCCGCGCGTCGCTTCCTTCCCGCGCGCTGCTTCCCTCTCGCGTTCCACTTCCCCGAATCGTAAAGGCCTGCCTGTTCAGGGCCGTGGGAGCCAGCAGAACCGCCTCCACCCCCGCCGCAAACCAGTCAGGCCACTCGCCGTCATAGGCGGCGATCTCCTCCGGCCTCCTGGATTTGTGGGGCTTCCCCTGGCTCGCGCCGTAGCCCACGGCGATCAGACCCAGGAGCCTTTCCCCCTCCGGGACGTGCTTCCCCACGCCGCTCCGGCTGTAGGTGCCTCCCACCCACCAGGTATTCAGGCCCAGCGTCTGGGCAAAGAGCGTCAGGTCCGCGCCGCTGTACCCCACGGCCTCGCCGGTCTCCGGCCGGTCCGGCCCCGTCAGGACGATGTAGTTCCGCACCCCTTTCGCCAGAACCAGACGCAGCAGGGGGCCGAAGGCGTCCCCGCTGTCCGTCACCAGCTTCAGGGAGAGGCCCCGGGCCTGATTATGGGTCTGAATCCGCCGGGTCAGCCGGTCCCGGACCTCCTCCGGGAGCCTTTGGTCCGTATAGCGGCGGACGGTGTGCCGCAGCCGCATTGCCTCCTGCATGGTCATATCAAAACAGCCTCCTTGTGTTGTGCTCAGCGGAACAGGACGGACAGGACTCCGTAGACAACGGGCTGGTGGAGCATGTAAATCAGCAGAGACCGCCGTCCCATGGCCGCCGCCAGAGGAATCCGCCGGGTTTCCCGCCCCTCCGGCGGATGGAGCCGAAAGAGAAAATACCCCGTCAGGAAGAGGAACAGCCACGGCAGCAGGGAAAAGTAGTCCGTGGAAAAGAAGTCCGCCGGGGGAAATCCCAGGAAGGCGGTGAGGCGGTTCCGGTACAGCCCTTCCGGCAGGCGGAGCAGCCGCAGCCCCTCAAAGCCCAGACAGCCGCTGTTGACATTCCGGAGGAGCAGGAACAGCGAAAAGCTCCCCGCCAGTCCCGCCCGGGCGGGAAGCCGGGACAGCAGCGGCGCCAGCCCCCACAGCAGAATGGAGGCGCTCCCCAGCAGGGTCAGCACGCCGAACTGCACCAGATTTCCCGGCATGAACAGCCAGGTGGCGGCGGTGACAAGGGCGCCGCAGGCAAACACCGTCAGTCCCCGCCGCAGCTGCCGCCGCCCCAGGGACCAGCAGTAGCCCGAGAGCAGAATGAAGGTCCAGCAGATGCTTTGCTGCCAGACATAGGCCCCCATGCCCCGATACCAGGGCCAGTCGGCGCCGAATATATACACCATGTCCCAGGCGGCGTGATAGAGAATCATGCTGGCCAGGGCACAGCCCCGGACGGCGTCCAGCGTTTGACGGCGCTCCACGGCAAAGCCTCCTTTCCGGCATTTTGCACCCATCATCGTATTCTTTCCCTTCCGGCGGAAAACTCCCCCGGACCTATTGGCCCCCGGTGTCTGATTTCACCAGCCAGTCCATGGAAACGCCCAGGACCTTTGCGAAGACCATCAGCTCATAATCGGTTACAAAGCGGTCCCCCGTCTCAATCTTGCTGATGGCCTCCCGCTCAATCGTGACGCCGTTGACCTGCATACGGGCGGCCAGGTCCGCCTGGGACAGCCGCATGGCCGTCCTCGCCCGGTGAATACAGTCGCCGGAGACATTTTTCGCTCCGTCAAAATCGTATATTTTCAAGACGCCGCCCTCCATTTCCCGGGGAGTGTCCCATCCGGAGTTTTTTTGTTTTTTGTTTTTTTTGCTTTTTTGCATGTTTGCATTTGCATAAGATTTCCTGCATAAAATTTCCTGCGGGGGCCTGTCCCGGCCCCTCTGCCGGAAGCCCGGCATCGCCGGAAGAAGGAGCGCACACAGGAGCCCGCCTCTGCAGGCGTTGCCGCAGGCGCAAGGCAGGACACGCCCGCTTCCTGAATTTCCTTGACAATACCATGTTCCCGGAGTAATATTGTAATAAAGATTTACAGTTTGTAAGAAAACAAAACAGAAAACCGCCGCAGGCTGTAAAATCATACGCCACCGCCGGAAGAAGGACTGAAAATTTACAAAATGTACTTGACATTCCCCCTGGTGGAAGGTGTACCCTGACAGGGTGCCAAGAGGAACCCGAGATTGGACGGAAAGAACGGAAAGAAAGGAACGAAGAAACCATGAAGCAAACACGGCAATTCATGAAAAGGTCCGCGGCTCTGCTGCTGGCTCTGGCGCTGTGCCTGAGCCTGTCGGTTTCCGCCCTGGCGGCGGAGCAGCAGGAGGAAAAATCCCTGGAGGAAACAGCCCGGGAGGCCGCCGCCGCCGCCATGACCTACGGCGAGGCCGCCAGCATCAGCTGGGCGGTGTGGAACGGCAAGATTGTGGAGCAGGGCGCTCTGGCAGCCAACGGCGGGGCCGCCGCGACGGACGGCGTTTACTGCATCGGCTCCGTCAGCAAGATGTACACCACGGCGGCGGTGATGCGCCTGGCCCAGGACGGGAAACTGGACCTGGACAAGCCCGTCACCACCTATCTGCCGGACTTCAAAATGGCGGACGGGCGGTACAAGGATATCACCGTGCGGATGCTGCTGAATCACTCCTCGGGCCTCATGGGCTCTTCCATGGGCAGCGGGCTGCTGTTTGACGATTCCAGCACCCAGGCCACCGATCAGCTGCTGGAGCGCCTGTCCCGCCAGCGGCTCAAGGCGGACCCGGGGGCCTACAGCGTCTACTGCAACGACGGCTTCACCCTGGCGGAGCTGGTGGCGGAGGCAGTGTCCGGGCAGGAGCTGATGGACTATGTGAGAACCACCTTCCTGAACCCCGCCGGACTGACCCATACCTATGCCCCCGGCGACGAGTTCGGCGGACAGGCCCCCATCTATCACGCCGGCGATGACCGGCCCCTGCCCATGGACTGTCTGGGCGTGGTGGGCACCGGCGGCATCTACGCCACGGCGGAGGATCTGGCGGTCTTCGGCGGCTGGCTGGCGGGACCGGGGGAGCTGAACGAGGCTTCTCTGGAAGCCATGGCCCAGCCGGAGTATCAAAAGGGCCTCTGGCCCGATGAGGATGCGCCGGACGCCCTGGCCTTCGGCCTGGGCTGGGACAGCGTGGAGTGGTTCCCCTTCCATCAGAACGGCATCACCGCTCTGGTAAAGGGCGGCGACACCCAGTATTACCACGCCGCCCTCGTGGTCCTGCCGGAGCACAACATGACGGCGGCGGTGCTGAGCTCCGGCGGCGTGTCCACTTACAATGAGATGGCCGCCTCTCAGATGCTGATTGCCGCACTGAGGGAAAAGGGCGTGACGGTGGACGAAACCGCTCCCGCCCTGCCGGAGGCCAAGCCCGCCGCCATGCCCGAAGAGCTGCTGGAGAACGCGGGATACTACGGGTCCCTGCTCCCCTACAAGGTGGACCTGACAAAGGACGGCACCCTGACCATGGGCTACCTGGGCATGGAGGTTCCCCCGCAGACCTTCACTTACCATGACGACGGCACTTTCCGGGACCAGACCGGCACCGCCCTTCTGAAATTCGTGAAGGAGTCCAACGGGCAGACCTATCTCTATCAGCGGGCCTTCTCCCAGCTCCCCGGCCTGGGCGGCCTGGGCACCTCCAATTACGCCGCCGTGAAGCTGCCGGAGAATCCGGTCTCCCCGGAGCTTCAGGCCCAGTGGGACGCCTTTGTGAACCATACAAGCCTTCTCCCCATGAACGAGCGGTACAGCTCCCAGGTCTATCTGGCCATCAGCGGCGCTCCCGCCACGGAGACCGTGACAGAAACCGCCCCGGGCTATGAGGGCGCTTTGAAAATCGCGGGTGAGAACCGCCTGGAATACGTGGTGCAGATCCCCGGCAACGTGGGCCGGGACGGCAGCGACACCGAGCTCCGCCGGGATGAGAAGGGCGTCCTCTGGACCTACTCCTCCAACGGAACCGTCTGCATGGAGGAATCCGCCGTGCCCGACCTCTCCACCGGAAAGGACAACCGCGCCCGCTGCACCATTCAGCCCGACGGCTATGCCCGCTGGTACGGCGTGGGAGATAACGCCGCCGGGAAGACCATGACGGTGCAGCTGCCGGAGAACGCCGGTTTCTGGGTCTATGACGGGGACATGAAGCTCACCGCCTCCTCCGTGCTCTGGGGCGACCGCTCCGCAGAGCTGCCGGAGGACGGCCTCCTCGTCTTCGCCGGGGACCCCGGCGCGGTGTTCCAGCTGACATTCCAATAACTGAATCCCCCGCTCTCAGCCGCCGGGCCAAGACAAAAGCCCCCTTCTTTTCAGAAGGGGGCTTTTCCGCCGCCGGAAAACCAGCGTTTTGCCGGACCGGTTTTCAGGCGTGCCGGCTATTGCAGCAGACCGTCCACACAGGCACGCATCTCCTGTTTGGACTGGGCCGACCGGGCCCGCCGGATCAGGGCCTCCTGCTCCTCCGCCGGAAGAGCGGCAAAGCGCTCCATAGCGGCGGGTGACCGGGCCATGGCCGCGCCCAGGCCCTGGGGCAGCTCCATGTCCGAGGACAGCTCTTGTGTCTCGCGCATCTTCCTTCACCTCCTGGACAGCTTGCCCGGAATCCGGGAAATGATACGCCCAAAACCTGTATTTACAACCGCTGAACGCTGTCTGGACGGCTTTTTTCCGCCATACCGCGTCGATTTCCTTTGGAATCTGTCAGGATTGCCGCGAAAAAGTTCCTTGTCTGACAGGAAAATTTCCCGCCCATCCAGCATCCCACGGCTATGAATGCAGGCTCTTATTTGACAAAATACACGTTCAGCCAATAGCAGAGGTCCGAAGCGGGGAGATAGGTCACGCCCTGCTCCAGGACGCAGGGGCTCTCGAGGCCCGCCTCGCCCAGGGCCGTCATGACGGTGTCCGTCCCCGGCTTGGCGGTGAGAACGGTCTCGCCCTCCCGGCTCACCACCACGCCCAGCTCCTTGTCCCAGCGCACGTCATAGCCGGCGGCCTCCGCCACCGCCCGGACGGGCATCAGGCCCTCCGGCTTACCTTTGACAGACAGGGCCTCGTTGTTGAAGAGCACGGTTCCGTCCTCCCGGCAGGAGGCGAAGCCCCGATAGGAATAGGCAAACACCAGCACCTTTTCCGCCTTGCCTTCCGCGTCCTTCCAGACCAGCGCCCGGGCGCCGGGAATCAGGTCCGCCTGGCTCACAATCTGCCTGGTCAGCCAGGGGCTGTAAGCGGTCTTCTCTGTGACCTCCAGGGTCCCGCCGTCCCGTGTGGGGAAGCGGGCCGCCCCGTCTCCGCCGGGAGCGGGGACCACGGCCTCACCGGCAATCTCCACATACTCCGGCGCGGCGGCGTCCGCGGGAATGTTGCCCACGGCCACAATGGCGCTGGCCTGGGGCGGCAGGCTCAGGGCCATGGCGGGGCTGACCCAGACATACAGGGTGTCGCCCTCCTTGATGGTCTCAGGGTCCAGGGGCAGGCCCGTGACGGCGTCCACCACCGGGGCGTCTCCCAGGTGGACCACCACTTCGTTCATGGGGTCGTCCGGATTGTCGTTTTTCAGCAGAATTCCCTCGCCTTCCCAGGGGGAGACCTGGCCCCAGACCCGGGTGGGCGCGGGGGTCTCCACCGCTGCGGCGGTGAGACACAGTGCGGCGGCGCAGACCGCCAGAAGCAGGATCTGTTTCAGCAGTTTTTTCATCTTCATTCTCCTCTGTCGACCAAATTTTCAAACATGTGCCGGAGCAGGCTCCGGGTTTGCGTTTATATAGACGGAGGAGCCACGAAAAAAGTTCCATCATATTATCGGAATGGAAAAAGTTTTTTGGATTTCCGGCAGAACTGCTGAAAATCCCTTTGCTTTTTCTCACCTCCCGCTTAAAATGTGTAACCTGCCAAAATTTCTGTTGTATTTGGCGGCGGAACGTTGTATAATTCATATATTGGACGCTTGCGGCTCCCCGCCGCACGGTGCAGTATACAATAAGGAGTGGAACGACCATGAGCTATTCAGTACAGAACATCCGCAACGTCTGTCTGCTGGGCCACAGCGGCAGCGGTAAAACCGCCCTGGCGGAGAGCCTTCTTTATATGACCGGCGCCATTGACCGGATGGGCCGCGCCGCCGACGGAAACACCGTCTGCGACTATGACCCCGAGGAGGTCAAGCGCCAGATTTCCCTCTCCGCCTCCGTGGCGCCCCTGGACTACAAGGGCAGCCGCATCAATCTGATGGACACCCCCGGCGCGTTTGACTTCGCCGGCGAGGCCATGGCCGCCCTCCGGGCCGCCGACGCCGCCATCATCGTCTGCTCCGCCAAGGACGGTATATCCGTGGGTCTGGAAAAGGCATGGAAATACTGCGAGGAGCGGAACATGCCCCGCTTCATCTACATCTCCAAAACCGATGAGGACAACAGTGACTACAACGCCACCTTTGATGCCCTGCGGGAGCGCTTCGGCAAGAAAATCGCCCCGGTGGTGGTGCCCATCTGGGACGCCGGCAAAAAAGTCACCGGCATCATTGATGTGCTGAACAAGCGGGCCTATGAGATGCAGAAGCTCAAAAGAGTGGAAATTGAGCTGCCCGCCGATAAAGTGGACGTCATCACCGAGTTTAACGACGCGCTGAAGGAATCCGTGGCGGAGACCAGCGAGGAGCTGATGGAAAAATTCTTCGGCGGCGAGGACTTCACCTATGCCGAGATGATCCAGGGCCTGCGGCAGGGCGTCCGGGAGCTGAGCCTGTTCCCCGTTCTCTGCGGCTCCGCCATCAACTGCCTGGGCTCCCTGATGCTGATGGACAACATCGTGGACCTGCTGCCCAACCCTGTGGAAGGCAACTACCACAAGGCCACCAAGGCCGACGGCGAGACCGAGGAGTTCGTGGTCTCCCCCGGCGGCGTGCCCACTGCCTTTGTTTTCAAAACCATCTCCGACCAGTACGGAAAGTACTCCTTTGTCAAGGTGCTCTCCGGCGCCATTACGCCGGACATGCCCATGGTCAACGCCCGCACCGGCGACAAGGTGAAGCTGGGCCGGCTCTACACCATCCGGGGCAAGAAAAACACCGAGGTCAAGGAACTGGTCTGCGGCGACATCGGCGCCATTGCCAAAATGGACATCAAGACCGGGGACACCCTCTGCGACGAGCGGAAGGTCGTCACCCTCAAGCCCATTCCCTTTGCCGAGCCCTGCTACTCCGTGGCCATCGTCCCCAAGACCCGGGGCCAGGAGGACAAGATTGCCCAGGGTCTCTCCCGCCTCAACGAGGAGGACCCCACCTTTACCGTGACCAACAACGCCGAAACCCGCCAGATGGTGATTTCCGGCGCCGGCGACATGCAGATGGACGTGCTGGTGAGCAAGCTGAAAAGCCGCTTCAACGTGGAATCCGAGCTGAAGCCTACCCGTGTCCCCTACCGTGAGAAAATCCGCAAGACCGTCCAGAAGCAGGGCCGCCACAAGAAGCAGACCGGCGGCAGCGGCCAGTTCGGCGACGTGTGGGTCCGCTTCGAGTACAACCCCGAGCAGGAGGACATGGTCTTCGCCGAGGAGGTCTTCGGCGGCTCCGTGCCCCGGAACTTCTTCCCGGCTGTTGAGAAGGGCCTCCGGGAGGCCTGCCTCCACGGTCCTCTGGCCGGCTATCCCCTGGTGAACCTGAAGGCCGTTCTGTACGACGGCTCCTATCACCCGGTGGACTCCTCCGAAATCGCCTTCAAGACCGCCGCCCAGCTGGCCTACAAGGCCGCCATGCCCGAGGCCAACCCCGTGCTGCTGGAGCCCATCGGCGAGCTGAAGGTCACCGTGCCCGAGAGCTACGCCGGCGCGGTCATGGGCGACGTCTCCAAGCGCCGGGGCACCCCCATGGGCATGGACCCCCTGGGCGACGGCACCCAGCTGATCACCGCCGAGGTCCCCATGGCCGAGATGGGCAGCTACGCCATTGATCTCCGGGCCATGACCCAGAGCCGGGGCTCCTTCACCTTCCACTTCGTCCGCTATCAGGACTGCCCGCCCGACGCCCAGGCGAAGGCCATTGCCGAGGCCAAGGCCATGGCGGAGCAATAAGCGTCCCCAGGGGTTCTTTCCCCGGACGACCCAGGCCCTTTGAAAAGGCCTTGCGCCCAGGCTTCAGCAAAGGACCCGCTCCCAGGAGGAGCGGGTCCTTTTTCGAGTTATTTGCTGGCGCGGTAGAGGAAGGTGACAATCTGGCCCCGGGTACAGGTTTTGTCAGGGGAAAAGGTGGTCGGGGTCGTTCCTTTGGTAATACCCTGTTCCACCGCCCAGGAAACCGCCTGCGCGTAGTTTGCGCCGGAAGGGACATCCGCGAACACGGCGGATTTTGTGGGAGCGGGCCTGCCCGCCGCTATCCACATGAGCACCACCGCTATGGCGCGGGTGCAGGGAAATCCGAGATCCCCGTCGTCAAGGTTCAGGGAATTGGCCCACGCGCCGACAGCAGCCCGTTCGTTCTCATTGCCCGCTCCGTTCTCCGCCCGGTACAGGAAGGTCAGGATATGGGAGATGGTGCAGGTGTCCCCGGGGCCGAAGGAGGATGCAGTTTTGCCCTTGGTGATGTCCTGCTTCACCGCCCAGTCAATGGCGGCCCTGAAGGGGGAATCGGCGGGGACGTCGGTGAAGCCGGCGGAGGCGGCGGAGACCGCCGGGGGCTCAGAAACTTCCGCCCCGGGGCCGGGCGCTATGCGCACATAACAAGCCTGACGAAAATAAAGGCTTTGGTCATAAGAGTTCTCCTGCTCATAAGCCGGATATCCGTCGTAAATCATACCAGAGCCCGTATCATCAAAATACTCCTCTTCTCCGGACAGCAGCGTGAGGGGATAGCTGTCCCCGGCTTCCTCTCCGCCCGTCAGGACCAGACCATCTCGAAGGGCAAGCGTGATCCCCCGGCCATAGGATAGGGGCTTATCCAGAGCCCCATCGGGTGAGAGCTCCAATTGGCCGCCGCCCTCAAATGTGATGCTGTGGGATTCATAATTTAAGCCTTCGCGCCTGTCCCCGTAAAAGGACATCCGATGAAGAAAGTTCTTGCTGCCGTTCGCCAACTCAATCACCATATCCTGCGTGGGTGCGCCCGCGAGGAAATTTCCGGTAAACCCGTTCAGCGTCAGTTTGCTCCCGCTCCAGCTCCAGCCGTTTCCACTTTGCGGAGCACCTGGCCAGAGTAAGGCGGTCCCCTT
This sequence comes from uncultured Oscillibacter sp., assembly GCF_947654275.1. Classification (GTDB taxonomy): domain Bacteria; phylum Bacillota; class Clostridia; order Oscillospirales; family Oscillospiraceae; genus Oscillibacter. The sequence continues at coordinate 61,114 of NZ_CANTJS010000003.1, read as the reverse complement.
ACCAAGTCCGACCCCATCCGCTGTCAGCATCATAGGCCCCGGCTCGTCTGCTAAAACGGGAACAGCCAGCCCCACACACAGGACTAACGCCATGAAAAATGCCACGACTTTTTTCATACTTTTTCCTCTTTTCCTCAAAATTTCCGGCGAACGGGACCCCGGCCAGACAGGGAAGGGAACAGCTCAGGAGGCAAAAACTCCCCACCCGGCCGGCGTCCGCCGGAAACACAAAAGCGGCGCCGAGTTTTGTAACCCAGCGCCGCTTAAAATCCATGCGAACGCACGGCCTTAAAACCCATCCCCCACTTGCACTTGCAAAAATCCGGCGGAATGGATATAATAGGCCCGTGGTGCAATTCATCATTGCTGTGCTGAGTGCCCGTTCACTCGTACAGGGCCGCGGGGTGTTGCTACCACCCTGCGGCCTGCCGCATTTTATGTTTCCGCTTCCTATTTTACCCGATACATCCAGAAAATGCAAGCGCTTTTCCGAAAGTTTGAACAAACGGTGAAATCTCGCGTATTTTTTCAAAATGTCGCATTTGCAACTAGCAGTTTCCCGGACTTCCTGTTATACTGATACCAGTTCAGCAAACAGGGAAAAAATCCCAAAATCCGATGAGTCGGTTTTTTAAATTTTAAGGAGGATCATCTATATGAAAAAGTGGGTTTGCCAGGTATGCGGTTATGTGTTCGAGGGCGAGAATCCCCCCGAGAAGTGCCCCCAGTGCGGTGTTCCCGCCTCTAAGTTCACCGAGCAGAAGAGCGGCGAGCTGACCTGGGCCGCCGAGCACGTGGTGGGCGTGGCCAAGGGCGTGGACCAGGAGATTCTGGACGGCCTGCGCGCCAATTTCGAAGGCGAATGCTCCGAGGTAGGCATGTATCTGGCTATGGCCCGGGTCGCCTTCCGGGAGGGCTATCCCGAGATCGGCCTGTACTGGGAGAAGGCCGCCTATGAGGAGGCCGAGCACGCCGCCAAGTTCGCGGAGCTGCTGGGCGAGGTTGTGACCGATTCCACCAAGAAGAACTTGGAAATGCGGGTTGAGGCCGAGAACGGCGCTACCGCCGGCAAGATGGCCATTGCCAAGAAGGCCAAGGAGCTGGGTCTGGACGCCATCCACGACACCGTCCATGAGATGGCCCGGGACGAGGCCCGCCACGGCAAGGCGTTCAAGGGTCTGCTGGAGCGGTATTTCGGCTGATTCAACCGACGGAAATCCAAATGCAAGCCAGCAAGGCGTTTGCGTTTGGGAGAGGACGAGCATCGAAGTGAATGCGCCTTTATGCTTGCGCAAAGGCGACCGATACGAAGATTGTGAGGACGATATGGACAAGTATGTATGCCCCTGCGGCTACGTCTATGATCCCGCCGTGGGCGATCCCGACAACGGCGTTGCCCCCGGTACTCCCTGGGAGCAGGTTCCCGAGGATTGGGTCTGCCCCACCTGCGAGATGGGCAAGGACGTATTCGAAAAGGAATAAGCGCATAGCAACAGGCGGAGCCGAAAGGCTCCGCCCGTTTTGCGCATTTCATGGCGGCCATGACCGCCGGCCTTTTATTCGGAAAAGCGTATGGAATTGGTGACGGTTTCACAGAGGGTAAAAAACTCCTCCTGGGCCGTATCCTCGGGCACAGAGATTACCAAGACCAACTTTATAATGCCGCCATCATCCACAAAGCCTCCATAGTTTTTATATCTGTATCCCATCTCCGTATCGAGTTCCCCAAAGAAATCGTATGCCGCGATATAGGAAAAACCATAACTTTCAGGCGTGGAAAAGCTGTCCAGCAAATCAAATGTCTGATACATCTCACTCCAGCTGGTAATTTCGTCTGCCAGGTCCAGAGTTTCAAAATCTTCATACAAAATAGCAGTATCTTTTCCCGCCAAACGAACGATTTCCTCAGCCCTGCTCAAAGAAGATATCCGAGAACACATCAATACAACAGCGCTGTCCTCGGTACTTATACCATAACTTACTTCATCTTCCGCAACCACCTTGGCTTCCCCCTCCGTGCCGAAAGCCACGGGGCAGTCAAACGCAATGCCAAAGAAGGGGATTTCATGGGTTTGGCACTCAATGGCCTCCTCCTTCACCGGCACGTCCACCACCGCCGGCACATCCTCCTTTGCCGGCGCGTCCTCTTCCTTCACTGGCGCGTCCACCACCGCCGGCACATCCTCCTTTTCCGGCACGTCCTCTGCCGTCGGCGCGTCCTCTTTGTTCTCTGCCGGCTCCGAGCTTTCACTGGCTGGTCTCCGCTCTGCCGGCGGTTCTGTTTCCGCCCCCCACATCAGCCCGCCTGAAAGCATAACCACGCTCAGCAGCATCCCAACCACCGGCGGAACCTTGGATTCCCAGTTTCGGATGCGGACAACCAGCCAGATCAAATACCCGATAACGCCGGCGGCCCCGGTCAAGGTCAGCAGTCCTCCCATTTTATGCGCTCCTTCTTCCCATTTTTAGATTTCACCTTTTCGCCGCAAGGCTTCGGTGGAATGCACACTACTATAGCACAACTATAAGTTGTTTTCAAGCCCATTTAACAACAAAAGGGATTTATATTTTACACCCTTTGGTTGTTATGATATTTCCGGGGTGATTCACGTGGTAAAAAATCTGCGGAAGCTGCGGCTGAGAATGGGCGTCAGCCAGCAGCAGCTTGCGGATGTAATCGGGACCAGTCAGCAGTCCATCAACAAATATGAAAACCATAACGTGGAGCCGGACATTGCCGCCCTTGTAAAACTGGCGGATTATTTTGGGGTAAGCCTGGACGATTTGGTGGGCCGCGCCCCGGCGGCGGACCGCCGCCTCCCGGAGGATCTGGAGCTGTCCCGCGAGGAGACGGCCCTGGTCCGGGATTACCGAACCCTGTCGAAGGAGGAAAAAAGCAGCATCCTGCTGGTGCTGAAAAACTATCTGAGGAACAGGAAAAAACCGCCGGAACCCTGATGTTCCAGCGGCTTTTTGCAAATGGCTTACGGTTGGCCGGCTTCGCCCTCCCCGCAGGGCCGGTATTCCGACGTCAGCACCCGTTCCAGCACCGGTGCGTCCGGCTTCTCGATGCGGCGGAGAATCTGTTCCCCCGCCGTCCGGCCCAGCTCCTCCACGGGCTGGATAATGCGGTCCACCTGGTCATAATAAAGATCGTAAGATTGGATATTATAATCTACGAAGCTGACCAGAGACAGGTCCCGTCCCGGCAGCAGGCCCTTTTTCCGCAGATAGGACAGGGACACCGACGCCATCAGACCCTGACAGATGACAATGCCGTCGCAGTTCTGCTCCAGCAGGGCGTCCAGACAGCGGGGGGCCCCGGCTTCCATGGAATCCCCGTACTGAATCAGGCCGGGGTCCATGGTCAGCCCGCAGTCCGCCGCCGCCTCTCTGTAGGCGGAAATCCGCTCCCTGGTGGTGGACAGCCGGGGAATGCCGCCGATGATGCCCACCCTGCGGCAGCCCCTGGCCGCCAGGCGGCAGACGCTGCGGTAAATAGGCTGAAAATTGGAGACGCAGACGGACGCATACTTTTTTTCCTCAAAGGTCCGGTCCACCAGCACCACCGGGAACCCGGCGGGCACCAGCCTGTCCAGCCGCTCAAAGCTCTCCATGGTGCTGGCCACCAGCAGCCCGTCCACCAGACCCGCCGTGAGGATGCGGATGCTGCTCTCCTCCCGCTCCATGCTCTCTTTGGTGTTGGCAATAATCAGGTGGTAGCCCTGGGCGGAAAGGCAGGTCTCCACGGACTCAATCATGGTGGCGAAAAACTTGTTGGAGATGTCCGGCACAATGAAGCCGATGGTTTTCTTCTTGCCGGTGCGGAAGCTCCGGGCGGAGGCGTCCGGCGTATAGCCCAGTTCCGCAATGGCGCGGTAGACCCGGTCCTTGGTTTCGGCGGAGACATACCGCGTATTGTTAATGGTGTGGGAGACGGTGGCAGTGGAAACTCCTGCCAGCCGGGCCACGTCGCTGATGGTTACTTTCATGCTGTCTGCCCTTTGCGTAACTATAAATTTGTTGCGTAATTCGAGTGTCTTTACAAGTATAGGACAGCACGGAACATCCGTCAAGGTCTTTTCCGGCCTTTTCCCCTTCACGGCGGAGAAAACCACGCAAATTTTTAAGGATTTATTATAAAATTTTCACAATCGGGGCCGCTGATTGTTATTTGAAATGACAATTGCCAAAAACTTCACAGCGTGGTACGATATCCCATGAAAACAGCAGAGAAACGCTTACGCAATCGTTTATACGGCACGCTCACGTGCCCGAGTATTGAAAGGAGTAAATTATCATGAAAGCGAAAATCGGTATCAATGGATTTGGCCGCATTGGCCGCGTTGTCTTCCGCGCCGCTCTGGGCCGTGACGATGTTGAGGTCGCCGCTATCAACGATCCCTTTATGAATCCGGAGTATATGGCCTACATGCTGAGATATGACAGCGTGCACGGCCGTTTCAACGGGGAAATCACCTACACGGACGACGCCCTGGTCATCAACGGCAAGGAGTTCAAGGTCTTCACCGCTATGGACGTCAAGGACATTCCCTGGGCCTCCGTGGGCGCTGAGTATATCTGCGAGTGCACCGGCAAGCACCTGAGCAAGGACCTCTGCAAGGGCCACATCGACGCCGGCGCCAAGCACGTCGTCATGGGCGCTCCCTCCAAGGACGACACCCCGATGTTCGTCATGGGCGTCAACAATCAGAAATACACCTCTGACATGACCTATGTTTCCAACGCCTCCTGCACCACCAACTGCCTCTCCCCCATCGCCAAGGTTCTGAACGAGAAGTTCGGCATCATTGAGGGCCTGATGACCACCGTCCACTCCGTCACTCCCACCCAGAAGCTGCTGGACGGCCCCTCCATGAAGGACTGGCGCGGCGGCCGTGCCGCCACCGGCAACATCATCCCCTCCTCCACCGGCGCCGCCAAGGCCGTGGGCAAGGTCATTCCCGAGCTGAACGGCAAGCTGACCGGCATCTCCATGCGCGTCCCCACTCTGGACGTGTCCGTGGTGGACCTGACCGTCCGTTTGGAGAAGCCCGCTTCCTATGAGGACATCTGCAAGGCCATGAAGGAAGCCAGCGAAGGCGAGCTGAAGGGCGTTCTGGGCTATACCGACGAGGATGTTGTTTCCTCCGACTTCCTGGGCGATCCCCGCACCTCTATCTTCGACAAGAAGGCCGGCCTGTCTCTGACCGACAACTTCGTGAAGGTCGTTTCCTGGTACGACAACGAGTGGGGCTATGCCAACAAGATGGTGGAGCTCATTGCTTATATGTTCTCTGTGGACAGCAAGCAGTAATTCACAAGCCAACCCGCCCGCCGGAGCTCCGGCGGGCGGGTTTTTGATTTCCGGCGGCGTGGATTTTCGCAGTCTGATTGCTATTTGACACCGCCCTCTCCCCATCCCGTCATTTCCTTGATGCGTCCCGGCGGAATGAACATGCTGCGGATTTGGAGATTTTTCAGCCTCACCAATCATGCCGCGCTGTTCCAAGTCCTCTGGATTCAAATTCGGTTACAATCCGCTCGATCCGCCAGAAACAGTTCGGGTCCTCCGCCGTATCATCATCTAAAACCCGGCGTATTTCCTCCAACGCCTGCACGGCCTCCGATTCCGCTGTCTGGAAAAGCGCCTCCAGACGCCCCTCCTCTTTTAAGAACTTGATTACTTCATACCCAATCGCCTGAGCCATCAGACGTTCCAGAACAGACCATTCCACATTTTTCACCCCCTCCCGCATTATACCCGATATCTCGGGTATATTCAATATAAATCAGGGAAAATATAATAGAAATCACAAGGAGGTGCTTCTTGTGATTTCATACCGTCCCCTTTGGGAGACCATGCGAAAGAAGAATGTGACCACCTACACGCTGATTAAGGACTATCATTTCAGCAAGGGGACGTTGGACGCATTGAAGCACGAGCGGAACATCTCCACCGCCACATTGGATGATATCTGCCGGATTCTGGATTGCAGGGTAGATGAGGTATTGGTCTATCTGCCGGATGGGTCTCGGAAGGCATGAAGGGAAGAATTGCAAAAGAGTTTATCCCGGAGTGAAATTTCCTGTTGCCATTTGGGAAAGAATATAGTAAAATAACAAAAGCAGTCCTCCGCAGGCAGCTGCGGAGCCGGTCTCGCGCAATGGATGCCCGCGAACCATGTCAGGCGGGGAACCGAGCAGCATTAAGCGGGATGTTTCATGTGCCGTGAGGGCGCCGGCTCCGCAGCTGCGTACGGAGGATTTTTTTGTGCCGCGCCTCGCAATCGACCTGTGTTTCAGCCTGTCCCGCGCGCACGAAAGCCGGCCTTTGCGAAAGTCTGACCTCATCTTGTGCCGCGCTTTTTTAGTGTCGCGCATCGCAATCGACCTGTGTTTCAGCCTGTCCCACGCGGGCAGGGGACATTTCTCAGTGAGATTCCATTCTTAATTCCTAACTCCTAACTCCTAATTCCTCATTCCTAATTGAGGCCGTGTCCGCGCGGTCCGGCTTCCGGGACCGCCTGGCTCCGGCGCGGCGCAAAAAATTCCTCATTCCTAATTCCTGAAGAGGTGATCCGGTGTATCAGGCACTCTATCGAACATGGCGGCCCAAAACCTTTTCCGACGTCATCGGCCAGGAGCACATCACCGAAAATCTCCGCCGTCAGGTGGCCGAGGGCCGAACCTCCCACGCCTATCTCTTCACCGGCACCCGAGGCACCGGCAAGACCACCTGCGCCAAAATTCTGGCCAAGGCCGTGAACTGTGAGCACCCTGTCGACGGGGACCCCTGCTGTCAATGCCCTTCCTGTCTGGGCATTGAGAAGGGGGATTTCCTGGACGTCTGGGAGCTGGACGCCGCCTCCAACAACGGCGTGGACCAGGTCCGGGAGCTGCGGAGCAAGGCCATTTACTCCCCTGCTCAGGTGAAAAAGCGGGTCTACATCATCGACGAGGTCCACATGCTCACCGACGCGGCCTTCAACGCCCTGCTGAAAATTCTGGAGGAGCCGCCGGAGCACCTGATGTTCATTCTGGCCACCACGGAGCTCCACAAGGTCCTGCCCACCGTCCTCTCCCGGTGCCAGCGCTATTCCTTCCGCCGCATTCCGCCTCAGGCCATCGCGCAGAGGCTGCTGTATGTGGCCGGACAGGAGCATATCCAGCTGACCGCCGACGGCGCGGAGCTCCTCAGCCGCCTGTCGGACGGAGCCCTCCGGGACGGCCTGAGCCTGCTGGACCAGTGCGCCGCCAGCGAGGGCGTCGTCGACAGCGCCGCCGTGCTGGAGGTGCTGGGCCTGGCGGGGAATCTCCAGACCGCCCGGCTGATGGAGCACATTCTGAACCGGGATCCCCAGTCGGCCCTGCTGCTGCTGGACCAGCTCTACAGCGGCGGAAAGGACATGGGAGCGGTTCTCTCCGAGCTCTCCACCCTCACCCGGGACCTGCTGCTGCGGAAGACCGCCCCTGAAGGCGGCGGCGCGCTGCTGTCCGGCGGCTATGACGCCGCCGCTCTGGACCGGCTCAGCCGGAAGGCGGCGGGAAACCGCTTCCTTTATATCGCCTCCACCCTCCAGCAGGCGGCGGCGGAGCTCTACAACAGCGCCAACCGCCGCACGGACACGGAGCTCTGCCTGCTCCGCCTGTGCGACGAAAGCCTCTCCGGGGACCTGTCGGCCCTGGACGCCCGCATTCAGCGGCTGGAGGACCGCCTTGCCGCCCGGGCACAGCTGGCCGTTTCCTCCCCGGCGGAACCGCCGCCCCCTGTCCATTCCCGGGACGAGGCCCCGCCCCTGTCGGAAAGGCCGGGAAAGGCGGAAAGAACGGAAAGAACTAAAAAACCCCCGGCAGACGGCCCCCGGAGGGTCCATGACAGCCTGGACGAGGAGCTGCCCCCCCTGCCGGAGGAGCCCCCGCCGCCTCCCGAGGAGGAGGACCGGAAGATTTATGACGTCCCGGAGGAGCCTCTCCCCAAGGCGTCCTTCATGCCGGAAGCCCCTCCGCCGCCGGAAGCTCCGCCGTCTCCCCGGGAGGCGGACCGGAGCATTCAGGACATGCCGGAGGAGCCCCTTCCAAAGGCCTCTCCAGCGCCGGAGCCCCCGCCGCCGAAACGCCCGGACTCCCCGCCGTCCGGCGGCAAGGCCTCCGCTCCGCCCCTCCAGCTGGAGGCAAACTGGTGGCGGACCCTGACGGATATCTGCAAGAACCGCCTGCCGCCTATGTACAGCTCCTTCCTGACCATGTGCGGCGGCGTTTTCTCGGACGGCCTGCTGACCGTCTACGCCCCGGACGAGGTAACCCTGGGGCGGCTGGACAACGACCGGGTGCGGAGCATTCTGGGGGAGGAGCTGGAGAAGCTGGCCGCCGCGCCGGAGCGCATCCTTTTTCAGGAGGGCGCGCCCCCCAGCGCGGACCCGGAGGAAAACCGGAAACGGCTGCTGCAGTTCGGCAGTCAATATGAAAATATCCACATTGATTAAAACGCAAACGCACAGAAAGGAGAAACGATTATGGGTTACAGCGCACGCCGCGGCTTCAGCAGCGGCAGCATGAAAGCCACCGGCGCACAGCGTCAGGCGGAGGTCCAGCAGAAAATCGCCCAGATGCAGGAGGCGATGAACACCGCTCAGGAGGAGGTGGAGGCCCGCACCTTCACCGCCAGCGTCGGCGGCGGCGCGGTGGAGGCCGTGGCGAACGGCAAAAAAGAGGTGGTCTCCCTCTCCATCAAGCCCGAAGCCGTGGACCCGGAGGACGTGGAAATGCTTCAGGACCTGGTGGTCTCCGCAGTCAACGAGGCCCTGCGCCAGGCCGGGGAGGCCATGGATGCAGCCATGGACAGCGTGACCGGCGGGCTGAATCTGGGCGGCTTCGGCCTTTAAACCCTTCAGGAATTAGGAATGAGGAATTGACTGGTTCAGAATTCCTGGTTCCTAATTTCTTGTTTTTCAGGCCCGGTTTCTTTTCGTGTTCCCGCCCCCCTTGGGGCCGAAAACACAAGAGTATCCCTGATATCAGAAACGCCAAAACGGAGGAGATTATTCCATGAACTGCCCCAATTGCGGTAGCACAATGGAGCCAGGCTCTGTGTATTCCCCTCGCGGCTACCTGTTTTGGACCCCCGAACAGAGAGACTTTAAAAATTTCCAACGCCCCAAAGACACCGTCCGTCTGCGTCCCATCGGAGACAACTCCACGTCCGCTTTTTCGCCCAAGTCCCTCTCCGCGCTCCCCTGGTATTCCGGTTCAATCTGCCGTAACTGCGGCACCATACTGTTTTCCTTTGAAACCCAGGAATAACCGCTTGTCACAAAGCCCGGTTTCTTTTCGTGTTCCCGCCCCGCGGTGAGCGGGAAGCACAAGGGTATCCCTGATATCAGGAGCACAAAAGCGAATCGGGACATTTTTTACAGGATAGAAAGAGGTTTTGATGAAAAAACGTTTTCTTTCGCTGCTGCTGGCCCTTTTGACCCTGACGGGCTGCGGCGCGGTGCGGACAGAACCGGAACCGGACGCCTCCGGAGACGGGAGCGGAAAAACTGTGGCCTATGTGCCTCTGGACGACCGGCCGGATAACGTGGAGCGGGTGGTATATCTGGCGGAGTCCCTGGGCTATGCCCTGACCATGCCGGACCGGGACCTGTACCGCACCGCCCTGGACGGTCAGCCACTCAACGAGAACGGCACCCAGTACGGCGACCGGGCAAAGCTCTTCCAGTGGGTGCTGGACCAGGAGGCGACGGGCTGCGACCGTTATATTCTCTCCCTGGACCAGCTTCTTTACGGGGGACTGGTCAGCTCCCGGGATTTATCCCCGGAGGCCTGTGTCCTCCCCCTGCCGGAGGGCGGCTCCGTCCACGTCTCCCAGCTGCTGGAAAACCTGCTGGCGGTGCTGGCGGAGGACCCGGACAATGTGGTCTGGCTGCTGGATTCCGTCATGCGGCTGGCCAATGTCACCGTGGGCTATCAGGGGGCCCGTCTGGAGCACTACAACTGGATGCGGGCCTTTGGGGCCCAGCCTCGGGAGACACTGGCGGAGACGGATCTGACCATCGAAAACGTTCTGGAAACCTACTGGCGGGGCCCCGGCGGGGCGGACCCCTACGACGGGGCGGCCCGGCAGATGGAGGCGGTCAGCGCAGATGACTATTTCCAGCCCCAGCGCTTTGTCTCCCAGTTCATCCAGTCCCGGGAACAGAAGCTCCGCCTTTCCGACGAGGTCCAGCGGATTTTGAGCCAGCCGGGCCACGAGGGATTCCGGCTTCTCATCGGCATCGACGATTCCTCTCTGGAGGACTGCATTCAGAAAAATGAAATTGCCTACCTGCGCAGGGGGCTCCGGACCGGCGCAGACGGGGAAGCCCTGGACTGGCTCCTCTCCGGGGTGGACGACCTGGCCTTTAAGGCGGTGGCCCGGATGTATCTGGATGAGTCCGATTCCCGTGTCCCGTGGAGCGGCACGGCGGCGGTGCGGTATTTCGGCGGCGCCGAGGACCGGCCCGCCTGTGACTACGATTTCCAGCCCCTCACCGAAATCATGGCGGAGCACTTCGCCTTCTTCCGCCTGACGGACCAGTCCTCTAACCATCTGTCCGCCGGTTTGCAGATTCTGGTGCTGACCCAGCCCGTTGAAGAGGGGCAGAAGAAGGCCTACTACACCGAGCTGATTCAGGCCCTTCAGGACAACCGGGCGAACCAGCGGCCCACCGTCCTCATCGACGCCAGCAACGGGACTTACGGTACTGCCTTCCACCAGGCCCTGACGAAGGAATGCGAATTGGGCTGGCTCCTCAGCTACGCGGGATTTTTGGACATGGCCATTGTCACCGGCACCGCCCTGAGCCACGGCGCGGCCCGGTATGCCGCCCTGAATCGCGGGGCCGTGACGGACTCCATGGACCGGGCCTGGGCCCGGACTCTGGCGGACAGCGTGGTCAAGGATTTCTGCTACAAGAACATCGTCCGGAACGATCTGCTGACCTACATCCGGAACGATCTGGCAGGGGACCCCAACAACTTCTGGGTTCCCGATATCGACCGGGCCGCCATTCAGACCCGGCTGGAGACCGGCATGGACGCCGCCGCCGGGGACGTCCTCCGGAATCTGGAGCGGAGCAACTTCGCCGTCTCTCTGGAGCCCTATGAGGAACGGGGCTGGGGCGGCACGGCTCTGGAGGACTACCGCTTCCCCTGGGACCGGGCCTTTGAGATCGGCATGGATATTCAGCTGGGGGCCTTCACCGAGCCCCATAAAAAGGTGATGGGGCTGTACGTGCAGTGACGGAGGGATGAGATGCTGGAGCTGAGCGCTTACATCGGCCACGCCAAACAGCGAAAAAAGCCGGATATCTCCCTGAGCGGGTGGCTGGAGGCCTTTGTGGGCCATTACTATGTGTCCGGCGAGGGGGGCAGCAATCGGGACTTCCACTGGCTGGCCGTCTACTGTGACCCCGCTGTGGACGACCTGACGGAGGCGGTAGAGACGACGCCCGCCAACCTCACGGCCTGCGTCTCCTCCGGGTATGAATGGGCCTTTGTGCTGGAGGCGCGTCTCCAGACCTTCCGGGAGCACACGGCGGATTACGGCATGGTCTATATCCCTCTGGCTTCTTTTGAACAGGAGCTGCTGCAATGCGCCTGCCCGGAGACCCTGCCGGAGCCCTTTTCCAGGCTCCTCTGGATTGACGACGGTTTTCTGGACGACGAGACCCTCCCCTTTGACTTCCACCTCTTTTCCCTGATTGACGAGGGGGTTCCCTATCTGAACCCCCGGCATTTCTCCGCCGCCCGTCTGATGGAGCTCACAGGGGGCGGGGGCTCTTGGCTCGTCCGGCACAGCTGAAGCAAAAAACAGGGAACCCCCGCCGTCCCGAAGGACAGCGGGGGTTTTTTTGATTGCTTTCGGCCTTACAGCAGCTTCACCGTGTAATACACCGCCAGGGCGAATGCCACCACGCCCAGGCACCACATGGCATAATAGGCGGCGGTCGCACTGAACAGCGCCACCAGAATGGTCAGGGCGGAGAGGCCTCCGGCGACGTAAATGGGAAGGACGTCGGCATTGGTGGGCAGCAGCATGCCCAGCTTCCCCTGCTTCGCCAGCCACACCAGAGCCGCCACCGCCAGCAGGTAAATCACCGCAATGATGCGGACGGGCGTCCCCAGGGCTATGCTGCCAATCAGCTTCCGGCAGACCCAGACCACAATCAGGGAGGCGCAGAGAATGGTAATCGACACGGAGCACTCCCGGTCATACAGCGCCCAGAGGATGCTGAGCACCATGGTCACCGGAACCACCACGCTGAGAAGGGTCACGGCAGAGCTCTCATACATCCGGATCAGAATGCTGCCCGCGGCAAAAAACGCGCCCAGAGCCCCCAGGGCCCAGCCGAATACGCGCTTTCCGGCGTCCTTCTTCCAAAGCACGCTGAGGGCCACGCCCGCCAGCAGCGCAGCAACGCCCGCCCCGGCGAATACCTTCAGCCGCTCGTGCCAGAGAAGGGCCTCGTCAATATAGCCGTTGATATAATACCGGCGGACCGCCCAGAGGAACACCTCCGCGATACACCCGGCCACAAAAAAGATCATTCCGCCGGTGAGGGCATCATCCCGCTTGATGGATTTGGCTTTGTTTTTGTTATTCGGATTCTTTGCCATTTATCAAGACCTCCAAGGTGATAATTTCTTTGGAAAACAACCGGCGGAAAGACGGCCCCGCCGACACGCTTTAATAGTATATCAGACTTTTTTTTCTTTTGCAAGGGCAACATCCCGCATCTTCGCATTTTTTCGCGGAAAGCTCCAATTTCCCCGTTGAGATGCGGCGTGAGCCGTGATATACTAAGGGTTAACGACAAAAAAGGAGGCTTTGCCCCGCTGGAGCAGAGCGGAAAAGGATTTTTGCTATGAAAGGTCGCATCTTTTGTCTCTGGACGGCGCTGCTTCTGGCGCTGACCGGCTGCGCCATGACGCCGGCGGACCCGGACACGGCCCGGGAGAGCATTCAGGTCATCGCCATGGACACCGCCATGCTCATCACCACCTACGGCGAACGCTCCCCCGCCGCCGCCTACGCCTGCGAGGACGCCATCCGGGAGCTGGAAGCCCTGTTCTCCCGGACGGACCCGGACAGCGCCGTGTCCCGGCTCAACGCCGCCGGCTCTCTGGAGCTGAGCGAGGAGGAAACGGAGCTGGCCGGCATCCTGCGTCAGGCGGGGCGGTACTATGAGCAGACCGGCGGGGCCTTTGACATCACCGTGGCCCCGGTGGTCTCCGCCTGGGGCTTTACCACTGACAGCTTCCAGGTCCCGGCACAATCGGAGCTGGACCGGCTTCTCCCTCTGGTGGACGGCTCCGCCGTGACCGTGGAGGACCGGGCCGCCGCCCTGGGGCCGGGGCAGTCCATCGACCTGGGGGCCATTGCCAAGGGCTACGCCGCCGGGCGGCTCTGCACCGTCTTCAACGAGTACGAGGTGCCCAGAGCTCTGGCGGACCTGGGGGGCAACGTCCTGGCCTGGGGAGACCGCCCCGACGGGACCCCCTGGCGGGTGGGCATTCAGGACCCGGCCCATCCCGATGACAAGGAGGCCCTGGTGGGCGTGCTGGAGCTGGCGGACGCCTTCGCCGTTACCTCCGGCAGCTATCAGCGTTATTTTGAGCAGGACGGGAAGCGGTATCACCACATCATCGACCCCGCCACAGGAAAACCGGCGGACAGCGGCCTCACCTCCGTCACGGTGGCGGCGGGCACGGAGGCCGGAAACGGCGCCATGTGCGATGCCTATTCCACCGCCCTCTTTACCATGGGGGAGGAGAAGGCCCTGGAGTTCTGGCGGAGCCAGGAAAACGGGGCGCTGTTCAGCATGGTGCTGGTGACGGAGGACGGGCGGGTGGTAGTGGCCGATCAAATCGGGCGCTTCGCCTTCACCCCCAACGAGGACAGCGGCTATGTCTATGAGACGGTCTCCTGAGCTCCGGCCCACGGTCTGGGACGGCCTCACGGCGCTGGCGGTGCTTTTGCTTGCCCTGGGGCTGGCCTTCTTCCAGTGGCGGGGCGGCGGAGAGAGCGGGGAGCTGACGGCGGTGGTCACCATCGACGGGGAGGAGGCGGACCGCTTCGCCCCGGCGGAGCTGCTGAACGCCCCCCGGACCTATACCCACAACGGCTATACCCTGGAGGTGGTTCTTGGGGTCGATTATGAGAACCCGCCGCTCAATGCCCTGCCCCCCGTCGGAACGTCGGGAATCTGCGTGGCGGTCTCCGACTGCCCCACACGGGACTGCGTCCGCACCGGCATCATCTCCCGCGGCGGCCAGAGCATCGTCTGCCTTCCCGCCCGGGTCATCATCCGGCTGGAGGGCGGAGCGGCGGACCCGGACGCTCCGGACGCGGTCCTGGGATAATCAGGAATGGGGGGTTCGGAATGAGGAATTTTCCGCCGCCTCAGTATTCCTGATTTCTCATTCCTGGTTTTAAGGAGGGAATCATGCGGCTGACTACCAAGCAGTTAACAACCTGTGCCCTGCTGACGGCCCTGGCCCTGGCCCTGAGCTGTCTGGAAAACCTCTTTCCCCTCTCCCTGGCCATTCCGCTGCCGGGGGTAAAGCTGGGGCTTGCCAACATTGTGACCCTCTTTGCCCTCTATGTGCTGGGGCCTGTTCAGGCGCTGATGATCTTATTTTCCCGGTGCTTTCTGGGGGCCCTCTTTGCCGGAAACATGAACGCCGTGCTCTATTCCCTTCTGGGCGGGTTCTCGGCTATGGCGGCGATGATCGCCTTGTCCCACAGCCGGCGGCTGTCCATCTACGGGGTATCCATCGGCGGGGCGGCGGCCCACAGCTGCGGCCAGATCGCCGCCGCTGTGCTGACGCTGGGGAATGGGGCTCCCCTCTATTATCTGCCGGTTCTGCTGGGGGTATCCCTGTTTAGCGGCACGTTGACCGGGTTGGCGACAGCCTGCCTCTTTCAGGGGCTGGCCCATACCGATTTGCTGAAAGGATAAAGATATGGACAAACGGGACAAAAAAGACGAAATCATCCTCCAGCAGCTGGAGGTCATCCAGACCCTGACGGAACACAATCTCCGCCGGATGGGGTCCGACTTCTGGGGCCCGTCTCCGGCCTCCGCCGGAACGCCGCCTTCGCCCCATGAGGAGAAGAAGGAGCCCCCTTCGGCAGAACCCGCCGGGGCCGCGGAAGCGCCCGCCCGGCAGGAGGAAGCGCCCCCTGAGAAGCTGGAGGACCTGCAAAAGGAGCTGGACAGCTACATCGGATTGGCGGCGGTGAAAAAGGAGGTCAGGAACCTCATCAACCTGGCTTCTGTCCATCAAATGCGGAAGGAAAACAACCTCCCGGCGGCGGAGCTGTCTCTGCACATGGTGTTCTCCGGCAATCCCGGCACCGGCAAAACCACCATCGCACGGCTGATGGCCCGGATCTACCACAGCCTGGGCATTCTCTCCAAGGGGCAGCTGGTGGAGGTGGACCGCAGCGGACTGGTGGCGGGGTATGTGGGCCAGACCGCCCTGAAAACCGGCAAGGTCATCGAAAAAGCCCTGGGGGGCGTGCTGTTCATCGACGAGGCTTACGCCCTCAACGGCCGGTCGGACAACGACTTCGGTCAGGAGGCCATTGACACGCTGTTGAAGGCCATGGAGGACCACCGGGACGATCTGGTGGTCATCGCCGCCGGGTACGACGGGCTGATGGATGACTTCGTCCGCTCCAATCCGGGACTTGAATCCCGGTTCAACCGCTTCCTCCACTTTGACGACTACAGCCCCGACGAGCTGCTGGCCATTTTCCGGATGCAGTGCGGAAAGGGCTGCTATGAGCTGGACGAAGACGGGGAGGAGGCCCTGAAGCAGCTTCTGGAGCGGGAGAGCAGGGAGCATTCCGTCTCCTTCGGCAACGCCCGGGGGGTGCGGAATATCTTTGAAAAGCTGCTGGTCATTCAGGCCAACCGCCTGGCGGGCCTGCCCTCCGTCAGCCGGGAGGACCTGACCCGCATCACCGCCGACGACGTAAAAACGGCCTCCGGCGCTCCGGAGGAGCCCCGGAAAAAATCTCAGGAGGACCCCGCATGAAGGTACTGGTTGCTACTCCGAAATTCCGTTACGACACCTTCGCCCCGGATACCCCGGCCTTCCGGGCGGCGGAGCTGATTTTCTGCGACCGCCGGGGCACGGAGGCGGACTGGCTGGCGGCGGCGGGAGACGCGGAGGCCATTTTTGTCTCTCCCATCACTCCCATCCGGGAGTCCCTGATCTCCCGGATGCCCAACCTGAAACTGATTCACAGCGAGGGCGTGGGCTTTGACCTGATTGACCTGGAGACCGCCCGGAAGCGGGGCATTTACGTCTGCAATAACGCCGGGTGCAACGCCGGGCCGGTGGCGGAACAGGCGGTGATGATGATGACCATGCTCCTCCGCCGGACCCTGTGGGGCCACCGGATGGTCCTGGAGGGCCGGCAGGGGGAGGCGGTGCCCGCCCTGGAACGGAACGTGCCGGAGGACCTGGCCAGCTCCACCGTCGGCCTGGTGGGCTTCGGTACCATTGGCCGGGCCACGGCGGAGCGCCTGCGGGTCAACGGCAGCAAGCTCTGCTACTGGTCCCCTCACCGCCGGGACCCGGCCACGGAGGCGGCTTTTGACATGGAATACCTGTCCCTCCACCAGCTGGCGGAGCGCAGCCACATCGTCAGCCTCCACATCCCCGCCAACCGGGAGACGGAGGGGCTCATCGGCCGGGACTTTTTCAGCCATATGCGGCCCGGCTCCTATCTGGTGAACACCGCCCGGGGCGGCCTCATTGACAACGAGGCCCTGGGAGAGGCCCTGCGCTCCGGCCGTCTGGCGGGAGCGGCCTTTGACAACTACGTCCCCGAGCCGGTGCCGGCGGACCATCCTTTGGTACTGCTGGCCCGGGAGTTCCCGGACCGGATTCTCCTCTGCCCCCATCAGGCGGGCATCACCCAGACCGCTTTCCGGAACGTGTACCGGATGCTCTTTGAGAACCTGGGGGAGCTGATGGCGGGACGGCGGCCTCAGCGGATTGTCAACGGCCTTTGAGGGGCCAGGGAGGGCGCTTCATGAAAACCGCGCGGCTTTTTCTCGCCGGCATGTACCTGCATCTTGCCCTCAGCGTGGCCGTCCCCGCCGGCATCCCCCTTCTGGCGGGCCAAGGAGACGGCTGGAACGGCCTGTGCACCGGACTGCTGCTGCTCTATCTGGCGGCGGTCCTGCTGGTGCAGCTGGCCGGCTGGGCCTGCGCCCTCTCCGCCCGGCGGGCGGCAAAGCGGGGAGAGGAGGACCTTCTGCGGACCTGGTGGCTCTTTCTGAAGCTGTGTTCCATCCCCTTTTACATCCTGAATGTTCTCTGGAGCCTCTTTGTCTGGGGCCTGTTCCTCCTGGCCTCCCGGGGCATCCTTCTGGCCCTGCTGCCGGTTTCCTTTGCAGTCACCTGTCTGATGGCGGTCCAGACCGGACTGGTGGGCCTCTGCTATCTCCGGCTCCAAAAACGGCAGGGGAGGCCGGTCTCCGGCCTTCATACGGTCTGCCAGCTGCTGCCGGTGCTGGACGTAATCAGCACCCTTCTGCTGGTCCGCCGCCTGCGCCATTCCCCTTATCCACCCCATTGAAGGAGTATGCTATGCGAACCATTTCCAGATTCCTGATTGTTCTTGCCCTGCTGCCGGCTCTGCTGGCGCCGGCCCGGGCGGCGGACAGCCGTTATCCGGAGAAGGAACACCTGCCGGTGGACTACGCCGACATGGACGCCTCCGGCTTTGACGAAACGAAGCTCCAGGCCGCCCTGACGGCCCTGGAAGAGCTGTGCGCCTCCCCCCAGGGCCAGGAGGAAGATGTCCGAACCCAGGCCCAGGACCTCTACGATGAGATTCTGACGGAGCTGAACGTTCTGTCCACTCAGTCCTCCCTGATTGGGATTGCCTATGACGCCCAGGCCGCGGGCCCCAGCGCGGAGGCGGCGGCTCAGGCGGCGGAGCACATCGCCACCCAGAGCGACCGGCTCTTTGACCGCGTCTATTCCGTCCTGGCCCTGCTGGCGGACACGCCCTATTGGGACATCATCGACGCCGAGGCCGGCGAGGGCGCCGCGGAGGCCCTCCGGGACTACGAGCCCCTGACGGAGAAGGAGACCGCCCTGTATCAGGAGGAAACCCGGCTGACCCTGGAATATGACCAGATTATGGCCCGGGCCGATCTCTCGGAGGAGGAGCGGGCCCGGCAGGCCGGGGAGCTCTACCGCCAGTTGGTTCAGCTGCGGACGCAGATTGCCGTGATGAACGGCTATGAAAACTACGCCGAGTACTCCTATGAGGTGGAATACAGCCGGGATTACAGCGTACAGCGGGCCCAGTCTCTGCAAAAGGCCGTCAAGGCATACATCGTGCCCCTCAGTGAACAGGTTCTGGACCGCGTGGGCAGCCGGGAGCTTCGGGAGCTGTCCCGGCGGAGCCGGGCCGATGGAGAACAGATTCTGGACGACATCCAGCCCTTCATCCGCCGCCTGGACCCGGAGCTTGGCCGTACCTTCGACTTTATGCGGGACCATCACCTCTACGACATCGAGGCCAGTGACTCCAAGCTTCCCACCGGCTACACCATCGGCCTGCCGGCCTATGGTTCCGCCTTCATCTTCAACAGCCCCTACGGAACCTGTCAGGACTACAGCGACACCGTCCACGAATTCGGCCATTTCAACGAGACCTTCCACGCGGCCACCCACGAGCTTTGGGCGGGCTTTAACATCGACGTGGGAGAAATCCACTCCCAGACGCTGGAGCTGCTGTTTACCTCCTGTGCGGACCAGGTGTTTGGAGAGGAATACGGCGATACCTACGCGACGGTGATTCTCTCCAACATTCTGGATTCCGTCCTGGAGGGCTGCATGTACGACGAGTTCCAGACGGCTGTCTATCAGGACCCGGACATGAGTCTGGAGGATATCAACCGCCTGTTCAAGCAGGTCTCGGAGCAGTACGGCTACGTCTATGCAAAGGACCAGGAGGAAAGCGCCGCTTGGGTGGAGGTCTCCCACAACTTCCAGAATCCCCTGTACTACATCAGCTACGCCACTTCCGCCCTCTCCTCTCTGGACCTGTGGCTCCGGGCTCAGGAGGACTGGGACGAGGCAGTGGACCTCTACATGGACCTGACCGCCCTCTCCCTGGATGTTCCCTACCGGGCGGCCATCCGGTATGTGGGCCTGACGGACATCTTCCGCCGCGGGGCGGTGGAGGAGCTGGCGGAACGGCTGGAGGCCCATCTGGACCGGCCTGAGTCCCACTCCTTTCTGCTGTTCATTGCGGCGGCGGCCGTTCTGGCGGTCTTCGTCCTCATCCTCTGGGCCCTGATTATGCTGGTCAGCACGGTGGTTCTCCGTGTCATCATCAGCCGTCACTGCCAGAGGGTCCTGGAGGACTGCCGGGCCGCCGCCCGGGGGAACGATGCGCCTCACGATCCCGGCGGCTGAGTCCAAAAGCGCATACAGCAGGCCCCGGAGAATCCTCCGGGGCCTGCTTTTTTTCGGTACGGCTGAAGAATTTCCGCCGGTTCCGCCGTATAAAAAAGAGGGCTTGACTTTTCAGCTCTTCGGTTGTACTATTGTATTATTCGATTAGCAAAGGAGAGGAATCATCATGAAGCACACTCTGTTCCGGCGGGTCCTGGGGCTCTGCCTGGCGGCACTGCTGATTATTCCGGCTATGGCGGCGGAGCCGCTGAAGGCCGGACAGCGGCAGGAGGACCTGGACTTTCTCTATGAAAAGGTTCTGCTGGAGGCCCATCCGAACGCCTTCGCCAACACGCCGGAATCCGAATTCCTGGCCCTGAAGGCGGAGATTGAAGCCCGGCTGGAAACCGAGAGCGACACGGAATTCCTGCTGGATCTCATGCGCCTGACGTCCCTGACGGGGGACTCCCACACCTCGGTCTCCGTAGGAGGCGCGGCGAGCTTCCGGGCCTATCCCTTCGCCATGGTCTGGCGGGGAGAAAGCTGGTATCTCTCGGCGGCAAAGCCGGAGGACCGGGACCTGCTGTGCCAGGAGGTGACGGCGCTGGCGGGAAAGCCAGTGGCGGAGGTCGTGGAAACCTTCGGCACGCTGTTTTCCTCCGACAACCCGGTCCATCTCCGGCGGCAGTTCCGGCAGGCCTGCAATGTGGCGGACATCTATGAGTACCTGGGACTGGTGAAGGCCGGGGAGCCCCTGACCGTCACCCTGAAGAACGGCAAAACCCTTCGTCTGGAGCCCATGGATATGGAGGCCATGAACAAGCTGGAGATTGCCCTCATCTCCGAGCTCATCAAGGGCCAGCCGGAGACGGCGGCGGCGGACGCCAATTACCTGGCCAAGGCCCTGACGGATTCCGTCTACTATATCCAGTACAATGTCTGCCGGGAGGCGGAGGATCTTCCCATGGAGGACTTCGCCGCCGCCGTGGCCAAGGACCTGGCGGCAGGGGACTATGACCGGGTGCTGCTGGACCTCCGCTATAACGGCGGCGGGTCCGACGGGGTCATCTGGCCTTTGTTTGAGGTGCTGCGGAAGGCCATGGACAACGGCGTCACGCTGGTGGGACTCATCGGAGAGGCCACTTTCTCCTCTGCCCTGATTAACGCCGTAGAAATCCAGGAGATGGGCGGCGTTCTGGCCGGGGAGGCCGCCGGGGGCAGCGTCTGCCACTTCGGCGCAGTGCATACCTTCACCCTGCCCAATTCCAAGGTCCGGGGACAGGTGTCCAGCAAATACCTGGATCTGAACACCCTGCTGGACGCGGCGGCGGGCCGGGGCGTGGAGGCTTTGCAGCCGGACATTTTGGTTTACCAGACTCTGGAAGATACGCTGGCCGGGAAGGATACCCTTGTGGAGGCCTGCCTCTCCGCTCCGGACCAGCAGCTGACGCCCGCCAACCACTACGACGCACCGCTGACAAGGGGCCGGTTGATCGGGCAGCTGTATGAGGCCTGCGGAAGTCCTGCGGTGGAAATCGGAGAGGAACTGCCCTTTGCCGACAGCTTCGGCATTGAGTGGTATCTCCCCGCCCTGGCCTGGGCCAAGGAAGCGAAAATTACCCTGGGCGCGGCGGACGGGACCTTCTCCGCCGCCCGGCCCATCACCTGGAAAGAAGCCTCCGCGTTTTTGACCCGTGCCGCCGATGTACTGAACCTGGAAGCCGCCCCCGGTCATCGTTCCGGCCCCATCCCGGCGGCGCTGGCTCAGGGCGGCAGCCAGGAGGCTGTGACCCGGGCCTGGGACCTGGGACTGCTTCCGGCGGACGCGGATTTTGCCCAGGGCCTCACCCGGAGCCAGGGGGAAGAGCTGGCTGCCGGGCTGAAAGCCCTGCTTGATTGAATGGCCGGCACTGAGGGAATGGCCTGACCAGGGGGGTCAGGCCCCAGGCTGTCGAAAAAGTATTTTCGACAGCCTGTGCAAGTTTTCAGAACCCGTGAGAAGTTCTGAAAACTTTTGATTGAAAACGAAAGGAACCCCTGATGGGTTCCTTTCGTAGCTATCTTCCTTTCCGACACTTTTACAAATACTGTTTTTTGACAAGCTGTGGCCTGACCAAGGGGTCAGGCCCTACAACGAAAATACTCCGGCCTGCCGGTCATCTGAAGAATTTCGCTCCAGCTTCCAACCATTCTTTCACACAAAAGAGGACCACGGGCAATGCCCGTGGTCCTCTCTTTCATTCAGAATCTTTCTGCGCTCCTGCGCTCCGGCCTTCGCCGCCCGCAGGGGTGAAGCTGTTCACAGGAAACGGAGCGGACTTTGCAGCGCCTCAGTCGGCGTACAGCTCCTTGAGCTTCAGCAGGTGCTGATAGCGGTCCATAGCCGCCTTCTCGTTGCGCTGGAACAGCTCGCTGGCCCGGTCGGGGAACTCGCGGGTCAGGCGGCTGTAGCGGGCCTCGTTCATCAGGAACTCCTGATATCCGCCTGCGGGCTCCTTGGAATCCAGGGTGAACTTGGCGCCCTCGGCAGCCGGGTTGAAGCGGAACAGGTTCCAGTAGCCGCACTCCACGGCCTTCTTCATTTCGGCCTGGCAGTTCATCATGCCGCCCTTGATGCTGTGCATCTCGCAGGGGGAGTAGGCGATGATCAGGGACGGGCCGGGATAGGCCTCGGCCTCCTGAATGGCCTTGAGGGTCTGGGCGGGATTGGCGCCCATGGCGATCTGAGCGACGTACACATAGCCGTAGCTCATGGCGATTTCCGCCAGGGACTTCTTCTTGATCTCCTTGCCGGCGGCGGCAAACTGAGCCACCTGGCCGATGTTGGAGGACTTGGAGGCCTGGCCGCCGGTGTTGGAATAGACCTCGGTGTCGAACACGAAGATGTTCACATCATTGCCGGAGGCAAGGACATGGTCCACACCGCCGAAGCCGATGTCATAGGCCCAGCCGTCGCCGCCGAAGATCCACAGGGACTTCTTGGACAGGTATTCCTTATCCTTCAAAATCTCCAGGCAGAGCTTGCAGGCGTCGCAGTCGCAGTACTTCGCGCCGCTGTCCTTCAGCTCCTTGGCGTGAGCCTGGAACTTGGGCAGCTGGTCGCCGAAGACCTTGGCGGCCTCGGGGCTGCCGGTGAAGGCAACGATATCGTCCACGGTCATGACGCTCTCTTCCAGGAGCTTCACATACTCGCGGGTTGCCTCGGCGTTGGCCTTGCCGTCTTCCATGGTATCCAGCCACTTCTGAGCGGCGTCCTTCAGTCCCTGATAGGCGTGAGGCACCGCAATGAGCTGCTTCGTCAGGTCCGCCAGACGGTCCCGGATGGCCTTCTGACCCAGATACATACCCAGGCCGTGCTCGGCGTTGTCCTCGAACAGGGAGTTGGACCAGGCGGGGCCGTGGCCTTCCGCGTTGGTGCAGTAGGGAGAGGTGGCCGCAGGACCGCCCCAGATGGAGGAGCAGCCGGTAGCGTTGGAAATATACATCCGGTCACCGAAGAGCTGGGTAACGAGACGGGCATAGCTGGTCTCGGCGCAGCCGGCGCAGGAGCCGGAGAATTCCAGCAGAGGCTTGTGGAACTGGCTGCCGGGCACCGTGTTGTCCTGGAGGTCCTTCTTCTCGGTGACCTCGGCCACACAGTAGTTGAAGACCTCCTGCTGAGCGGACTCCTGCTCCTGGGGAGCCATCTTCAGGGCTTTTTCGCCCTTCTTGCCCGGGCAGACGCCCACGCAGACGCCGCAGCCCATGCAGTCCAGAGGAGACACGGCGATGGTGAACTTATAGCCCTTGCCCTTGCCGGTCTTGTCGACAACCTTGGCGGCGGCGGGAAGCTTGGCGGCTTCCTCCTCCGTCATGGCGTAGGGACGGATGGTGGCATGGGGGCAGACATAGGCGCACTGGTTGCACTGGATGCAGTTCTCGGGCATCCAGGTGGGAACGGACACCGCCACGCCCCGCTTCTCATAGGCGGCAGCGCCCAGCTGGAACTGACCGTCCACGTGCTTGACGAAGGCGGAGACGGGGAGGCTGTCGCCGTCCATCTTGCCCACGGGATTCAGAATGGTCTTGACCTGCTCCACCAGCTCGGGACGGCCGGTGAGGACGGTGGTGTCGGGGGCGTCCTGGGCATCGGCCCAGTCGGCGGGAACCTCGAACTTTTTGTAGGCGGTAGCGCCGGCGTCAATGGCCTTGTGGTTCATATCCACCACGTCCTGTCCCTTTTTCAGGTAGGAGTGGGTAGCGGCGTCCTTCATATACTGGATGGCCTCGGCCTCAGGCATCACCTTGGCCAGGGAGAAGAACGCAGACTGGAGGATGGTGTTGGTCCGCTTGCCCATGCCGATTTCCCGGGCCAGGTCAATGGCGTTGATGGTATAGACCTGGATATTGTGGGCGGCAATATAGCGTTTCGCCACGGCGGGCATGTGCTTGTTGACCTCTTCATCGGTCCACTGGCAGTTGATGAGGAAGGTGCCGCCGTCCTTCACGTCCCGAACCATGGGGAAGGCCTTGACGATATAGGCGGGCACATGGCAGGCCACGAAGTCGGCCTTGTTGATATAATAGGGGGACCGGATGGCCTTGTCGCCGAAGCGCAGGTGACTGACGGTAACGCCGCCGGTCTTCTTGGAGTCGTACTGGAAGTACGCCTGGACATATTTGTCGGTGTGGTCACCGATAATTTTAATGGAGTTTTTGTTGGCGCCCACGGTTCCGTCGCCGCCCAGACCCCAGAACTTGCACTCGATGGTGCCCTCTGCGGCGGTGTTGGGGGCGGGCTTCTCCTCGAGGGACAGGTTGGTGACGTCGTCCACGATGCCAATGGTAAACTGGCGCTTGGGCTCGGCCTTGGTGAGCTCCTCATAGACGGCGAAGACGCTGGCGGGCGGGGTATCCTTGCTGCCCAGACCGTAGCGGCCGCCGATCACCTTGATGTCGGTTCTGCCGGCGTTGGCCAGAGAGCTGACCACGTCCATATACAGAGGCTCGCCCAGGGAGCCGGGCTCCTTGGTGCGGTCCAGAACGGCAATGCTCTTGCAGGTGGCGGGGATGGCCGCCAGGAGCTTCTCAGCCTTCCAGGGGCGGTACAGGCGGACCTTGATGAGGCCGACCTTCTCGCCGTGAGCGTTCATATAGTCGATGACTTCCTCGGCCACGTCGCAGATGGAGCCCATGGCGATGATGACCCGCTCGGCGTCGGCGGCGCCGTAGTAGTTGAAGAGCTGATAGTCGGTGCCCAACTTGGCGTTGACTTTGGCCATGTATTTCTCCACCACGTCGGGCAGCGCGTCGTAGTAGGGGTTGCAGGCCTCGCGGTGCTGGAAGAAGATGTCGCCGTTCTCGTGAGAGCCCCGCATGTTGGGCCGCTCAGGATTCAGGGCGTGCTTGCGGAAGGCGTCCACGGCCTCCATGTCGCACATCTCTTTCAGATCGTCATAGTCCCACACGGCCACCTTCTGAATCTCGTGAGAGGTCCGGAAGCCGTCGAAGAAGTTCACGAAGGGAACGCGGCCCTCGATGGCGGCCAGATGGGCCACGGGGGAGAGGTCCATGACCTCCTGCACATTGCCCTCAGCCAGCATGGCGAAGCCGGTCTGGCGGCAGGCCATGACGTCGGAGTGGTCGCCGAAGATGTTCAGCGCGTGGCTGGACACGGTCCGGGCGGACACATGGAACACGCAGGGCAGCAGCTCGCCGGCGATTTTGTACATGTTGGGAATCATCAGCAGCAGGCCCTGGGAAGCGGTGTAGGTGGTGGTCATCGCGCCGGCGGCCAGAGAGCCGTGAACGGTGCCGGAGGCGCCCGCCTCAGACTGCATCTCCACCACCTTCACGGTGGTGCCGAAAATGTTTTTCTGACCGGCGGCAGACCACTGATCCACCAGGTCCGCCATGGGGGAAGACGGGGTGATGGGATAGATCCCCGCCACCTCGGTAAACGCATAGCTGACATATGCCGCCGCGTTGTTACCGTCCATGGACTTGAACTTTCTTGCCATAAACTTACCTCCTGTAAATTCGCCGCCTGAGGCGGCATCTCTCCAAGACAGGAAATCCGGTCTCTCTCCCCGCCGAATCTCCATGCTCTGTCATTATATCACGAGATCTTTTTGCTGTAAACCGGCACTTTGTTATTTTTTGCACAAATTTTCCCGGGGATTCTTGACGGCCGAAGCGTCAGGGAACGTCCGGCACATAAAATCCCCAGACGCAGCTGCTGAACTCCCCGGCGGCGAAATAGTCAAATATACGGACGCCGAACAGGGTCACGCTCCCCTCCGTGCCGCCGGTCTCATACCTCCACCGGATTTCTTCTGAGTCTTTGCGCATGTTCATTCCTCCTCCGGCCTCTTCCAGGACGCCGCCGGCATACACCCGGCCCTTTTCAGACGGTTATTTCAATCTGATTGCCCTCCACTCCGATGACGCAGCTCTCATAATAGCCGTCTCCGGTGACGCGGGGGCCGCTGAGCACCTCATATCCGTCCTCTCTCAGCCGCCGCGTCAGCGCGTCCACGGCCTCCCTGCCTCCGGCGGAAAAGGCGAGATGGATGTACCCCGTGCGGGCCAGGTCCTTCTCCCGATCCGTCATTCCGGGGCGGCTCATCAGCTCCAGCCGCGCCCCTCCATCAAAGGACAGAAAACAGGAGCGGAAGTCCGTTGTGGGGTTGTAGTACCCTGCGCCGGCCTCCGCTCCCAGATACCTGACGAAAAACGCCTTCGCGGCCTCCAGGTCCTGCACATACATGGCGGCATGCTCGATCTTCATGGCATATACCCTCCTGCATAGATGATTCTGCCGGGATTCTATCACAAGAGCCCCGCGGGACTCAAGAGGCTTTTGCTCTCGGGAGCGTCCATTCACGCATTTTATAACAGGGACGCCATGTAGGGAAGGGGCTCTGTCCCCTCCCGTTCTTCCGGGCTCTCCATGCTTTCGGGGGACGGGACAGAGCCCGCCCCCTGCATAAAATCTCCGAAAAGGACACTCCCAATTTCTCCACTTTCCATTTTCCGCCCTTTGTAGTATAATGCTTCATACAGAAAAGAGCGGCCCCGGGCCGCAGGCGGGAGGTTTCGATTATGGTTGTCACCGTGCGTTCCCTTGGCTTAAACGGCGTGGCCGGCTACGCCGTCAGCGCCGAGTGCTTTTTGTCCGGAGGCCTGCCCGCCTTCGACGTGGTGGGCCTGCCCGACGCCGCCGTCCGGGAGGCCCGGGAGCGGGTCCGGGCGGCGGTGAAGAACGCCGGGGCCAAATTCCCCGTCAGCCGCATCACGGTGAACCTGGCTCCGGCGGGGCAGAAGAAGGCAGGGACGCTCTACGACCTGCCGATTTTCGTGGGCCTGCTGGCCGCCGCCGGGGACCTGCCCGTCCCGGAGGAGGACGCGGCCTTTATCGGGGAGCTGTCCCTGACCGGGGCCCTGCGCCGGGTAAACGGAGCCCTGCCCATGGCCCTGGCGGCGGAGCGGGCGGGCATCCGGACCCTCTTCGTCCCGGCGGAGAACGCCGCCGAGGCCAGCCTTGCCCAGGGGCTGACGGTCTACGGCGTGCCGGACGTCGTCTCTCTGTCCGCCCATCTCCGGGGAGAACAGCGTCTGACCCCCGCTCCGGTGTGGACGCCGGAGGAGGACGAGGCGGGACTTTTGGACCTGCGGGACGTCATGGGGCAGGAGAATGTGAAACGGGCATTGGAAATCGCCGCCGCCGGGGGACACAATCTGCTGATGATCGGCTCTCCCGGCGCAGGCAAATCCATGCTGGCCAAGCGCCTGCCCTCCATCCTGCCGGCCCTCAGCCGGGAGGAGGCCCTGGCCGTCTCCGGCGTGTGGTCCGTGGCAGGTCTGACGGACCCCGGACACCCGCTGCTGACCCGCCGGCCCTTCCGCAGTCCCCATCACTCCACTTCCGCCTCCGCCCTGGCGGGAGGCGGCCCCGCCATGCGGCCCGGCGAGATCTCCCTGGCCCACAACGGCGTCCTGTTCCTGGACGAGCTGCCGGAGTTCCGCCGGGACGTGCTGGAGGTCCTCCGCCAGCCCCTGGAGGACGGAGAGGTCACCGTGGCCCGGGCCGGGGGCACCCTGCGGCTTCCCGCCCGGTTCCAGCTGATCTGCGCCATGAATCCCTGCCGCTGCGGCTGGCGGGGCCACCCGGACCGCCAGTGCACCTGCTCTGACCGGGACCGGGCCCGGTATGTGGAGAAAATTTCCGGCCCCCTGCTGGACCGCATTGATCTCCATGTCACCGTCCCCTCCGTGGAATACGAGGCCATGCGCCGCCGGGATACCCCGGAGTCCTCAGCGGAGGTCAAGGCCCGGGTGGACGCCGCCCGGGCCATTCAGTCCCGGCGTCTGTCGGACTCCGCCGCGGCCTGCAACGCCCAGATTCCCCCCTCCGAAATGGCGGCGTTCTGCTCCCTGGACGCCGCCGGGGAGGCTTTGATGAAAAACGCCTTCCAGCGGCTGGGCCTCACCGCCCGGTCTCACGACCGCATCCTCCGGGTGGCCCGGACCATCGCTGACCTGGAGGGGGAGGCGGACATCGGCGCAGCCCATCTGGCTGAGGCCATCCAGTACCGGAACACGGATATTCTCAGGGGATAATTCCCGGCAGAGCTCCGCCCCAGGCCCGCCATTCACAGCGGGGGGAGAGAGAGATGGGCGTTTTCCCCCCAAGAGGGAAAAGGAAACCCTCCGGTTTAAGCCCGCAAAAAAACAGAGGTTCCTTTCGGAACCTCTGTTTTTCGGTTTTACTGGGCCATCGCAGGAACTTCCTCCTCGTTGGCAGGGGCGTCCGCTGTCTCGGGAATCAATTCCTCGGCGGCATTGTGGTAGGCCTGAAGGCCCGTGCCCGCGGGAATCAGCTTGCCGATGATGACATTCTCCTTCAGACCCGTCAGACGGTCGCTCTTGCCCTTGATGGCGGCCTCCGTCAGAACCTTGGTGGTCTCCTGGAAGGAGGCGGCGGAGAGGAAGGAGTCCGTAGCCAAAGAGGCCTTGGTAATGCCCATCAGCAGCTGCGTGCCCGAAGCGGGACGGAGGGGCTCGCCGCTCTCCTGCCGTTCGCCGTTGGCGTTACGGCGGGCAATCTCCTCGTTGGCGGCATCCAGCTCCAGAACATCCACCATAGAGCCGTCCAGCAGACTGGTGTCTCCCGCGTCCTCCAGGCGGACCTTCCGCATCATCTGGCGGACGATGACCTCAATGTGTTTGTCGTTGATATCTACGCCCTGCTGGCGGTACACCCGCAGGACCTCCTGAATCAGGTAGTTATACACCGCGTCGGCGCCCCGGATGCGGAGCACGTCATGGGGGTTCAGCGCGCCGTAGGTCAGCTGGCGGCCGGCCTCAATGACGTCGCCGTCCTTCACCTGGAGACCCGTGTGGGGCACGGCGTAAGTCCGGGTGTCTCCGTCGGGGGCGGTGACAATGATGTTCAGCAGGCTGCCCTTGGTGGCTTCCTCAAATTTGACCGTGCCGCCGATTTCCGCCAGAGTTGCCATACGCTTGGGCTTCCGGGCCTCGAACAGCTCCTCGACACGGGGAAGACCCTGGGTGATGTCGCCGCCGGCAATGCCGCCCGTGTGGAAGGTACGCATGGTCAGCTGGGTGCCGGGCTCACCGATGGACTGAGCCGCGATGATGCCCACGGCCTCGCCGGGGCCTACGGGCTGCTGGGTGGCCAGGTTCATGCCGTAGCACTTGGCGCACACGCCGCTGGGGGCCTTGCAGGTCAGGACGGTGCGAATCATCACCGTGGGCTTTTTGCCCGCCTCGGGACCGTCGGGATCAAACTCGCAGCGGTCGCCGGGGTTCTCCTGGACCCATCTGCGGCTCTCCAGAAGCCGGGCTTCCTCCTCGCCCTTCATCATCACATGATTGGAAATCAGCACCTCGCCGGTTCCGGCGTCCACCACATCGCCCACCAGGAAGCGGCCCCGGAGCCGGTCGGCCAGACGCTCGATGGTCTGTCCGTTCTCCTCGATTTCGGAGACCTTGATGCCGTGGCTGACTCCGCAGTCCTCCTCCCGGATGATAACCTCCTGGGAGACGTCCACCATGCGGCGGGTCAGATAGCCGGAGTCGGCGGTCCGCAGGGCGGTGTCCGCCAGGCCCTTCCGGGCGCCGCGGCTGGAAATGAAATACTCCAGCGCCGTCAGGCCCTCCCGGTAGTTGGCCTTGATGGGAATTTCGATGGTCCGGCCGGCGGTGTTGGCGATCAGGCCCCGCATGCCCGCCAGCTGGCGAATCTGCTTCATGGAGCCTCGGGCGCCGGAGTCCGCCATCATGAAGATGGGGTTGTAGCGGTCCAGGTTCTTCTGCAGGGCGTTGGAAACGTCGTCAGTGGTCTTCTCCCAGGACGCGACCACCTGCTTATAGCGCTCCTGGTCGGTCATAAAGCCCATCTTGTACTGCGCTTCGATGTCCAGAACCTTCTGCTCCGTATCCCGGACCATGTCGTACTTCTTGGGAGGAATGGTCATATCCGCGATGGACACGGTAATGGCGGCCTGGGTGGAATATTTATAGCCGGTGGCCTTGATGGCGTCCAGCACCTCGGCGGCCATGGTGAAGCCGTGCTTGTTGATGGTCCGGTCCACGATCCGGCCCAGCTGGTCCTTGCCGCAGGTCTCGGTAATCTCGTAGTCGCAGACGTGGGCGGGGTCGCTCCGGTCCACATAGCCCAGGTCCTGGGGGATGTTGTGGTTGAAGATAATCCGGCCCGGGGTGATCTCCACCACCCGGGTGTACTCCGCGCCGTCCACGGTCTGGGTCCGGCGGACCAGAATGGGGCAGTGGGGGCCAATGACGCCCTCGTTGTAGGCCATAAGGGCCTCGTCCTCGTTGGCGTACATATGCAGGGGCTTGTAAGCCGCTTTTTTCTTTTCAGTCAGCTCCTCCATGGGGGCGAAGGAACCGGCATACGGGGCGGCGGTCTCCTTGGTCTTCTTGCTTTCTTCCTCAAAGTCCTTGATCGCCTTAATGGCCTTATCCAGAACCGCATTGGCGGCTTTCAGCTTCTCCGGCAGGGGGCCGTTCTCCGCCTCCTTGGCCCGGCGGGCCTCGTCCAGGGCCTCCGCCGCCATGGCGGAGATCTTCTCGGCCTTGCCGGCGGCCTCGCCGGCGGACTGGAGCACCCGCCTCAGCTCGCTTTCCCTGGTCTTGCCGTCTTCTTTGGCTTTTTTGGCCGCTTCAATGGCTTTATTTCCCTTTTGGATGGCCTCGTTGGCCTTACCGACGATTCCGTTCATTTTCCCGACGGTTTCATTAACGGCCAGGAAATCGTCGGCGCTTACAACGCTCCCGGTGGTCAGGTCCGTGTCGCCGGCGTCCTGGCACCAGATTTCCTCCGCGCCCTTCTCGGCCGCGCCCATACGGTCCATGGTCAGGTAATAGCTGCCCAGCACCATGTCCTGTGTGGGGACGGTGACGGGGCCGCCGTCCTGGGGACGGAGCAGGTTATTGGCGGAGAGCATCAGGATACGGGCCTCGGCCTGGGCCTCGGCGGAGAGGGGCACGTGAATGGCCATCTGGTCGCCGTCGAAGTCGGCGTTGAAGGCCGTGCAGTTCAGAGGATGGAGCTTCAGGGCCCGGCCGTCCACCAGCACCGGTTCAAAGGCCTGGATGCCCAGACGGTGCAGGGTGGGAGCCCGGTTCAGCATGACGGGGTGGTCCTTGATGATGACGTCCAGAGCGTCCCAGACCTCCGTCTCGCCCTTATCCACTTTTTTCTTGGCGGATTTAATGTTGTTGGCTGTACCGTCTTCCACCAGTTTTTTCATGATGAAGGGACGGAACAGCTCCACGGCCATCTCCTTGGGCACGCCGCACTGATAAATTTTCAGCTCGGGGCCTACCACGATAACAGACCGGCCGGAGTAGTCCACCCGCTTGCCCAGAAGGTTCTGGCGGAACCGGCCCTGCTTGCCCTTCAAAAGGTCGGACAGGGATTTCAGCGCCCGGTTGTTGGCGCCGGTGACGGCCCGGCCCCGGCGGCCGTTGTCAATCAGCGCGTCCACGGCCTCCTGAAGCATCCGCTTTTCGTTGCGGACAATGATATCCGGGGCGTTGAGCTGAATGAGCCGCTTCAGGCGGTTGTTCCGGTTGATGACCCGGCGGTAGAGATCGTTGAGGTCGGAGGTGGCAAACCGGCCGCCGTCCAGCTGGACCATGGGCCGCAGCTCCGGCGGAATCACGGGCAGCACGTCAATAATCATCCACTCCGGCTTGTTGCCGGAGAGACGGAAGGCGTCCACCACCTCCAGCCGTTTGACGATGCGGGCCTTCTTCTGGCCGGAAGAGCCCTTGAGCTCGGCGTGGAGCTGGGCGGAAAGGGCGTCCAGGTCCACATCCGCCAGCAGCTGCTTCACGGCCTCGGCTCCCATGCCGGCCTGGAAATCGTCCTCGTACTTCTCCCGATAGTCCCTGTATTCCTTTTCGGAGAGAATCTGATTGCGGCTCAGGGGCGTCTCGCCGGGGTCGGTGACAATATAGTTGGCAAAATACAGCACCTTTTCCAGAATCCGGGGGCTGATGTCCAGCAGCAGGCCCATCCGGGAGGGGATGCCCTTGAAATACCAGATGTGGCTGACGGGGGTGGCCAGCTCGATGTGGCCCATCCGCTCCCGGCGGACCTTGGCCCGGGTGACCTCCACGCCGCAGCGGTCGCAGATTTTGCCCTTGTAGCGGATTTTCTTATATTTTCCGCAGTGGCATTCCCAGTCCTTTGTGGGTCCGAAAATGCGCTCGCAGAACAGCCCGTCCCGCTCAGGCTTCAGAGTGCGGTAGTTGATGGTTTCCGGCTTCTTCACCTCGCCATAGGACCAGGCGCGGATCTGCTCCGGAGAGGCCATGCCAATTTTGATGGCGTCGAAGGCAATGTTATTGCCGGTATTGTTTTCGCCCATAGTGCGCGTTCCTCCTTCAATGCTCCGGATTCTGTCGTTGGGACTCTGGCTTGCCGCCTGCCGCCCCGGCCTTCGCCGGGGCGGAGAGGCGCTCACTCATTGTCTTCTTCGTCATCGCTGTAATCGGCGCCGATATCCGCGCCGGCGTCCTCGGGGGCGTCTTCAATATCAAAGCCGGATTCCTGGAGTTCCGCCTCCATCTCCTCGGTAACAGACCGCTGGCGGTCGTCCTCCGCGTCCATCCGGGCCAGGTTGAAGGTGTCCATGGCGTCCTCGTCCTCCCGGAGCTCAATGGCGTTGCCCTCGGCGTCCAGCACCTGGATGTCCAGGCACAGGGACTGCAGCTCCTTCACCAGCACCTTGAAGGACTCCGGCACGCCGGGCTGGGGCACGTTGTGTCCCTTGACAATGGCCTCATAGGTGCGGACACGGCCTGTCACGTCGTCGGACTTCACCGTCAGGATTTCCTGGAGGGTGTAGGCCGCGCCGTAGGCCTCCAGGGCCCAGACCTCCATCTCGCCGAAGCGCTGGCCGCCGAACTGGGCCTTGCCGCCCAGGGGCTGCTGGGTCACCAGGGAGTAGGGGCCGGTGGAACGGGCGTGAATCTTGTCGTCCACCAGGTGGTGGAGCTTGAGGAAGTAGACATAGCCCACGGTAACGGGGTTGTCGAAGCGCTCGCCGGTGCGTCCGTCGTACAGGACGCTCTTGCCGTCGGCAATCTGAAGAACGCCCTCGCTCTGCCACTTCTCCAGCTGCGCGGTATCCGCCAGCTCCTCTTCCGTCAGGGGACGGATGCCGCCCTCCTCCAGAAGACTGAACCGCTTGCTCTTTCCGCCGATGCTCAGGGGCTCGCCCATCTCCACCGTGCGGAACATGCCGCCCTCGGCCAGCATGGCGGTGATATCCTCTTCCCGGGCCCCGTCAAAAATGGGGGTGGCCACCTTGCAGCCCAGGGCATGGGCGGCGCAGCCCAGATGGACCTCCAGCACCTGGCCGATGTTCATACGGGAGGGCACGCCCAGGGGATTCAGAACGATATCAAGGGGCGTGCCGTCGGGGAGGAAGGGCATATCCTCCTGGGGCAGCACCCGGGAGACCACGCCCTTGTTGCCGTGGCGGCCGGCCATCTTGTCGCCCACCTGAATCTTCCGCCGCTGGGCGATGTAGACCCGGACCACCATGTTCACTCCGGGGCCCAGCTCGTCGCCGCCCTCACGGGTGAAGACCTTGGTGTCCAGCACAATGCCGCTCTCGCCGTGGGGAACCTTCAGGGAGGTGTCCCGGACCTCCCGGGCCTTCTCACCGAAAATGGCCCGAAGAAGGCGCTCCTCGGCTGTGAGGTCGGTCTCGCCCTTAGGCGTGACCTTGCCCACCAGGATGTCCCCGGCCTTGACCTCGGCGCCTACCCGGATGATGCCGTTTTCGTCCAGGTCCTTCATGGCGTCCTCGCCCACGTTGGGGATATCCCGTGTAATCTCCTCGGGACCCAGCTTGGTGTCCCGGGCGTCAATCTCGAACTCCTCGATGTGAATGGAGGTATAGAGGTCTTCCCGGACCAGGCGCTCGTTCAGAAGCACGGCGTCCTCGTAGTTATAGCCCTCCCAGGTCATGAAGCCCACCAGGATGTTCCGGCCCAGGGCAATCTCGCCCTGTTCGGTGGCGGGGCCGTCCGCCAGAACCGTGGGATCAACAGGCTGGCCGTCGGGGCCCACGCCCCGGCCATGGACCCGCTCGCCCACCTCCACAATGGGCCGCTGGTTGATGCAGGTGGTGTGGTTGGAGCGGAGGAACTTGATGAGCTTGTAGCTCTTCTTTTCGCCCCGGATGGAGGCGGGATTGGACTCGCTGCTGTCATACTGCACCGTGACATGGCGGGCGTCCAGGTCTGTGACCACGCCGTCGCCCTCCGCCAGGACCACAATCTCGGAGTCCACGCAGATTTTGTGCTCCATGCCGGTGCCCACGATGGGGGCCTCGGGCCGGAGCAGAGGCACGGCCTGACGCTGCATGTTGGCGCCCATCAGGGCCCGGTTGGCGTCGTCGTTGGGGAGGAAGGGAATCATGGCGGTGGCGATGGAGACCATCATCCGGGGGCTGACGTCAATGAAGTCAATCAGCTCCCGGTCCACGTCCACAATCTCGTCCCGGTGCCGTCCGGTGATACGGGCGTTGACGAGGCAGCCGTTTTCGTCCACGGGCTCCGCCGCCTGGCCGACAATGAAGTTATCCTCTTCGTCGGCGGTCATATAGGTGATGGTGTCCGCCACCTTTCCGGTGGCCTTGTCCACCGCCCGGTAGGGCGCTTCGATGAAGCCGTATTCATTGATGCGGGCGTAAGTTGCCAGATAGGAGATCAGGCCGATGTTGGGACCTTCCGGGGTCTCAATGGGGCACATGCGGCCATAGTGGCTGTAGTGCACGTCCCGGACCTCCATGTTGGCCCGCTCCCGGGAGAGGCCGCCGGGGCCCAGGGCGGAAAGACGGCGCTTGTGGGTCAGCTCCGCCAGGGGGTTGGTCTGGTCCATGAACTGGCTCAGGGGGCTGGAGCCGAAGAACTCCTTGATGGCCGCAGTGACGGGGCGGATGTTGATGAGGCTCTGGGGGGTGACAATGTCCATATCCTGGATGGTCATGCGCTCCCGAATCACCCGCTCCATCCGGGAGAAGCCGATGCGGAACTGGTTTTGCAGCAGCTCGCCCACGCAGCGCAGGCGGCGGTTGCCCAGGTGGTCGATGTCGTCCTTGACGGAAATGCCCCGGGCCAGGCCGTTCATATAGTTGATGGAGGTGAGAATGTCGTCCACCAGAATGTGTTTGGGCACCAGGGCGTCCTTGTGGAGCTTGATCTGGTCGATCAGCTCCTCGCCGCTGTACTGGCCCAGCAGCTCCTGGAGCACGGCGTAGCGCACCCGCTCCTTGATGCCGCAGGTCTCCAGGGGGTCGAAGTCCACATAGCGGCTCATGTCGCACATGCCGTTGGAGGTCACGCGCAGGGGCGTGCCGTCCACGTCGATGGTGACGTCGCAGACGCCTGCGGCGTCCAGCAGCCGGGCGTCCTCCTTGCTCAGCAGATGGCCCTCCTCAAAGAGGATTTCGCCGGTGGCGGGGTCCGCCGCCGGGTAGACCAGCTTCCGGCCGGTGACGCGCTGCCACAGGGACAGCTTTTTGTTGAACTTGTACCGGCCCACCACGGACAGGTCATACCGCCGGGGGTCGAAGAAAAGGTTGTTCACCAGGGTCTCGCTGGCCTCCACCGTGGGGGGCTCGCCGGGACGCAGCCGCCGGTAAATCTCCAGCATGGCGTCCTCATAGCTCTTGCAGGGGTCCTTTTCCAGTGTGGCCGTGACCCGGGGATCGTCTCCGAAGCGGTCCAGAATGTCCTGGTCTGTTTTCAGGCCCACAGCCCGGAGCAGGCAGGTGACGGGGAGCTTGCGGTTTTTGTCGATGCGGACCCAAAACAGCTCGTTGGCGTCGGTCTCATACTCCAGCCACGCGCCCCGCTGGGGGATGACCTGGGAGGTGAGGATGGGCATGTCGGTCTTGATGTCGGTCTCATACCCGTAATACACGCCGGGGGACCGGACAATCTGGGAAACCACGACACGTTCCGCGCCGTTGATGACGAAGGTGCCGGAGTGGGTCATCAGGGGAAAGTCTCCCATGAAGATGTCCTGCTCCTTGATTTCCTCGGTCTCCTTGTTCCGCAGGCGGACCTTGACCTTCAGAGGGGCGGCATAGGTGGCGTCCCGGGCCTTGCACTCCTCCACGTCATACTTGGGATCGTCGTCCATCCGGTAGTCGATAAAGGTCAGCTCCAGGTTGCCCTGATAGTCCGCGATTGCCCCTACGTCGGCAAATACCTCCCGCAGGCCGGTGTCCAGAAACTCCTGATAGGAATTTTTCTGAATCTCCAGCAGGTTCGGCATGGGAACGACTTCCTCGTACCGGGCAAAGTTTTTCCGGGGGGTCTTTCCGTAATATTTTTCTTTGGCCATCGTCACATTCACCTTTCTTCCGCCCCGTCCCGACAGGCGGGGGGCAAAGCTGGCCGCCGGCCGGCGGCGAAAAAGTGGGAGTCCGCAAGTAGGATACGCCAGGCGCCGTTGTTAAAAATGCTCTTTCCCGCTCTTGCATTCTTCTGGGAAATGTGCTATCCTGTTCTCAGGATGAAAAGTGGAAGGGTATCCCTCCAGATTGTATAAGCAGTTTATTTTACCATGGCATTCCAGGAATGTCAAGGGTTTTTTGCACGTATTTCTGCCTGTATTTTCGTCCACAAATTTAAATTTTTCAGCCGTCCGGTTTTTCCGGCGGACCCGCGGCCCAGACCGGAAGGGCCGCTTTTTTGTTTCCTTCCCGGACGGCCCGATTTATGACGAAAAGCCCCTGTCCTGACGGACAGGGGCTTTTCCGCTCACGCCGCTTCAGGCATACAGCTCCTCGTCGGCGTAATCGTCATATTCAGAGCTGAATCTCTGGCGCAGACGGTTTCTCATGCCGCAGCAGCCCACGCTCAGGTCGTGCCATCCGCCAATCAGCAGGCAGACAACAGCGGCGAAGGCCAGGCTGGCGCCGATGATCTTCATAACCATACTCGCGGTTTTGCTCATAGCAAGATCCTCCTGTTTTTCATATTTGAGTTCATGCAGAAACTATGATACACCATTTTGAAGAATTTTACAAGGGTTTTCTTGGTGCGGGGAGTGTCCAAACGCGCATTTTATTCGGAAGAAGGTACAGGGGGCGGGCCTCTGCGCCCGCCCGTCTCCCAATGGTGCTGGGCTTCCGGCAGACGGGCCATGTATTCCGGAGACAAATTCAGAACTTGGCGGTTCCCGGGGGCCAAGACAGAGCCCGGCCCCTACAGATGGTTTACACAGGCCGGCCCGTTTTCAGTCCCCCGCAGGCTTCAAGGAGCCGGTTTTTCCCAACGTCCCCGCGTCCGCACTGTCTTCCGGCAGGCGGAGGACCGCATAGCGGTCATGGGGCATGTCGATGCCCCGATAGTGCTTGACCCAGCTGTCCCGGACCGTCATGCCCAGCCGGACAGCCACTTTTTGGGAGGCGGTATTTGTATCTCGGATGATGGAGCAGACCTCCCCGGCGTCCAGGGTCTCGAAGGCGTACCGCTTGCAGGCCGCGGCGGCCTCCAGGGCGTAGCCCCGATGCCAGTGAGTCCGCTGGAGCAGGTAGCCAATTTCCAGCACCTCCCGGCCCTTCCAGGGCTGCATCGTCAGTCCGCACTGTCCAATCATCTCCCCGGTCTCCTTCAGGTCCGCCGCCCACAGGCCGAAGCCCCACTTCCGGTAACGGGCCGTCTGCCGTTCCAGCCATTCCCAGGCCTCCGCGCCGCTGAACGCCCCTCCGTAGGCGTACATGGCTTTTTCGTCCTGCAAAATCCTGCACAGTGCCGGATAGTCAGCCGGCGTCAGCTCCCGGAGAATCAGCCGTTCTGTCTCCAGAATCACAGGGGCCTCCCTCCGCCGTCCGCCTGAAACATCTCCAGGAAGGATTCTATGTAATAATCCGACAGCCGCCGGACCTCCTCCTGCTCCGGCTCCGAGGGGTCATACACCGCCGCCACCCGGAAGCCCGCCGCCTTGGCGGTGCGGACGGCGTGAATGGCGTCCTCGAACACCACGGTGTCCTTCTTGTTGGACCGCAGCCGCCGCAGAGCCCGCTCGTAAATCTCCGGGCCCTCCCGCTTGCTCTGGCCCGCCTCCCGGCTGGTAATCATGCCCCGGAAATAGTCCTCGATGCCGGCGCAGCGCAGGGCGGCCTCCGCCAGGGGCCTGTCCGTGGCGGTGGCTATATACATCCAGACCCCTTCCATTTTCAGCAGGGAGAGGAATTCCACCACGCCGGGCTTGGGCCGCACCTCATGGCGGTAAAAATGCTCAATCTGGTCCCAGACCTCCGCCACCAGCTCCTCCACCGTGCCGGGAAGGCCGCAGACCTCCTTGCAGTAGGCGGTGCCCTCCCACAGGCCCAGGGCCGCCACCCTCAAATCCAGCTCCGGCGGGGGCTCCGCCCCGTGGCTCCGGGCCAGCCTGCCTCCCAGACTCCGCCACATGCCCATGGAGTCCAGCAGAGTGCCGTCCATATCAAAAATCGCGCTTTGCAGTCTCATCGCCCTTCGCTTCCTTTCCTCACGTTGCTGAATGATGATTCTACCATACTTCCTCCGAAATGACAAGGCGCTTACGTCCGCCACTCCGTCACGGTCTCCACAGGCTTCCGGGGCCGGGGCGGCGGATTTTCGGCGGCATAGCCCACCGCCAGAGCCGCCAGCAGCCCGCCCTTTGCATTCAGCCACTCCGTCAGCTCCTGATATGCGAAAAAGACGTCGCAAATCCACAGGCTGCCCAGACCCAGCTCCGCCGCCGCCAGGGTCATATTCTCCAGCGCCGCGCCGGCGGACTGGATGTTGCACAGCTCAAAAATACGCTCCTCCGGCGTCAGCGGGGCGTAGAGGTCCAGTCCCAGGGGATTGAGGACGAAGATCACCGCCGGGGCCTGTTCCATGATCTCCCGGGTCCGTTCCGCCCCGGCCAGATGCTGCCGGCTGTCCGGCAGAAGCGGCGCGGTTTTCTCCCGCTCCAGTCCCGCCTTCATCACCGCCAGCATCTCCGCCTTCGCCTGCCCCGTGACCACCACGAAGCGCCAGGGCTGCCGGTTTTTGGAGGATGGGGCCAGGGTCCCCGCTCTCAGAATTTCCTCCAGCAGCTCCCGGGACACCGGCCTGTCCTCATATGCCCGGATGCTCCGCCTCTGCTCCATTGCCTCTATCATCTCTTCATCCTCCCGTTTTCTGCCGGACTGCATAGAAGAAAAAAACCGCCGCCAGCCCCAGCGCCGCCAGCAGGCACCACAGCAGGTCCCGTTTCAGATACTCGTCCCGGCGTGAGGGCGGAGCCAGGCAGAGAATCAGCACCTGAAGGACCAGAAACGCCGCCGTGTCCAGACAGGCCAGGCCGTTGAGGACCTCCATCAGCGCCGAACGGGGGGCGGCCTTCGGCAGGGAATTATAGGGATAGGCGATGATCCCCAGCAGGAGAAAAATTCCCAAAAACCACTTCCAGCTCCTCCGGCTGAACCCGCTCAGCCGGTCATAGAGGCGGCGGTTCCGCCACTGGCGGTCCCGCTCCGCCGCCTGGGCCCTCCGCCGCGCCTCCAGCAGCGCCGTCAGGGCCTCCCGCTCCGGCGGCAAAAGAGGGCGCTTTTTAATAAGGGTCCCGGCGGTGCCGAAGTCGCCCCGGAGAATCAGGCTCTCTATCTTTTCGTAATCCAGACCCTTCTT
This sequence comes from uncultured Oscillibacter sp., assembly GCF_947654275.1. Lineage (GTDB taxonomy): Bacteria > Bacillota > Clostridia > Oscillospirales > Oscillospiraceae > Oscillibacter. The sequence continues at coordinate 21,430 of NZ_CANTJS010000003.1, read as the reverse complement.
CACCCTGTTTCCTCCCTTTGGGTCCCGTTTCCTCCGCCCCCGCCGGACGGGGAAAGCGGGGGAATCCCGCCGGACTCCCCCGCTTTTTCTCATAAAACGCCGGTTCTCAGCCCTTGCACACAGGCACGGTCCAGCCCTTGGTGTCGGCAATCTTGCCCCACTGGATGCCGGTCATGGTGTCATAGAGCTTCTGGGTGATGGGCCCGATCTTTCCGTCGCTGATAAAGACCTTTTCGCCCTTCCAGTCCAGCTCCTTGACGGGGGAGACCACGGCGGCGGTGCCGGTGCCGAAGACCTCCTCCAGCCGGCCTTCCCGGCCGGCCTTCATCACATCGGCAATGTCCAGAGGTCCCTCCACGACCTCATAGCCCCAGTCCTTCAGCAACTCGATGCAGCTGCGGCGGGTGACGCCGGGGAGCACGGTGCCGGTGCAGGCCGCCGTGTAGATTTTCCCGTCAATCTTGAACATGATGTTCATGCTGCCGACTTCCTCGACGTATTTCTTCTCAACGCCGTCCAGCCATAGCACCTGAGCAAAGCCCTTCTGCTCCGCCAGCTCGCCGGCCTTGATGGACGCGGCGTAGTTGCCGCCGCACTTGGTGAAGCCCGTCAGGCCCGGGGCGGCCCGGATGTACTCGTCTTCCACGTAGATGCGGACGGGGTTGATGCCCTCGGCGTAATAAGCTCCGGAGGGGGCGCAGATGATGGCGAACAGATAGTGCTTGCTGGCGTGAACGCCCAGTCCCACGTCGGTGGCGAAGACGAAGGGCCGGATGTACAGGGAAGCGCCGTCAATATGAGGCACCCAGTCCTTTTCCAGCGCCACCAGCGCCTTCACGGCCTGGACAAAATCATCCACGGGAATGGTGGGAATGCACATCCGGTCGGAGGAGTCCTGCATCCGCTGGCCGTTGCACTCCGGGCGGAAGAGCTGGATGTCGTTGCCGGCGGTGCGGTAGGCCTTCATGCCCTCAAACAGCTCCTGGGCATAGTGGAACACCACCGTGGCGGGGTCCATGGGGAAGGGACCATAGGGGACAATGCGGGGGTCGTGCCAGCCCTGGCCCTCTGTGTAGTCCATCAGGAACATATGGTCCGTAAAAATCTTGCCGAAGCCCAGCTTTGTTTCGTCGGCGGGTTTCGCCTTGGGGGCGCTGGTCCTGGTGATTTTGATATCCAACATGATGAATCTCTCCTCTTCCATAAATATCTATAGGCGTCTCCGCCCCGCCGGGCAGGGCAGGGAACCGCCCGGTTTTTTGCTTTAAATGATTATATGCCCCCGTCCCGGCAAAGTCAATGTTTTTCTCCGCCGGGGGAATTGCCGGGAAAACGGGCGGAATTGCAAGGTCTTTTTGGTGGTGCTTCCGCCCCGGGTATGTTATGCTGTCAGCAGAACTGAACGAAGGAGGCATGTCCCATGAATTTAGGCGAAAGTCTGTTTAACGCCAGGAAGAGCAGGGGGCTGACCCAGGAGGAGGCCGCCGGGAAGCTGGGCGTCAGCCGGCAGACCGTTTCCAAGTGGGAGATGGGGGAAACCCTGCCGGATATCCGGCAGGCAAAGCGTCTGGCGGTGCTGTACGGCGTTTCCCTGGACGAGCTGATTGACTTCGACGTCAGCGTGCGGGAGATTCAGGACGTCATCGACCGGACCACGGAGGAGGTCTCCGCCAAAATCGACTGGACCAAGGCGTGGAGCCGGCAGTATCCCATTCTCGGGCGCTACCGGGACGAGGTGGACGTCTCCCGGTATGAGACGCCCCTGCTCCGCCTGCTGGACGAGCTGGAAGCGGACTGCCGTTACAGCGCGCTGGACGCCTTCCTGGTCCTCAAGGACATTCTGGGCGGGCTCTGGAATCAGAAGAACAGCCGGTGAAAGCAGGCAGGGGAGGGCCGCGGAAGTCCCTCCCCTGTCTGTTTACTTTGCGTCTCAGGCGGGCTTCCCGCACTCCATGCCTCTGCGCAGAGCCTCCAGATTCAGGGGGACCAGCTTGGCCTTCTTGCCGGTGAACATCTCGGCAATCATGGTCTCGATGGTCTCCTGCTTCAGCGCTCCGGTGGCAGCCACGTAGGCCCCCAGCATGACCATGTTGGCAACCTTGGCGTTGCCCAGCTCCGCAGCGATCTCGTCACAGGGGACGTAAACCGCCTGGACGTCCTCCCGGCGCACCTTGTCCGGAATGATGCTGCTGTTGACAAACACCGTGCCCCCGGGGGCGGCGGAGGACTCAAACTTCGCCAGGGCCGCCCGGTTCATGGCGATGACTTCGCTGGGCCGCTCCACCAACGGCGCACCGATCCGCTCGTCGCTGATGATGACCGTGCAGTTGGCGGTGCCGCCCCGCATCTCCGGGCCGTAGGAGGGGACCCAGGACGCTTCCAGATCTTCCGCCACGGCGGCTTCCACCAGGTTCTTCCCGATGGACATGACGCCCTGACCGCCGAAGCCGGAGAGAATCACTTCCTTTTTCATCTTATTTCGCCTCCGTATCCTTGATGACGCCTAGGGGATAGTAAGCGGCCATGTTCTCCATCAGCCAGCGGTTGGACTCGTCAATCTCCATGCCCCAGTTGGTGGGGCAGGCCGCCAGCACCTCGATGAAGGTGAACCCATCCCCGGCCATCTGCCTTTCAAAGGCCTTTTTCAGAGCCTTTTTGGTCTTGTTCAGGTGGGGAATATCTGTGACGCAGACCCGCTCGGCGTAGACGCAGCCCTCCAGCGTGGCCAGCATCTCGGCCACCCGGATGGGCATGCCCGCCTGTTCCCTAGTTCGGCCCAGGGGGGCGGTGGTGGCCCTCTGTCCGATGAGGGTGGTGGGGGCCATCTGGCCGCCGGTCATGCCGTAAATGGCGTTGTTGATAAAGATGGTGGTGAATTTCTCCCCCCGCATGGCGGCGTGGACAATCTCCGCCGCGCCGATGGAGGCCAGGTCTCCGTCGCCCTGGTAGGTGAAAACGGGCTGGTCCGGATGGGTCCGCTTCACGGCGGTGGCTACGGCAGGAGCCCGGCCATGGGCGGCCTCGATGGTGTCGAAGGAGAAATAATTGCCCGCGAAGACAGCGCAGCCCACCGGGCAGATGCCGATGGCGGTGTCCAGAGCGTTCATCTCCTCCAGCACCTCGCCAATCAGCTTATGTACAATGCCGTGGGCGCAGCCGGGGCAGTAGTGGAGTTCCGTATCCTGGAGACCCTTGGTTTTCTGATAAATCGTCGTCATATCATTTGACCTCCTTCCAGGCTTCCAGAGCCGCCTGCTCCACCTCGGACACATGGGGGATGGCGCCGCCGCAGCGGCCGTAGAACTTCACGGGCTTCCGCTCGGCAACGGCCAGGTTCACGTCGTCCAGCATCTGGCCCAGGCTCATCTCCACCGTCAGGAAGGTCTTCACCCGCTCCAATCCGGCAATCTCCCGCAGGCGCGCGTAGGGATAGGGCCACAGGGTAACGGGGCGGAACACGCCGGCCTTCACGCCCTGTCTGCGCAGATTCTCCGCCGCCGTCTGGGCCACCCGGGAGGGGGTGCCGTAGGCCACGATGACCAGCTCGGCGTCGTCCAGCATGATTTCCTCCCAGCGGCACTCGTTCCGCTCCATCTCGGCGGTCTTTTTCGCCAGCTCCAGGTTATGGGCCTCGCAGGCGGGGGCGTCAATCAGCAGGGAGGTGACGAAATTGCTGTGGTCCCGGCCCCTCCGGCCGGAGGCGGCCCAGGTCTTTTCAGGCAGCTCCCTGGGGGTGCGCTCCTTCCAGACAATGGGCTCCATCATCTGTCCGATGAGGCCGTCCGCCAGCAGAATCACGGGGTTGCGGTACTGGTCGGCAATATCAAAGGCCTCCTGCGTCAGGTCCACGGCCTCCTGAATATTGGCGGGGGCCAGAACCACCGTGCGGTAATCGCCGTTGCCGCCGCCCCGGGTGGCCTGGAAGTAATCCCCCTGGGCGGGCTGGATGGACCCCAGGCCGGGGCCGCCCCGCATGACGTTCACCACCACGGCGGGCAGCTGGCAGGCGGCCATATAGCTGATGCCCTCCTGCTTCAGGCTGACGCCGGGAGAGGAGGAGGAGGTCATGGCCCGGACGCCGGAGGCCGCCGCGCCGTAGACCATGTTGACGGCGGCCAGCTCGGATTCGGCCTGGACAAACACGCCGCCGCTCTGGGGCATATGGAGGGACATGTACTCGGGAATCTCATTCTGCGGGGTGATGGGATAGCCGAAGAAGCAGCGGCAGCCAGCCCGGATAGCGGCCTCGGCAATGGCCTCGCTGCCCTTCCAGATTTCTCTTTTCATGGGACGCGGCTCCTTTCAGTCTTTTTGGATGGTGATGATGGAATCGGGGCACATCTTCGCACAGCTGGCACAGCCGATGCAGGCGGCTTCGTCCGTGCAGGTCACAGGGTGGTAGCCCTTCACGTTGGTGCCGCCGTCCAGGGCCAGAATATGCTTGGGGCAGACGCTAACGCAGAGTCCGCAGCCCTTGCAGCGGTCCTGGCGGAAGGTGAGATGGATCGCCATGGTGTACTGTCTCCTTTCTTATTCCCAGGGTTTTTTCATGCGGATGGCAATGGCAAACACAGGTTCTTTCAAACCAGCAAGCTCCGGGACGAAACGCGCCTCCGCCACATGGCAGAGGAGGGGAATCCCCGTCTCCCTGGAGACGGCCCCGCCCAGCTCCGCCCCGGCGCGGATCTCCTCCGGGGTGGTCTCCCCGCAGAGGTGGGTATTGTTCACAAGACCGGTGCAGGTCAGGCCGGTCATCGCCTCAATGCCCCGGAGACAGGCAATGGTCTGCTCCGCCGTCCGGACCTCGGGGCGGTTGGCGTTCAGAACGTACAGCAGCTGATAGTCCTCTTTCAGCAGCCTGGGTCGGAACCGGGCCAGCACCCGGGCCCCGGAGGGGTCGCCCCCCACGTCCAGCACGCCCCGGACGCTCCGGTCCTCCAGCACGGTGTGAAGCTCCGCCGGAAGGGCGGGCACATCCGCATCGGCCAGGGCCCGGGGCGTGGCCACCAGCCGGACCCCCGCCTCCTCCAGCAGGTCCCGGCGCTCCCGGCTCCGGAAATAGGGGTTCACAATGTCCAGGTCCGCCAGCATCACCCGTTCCCCTCCGGCGGCCAGCGCCAGGGCCAGGTTCACGGCGAATTCCGTCTTTCCCGTTCCATAGTGGCCGGTGACTACGGTCACCCGGTGGGAACAGCACTCCGCGGCAGTCAAGTCAGACGCCTCCTTTTCCTCCGGCTCCCCTTCGCGTCCCCCGGAACAGGGGCGCTCCGCAAATCCCACAGGGCCCGAAAAAATATGTTGTCTTATTTCATCTTTTGTTGTATGATGTCATTGTACACTGCGGAACATATGATGTCAAGGGCTTCTTGTCTTTTTCTCAAGATGAGTATATGATACAGTCAGCACAGTTAAAAACCGGCACATACCGGCTTTCAAGCGGCGGCCGGAATGCCGTCCGGATTTTCCTGTGTGCTGACTGAGGATTCCGCCGCAGGGCCGGTTTGCGGCCTGTGCGGTGATGACAGGGGCCGCCGCGGCTCTGCCCGGCCCCGCCGGAGGATGGAGGAGCATCATGATGGAGAACAGACGCGCAAAGCTGTCGGAGCAGACCTCCGACCGCCTGTATGAATGGATTGTGGAGGAAAAGCGCTATCCCCCTGGCAGCAAGCTGCCCAACGAAAACGAGCTCAGCGAGGCCCTGTCCGTCAGCCGCACCACCCTGCGGGAGGCCATTTCCTTCCTGGTGGCCCAGGGCGTGCTGGAAATCCGCCGGGGGAAGGGCACCTTTGTGTCGGAGGACCTGCCCGACCCGGGGATGGACCTCTCCGCCCTGGCGGGCATCCGTTCCCGGGTCCGGGCCAAGGACCTTTTTGAAATGCGGTTGATTTTCGAGCCCGCCACCGTGGCCCTGGCCTGCCAGCGGGCCAGCGACGAGGAGCTGGAGCAGATTCTGAACAAGGCCCGCCGGGTGGAGCAGGCCGCCGCCCAGGGAGGCGACTGGCCCCTGGCGGACCAGGAATTCCACTGGGCCATCATCCGGGCCTCTCACAACGAGTATATGCGCCGCCTCTATCCCATCATCAACGGAGCTGTAGACGAAATCATGCAGATTGCCCAAAACCGCCAGCACATGCAGGACATCGCCCTCAGCGACAATCTCATGATTCTGGACTTCCTGCTCCAGCGGGACGAGGCCGGCGCCCGCCACGCCATGAGCATCCATATCAAGCACCTGATTAACACCCTGCGTGATTGAACTTTCTGTAAGGCCGCTGAAATTTTTGCTTTTTTGCACAAATTTCAGCGGCATTTTTCGTTTATATCGTCAACTACTTCTGCGTCAACCCCCGGTTTTCTTTGCCGAATCTCACAAAACAGCGGGTTTATTCACAAATTGTACACAAATTTCCTCAGACCCTCTTAACAAACCCGCTGTGAAGGTGTATAATGCAGACGCATCCAAAAGCCTGCGGCGGCGCGCCCCGAAGCGGGGAACGCCCTTCTGCCGGGGCAGAAAGGCGGACCCTATGGAGGAGCTCACCCCTCAGTCATGTCTGGAAACCCTGCTGAACGCCTATTCCCACCAATACGATATCACCCGCGGCGTAACGGCGGAGGGGGGCAGCTTCCCCGCCATGGCCCATTTCTTCCTGCGGGATGAGCATTACCTTGTCCGGCGGGATAAGCAGTTTTACGCCACCGAGCAGCACGATTATACCTACTTTTATACCGCGGACCGCCTGGACGCCGGGGAGGCCCGGGCCCTGGCGGACCTGACTCTGAAAACGGGCCTGTCCCAAATCAAGCCCCACAAGGAGCATATGAGCTCCTACGTGACCCTGGTCATTCTGGCGGGGACCATTGACCCGGAGGCGAAGAAGCTGCTGAAGCGGACCCGCTTCCACAAGAATTTCAGGCTGTCGCTCCATGGCTGGATGGAGTATCACATAGCCGCAATGGAATGTTCCACAAGAACGTTCTTCTCCAATCCAGCCGGGAGGGGAGCCCGCAAAACCCTGGAGGCGAATTTCGCCCCCAAATGAACCTGGAGGCGGTCCGCCTCCGAAACCAAGACTCATAAAAGAGGGAGAGTGTTTTCATGAACGGATTGGTACTTCTGATTATCAGCGTCGCTGTGCTGGTCTGCGGCTATATCTTCTATGGCCGCTGGCTGTGCAAGCAGTGGGGCGTCGGTGAGCTTGACAAGCCCACCCCGGCCCACACCCTGGAGGACGGCATTGACTATGTCCCCGCCAAGGCCCCCATTCTGATGGGACATCACTTCTCGTCCATCGCCGGCGCGGGCCCCATCACCGGCCCCATCGGCGCCGCCGGCTTCGGCTGGCTGGCCTGCACCCTGTGGATTCTCGTGGGCGGCATTTTCTTCGGCGGCGTCCATGACTTCGGCGCCCTGTTCGCCTCTGTCCGCCACGACGGCAAATCCATCGGTGAGATTATTTCCACCAACATGAGCAAGCGGGCCAAGATGCTGTTCCTGATCTTCGCCTACCTGACTCTGATCCTGGTGGTGGCGGCCTTCGCCTCCATCGTGGCCGGCACCTTCGGCGCCACCTTCACCGAGGCCGGCGCCGTGGACCTGGCGGCCTCTCAGGCCAACGCCCGGGTGGCTATGGTCTCCCTGCTGTTCATCCTGATCGCCATTGTCTTCGGCTTCCTGGTGTACCGCCGGAACGCCCCCATGAGCGTGGCCAGCGTCATCGGTGTCATTGCCATTGTGGCGATCATCGCCATCGGCATGAACTTCCACCCCATTTACCTGAGCAAGGACGCCTGGATGTGGATCTGCGGCGCTTACATCGCCGTGGCCTCCGTCACCCCCGTGTGGATTCTCCTCCAGCCCCGTGACTATCTTTCCAGCTTCCTGCTGTACGCCATGCTGGCTCTGGCCGTGGTGGGCGTGGTGCTGGCCCGGCCCGACATGGGCAGCATGGCCACCGTCAACACCTTTGTTGTGACCAACCCCGACACCGGCGCAGGCAACCCCATTTTCCCCGTGCTGTTCACCACCATCGCCTGCGGCGCAATCTCCGGCTTCCACTCCCTGGTCTCCTCCGGCACCACCTCCAAGCAGCTGGATAAGGAGTCCGACGCGAAGCCCATCGCCTACGGCGGCATGCTTCTGGAGTGCGTCCTGGCGATTCTGACCCTGTGCGCCGTGGCTTATGCCTACAGCTGGAACGCCGCCAACCCCGACGCCACCCTCAGCGGCGCCACCGCCATCTTCGGCGGCGGCCTGGCCCACATGATTGACGACTCCATCCCCGGCACCTACAATATCCTGTACACCCTGCTGGTGCTGACCTACTCCGCCTTCTGCCTGACCTCCCTGGACACCGCCACCCGTCTGGCCCGGTTCATGTTCCAGGAATTCTGGCTGGACTCCAGCAAGGGCGAGACCCCGGAGAACGTCACCGGCTACAAGAAAATTCTCTCCAACATGTATGTCTCCACCGCCATCACCGTGGTGCTGGGCGTGGTGCTGGGCCTGAACGGCTATGAGAAGATCTGGGCTCTGTTCGGCTCCGCCAACCAGCTGCTGGCGGGCCTGGGCCTGCTGGCCGTGGCTACCTGGCTGGGCAACATCGGCAAGAACAACAAGATGTTCCTGATTCCCATGGGATTCATGATCTTCGTCACCATCTGCTCTCTGCTGATCAACACCAAAAACCAGATGGCTCTGATCTCCGCCGGCGGCGCGGACTGGGGCCCCTATGTCCAGGCCATTCTGGGCGTGCTGCTGGTGGTCCTGGCCGTCATCCTGGCCATCGAGGGCGTCGCCACCATTGCCCATCCCAAGCAGAACCAGAAGGCGTAATCCGCAAAAGCCGGTTTTCCGGTCTTCCGCAGACATCCCATAGAGAAGGCCCGGCGCGAAGCTCGCGCCGGGCCTTCTCTTATCAGATACCCCGGAGATCGGGGACGCCGGGCCGTCAATCCCGCCATGTCCATCTCGTCAGAGTGGCACAGGCCGGAAGAGCGGCGGGCCAAACGGCTTCCATCATATCCACATCAGGGCTTAAAAATGAACGTAGACTGTCCCCTGCGGCAGTGGTATACTTTTCCCACAGCCATTCAGCAAAAGGAGGACCTGCCATGAAAAAGCTGTTTACCATGATTCGCCGGGGCAATCTGGAGGAGGTCGCGGCCATTCTGGACAGAAAACCCGACCTGATCTCCTGCCTTGCCAAAGCCCCGCCCAAGAAGGACGACGGCCAATCCCCCCTGATGGTAGCCATCAAGAGCGACAACCTGGAGGTAGCCCACCTGCTCCTGGACCGGGGGGCGGACGTGAACTTTGCCGACGCCGTCAACCCCTATGGCAGCAATTTCGGCGCTCCTATATGGTACGACGCCATTGGCCAGTGCTTTATGCGGGCGGGGCATACGGTGGGCCCCGGCCCGGAGCGCAGTAAGGGCTACTTCCTGCTTCTCCGCCGCCTGCTGGACATGGGCATGGACCCCAACCAGCAGACCTCCCACGGTCTTACCGCCTGGCAGCACGCCCTGGAGGAGTACGACCAGTTTGCCCGCAAGTCCTATCCCAGCTACTACGTGGAGGAGAGCAAGCAGGGGAACCGCCAGCTGCGGGAGATGCTCAAGGCGGTGCTGGACGAGCTTCTGAAACACGGGGCGGACATCCACGATTTCAGACCGCCCAACAAGGACGGTCTGCCCAGCAGTTCGGTGATCCTGCGGAATATGGAGGAGGGCCGGGAGCTGCTGGACGGCCTGTATGGCCTGGACCCGGATTCCAGCGCCTTCAAGCCCTACACTATGAAGTACCGGGGAAAGGAACGGCTCGTCACGCCCTACTACACCGTGGAGGACTACCGCCAGCAGTACGAGATCAAATGGCGGGAGCTGGAACCGGTGCTTCGGGCCTACTATAGTCACCGCAGTTGAAAAGAAGCATCCGCTTCTTTTCAACAAGCGCGGCGATGATTCGCCGCGCAGGCCGCAAAACGGCCTTGCGGTGGACTTCATAGCCGGCACAGGGGGCCTTACCCGTCAGCGGCTCCGCCGCTGCTTGAAAATCGGTATCTGCCGATTTTCAACTGTGCCGGCTATATAAAAAGACGCCCTGAGTTCCCAATTTTGGGGGGATTTCATCCTTTGGGTGCAGGGTCCCATTCGGAGGGTTTATGCGGGGGCCTCCGCGCCGCCCTTTTGTCTCCCTTTGTAGGGGCCGCCCCCTTGGGCGGCCCGATGTGAGGCCCTTGTACCAGCGGGCCGCCGAGGGCGGCGGCCCCTATATCATGGTCCTGTTATAAAATGCGTGAATGGACATGCCCGGAAGCAGAGGCCTGTCCAAAGCGAAGATTTTATGTAGGGGCCGGGCTCTGTCCCGGCCCGGTTCCCGAAAGCATAGAGGAAAAACGGGCGGGCACAGAGGCCCGCCCCTACAGGTGTTACCGTAGGGGTCAGGCTTCAATCCTGCCCCTTCTTTCTGAATAAAATGCGTAAACGGACACGCCCTGTCCCCTATTTCCGGCCTCCGACAGATTTCCTATGGATTTTCGCCAACCATCCTGTAAAATAGGACAAATTGGAAGGAGGCGGTCCCATGGGGGCACAGGAAGAAAAGCGGGTGCTGCGGCTGGATGTGTCGTCCATCCGCCCCAATCCCCGTCAGCCCCGGCGCATGTTCGACGAGGCGGGCCTGCGGGAGCTGGCGGCGTCCATCCGCCGCCACGGCATCCTCCAGCCCCTGACGGTCCGCCGTCAGACAGGCGGCTGGGAGCTGGTGGCGGGAGAAAGGCGGCTGCGGGCCGCCCGGCTGGCGGGACTGGATACGGTTCCCTGCATCGAGGCGGAGGTGGACGAACGGGAATCCGCCCTGCTGGCGCTGGTGGAAAATTTACAGCGGCAGGACCTCCATTATTTTGAGGAGGCCGCCGCCATTGCCGACTACCTCCGCCGCTCCGGAGCCACCCAGGAGGAAGCAGCGGCCCAGCTGGGCCGGTCCCCCTCCGCCGTAGCCAACAAGCTGCGGCTTCTGCGGCTCTCTCCCGCCTGTCAGGCCCTGCTGCTGGAAACGGGCCTGACCGAGCGCCATGCCCGGGCCCTTCTGCGGCTGGAGGACAACGAGGAACGTCTTGCCGCCGCCCGGCACGCCGCCCGGCACCATCTCAATGTGGCCCAGACGGAGCAGTACATCGAGCGCCGCTTGGCGGAGCTCCAGTCCACCCCCTCCAGCCGGCGGCGGACCTACATCATCAAGGACGTTCGCCTGTTCCTCAACTCCGTGGACCGGGGCCTCCGCATCATGCAGGAAGCGGGGGTCTGCGCCTCCTGCCGCCGGGAGGACACGGAGGAGGACATTCTGCTGACCATCCGCATTCCCCGCCGGGGCGCTTCCGCGCCGGAAAAAACATAGGCGGAGCCCTGCGCGTCCCCGGTGCTCTATTGCAAAATTCCCTCCCCTTACCCGCTTTCCCCCGCGAAGGAGCCGGCGGCTTCCGTTGACGCCGCCGGCCGGCGCGGAAACAAAAAAACCTTGTTACTGGATTGTAACCGATTTTTTGACGAAACTGTGCTAGAATATAGTTTCAGGACCGCGGCCCCTTGTGTGTGGCGGCCGCGCCGAGAACCAAACGGCAGCAGGAGGGACTTCTTCGTGACAACCAATGAAGTCAAAGCATCCAACGCAGGCGGGACGCGCCTGCGGAAGGGCGGCGGCGGAAGCGCCGTGTTTGCAGCCCTGGGACTGACGGCGGCCATTCTGGCCGGGGCTTACGGCGGCGTCAGCGCCTATGCCCATACCCTGGATACATTTTATCCCCATCATACCATCAACGACGTGGACGTAGGGGGCCTTACGGTGGACGAGGCCGGCGCGGTTCTGGCGGAGCAGCTCCCCCGGCAGCAGCTGGAAATCACCGTGAGCCGCCCGGTGGACAGCGCCTGGCCCGAGGGGGCGGACGCCCCTGTCTCCGTCACCCTGGAGGAACTGGGCTACACCGCGGAGCGCTGCCCCGACATCGCCCGGCGGTGCTATGACCAGCAGCGCCAGGGCAGCGTCCTGGGGGCGGGACTGCGCTTTCTCAGCGCCGCCACCTCCATTTCTCAGGACCGGCTGACTCTGGAGGACCGGGACGAGGCCGTTTTCAGTGAGACGGCAGAGCGTCTGGAAAAGGAACTGAGTATGGAGCCCCTGGACGGCTCCTATGAGGTGGACGGCGCTTCTCTCACCATCACCAAGGCCGCCGACGGCCGGGACGTGAAGGCGGAGGACATCCGGGAGGCTCTGGAGCAGAAAATCCAGCTGGCCCGCCCTCTGCTCGAGGGTTCGGCCCTGGTGAACTGCGCCCGGCGGAACGCCAAGGCCATCACCGCCCAGGCCGTTCATGACGCGGTTTCCGGCGAGGTAAAAAACGCCGGCTATGACGCCGCCACCGGGACCATCATCCCCGAGCAGGTGGGTGCGGATTTCAACGTGTCCGCCGCCCAGAAGGCTCTGAACAACGCCGCCCCCGGGGAAACCATCACGGTTCAGGCGGACATTCAATACCCCTCCGTCACAGCGGAGGTTCTGAAGGACGTGCTGTTCCGGGATCTTCTGGGAGAGTGCACCACCCACGTCGGCGGCAGCGCCGCCCGGATCAGCAACGTTCGCCTGGCCTCCTCCGCCTTTAACGGGACGGTGATGAACAGCGGCGACGTCTTTTCCTATAACGAAACCGTGGGCCAGCGGACGGCGGCCAAGGGCTACAAGCCCGCTCCCGCCTATGTGCAGGGGGAGACGGTGGACGAAATCGGCGGCGGCGTCTGCCAGCCCTCTTCCACCCTGTATTATGCCTGTCTCCTGTCCAACATGGAAATTACCGAGCGCTATGCCCACCGCTATATTCCCGCCTACATCACCCGGGGCATGGACGCCACGGTCTCCTGGGGCGGACCGGACTACAAGTTTACCAACAATACGGATTATCCCATTAAAATTGTAGCCACCTACTCCAAGAACTACCTCACCGTCCAGCTCTGGGGAACCAAGACCAGTGACACCACCGTGAAGATGACCTATGAAACCCTGTCCACCACGCCCTTTGAGGAGGTGGAGCAGGTGGATCCCACCCTGGCCCCCGGCGCACGGACGGTGAAGGTCACCCCCTACACCGGCTATAAGGTCCGGACCTACCGGAACGTCTACGCCGGAGACGGCACCCTGATTTCCAGCAAATTTGAAGCCACCAGCGATTATAAGTCCCGGAACCGGGTGGTCCTGGTGGGACCCGAGGCGGAGGAGACCGGAGGCGGCGCCGTCATCCCCGGCACGCCTGCCGACACGACGCCGGTCACACCCCCGACGCCCGCCAATCCCTCCGTCACCACGCCCACGGAGCCCCCGGTTACGGAGCCGGGCACCGAGGTAACCGGCCCGGCGGAGATTCCCGCCACGCCCCCGGCGGAGCCGGAGCCGCCGGTTGAGGAACCCTCTGTGCCGGTGATTGTGGTGCCGGAGGGCGGGGAATAATCCCCTTTCAACCCCTTCAAAAGCAGGGACCTGCGCCTTTTAAGACGCAGGTCCCTGTTTTGTCCTCTATTTCTTTCTGCCCTTGCTGTCTTCAAAGCCCGCCAGCCTGGAAAAAGCCCGGTGCGCCTTTTTCACAAAGTCCTCCGGCAGATCTCTCTGTTCACAGCGCCAGCACAGGGGCACATCGTCAAAGGGCAGAAAATAGGGAAAGCGGTATAAATATACCTCTCTGGCGGTTCGTTCCTCGTCCCGGTAGTCCGGGGATTTGTTGAAGGCGTCAAACCGGAGCGCCGCCCCGCAGCCCCGCACCTCGTCCACCACATGAAAGGAGAGCACATAATAGCCGTTATTTTCGTTCCCCTTCCGCAGGCGCTGGCCGGCGGCGGAGGCCATCACATGCTTCTGTTTCAGAAGAGCGCCCGAAAATATGGAAAAGTCCAGGTCCTCACGTTCTCCCTTCTCCTCCCACGGCTCCGCCCTGTGCTCCAGACGCTCCAAAAGCTCCTGACAGTGCCTGCACAGCCTTTTTCGCCTGTGGGCCGTTGTCAAAAAGGCTTTGTCATCAAATCCCATGAACAGATACATGAAATCCAGCCATTCAAAGTGCCGACAGGCGTCATAGCCCCGGTCAAAAAGCCGGTCATACTCCCTGCCCTCCAGCAGCGCCAGAGCCGTATCCCTGTCCGCCTCCACCGCCTCCGCCACGGCGTCGGGGCATATCGTCAGCGTGCTGATATCATGGCGGTTCTCCAAAAACGCCGCCATCACATCTCCCGGCGTCCAGCCCAGCGTCCTCAAGAGCCGGACGCTCTCCGTCTGCGGAATGTTCAAAAACTGTTCCCGGGAGCACACAAACCGGAGCAGGGCGGAATACCGGCCTTTCGGCGTCTGGATATGGGGATAGATGGAATCCCAGTAAGCCCTCACACTGGGGCTGACGTCATACAGCGCGTCCCAGGCATGGACCCGCTGGTCATAGGCAAAGCTGTACTGCTCCCCCGCCCGCATCTCCTGTTTCTGCTTTTTGTAATGCCCTTTCAGCTGCCATTCAATTTGAGAAACACGTTCGGAAACGTCCTCGCCCCGGCAGATTGCCCCGCATATCTCCTCTGATTTCAGATACATCCTGTTCCCCCGCTTTCATCCGCGCCGTTCCCGCAGCTTTTTCAGCTTCCGGATGTCCTCGCCAAAGAAGGGCAGGACCTGATACTCCCCTTCCAGCCGGGAGGCTATCTGAGGGGAATACCGCCGGGCAATCTCCGGAATTTTCAGGTTGGTGCTGACAATCGTGGCGCGCTTTTCCAGCAATCGGGTGTTGAGGACGGTGTACAGGGCGCTGGAGACAAAGGGAGTCGCCGTCTCCGTGCCCAGGTCGTCCAGAATCAGCAGATCGCACTCCAGCACCCGCCGGACGTCGGCCTCCACCGCCTCCCCCCTGTCCCGGCCAAACTTCCGGTCCTCAAACCGCTCGAAAATGCGGCCGGCAGTATCGTAGACCACGGACCAGCCATCCCCGCTGACCTCCCGGGCAATGGCGGCGGAGAGGAAGGTCTTCCCCAGGCCGGGGTCTCCTGTCAGCAGCAGGCTGCCGCTGCCGGGGCCGAAGCCGGCGGCATAGCGGCGGCAGGCCCGGCCCACCCAGTCCATATTCTCCCGGGGGGAGATGCCCAGCTCCGGGTTTTCCTCCTGGTCGTACCACTCCAGGGAAAAGGTCTCGAAGCTCTGGCTTCCCAGGTCCAGCATCCGGCTCAGCTCCTTCTGCTGCTCCCGGGCGCAGTAGCGCTTCAGACAGCGGCACATCACGCCGCCCCGGTAGCCCGTGTCGCCGCAGAGGGGGCAGGCGGGAACCTCCTCCAGGCAGTCCGCCGGCAGGCCCATCCGCTCCAGCAGCGCGGTCCGCTCCGCCTGGAGCCCCAGATTCTCCCGCCGCAGGGACTCCACCGCCGGGCGGGGGTTCTGCCCCTTCCGCAGGGCCTGGGCAATCAGACGGCCCATGGTGCTGTGGAGCTCCGCGTCAATCTCCCGCAGGCGGGGCTGGCGGCGGTAAATGTGTTCCCTCCGGTCCTGAAAGCGCTCCTGCCGCTGCCGCCGGTCCTCCTCAAAATGCCGGAGCGCCCGGCGCAGTATCTTTCCATCGTAGGCCATCTGGTGTTACACCCCTTCGTCCCGGCGCTGTATGTACTCCCGCATCCAGCCCATATCGCGGCCGGCGGAGGCCGTCTGCTGCCGCACGGCGGGCCGGTCCCGCTCCTCAATCTCGCTCAGCGTATGAAGCCCGGCTTCGTGCCAGCGCTTCAGGATGCCGTTGCAGTAGGGCCACTTCAGTTCGTGGCACTTCAGCACCGTCTTGTCATAGGCCAGGGCCACCGCCTCCGGCGGGAAGCCCATCTCCTGCCAGGCGTTCAGATATCGCTCCTCAGACGCCGCCGGGAGCCTGTCCCCCAGACCCAGGACCCGCATATACTGGGGCAGCATCCCCTGCCGCTCCGCGTATTTCCGGAGATATTCCGACGCCGCCGCCTGATTGTCAATTCCCTGGCGGGCCCAGGCATAGCCCTCCTTCTCAATCTGGCGGAGGGTGGGCCGCCGGCCCTCTCCGTAGCGCCGGGCCACCCGCTCGGCGCAGTGGCACACCAGAAGATAAATCACGTCGGCAGGCAGACCCAGGTAGTCATAGAGTCCCAGCAGGGCGCCGGTCTCCGGAGTGGTCAGCTTCTTCCCCAGCCGCCGTTCCACCTCGGCGGTGAGTCCGGCGAATTCCGCCTCCTGGGTCAGCCGCTGGATAATATCGGCGCTCTGATACTCCGGTTTCTGCTCGGCGGGCTCCAGAACCGCCTCCGGGGCCACCAGGCCCAGCTCCCGCAGGGTGTTTTCCGCCGCCTCAATCCGGGGCCTGTCCCAGCGGAGCTCCCCCGCCAGGGACCGGGGCGGCACGGTCCCATGCCGCCGCAGAAGGGCCAGGTACAGCAGCGCCGCGTCCCCGTCCCCCCGGTCCAGAAGACGCCCCAGCGCCTGAGCGGTAAGGGTGACGCTCTCATTGGCCGTGTGAACCAGAATATTCGCCATAGGCCCTCCCTTTCTGTAATTTATGTCTCAAATTCTACAATTCGTACTTAATTTTTCCTTGGATTGCGTGCGTCTATTCTACACGAATTTTTTAGAAAGGGCAAGAGGCGATTCCCGGCGGGGAGTGTCCGTTCCCGCATTTTATAGCAGAACCATGATATAGGGGCCGCTGCCCCCGGCGGCCCGCCAATACAGGGGGCTCACATCGGGCCGCCCAAGGGGGCAGCCTTCTGCGGGTGCTGTGCCCCGTCTTTTAGAGCCTGTTTAAAATCCATCGAAACGCCGTCTCTGGGCATCTTTTTCCGCCGATGCTGCGTTGGTTTGACTTGAAATCCGCCAGGATTCCTGCGTCAAACCGCCTTGCCCGACAATTGGATAGCCGTTGGCGGCTCTGCCGCCTTACGGATATCACATGCCCATTGGGTAAAAAATCTGCCCCAATCCGGCACTCCGCCGGATTTTAAACAGGCTCTTAGGGCTCCGGCACTCCCGGGGAAATGGCCTGGTCTGGGGACCAGGCCCCACAGGGTGTTCTGCCGATCGTTCTTCCGGGCTCTCCACGCTTTCGGGAGACGGGCCGGGACAGCCCCTGCCGCGAAAATCTCCCAATGGGACGCTCCCATTCCGGCGGGAACGGGGCTCCGGCGGTCCTTTGGGCGGGACAAACCCCCTGCCGGAGCTCAAATGAAGCCTAAAAATGTAAATTTTCTCAAAACCCACAAATTTTTCTGGCACTGCCCTGACGGGTGTGTTATACTGTCCACAGTTATCATAGGCGGGTTGCGCCCGCCGGGGTCAAAGGAGGGGTTTTTCATGGCAAACCGTGTGGTCGTCACAATCTGCGGAGAGGAATATACCTTTGTAGCCGAAGAATCCGCCGCCTATATGCAGAAGGTGGGCTCTTATGTAAGTGAGAAAATGGACGAGGTCCTGAACAGCACCCGGGTGGGCCGGGCCGACGCCGCTGTCCTGACTGCCGTCAATATTGCCGACGAGCTCTTTAAGGCCCAGGTTTCCGCCGAACAGCTGCGGGGCCAGATCAAAGGCTATCTGGATGAGGCCGGCAAGGCGCAGAGCCAGGTCAGCGAGCTGAAGCGGGAAATCCTCCGCCTTCAGCAGCGGCTGGACAGCCGGAAATCCTCATGAAGCCGGAGCTGCTGGCCCCCGCCGGCTCCCCCGAGGCCCTTCGGGCTGCGGTGGACCAGGGCGCCGGGGCGGTCTATCTGGGCTGGGGCGCCTTCAACGCCCGCCGGGGCGCCGCCAACTTCAGCGAGGAGGAATTCGCCGGAGCCCTGGCGGACTGCCACGCCCAGGGGACTCGAGTATTTCTGACGCTGAACATCCTGCTCAGCGACCGGGAGCTGCCCCAGGCCCTGGAAACCGCCCGCGCCGCCGCCCGGCTGGGCGTGGACGCGGTGCTGGTGCAGGACTGGGGGCTTTTTGACCTGCTGCGCCGGACTCTGCCGGACCTGCCCCTCCATGCCAGCACCCAGATGAGCATTTTCACCGCCGGAGGAGCCAATGAGCTGGCCGCCGACGGCTGTGAGCGGATTGTACTGGCCCGGGAGTGCTCCAAAGAGGACGTCGCCGCCATATGCGCAGGCTGTCCGGCGGAGATTGAGGTCTTTGTCCACGGGGCCCTGTGCATGTGCTACTCCGGCCAGTGCGCCATGAGCGCCCTGGTGGGGGGCCGCTCCGGAAACCGGGGCCGCTGCGCCCAGCCCTGCCGCCTGCCCTACGGCGTCAACCAGCCGGCAGGCAGCAAGCGTCCCCTGAGCCTAAAGGATTCCTGCATGGCGGACCATCTCCAGGAGCTGGCCGGTCTGGGTGTGGCCTGCCTGAAAATTGAGGGGCGAATGCGCCGCCCCGGCTATGTGGCCGCCGTAACGGATATTTACCGCCGTCTTCTGGACGAGGAGCGGGGCCCCAGCCTGGAGGAGCGGGAGATTTTGGAACGGGCCTTTTCCCGCTCCGGCTTTACAGACGCCTATTGGCACGGGAAAAAGGGCCCCCAGATGCTGGGCTTTCGCCCTGAGAACGCCGCCGGGGCTCCGGCATACAGCCCGCCCCGGCAGACCGCCGGCCGCATCCCCGTCCGCTTCACCTGCCGGGTGGTGGCGGGGAGCCCCTGCCTGCTGACGGCGTCGGACGAGGCGGAACACAGCGTCACCGTCGCCGGTGCCGTGCCGGAGCCCGCCCGGACCCGCTCCCTGACGGAGGAGGACCTGGCCGCCCGGCTGGCCAAGACCGGCGGCACTCCCTACCGTCTCATGGGAACGGAAATTTCTCTGGACCCGGGCCTCTCCCTCTCCGCCGGGGCAGTCAACGCCCTGCGACGGGACGGCCTGACGGCTCTCACCGCCGCGCGGACCGCTCCGCCCCCAAGGCGGGAGCTGCCTGTGCCGCCTCTGCCGGACAGGGACCACGCATCGGATGCCCCCACGCTCACCGTCTCCGTCACCAATGCCGCCCAGCTCACCGGCGGGCTGCTGGACCTGGGGCCCAGCCGGGTCTGCGTCCCTCTGGAGCTGCTGGCGGACTGGTCCGCCCTGCCGGCGGGAGACACGGAGTGGTGCGCCATTCTCCCCCGGGTCTGGCGGGACCGGGACGAACCCATGCTCCGGCGCTGGCTGGACACGGCCCGCGCCTTAGGCGTCACCCGCCTTCTTCTGGGGAATTTGGGCCACCTCTCCCTGATTCGGGACGGGGGATGGGAGCGCTTTGACGCCGACTATGGTCTCAACGTCTTCAACAGCCGTTCTCTGGACTATCTCCGGGGCAAGGGCTTTGCCTCCGCCTGTCTCTCCTTTGAGCTGCGCTTTGCCCAGATTCGGGACATGCGGAAAATTCTGCCCGCCGAGGCCATTGTCTATGGCCGCCTGCCTCTGATGATTACGGAAAACTGCCTGATTCAAAACAGCGTGGGCTGCCGTTGCGACCGGCCCAATTTCCTCAACGACCGCACCGGGGCCTCCTTCCCTCTCCTTCCCGCCTTCGGCCACCGGACGGAAATCCAGAACAGCCGGACCCTCTGGCTGGCGGACCTGCCGGACTGGAGGCGGCTGGGGCTCCGCTGTGCCCGCCTCCGCTTCACCACGGAGACCCCGGAGGAATGCGTCCGGGTGTTCCGGGCCTATTTGGGTCAGGGGGACGTCACCCCGCCGGAGGGCTTCACCCGGGGGCTGTATCAGCGGGGCGTGGAGTGATTGTAAATCGTAGTTTTTGAATCGAAAAATACAAAAAGGAGATGCCAGTCATGAGCTTTGCCGATAATCTGCGTGGGATGGCCGCTCAAAAAAGACAAGCCGACCAGTCTGCCGAAGCTGCCCGTCTTGCTCAAATTGAAAAAAGCTGGCCCCTTGTCACAGAATATTTTTATAAAAACATTAAATGCTGGTGCGTCATACATGCAAAGAATGGAGATACCGGCCTCAGTTATTCCTTTTCTAAGTTTATTCGCCAATTTCACGATGACTTATCTTCGTTTGATACTTATAATCGCTTTGTCGAGGAAACTGATTGGAAGCTAACATGGGAAAACTTCCTTCTTCTTCAAAACTTTAATAAAGTCTATCACGGGCTTCTCCCCGAACGGTATGCAGAGGATTGCGTCCATCAAATTACCGTACTTATTCAGGTAGAGGGGCTGCATGTAAGAGCTTGGACGGTTGGGGTGAAGGATAGCTACTATTTTGATGTAGGCCTTGATATCTCGTGGTAAAATCAACCCTGTCAGGAGAATACAAATGGAAATCAAAGTCAAATATTTTACAGATGGTATCGAAGAACTGGCCTGCGTCCCCGGCTCCGACTGGGTAGATCTGCGCTGTGCCGAGGAAACCGTTCTGAAGGCCGGGGAATACCGGCTCATCCCTCTGGGCATTGCCGTGGCCCTGCCGGAGGGATACGAGGCCCACGTGGTGCCCCGGAGCTCCACCTTCCGGAACTACGGCATTTTACAGACCAATTCCATGGGCGTGGTGGACGGCTCCTACTGCGGAGACGGGGACCAATGGCGGTGGCCGGTCTACGCCACCCGGGACACGGTCATTCCCAAAAACACCCGTATTTGTCAGTTCCGCGTTGTGGAGAACCAGCCGCCCCTGACCTTCCTCCGCGTGGAGCGGCTGGAGAATCCGGACCGGGGGGGCTTCGGCTCCACCGGACGCTGAAAAGGAGGCTTTTGAATATGCCTCAGATTGTTTTGGCCTCCGGCTCCCCCCGCCGGCGGGAGCTGCTGGAGCGCATCGGCGTCACGGATTTCATTGTCCGGGTGCCTGACGTGGAGGAATCCGTCCCCGAGGGGCTGACCCCGGAGAAAACGGTGGCCTGTATCTCCCGGGAAAAGGCGGAGGCCGCCGCCCGGCTCTGCGGGCCGGAGGATATCATTATCACCGCCGACACCATGGTATTCCTGGAGCACCGCCGTCTGGGCAAGCCCCACAGCGAGGCGGAGGCTCTGGAGATGCTGACGGCCCTCCAGGGACGGCGGCATACCGTCTGCACCGGCGTCACGGTGCGGCAGGGAGACCGTTCCATCACCGAGTCGGAGACCACCGGCGTCTATTTCCGTCCCGCCTCTCAGGGGGAGCTGCTGGCCTACATCGCCACCGGCGAGCCCATGGATAAGGCCGGGGCCTACGGCGTCCAGAGCAAGGGGGCCCTGCTGGTGGAGCGGCTGGACGGGGACTTTTTCAACGTCATGGGTCTGCCGGTGCTCCGTCTCAGCCGGATGCTCCAGCGCTTCGGCGTCTGTTTGCTGGCGCCCCCTCCAGACGCGCCCTCCTGACAGAGGGATTCCTGATTCCTAATCCCCTGATTCCTAATCCCCTGATTCCTAATCCCCTGATTCCTAATCCCCTGATTCCT
>NZ_CANTJS010000002.1 GCF_947654275.1 uncultured Oscillibacter sp. | reverse complement strand
GAATCTTTTCGGGGATGGTCTCCGGATGCTGCATCTGGGCGATGGTGGGGATGAGAATGTTCTGCTCCCGGGCCTTTTTCAGGTTGTGCTCCAGACCCTGCTTGTTAATGGTGAGATCAATCATGGCGTGTCTCCTAATCTTTATTTTGGGACAGCCCGCGCACCGGCGCCTGCTGTCTTGCTGTGAATGGGACGGATATTGGGGGGAAAGCTATGAGGGCAGGCGGCATTTCTAGCAGTAAAGACTTTGATCCCCTGTTCCTCCAGTTTGACGAGAATTCCAGGGTCCGTCTCAGCTTCCGTTATGATGACGTCGATATCCCTGAGAGGGCAGATGCTGACGAAGGCTGAGGACTCAAGCTTGGTATGGCAGCAGAGAAGGACGGTCTGCCGGGCAGACCGGATCATCAGCCGCTTGGTGGGCAGCTCGTCCATGGAAAAGCCCATAAGGCCTCTGGAAAAAACCACCGCATCCGCATGGAGCTGGCGGATTACGTTTTCTGTAAACGGGCCGTTCATGGAAAAGTTGGCCGTCCTCAGTGCACCGCCCAGTACGAAAACGGAAATCTCCGGATTGGAGGACAGCGCGCATATTAAATCGTTGGTGGCAACGTGCAGTCCTCTGCGCTGGGCAAGCTGCCTGGACAGTTCATAGACGGTGGTTCCTGAATCCAGAGGAATGGTTCCGTTTTCCGGTACAAGCTCCGCGGCCCGCTGGGCAACACGGCGCTTCCCGCCGGCGCACAGGTCCTGCGGGTTATAATGATGGGGATCGCCAGCAGCTGGCCGTGATATCATGACAGCGCCTCCGCAGATACATTTAAGAAGATGCCTTTCCTCTGGCTCCCCCCCCCGAAAAAAATCCCTGCGGATGGTGGAGCGGGAAATTCCCAAAGCTTTGGTCAGCTCTGAGGTGGAAACGATGCCGCTTTGCTGTAACGCTTCTAAAATATGGCGAATTCACTGTTCACGGATCACGGACCTCACCTCGTCTGGCTGTTATTCCGGCAGCCATGCAGGAAAAGGCCCGCGGACTGCGCCAAGACGGCCCTGCCTGTCAACAATCGTTCCGCCGGACTGTGTCCAGCCGACCATAGCCCTCCCAGGCGTAGAGCCCCTCCACCGACGGGTCGGCCAGAAGGGATTCCACCTCTCCCACATATAAAATGTGGTCGCCGACGGCCAACGTATCCTTCAGCTTGCAGGAAATCCAAAGGCGGCTTCCGGACACCATTTTCTGAGAGCAGCCTCCGCAGGCCTCCAGAGGGATGCCCAATTCCGCCGCCTTATCCATATTCCGTCCGGAGCAGGTCCCCGCCCGCAGGGCGGCGTCCTTCAGCTGGGGGCCCGGCACGGAGAGGCCGAAGGCTCCCGATGACTGGATGCACTGTCCGGAATAGCCTCTGCTGCTGAGGCAGGCCACAACGGTGGCCGGATGATTAGATGCATAGCTCCACCAGGAAATGGCCATTACGTTGGTATGGCCCTCCGGCGTTTGGACGGTCAAAAGGGCAAATGGATTGGGGGACGTCAGTTTTTCTGCCTGACCAATTGTGATTTGTTCCATGGAGGAGACTCCTTTCGGTTCGGTTCTGATTTGACAGCCTGCTGGGGACCCGGGGACGGGAGAAACGCGGTGGACTCCAGGGATCTTTCCAAAGAAGCCCTGAAACGGGGCAAAGGAATTTCCTCCGCCCGGTTTCAGGGCTTGCCTGAAGCGTGTCGGCTTTCCGGACATCACCCGGGGAGCCTGAAAACACCCTTGGCGGGCATAGGGCCTGTATTCAAAAGAGT
The DNA here is from genome assembly GCF_947654275.1 of uncultured Oscillibacter sp. Classification (GTDB taxonomy): domain Bacteria; phylum Bacillota; class Clostridia; order Oscillospirales; family Oscillospiraceae; genus Oscillibacter. Next base: position 141,447 of record NZ_CANTJS010000002.1, on the reverse strand, counting down.
CGAATACCGCCTGGGTTCCGCCGTTTCCAGCGGAGCGCCTTCACTGGCCCGGTTTTCCGGCCTTTAGAAACAGGGTATGGTTTAGTTTGCCATATAATCCACGACCTTGTCAATCTGCTCGGCAAAGGTCCCGTCAAACTTGTTTTCAAAGAAGGCGCCGCCGATGGTGAAAGACCAGGAATCGGCGTCCTTCACCTCGTCCAGGCGCTGATAGCTGGAGACGCTGCCCGCCAGGCAGACGGGGGCCTTCACGCCGGCCACAAACTTCTTGTTCAGCTCCACGGCGTCCCCGGTATAGCGGTAGCCCAGCAGGTCGATGCCGTAAACGCCCTTGGCAATCAGGCCGTTGGCCTCTTCAATCATGCCTTCAATGGTGCCCTCCAGCACAGAGGGGCGGCCGGTGATTTTGCCGACAAAGGGCATATATTTCAGGTTATTTTCCTTGCAGTAGTCATTGATAGAGTCAAAATAAAGAGTGCCCATCAGCATGTCAAAGCCGCATTCCACTGCCATTTTGGCGCCTTCCAGACATTCCTCCTCCGTGTAGGCAACCACTTCCAGGAACGTGGTTTTGCCGCACTCCTTCATGTAGGCGCACAGCTTTTTCATCTCGTCCAGAGGAATGCCCACCTCTTTAAAGCCCCAGTATTTCGCCTTGGCATCTTTGCAGGCGTCAAAAATTTCATAGGCATTTTCAACGGTGCGGTCATTGTGGGTCAGCATGACAATCAGTTCAGGATGCTTGCTCATAATCATATACTTCCTTTCAAAATGATGACAATAATTCAATTCTGCCCATCGGAATGAGCAGTATGGGAATCCGTGTTCAGGGATGGGGTGCGCAGCTCCAGCTGATCAGCGCGTCCACGTCTCCGATGTTAAAGAGCTTGTGACCGGTGGCGGGGGGAATCAGCAGCGCGTCGCCTTGATTCAGCTCATAATAGGTGTCGTCCTCAGGGAAGTAGCAGAGAACATGGCCCTGCATACAGAAGAACACCTCGTCCGCCTCCGCGTGGCCGATATCCAGCCCGCCGACTGCGCCGGGCTTCAGCCTGGAAACGCCGAAGGTAATTTTGTCTGTGCGCAGGTACTCCCGCACCAGCTCCTGTTCGTCCATGAAGACCTTGGCATCCGAGGGGTGAAAGATTTTGCCCAGTTTTTCCATACCGAAATTCCTCCGTTTTCATATTTGTGATAACGCCGCGGCCAGGATTCTGCGGCAATTTGGAGCAGACAGAACGAAAAGATTTATCCCTTGGAGTCCTCGTTGAAGACCGGCGTCAGAGCCTTGAACAGCAGATTGAACATTTGATACTGTCTGTCATAGACAGCGCGGTTTGCAGGGTTGGGTTCGAAGGTTTTCCTGATTTGAACCATGGAATCTACAGCGGACTCGATGCTCTCAAACACGCCGGCGGCCTTTCCGGCCAGGATGGCCGCGCCCAGGCAGGCGGTATCCTGAGAGGAATAGGTCACATGGAGGGTCTTTCCGGTGATGTCCGCCTTGATTTGGTTCCAGATGTCGGACTTGGAGCCGCCGCCCATGGTGCGAATCTGCTTGACCTCCAGGCCCATGGCATCAATGGCCTCCAGATTGCGGCAAATGAGGTATCCCAGGCTCTCCATAATTCCCCGGACAAAGTGAGGCTTGCTGTGCTGAAGGGTGGCGCCGTAGAACACACCCTTGGCGTTCAGGTTCACGTCGGGGGCCATGGAGCCCTGGAGATGGGGCAGGCAGATCAAGCCGTCGGCCCCAGGAGGCACGCTGTCGGCTTCCCTGCCCATCAAATCATAGGCGTCGATGCCGGTGAGCTTCTGGATGTCAAGCTCCGGCTGGCAGAAGCCGTCCCGGAACCAGCGCAGGCACATGCCGCCGGTGGTAAAGGTGTGCATCATGTAGGTGTCCGGTGTGGCGAAGTAGTGAACGGGCATCTGGCGGTTGGGATCGTAGGTCAGCTGGGCGGTGGGAACGCAGATGGCCAGCGCCGCGCCGATGTTCTCCGAGAAAATGCCGGGATAGATATTCCCCACGCCGATGGCGCCTGCGGCTTGGTCCAGACAGCCGGTGGTGATTTTCGCCTTGGGGGAGATGCCCAGAAGCTCTGCCATTTCCGGCAGAACAGTCCCCACCAGTTCGCCGGATTCCCGGATTTCCGGAAGGGCGGAGGGGTCAACGCCGATGAAGTCCAGCATTTCTGGCCAGTATTTCTTTGTCCGGATGTCCCAGTATTCCGTAGAGGTCAGCAGGGAGCCCTCGGCCACAAACCTTCCTGTCAGCAGGTAGATCACATAGTCCTCCAGCAGAAGGAAGTGCCGGGTTTTCGCAAAAATCTCCGGCTCGTTCTCCTTGACCCACAGCAGCTTGGCGGCGGGCCAGCAGGCCTCGAAGCTCACCTGTCCGGTGACCTGATAGCACAGCTCATCTCCGAAGTGGGCCCGGAGCTGTTCCGCCTGATCGCCGGCCCGGTTGTCCATCCAGACGATGGCATTTCTCAGCGGCTGTCCGTCTCCGTCCAGCAGGCACAGCGTTTCGCCCTGAACGGAAAAGCCCACTGCGGTGATGTCTTGGGTGTTCACGGCACCGCCGGAGCGGATGACCTCCATGCATTTGACAATGGAATCCATATAAATGCCGCAAGGGGCTTCCACAATATTGGGCTGCGGCGTCAGAAGGGAGTACTCCACAACTGCGGCGGCCTGCTGGACCCCCTTGTGGTCAAAAACGGCCGCTTTCAGAGAGGTGGTGCCGACGTCAATGCCGAGGATCAGTTCGTTCATACATGCTTCCTTCCTTTCTGGTCTTGTTTGAGCGCCGCGGGCCGCGCCGGGATGTGCTGGTTCGCGGTGTGCAAATAGGTTCGACCTATATGCTTTTATTTATGGTAGCATGTCCGGGAAACAATGTCAATTCCTCAAAACCTAAAAAGTAAGGCGGTTTTTACAGCAGTTTCGCTATATCAACAAGAAGACCAACCTTTATTGAGGGAACTGACGGCATAAAACTCGCCTGTCTTCAAATATTCTTGAGTTAACCTTTATTTTAATCGGCGATATAATTCATTAAAACAGGATAATATCGGAAATACTGGATAATTTTTGGAAATACTGTGATGTAAAAGTCGTGAAAGGAACCAGCGTTGGACAGAAGATGCCTTTAAAATAGGAAGGATGTCTCCCTGTAAACATATCGAACAATTTCAACAAGGGCGAATTGTATAACCAAACAAAATTTGTCTGGTTCGGCAAATAGGTGATTGACAAACCGGAGAGAGGGATTCATAATAAAGTCAACATAGGGCCAACCTATTTATAAGGCTCATGCCGGTAAAGGGGTATATACTTATGATTAAAAAATCAAGCAAGGTGCTTGAACCGATCACGTCCATCCTATTGGCGTTCCTGGTCGGTTCACTGGTGATCGTACTGATCGGCGAAGATCCTCTTTCTACATTCCGGGTCATGTTTTCTGGAGCGTTCGGCTCATCGGTCAACATCAGCAATACGCTGGTCAAGACAACGACGCTGACGCTGTCGGGCTTGAGCTACGCCTTCGCGTTCCGCTGCGGCCTGATCAACATCGGCGCAGAGGGGCAGATGTACATCGGCGCGCTGAGCGCGTCTGTGGTGGTCCTCTTTATGCCAGGGCCTGGATTTCTGGTGGTAATTCTGGCGTTGCTGGCTGGTTTTCTGGGCGGCGCGATCTGGGGACTATTGGTGGGCGTTCTGAAGGTCCGCTTCGGGGCCAACGAGGTTATTACGACTGTGATGCTGAACTACGCCGCTCAATACCTGATTCAGTGGGCGGTCTGCGGGCCTATTCAGGATCCCAACAGCAATGCGGCACAGACCGTTATGTTTGAGGACACCTATTGGATGCATTACATCCTCCCTGGGACCAAGCTGCACACCGGCTTTCTGCTGATGATCCTCAGCCTAGTGTTTTTTGGGATTTTCCTGTGGAAGACGGCTCCGGGCTTCGGTATGCAGATTGTGGGCCAGAACAATCAGGCGGCCGCCTATGCTGGCATCAGCGTTCAGAAGAACACCCTGATGGCGATGTTTATGGCCGGCGGCTTCGCGGGTCTGGCCGGTGCCATTGAGGTTTTGGGCGTGCAGCACCGTTTGCTGAAGGGCATGGCCAGCAACTTCGGATTCGACGGCATTGCCGTGGCGCTGCTGGGCGCAAACCATCCGGTGGGCATGTTCCTCTCCGGCATTCTGCTTGGGGCCATGAAAAGCGGTGGAAATGCCGTGCAGATGTTCACGCGGGTTCCCTCCTCTGTGGTAGATTTGATTCGGGCACTGGTGATTGTGTTCGTTTTGATCAATGTGCTGAGCAAGGTTCTGCTTCAGGTGAAGAAAGAGAAAGGGGCGACGATTCATGGCTGATTCCATCATTTCCTTCCTGGCTGCAATGATCCGCTATTCCACTCCGCTGCTCTTCGTTGCCCTGGGTGTGCTGGTAATGGAGGTTTCCGGCATTGTCAACATGGGAGCCGAGGGTATGATGATTATAGGATGTCTCACCGGCGTGGTGGTCACACACCACCTGAATAACGCCTGGCTGGGCGGGTTAGCCGCCATGCTGGTGGCGGGGCTGTTCGGCCTGCTGTTCGGTGCGCTGGTGCTGGAATTCCGTATCAATCAAACGGTTTTGGGCGTGGCGTTCAATCTGGTGGGCGCCGGCTTGACAACCACGCTGAACCGGGCTTTTTTCGATGGCATGAACGCCGGGACCACCTATGGCAGCTTCCTGGGGTTTCCGATTCCCACCTACATTGCCATCGGGCTGGTGATTCTGGCCTGGGTTGCCATGTACAAGATGAAAATTGGCGTGCAGATGCGCTCAGTGGGAGAAAATCCCGTGGTGGTGGAGAGCGTGGGCATCAGCGTCAAAAAGCTCCGTTATATTGCCTGCGCCGCAGGCGGCGCTCTGGTGGGGTTTGGCGGCGCGTTCCTCTCCACCGGCATTCTGAGCCAGTTCACGGAGAACATGACGGACGGGCGGGGCTTCATCGCTCTGGCGGCGGTGACCTTCGGTAAATACACGCCCTTTGGCACGCTGGGCGGCGTGCTGGTCTTCGGCATCGGCGAGACCCTGTCCTACCGGCTCCAGGCCGGCGGCGGTGCATTCCCCTATGAGTTTGCCCTGATGCTGCCTTATATCCTGACAGTGCTGGCGCTGTGCGCCTTTTCCAGAAACGCGAAGGACCCCGCCGCTCTGGGCGTGCCATATGTTAAGAGCCATTGATTCTACGGTGTTCCAGATAAGGGGATACAGCTTTTGCGCAGAGGGACTCTGTGCGGATTCTGTAATATACAAGAAGCTTTGGACTATGTTAAGGAGGAACGTACAATGAAGAAGGTATTTGCTCTTGCGCTGTCCCTGATGATGGTGGTCAGCCTGCTGGCCGGCTGCGGCGGCTCCGGCGGTTCCAGCAATCCCCCGGCCTCAGGCGGCGGAGACGCCCAGCAGCCCGGCGATGCTCAGACCAGCAGCGGGGACACGGACTACAGCAACGTGAAAATCGGCCTGATGCTCTCCGGCAGCGCCAATGACGGCGGCTGGAGCCAGATGGCGGCGGACGCCGCCAACGCGGCTGCCGAAAAGTATCCCGGCGCCACGGTAAACTACTCCGAGTCCATTCCCGCCACCGACTTTGAGAGCACCATGCGGGGTTATGCCGATGCCGGCTATACCATCATTGTCTCCCACGGCGCGGAGTTCCTGGACGCTGCCAAGCTGGTTTCCCAGGAATATCCCGACATCACCTTTATCTGCACTAGCGCCCAGTCCGGCCAGGAGCCCAATCTCACCGGCATTGATTTTGCCACCTTCCAGCTGGGCTTCCTGAATGGCGTCGCCTGCGCCATGGCCACTGAAACCAAGAAGATCGGCGCGGTGGGCTCCAACGAAATTGACTCCATCATCGCCTGGGCCGACGGCGTGCGGGCCGGCGCTCAATACGTTGACCCGGAGTGCGAGGTCATCACCGTTTATACCGGCTCCTATGATGATGCGCTGAAGGCGAAGCAGGCCGTTGACGCGCTGCAGCAGCAGGGCGTGGACATCGTAACCCAGAACGCGGACGCCTGCGGCGTAGGCGCTGTGCAGGAGTGCGACGCGCTGGGCCTGATGAATGTGGGCGCTGTCTCCGACCAGACTCTGCTGGGCGAAAGCTGTTTCATCAGCGTCATTCAGGACGCGCAGCTGGGCATCGAGGTCGCCGTTGAGCAGGCCATCGAGGGAACCGTTGAGCCGGGATTTGTCAGCATGGGTGCATCCGCCGGCGTGATTACTCTGACCGATTATGCCGGCAAGTATGCCGACCTGCTGACCGACGAGGAGAAGACCACCCTTCAGAACCTGTGGCAGCAGTCCTACGACGGCGTAGACCTGGAAACCCTGGTAAAATAAGCGGCCCGGAAAGGCAGGGGCGGCCCTGCCGGGGTGGGCAGCGGAATTTAGGAATATGCCGTGCGGAGCGCTCCGCTCCGCACGGCCTCCGCTGAACGCCGCTTTTTAAAAAGCTCCCGACCGTTCGGACGGCAGGAATATTCACAGAGAGACAGAGGGAAAAAAACAGACGCCGTCGGGCAGTTTGCCGGCGGTTCTTCCGGGCAGGGACTATGGGATTAAAACGGAGAGGTCGGTGTACGCATGAATTTTATCGAATTGAAGGAAATTACTAAAATCTATCCGGGGACCGTCGCCTGCGATAAGGTGTCCGTGGGCTTCCGGCGGGGTGAGGTTCATACGCTGCTGGGTGAAAATGGCGCTGGAAAGAGTACGCTGATGAATGTCCTCTACGGCCTGGCCAAGCCCGACGGCGGCACAATTTTCGTCAACGGAAAGGAGACGGAGATTGATTCGCCCAAAACGGCCATCGCCTGCGGTGTCGGCATGGTGCACCAGCACTTCATGCTGATTCCCACACTGACGGTAGTGGAAAACGTCATCCTGAGTCTGGATGAGAAAAAGGCCTTTATCGACAAAAAGCGGGTTGCCGCCCGCATTCTGGAAATCTCTCAGAAATACGGTCTGCTGGTGGATCCCTACGCCAAGGTATCCTCTTTGACGGTGGGGCAGCAGCAGCGGGTTGAGATTCTCAAGGCGCTGTATAAGAACTGCGACCTGCTGGTTCTGGACGAGCCTACAGCCGTTCTGACGCCCCAGGAAATTCGGGAGCTGTTTGTAGCCATCCGAAATTTGATTGCGGAGGATAAGGCGGTTATTTTCATCAGCCACAAGCTCAACGAGGTTATGGAAATCAGCAAGGTCATCACCATTCTCCATCTGGGCAAGGTGGTAGGCTCCGTCAACGCCTGCGACACCAACGCCCGGGAGCTGGCCAGCATGATGGTGGGTAAGGAGGTCAGTTTCGAGGTCGCTCGGGGCGAACAGAAGCTGGGCGGGACCATGCTGGAGGTAAAGGATATGCACGCCAAGGATTCCAAGGGCGTGGAGACCGTCCGGGGCCTGAATATGCAGGTCCGCGCCGGCGAGATTTACGGCATCGCAGGTGTAGACGGCAACGGACAGAGCGAGCTGATTCGGGGCATTGTGGGCCTGTGCAAAAAAACTGGGACCGTCCTGATTGGCGGAGAGGACATGTCGAAGTCCACGCCCCGACAGATTCTGGACAAGGGCGTGGCGCACATTCCCGAGGACCGTCAGGGTATGGGCGTGGTGATGAAGATGCCCATACGGAATAACCTGGTATTGGATACATTTTATGATGAGAAATTCACCAAAGGTGTGTTTTTAGATTGGAAGAAGGTGGACGGTCAAGCGGGCTACCTGATTGAACACTACGGCATCAAAACGCCGGACGCCGGCAATCCTGTCAGCTCTCTTTCGGGCGGCAACCAACAGAAGGTTGTGGTGGCGCGGGAACTGGACAAGCAGCCCCGTCTTCTCTTCGCGGTTCACCCCACACGGGGTGTGGATATCGGCGCGACGCAGTTCATTCACGAACAGATTATGGCCGCGCGGGACGCCGGGTGCGCGGTGGTGCTGGTTTCCACAGAGCTGGACGAGATCATCTCTCTCAGCGACCGGATCGGCGTAATTTATGAGGGCGTCATATTGGGTGAGATGGACCGGAAGGACGCCAATTATGAGCGCCTGGGCCTGCTGATGGCGGGCAAGCGGGACGAAGCGGCGCAGACCGTTGGCAAGGAGGGCTGAGCTGGTATGAGGCTGAGTTATTTTCAAACGCCAAAGGATGACCTGAAAATCAGGGAGCTCTACCGCAGCCCGGACTTGCTGGAGGAGCTGGAGCAGGCCTCCCAGGGGGCGAAATCCCTGCCAGATGCCGGCGCGTACTACACCACGCCGGTGGTGTTCCCCAAGCCCGGGTCGGACCGACCCTACATTGTGTCCTCCATTGTGCTGAGCGCCGACGGAAAAATGGCCTTTATGGACAACATGCAGGGGCCGCTGATTGCCAAGTGCAATTACCTGGACCCCGCTGGCGGCGCAGGAGACTTCTGGTGTCTGAATCTGCTGCGGGCCAGCGCGGACGGACTGATTGTTGGCGCAAACACCCTGCAGAACGAGCCCAACTATATCAACTACTGCATGGATGAGGATCTGTTCCGCCAGCGGCAGGAGGTCCTGGGCAAGCGGGATCAGCCCTGTGAGATTCTCGTCAGTCTGGACAGCACGGACATCCCCTTTGAGCACATTGCGTTCCAGGTGGACCCTGCGGACAGGCTGAAAAACATCATTGCCACCTCACCCGCCGGATGGGACTACATCCAGAAGAACAGCCCCCTGAAGCATGTTCTGGCAGGTGGTTTCACTGTCCGGGAGCAGGTGGATGCGGCGGAGCTGCCGGCGCTGGACCGGGACTTCGACACGGTGCCCGTCATTGTTACTGGAACCGGGAACCAGCCGGACATGAAGCTGATGCTGTATGTCCTGCGCCGTCTGGGCATGGAGACCATCTGCGCGGAAGCGCCCAGCTACTGCGGCGCTCTGATGGAAAATGGGTGCCTTGACGAATACTTTATCAATTACTCCATGGTCTATGTGGGCGGCGCCATGTCCCCCGGTGCCGCATTTCCAAAGTCCTGGAAAAATCATCCTCACGCGGAGCTGGTCAGCGTGGGCATTCATCGCCGGAATTTCCTGTTTACCAGACAGAAAATCCGCTATGACGCAATTGATGAATCATGATTATCGCCAGGGACGCGAGAGAACTGCGATAGCCAATGTCAGCAGTCCTCCGGCTGCTGACATTTTTATAGGACGTGGGCCGGGAAGACTTTTTGCTGCGTGCGCCAAGTCCGCCGGCCCCGCCGATTCAGCCAGAAACGAGGAGCGTAACAACGTATGAACAAGCATGCTGATCTTTTGATTCGCAATATCACGGTTTACACCCAGGATTCCAGCCGCAGCGTTCTGCAAAATACAGACGTGGCCGTTCGGGGCGATACCATCGCCGCTGTGGGAAAGCTGGAGGGCTGGACCGCCGCCACGGTGCTGGACGGCACAGGGAAAGCGTTGTTCCCCGGGATGCAGAACCTGCATGTCCATATCTTTCAGTCTCTTCTGAAGGGGCTGGGGGCGGACCTGAATCTCATCGCCTGGCTCCAGGCGGCGCCCCTCCGGGGCGGTCCTGCCATGACGGCCTCCCTCCAAAGGCTGGCCTGCCGGGTGGCGGCAATGGAGAGCCTGAAATGCGGCGTCACCACTCTGTCGGACTTCAATTATGTCCAGCATAACGACGAACTTCCCCACGCCTGCATTGAGACCATGGAGGAGGTGGGCATCCGGGGCATCTATATGGACTGTTACCACGACACCGGTCTTGAGATGAATGTCTTTCCCGGTTTTATTCACCCAGCGGACGAGTGCATCCGCCGGACAGACGCTCTGGTGCGGCAATATGCAGACCATCCGTTGATTCGGATTTGGTCCGGGGCATCTGTGCCCTGGGGTACCACGGAACACCTGTACCGGGCCATGGCGGATTACTCCGGGTCCACTGGCATTCCCTACACTATGCACATTCTGGAAACGGAGGAGGACAACGCCTTTACAATGAAGCACTGGGGAACCCCTGTAGTGGAGACCCTGGAGAAGTTGGGCGTTCTGACGGATCGCCTCTCCGCCGTTCACTGCGTCTGCTTGAAGGAAGAGGAGATTGACGCCTTTGTCCGCAACGGCGTTAATGCGGTGTACTGCCCGGCCTCCAACGCTTATCTGGGCTCCGGCATCCCGCCAGTGGCGGCCATGCTGGAACAGGGGGTGAACATCGTCATGGGCACTGACGGCGCGGCCAGCAACAATTCCTCGGATATGATTGAGAGCCTGAAGATTGGCCTCCTGCTGCAAAAGGTGGGGACCCGGCGGTCGGACTGCATGACGGCTCAGAACATGCTGGATTTTACCACCATCAACGGAGCCAAAGCCGCTCACCGGCCGGACCTGGGTTCCATTGAAGCGGGAAAGCTGGCGGATATGTTTATTTTTAATCCCGCCTATCTCCGATCCTGTCCGAACTTTGATACTCTGGCCACACTGATGTATAATTCCAGTCAGGAGAATGTGGAAACCACCCTCGTCAACGGACGCATTGTTTATCACAAGGGGCAGTTTGCCTGCGGCCTGGAGGAGAGTGCTGTGGTAGCGGAGGTGGAAGCGGCCATGAAGAAGTTTATGGCGGAGGTCTGATGTTGAAAAGGGAGGAACATCCTATGGAAGAAACCACAAAATTGCTGTTTGTCTGCGGCAGTCCCCGAAAGGCCTCCACGGCCTATGCCATTGAGGAGGCAAAGCGGGGGGCGGAGACGGTGGCGGATGTGCAGGTGGATGTGCTCTATCTCCAGGGGAAGAAAATCGCCCCCTGCATGGGCTGCAACAGCTGTGTGAAAAAGGGCGTGGCCCGCTGCGTGGTCTATGACGACGATATGGGCAGTTGGAATGAGGGCTTTTTCAAATATGACGGCTACCTGATGGGCACGCCGGTCTATGAGATGGGCATGACACCCCAGCTCTGCGCCTTCCTCTCCCGGTTCCGGGCGGAGTATCTGAATCAGAGGGAGGACCCGTTTCTGCGGATGTATACCCCCGGCGCAGCGCTGGCCGTGGGCGGTACCCGCAACGGCGGACAGGAGAGCGCCATCAACGCCATTCTGGGCTTCTATCACACCCAGGGGATGCCGGTGGTAAACGGTGGTCTGGGCGTTTATGCCGGCGCCGCGGTTTGGAGTCAGGACCGGATGACCCAGGGGGCTGCCGAGGACGAGAAGGGTATGGAGAGCGCCCGAATCATCGGCAAAAAGCTGGCGCTGACGGCCAAGGCCCTGAAGGCCGGCAGGCCCCGGGAGTGAGGAGGCGCATATGGAGCATTGGAGCGTCAACGAGGCGGCGGCCTGCATCATTGAGGAGGAGATTCTCCCCAAGGCGAACCGGCTGAATATTGAGGTCGTCCGTCTGAAAAACGGAGCTGTTGTTCTGGATATGGGTATCCGCTGCAAAGGCGGCTTCCGGGCGGGGAAATATTTTGCCGAGGTGGGCATGGGGGGCCTGGGCCGCCTGAGTTTTACCATGATTCAGCTGGAGCGCTGTTTGGTCCCTGGCCTGCGGGTCTTTACAGAAAATCCCGGCGTGTGCGAAATGGCCTCCTATGTGGCGGCCACCAAGGTGCCCTGGAAGGGGGACTTGCAGGTAATCTCCGGCCCGGTGCGGTCTATCCGGGGGTCGGACCATTTTGCTCAGTTAGTCTCCTATCGGGACCCCACCCCCCAGAAGGCGGTCGCCGGCGTCCAGACCACGGAGATGCCGGATGAGGAGCTGGCGGAGGGGATTGCCCAGGCCTGCGGCATCTCTCCGAACCGGCTTTACATCATGGCGGCTCGTACAGGCTGCATGGTGGGTGCGGTGCAGGTCTGCGCCCGGAATGTGGAACAGGCCATGCCTACCGTGGCGGACCGGGGCTTTTCCATGAGCCAGATTCTGGAGGGCAACGCCACCACGCCGCTGGTGTCGGTGGTGGATGACGAGGCCGTTGCCTACGGCCGGGTGAACGACTGCCTGATTTACGGTCAGGAGACCAATCTCACGGTCCGATGTGCCGACGAAGCCATCAGTGCCATGCTGGCGGACATTCCATTTTCCAAGAATCAGGATGTCTATGGCATCCCCTTTCAGGAGCTCTTTGCCCGCTGCAAAAACAATTGGGCCTATGTGCCCCGGGACTGGGATGCCCCCTGTAAGATTAATTTCTTCAACATCACAACAGGAAATCGCTTCACCACAGGGCGCATCGGTTATGAGACCCTGGAAAAGGCCTTTCTGGGAGACGGAGGAACGCTATGAACCATGTGACGGATCTGGACCTTGAAAACCGGAGCTCCTGGCAGGGCGCTCTGGATATGATCTTTGCCCTATGCGGCGAGGCAGCCGACCTGTCCTTTGACTGCCGGATGCTGGGCGGGGACAGGACGCCCACGGTGGAAATCCGTCTGGATAATCCGGCGGAGCTGTCCCTGCCCATGGTGACGGAGTCAGACGGCGCATCTGTGGAGCGCTGGAAATATGGTATGGTGGTGCTGGCGGATGAACGGCCGGCCAGCCTGCCGGAGGGCTGTGTCTTTTTGCTGCGCCGGAACGGCGCGGCGGCTGTGACCTACCGGGCCTTTAAGGAGACGGTCCGCGTCCTGACGGAGCTGGGTATTTCCGCTGAGTTCTCCTGGTCCTCCATCCCCCTTGCCCCACTTTGCGACGATCTATCTGTAACCCTGAAACGGGAAGCAGACAGCTGGCGGTTTGGCGCGGTTCACACGCTGTGGGTCCGCTGCCGGCAGGATGAGACGCTGAAGTGCAGCATGAAGCAAATGGGTCCCTGCGGGCTGCTTCAGGTCCAGAACATGGCCACCGCCAACACCTGGATTACCGGGTCCGTAGACCAGGCCAGACTGCTGGAGGGACTGAAAAACATTTGAAATCCTTGATTTTTTGTGATTTCTCTTGGAGAACAGATGTCTGAATTGCTGGAATTGGTTGACAATTCTCGGGGCGGATGGTATGATTCAAATAGGTAGAACCTATTTTGGAACACATTCTGCCGGAAGAAGGAGAGACCACTATGGAAAAGACACAGCAGTTATCCGAGCGGATTACAAAATTACTTTTGCACGAGATTCAGGATGGTGAATTTTCGGAGATGGATTCCCTGCCTCCCGAGGTAGACCTGGCCGACCGGTTTCAGGTCAGCCGGAATATCATCCGGGAGTGTCTGGCCCGGCTGGAGCGGGAGGGCTGGGTCATCCGCAAGCACGGGGTGGGCACGCTGATCAACAAGCATGTCGTCCACGTGGAGACCCGGATGGACCTGAACTTTGAGCTGAGCCAGACGCTGGAGATGAACGGGAAGCGGGCGGAGACAGATCTGGTCCGCTTCCGGACGGAACCCGCCGGGGCGGCGGTGGCAGCGCAGCTGAAAATTTCAGAGGGGGACGAGGTGCTGCGGGTTTCCCGGCTCATCAAGGCGGACGGTAAGCCGGTCATCTACTGCATCGACTATCTGCCCATGGTCCTGGTGACGGACTGCGATTTCTGTCAAGCCGACTTTGAGCCGCCTATTTTCCACTTCCTAGACAAATTTTGCAGCCACGTCACCGTGGAAACCAATCTGGCGGAGGTGCGGGCCCTGCCTGTCACCGAGGAGGTGGCCGAGGCGCTGGAGGTTCCTCTGACCTGTGCGCTGCTGTTTCTGGGAGAGGTGGGCTATGACCTGCGTTCCAGGCCGGTGCTGTACTCAGAGGAGTATTTCATGGACCGCGTTATCCGGCACATGATTGTGCGCAAGAAAATATAGGCATAGATTGGGAATTTATAAGCTGAGAGGAGAAATTCGGTATGCTGAACGCCGAGAGAACGGAAGCGATTGTTCATTTGGCCAAGGCGCTGGTGGCCCATCAGAGCTATTCCGGCCAGGAGGGCGGCGTGGCCCGGGAACTGGAACAGTACATGCGGGGACACGGCTTTGACGATGTACAGGCGGACTCGTACGGCAATGTCATCGGCAGAATTGTGGGGAAACGCCCAGGGAAAAAGGTCCTGTTTGACGGACATATTGACACCGTCCCCGTGGCCAATCCCGTGGCCTGGCAGCACAACCCCTTCAATCCCGAGATTGTGGACGGGAAGCTCTATGGCCGGGGCACCTCCGACATGAAGGGCGCTGTTGCCTCCTTCACCGCCGCCGCCGGCTTCTTTGCCGAGGACTGCGGAAAGGATTTTCCCGGCGAGATCTGTGTTGCCGGCGTGGTGCACGAAGAGTGCTTTGAGGGCGTGGCCGCCCGCAGCGTCAGTGAGCTCGTAAAACCTGACTACGTGGTAATCGGCGAGGCCTCTCTCTGTAATCTGAAAATCGGCCAGCGGGGCCGGGCGGAGATTGTGGTGGAGACTTTCGGCGTGCCCGCCCATTCCGCCAATCCGGAGAAGGGCGTCAACGCGGTTTACAGCATGTGCAAGGTCATCGAGGCCATCCGCACACTGAAGCCCACGGAGCACCCGGTGCTGGGCAAGGGCATCCTGGAGCTTACCGACATCAAATCCGCCCCCTATCCCGGCGCGTCCGTGGTACCCTCCTATTGCCGGGCCACCTATGACCGCCGTCTGCTGGTGGGAGAGACCAGGGAAAGCGTTCTGGCCCCCATTCAGGTCCTGCTGGACGAGTTGATGAAGCAGGACCTCGGTTTGAAGGTCCAGGTCTCCTATGCCGTAGGAGAGGAAACCTGTTACACCGGCGAGAAAATCCGGAGTGAGCGGTTCTTCCCCGGCTGGCTGTACAGCGAGGAGGACCCCTTTGTACAGGATATTTTGCGGGAGCTCCGCGCCATCGGCCAAAACCCGGAGGTCACCCAGTACAGCTTCTGCACCAACGGAAGCCACTACGCCGGCGAGGCGGGCATCAGGACTGTGGGTATGGGACCCTCCCGGGAGAACCTGGCTCACACTGACGATGAATATATCGAGGTGGAGCAGCTGACCAAGGCGGGAGAGAGCTATTATGCCATTATGAAGGCTCTCCTGAGATAAGGTTGGCGCATTTGAAAACCTTTAAGCGGTTTTCAAGGCGGGCGGAGCCCGCCGACGCATCCTGTGCGCCGTGCGCTGCCTGTGAAGTCTGCCATCTGGCCGCTCTGCCTCAGTACAAATACTGCAGTGCTGAAAAGAAGAAGTTGCCTCTTTTCAGATACGGCGACGATTAAACGGCGGAGCACTCCGCCTGAACGGAGAGACATATGAGCGACTTTAAATACATCACAAAACAGACTCCCCGGATCGAGGGCAAGGCGCTGGGCCTGGGCCACCCGCTGTACATGGCGGACCAGGTCCGTTCCGACGCTGTTGTTGTCAAGGCGGTTCATTGTCCCTATCCGTTCGCCGAGGTGGAATCGCTGGATTCCGGAATTGCGGAGAAGGTCCCTGGATTTGTCCGGCTGTTTACCTGGGAGGACACCGGAATCATCACGAATTTCGGATGGAATTACACCCCCTTTGAGCGCCATGTCCTGAACCGGGTGGGCCGGTACGAGGGGGATGTGGTGGCTCTTGTGGCGGCGGAGACCGAGGAGGCGGCGGAGCGGGCCCGGAGGCTGCTGAAAATCAAGTGGAAAATCCACCGGCCCGTTATGGATTTTACCCAGGCGCTGGGCAGTGATGTGGTGGTCCATGGGGACCACCTGGACGAGATGTATATTCAGCCCCAGTTGGCGGGGCACTACCTGCCTCAAAAGAACCAGGTCCATTACAGCTGCCGGGAATACGGCGATATTGAAGGCGTCCTGGCCCAATGCGATCACGTGACCCATGTGAAGGTCTACACACCTCAGCAGATTCACACCCAGCTGGAGACACACCGCTGCTATACCTACTATGATGACCGGGGTTTTCTGACCATCTCCGCCCCTACCCAGGCGGCGGACGCCATGCAGGAGGATGTGGCCCGGAGCCTGGGCATCGACCGGAGGAAGCTGCGGGTCATCAAGACCCAGGTGGGCGGCGGCTTCGGCGGCAAGAATATCTTCAGTCCCTACTGCTGGTGCGCCCTGGTGACCTATCTGACCAAGCGCCCCGCCGTGCTGATTTTCAGCCGGGAGGAGGCCATGGCCACCATCGGCACCCGTCACGAATACATGCTGGAGCTCACGGTCGGCACCGACCGGGACGGGACCTTCCGGGCCATCGACTCCAGCGGCATCCAGAATGCCGGCGCCTATTCGGAAATTTCCGAAGACGTGCTGGAAACCGGCATCAAAAATTCCTATTCCCTGTTCCCCAGGGTGGACGCTATGCGGATCCGGCAGTATTCCGTATTCACCAACAAGCTGGAGGGCTGTGCCTTTCGGGGCTTTGGGGCGACGCAGAACTGCTTTTTGCTCAACGTGGCGGCCCGGCACCTGGCTGATGAGTTGGGATTGGACCTCTCCGAGGTCTTTTTGAAAAACATTGCCCGGGTGGGGGATTCCCACCCTGTCATGAACGGATGGATGGAGGACGACCCGGCCTATGTGGAGAGCTCCACCCTGGCAGAGTGCATCCAGCGGTCCATGGAGCTGATTGGCTGGGAGGAGAAGCGCAACGCCACGCCGCCCTCCGGAACCATCGTCCGGGGCGTGGGCATCGGCGTCGCCTCTCACGCCTCCGGCGTGCCCCGCGTCGACCGGGGCAATGTAAATATCGCCATGAACGCCGACGGGTCCTTCTGCGTGTTTTCGGGACACGCGGACATCGGCACCGGCTCCAACACCGTTATGCTCCAGATTGTGGCGGAGGTGCTGGAGGTATCGCCGGACCACATCCATCTCTTCGCGGCGGATACCGCCTGCACGCCCTTTGACCCAGGCACCTACGCCTCTTCCAATGTCTACCGCTGCGGCGGCGCGGCCAAGCTGGCGGCAGAGAAGATGAAGAAGCTGCTTTGGAAAAGCGTGCGGGAAACCTCTGGACTGCCGGAGAATGAGCCGCTGGTGTTCCGGGATGAGGTTTTTTACCGGGAGAACGGGGAACGTCTGATGGACCTGATTGAGTTTGCTGACAAATGGGGCTTCTACTGGGGCGGCGGCGACCCGCTGGTGGTCGGCGCTTCCTTCCCGGATACCTTTGCCCCCAGTCCCTATGTGGCAAGCTGCGCGGAGGTGGAGGTGGACAGGGAGACCGGCGTCTACCGGGTACTGCGGATGTCCTCCGCCATAGACTGCGGCCGGGTGCTGAACCCCGGCAACGCCCGCATTCAGGCCATGGGCGGCATTACCCAAAGCATTGGCATGACCATGTTTGAGGAAATCAAATACGGCAAAACGGATTATCGGATGCTGAACCGGGATCTCCAGAGCTATAAAATTCCCTGTCAGATGGATATGCCTCTGCTGGACATCGAGTTTATTGAAAGCTGCGAGCCTTCGGGGCCCTTTGGCGCCAAGTCCCTGGGAGAAATCGCCACCGGCTCTCCGGCCCCTGCGATTTCCGACGCGCTGTTTAATGCTTTGGGCATCCATTTCGACAGTCTCCCCATCACGCCGGAAAAGGTGCTGAAGGCAATCCAGGAAAAGGAGGGTGGCCATGCAGATTCGTGAATATGTGAAGCCTGATACGCTGGAAGAAGCCTATGCCCTTCTTATGAAGGGAAAGGCCAATCGGATTTTGGGGGGCTGCACCTTTCTTAAGCGGACCAATCTTAAAATTGGAACCGCCATCGATCTGGCGGCCTGCGGCCTGGACTACATTCGGGAGATGGATACGGAGGTGGCCGTGGGCGCGTATACCTCCCTGCGGACGGTGGAGACCAGCGAGGTCATCCTGCGGGAATTCGGGCCTGCGCTCCGGGAATCCATGGAGCATCTCATCGGCGTGCAGCTGCGAAATGCCATTACCATCGGGGCTCATGCAGCCTCCCGCTTCGGTTTCTCCGATATCATTCCCACCCTGCTGGCCATGAACGCAAAGCTGCGGTTTTACCGCGGGGGCGTTAAGACCCTGAGGGATTACATGGAAGAGGAGCGTCTGGAGAAGGATATTCTGGTGGAGATTCTCCTGCCGAAAGAGGGACGCCGCACCGTGGTCCAAATGGCCCGGCTTAGCTACAGCGACTATTCTGTTTTCTGCCTGGCCATGAGCCGGGCAGGAGGAAACTGGATTGTATCCGCCGGCGCCTTCCCAGGCCGGGCGAAGCTGGCGGAGAGGACCATGGCTGTCATGAACGGCGGACCTGTGGCCCGGGAGGAAGCCGCCACCCTGGCGGAGAATATCGCCGCCGAATACCGTTTCGGCAGCAATTACCGGGGTTCGGCGGAGTACCGGCGGGAATTGTGCCGGGTGTTTGCCCGGCGGGGAATTGAGGAGCTGGCCCAATGAAGATTCAAGTCACACTGAACGGGAAAAAGCAGGAGTGGGACGTCACTCCCAACGAATATCTGGCGGACACCCTTCGGGCTCACGGCTGTCCCTCGGTGAAAATCAGCTGCGGCGACGGGGCCTGCGGTACCTGCACGGTGCTGCTGAACGGGAAGCCTATGGTTAGCTGCGAGGTTCTCTCCGTCCGGGCGGACGGAGCGGAGATCGTCACCGTGGAGGGGCTGGAGGAGGAGGCGGACAAAATTGTGGATTGCCTGACCCGTCTGGGGGGCGAAGGCTGCGGCTGGTGCGCCCCCGGATTCGTGGTGCTGGCCTACGCCCTGAAGAGGGAGCTTCACAATCCCACCTATGACGAGGTCAAGGCCTATCTCAATGGAAACCTCTGCCGCTGCACGGGCTACATTGTGCGGATTGAGGCGGTTCTGGAATACCTGCAAATGCCCTGACGTCCAGGGGGCGAGAGAAAGGAGAACGATTATGGCGAACCTGAAAACGATGCTCTGCGGAAGGGAGCTGGACAGCCCCTTTGTGCTGGGCTCCGGTCCCTGCGGCTGGGACGCGGAGGCTCTGGCGGCCTGCGCCAAGGCGGGCTGCGGGGCTGTTGTGACCAAGTCCATCACCATCAGCGGCGCGGTGAACACCACCCGGCACATGATTTCCAACGGGAACATGAGCCTTTTGAACAACGAAGGCGGCTCCGACATGCCTATGACCCGCTGGCGGGATTATGAGATCAAGCGGGCCAAGGATTTGGGCGTCAAGACCCTGATTGCCAGCGTCTACGGCTATGGCGGTCTGGAGGAGACTCTGGAGGTTGCTTCCATGGCGGAGGAGACCGGCGCGGATATGATCGAACTGGTCAACGGATACACCGAGGCGGCGGACCTGGTGGAGCTGCTGACGGCTGTCAAGAAAACGATTAAAATTCCCATCATTGCCAAGGTCAATGGAAACTGGAAAGATACGGAGATCATCGCACGGGCCTGCGACGAGGCGGGGGCCGACGGCATCACCGCCATTGATTCCATCGGGCCCACCTACCGGGTGAATATCGCCACCGGCCGCCCGCTGATTGGCGGCAATGGATACGGCTACATGACCGGCGCGCCCATCCTGCCCATCGCCCTGCGGTATGTTCATGACATCGCTATTAATACGGACAAGGACCTCATTGGCCTGGGCGGCGTCACAAATGCGGAGGCGGCCCTGGAGATGCTGATGGCCGGCGCCACCGCCGTGGGCGTGTGCACCGCCGCCATTGTGAAGGGACCTGGCGTGTTTACGGAGCTGACGGAAAAGCTCAGCGCCCTGATGGACCAATACGGCTATCCCGATATTCCCTCTGTCTCCGGCCTGACACTCCGCAAGGGCGGCCTGGAGGAAAAAAAACCCGCCGACTTCGGCTTCGACGCGGAGAAGTGCACCCGCTGCGGCCGCTGTGTCACCGCCTGTGCCTACCGGGCCCGTTCTCTTGACGGGCAGGGCGGCATGCACGTGGACCCGGAGCAGTGCCGTGTCTGCGGACTCTGCTTCGGCCTGTGCCCGAGGAAAGCCATTTACATCCGGTAACACGGAGGAAGGAGCTTGCTCTATGGTCACTGCGGTCATCAATGGCAAAGCCGTCCTGGAGCACGGGGTTGCCTCCGTGTCTCTGATTCTGGACGGCGGGAAGATTCGGGCCATTCTGGCTCCGGACTGCGACGTTTCCGCTCTCTATCCCGGCTGCGGGATTATCGACGCCGGGGGACAGTATGTGGTCCCCGGCGGCGTAGACGGACACGTACACTTCGGCGGCTTCGGCTCTGTGCCCATTGCCGACGATTTCTATACCGGTTCCAAAGCTGCCCTGGCCGGCGGCACCACCACGGTGGTGGACTTCTGTGAGCCGGGCGAAGGAGAGGATCCCCTGGAGTGTATCCGGGTCCGGAAAGACTTCGGTCGGGACAGCGCCGTGGACTATGCCCTGCACTACACCTTTACTGAGGATTATCGCCGGGAACTGCCCCGGATTCCGGACATTCTGGACCAGGGCATTACCGCCTTTAAGGCCTATACCTATTATCCCCGCACCTCCCTGCTGCCGGGGGATTTCCGGAACATCATGGAGGTCATTCACGACAAGGGGACCCTGTTGGTTCACGCAGAGGAAAAGAGCATCATTGACTGCATGAAGGAGCGTTTCCACCCGGAGTCCTCCGACATGACGGCCCTGTCTCTGACCCGGCCCAACATTGCTGAGAAGATCGCCGTGGAATCCGTGCTGGCCATTGCCAGGGAGACCGGGACCCGGCTCTGCATCGCCCACGCCAGCAGCAGGGAGACCGCCGCTATCCGCCGCCGGGAACGCATGGCGGGAAACGAGTCGTTTATCCTGGAATCCTGCCCCCACTACATGCAGTTCACCCGGAAGAGCATGGAGGGCCCCAGAGGCGCGCTGTACACCATGAACCCGCCCCTCCGGGCCCGGGAGGACGCCGACGCCCTGATGGAGGCGGTGCTGCGGGAGGATATTTCCATCCTGTCTACGGACCATTGCCCCTACTCCAAACAGTACAAGCTGGGAACCAATTACGAGACGGTCCCCTGCGGCGTGGACGGCGTGCAGACGCGGATGCAGTATTATTTTTCCGAAGCGGTGCTGAAGCGGGGGCTGTCCATGGAGGCCTTCGTACGCATGACATCTTCCAACGCCGCGAAGTTTTACGGCCTGTATCCCCAAAAGGGCGTCATCGCCGTGGGCAGCGACGCGGACCTGGCCTTTTTTGACCCCGCCCTCTCCTGGACCTATACCATGGAGGACGTAGCCGGAGCCACCGACTATTCCATCTTTGAGGGATTTCCCCTCCGGGGAAGGTGCACCCGCACCATCAAGGGCGGCGAGGTGGTCATGGAAAACGGTGTGGTCACCGCGAAGAAGGGCAGCGGAACCTTCCTCTTCACCAAGTGAGTCCCGGCGAAGAACGCCGATAAACCGATAACCGTATCAATCAGGACATCAGAAAGGACTTGTGAAATTATGGCGAAAACGACTGGAATCATGGCCGGATGGCTGATCGTATCCGCGAATGAGGCCAAAAAGGGCCACGGATTTGTCATCGAAAACGGCAAAATCGTGGAAATCGTACCCAATGAAAAGCTGATGGGCAAAGAGGGGGTCATTGACGCCCGGGAACATATTGTCTGCCCCACCTTTGCCTGCACCCACACCCATATGTATGAGACCATCGCACATGGCGCGGTGGAGCCCAACCTGAGCCTCAAGCCCCTGCTGGAGGACTTCTGGTGGCCGGTGGTAGAGAACCGCCAGACGCTGGAGACCATCCGCATCACCTCTGAATATGCCTCTCTGGAGCACCTGAAGACCGGCGTGACCCTGATTAACGATATTCTGGAGGCCCCCTTTGCCGAGGCCGGCAAGCGTCTGCTGACCGAGGAAAAGGTCCTGCGGAAGGCGGGCATCAAGGGCGTGCTGTCCCTGGAGTCCAACGAACGAATCAGCACCGAAAACGGAGAGGTAAACCTGAAGGAAAATCAGGACTTCATTCTGGCTATGCGGGAGACCGGCAGCCGGGATATCCGGGGTACCATCTGCACGCATACCACCTTCTCCTGCTCTGTGCCGTTTCTGATGAAGGCCGCTGGCATGGCCCGGGATATGGACGAATATATCCAGATTCACATGAACGAAGGACCCGATGAGGATAAATGCTGCTTCGACCAATACGGCATGACCACCGCCGAGCTCTACAAAAAGATTGGTTTTTGGGAGGGCGGCAAGGCCTGGGCCAACCAATGCAGCTGCATGGAGCCTGTGGAGCTGAACATCATGGGCACTCTGGGCGTGGGCATTTCCACCCAGCCCCGGTCCAACGCCCTGTGCAACGCAGGCATCGCCCCTGTCAGCGACATGCTGAAAAACGGCATCAACGTAGGCCTGGGCACCGACAACGGAGAAGGCAACTTCTTTGAAAACATGCGGTATCTGGCCCTGATGCAGATGGGTAAGAACTACACTAAATACGCCCTGACACCCCTCCAGGCTTTTGAGATTGCCACGGAGATGGGGCCAAAGGGCCTGGGCTTCACCGACGTGGGCGCCCTCCGGCCCGGCTACAGCGCTGACTTCCAGATTCTTACCGGCTCCGCCGCCATTTACCTGCGGGAGGAGAACGTGGTGCAGGAGGTCTTCTGGCGCAAGGAGCCCGAGGATATCAAGGAGGTTTATGTCAACGGAGAACTGGTGGCCAGGGACGGCCGCGCTATCCACCTGGACGAGACCCGCATCCGTCAGGAGTTCAAGGACTGCGTCCGCGACTTCTGGAAGGGCCAGCCCTATCAGCTTGCAGACTGACGGAAGGAGAGAAGCGATTATGACAAACTGCGTTACAATTGCCCAGGGCATGCAGTTCTGGGGCACCCACGGCTATTTCCCGGAGGAAAACAAATTCGGCGCGAAATTTGTGGTCGATATCACGGCCGAGTCTGATGAAACCGGCAAGTGTCAGGATGATGATTATTCCACCGGCGTCAGCTACCTGACCCTGTATGCGGCTGCCAAGAAGGTGGTTACCACCGAGCAGCACAAAATGGTTCAGCGCATCGCACAGCGGATTTCCGATGAGATTTTCGACGCCAGCGACGCGGTGGAGAAGGTGACCGTCACCGTCAAAAAGCCCTTTGTGGCTATCGGTGGTATTGTGGAATATACCGGCTGCACCATTACCCGCACCGGCAAAGGGGCGCTCAGCGACGGAAACGCCGTGCCTTATACCGGCATCAATCCCCTGGAGCGCCAGGACGGCGGATATGCCGATTAAGTGAGAGGGAGCCCGGTGGCGGGCGCGGCACTGAAACCGGAAAAAGAACGGCATGGTCTTCTGACCATGCCGTTTCTCTGTTTCTCGTCTCGCTCCGGCTCAGCCGGAGGGTGCGGTCTATCCGTTTGCCTGTACCGTGGGGAAGGCCCCCGACACAAGAGGACGGTTATGTGGAGCCCTTTTTCATAACTATGGCGGCCTTGGCCACCCGGCGGCCCAGAGCACGGGCGTGGCGGATGCCGATTTCGTCCGCCATAGCCCCCTCGGCCCCCTGGTCCCGGCTCCAGACGCAGCCGCCGCTGTACGCGCCCAGTCCGCCGTTGACCACGGTGATGCCTTTGGTGTGATAGAAGCCGTGGATACAACTGACGGCGCTTTCTTCGCCGCCGTTCCGGGCGCCGCCCACGGCAATGGCTCCGCCTACCTTATAGAGGTTCATGTCCGGATTTTCACGGGACAGAAGGAAGTTGGGCCGGAACCGGGAAAAGGCGGCGGACAGGATGGGCGTGATGCCCATGCCGTAAACGGGCGTTGCGATGATATAGGCGTCTGACTCCAGGAAAGCGTCAAACAGCTTCCGCATATCATCCTTACTGTCGAAGGAGAGACAGGCGTTGACCTTCTCCCGTATGCAGCGGTTGCAGCCCACACAGGCGTGGATATCCATTCCCCGCAGCTCTATGAGGCGGATTTCCACCCCCTCCTGCAGGGCCGCTTCCTCCAAAGCCGCCTGTAAAACGGCATGGGTGGACGCCCGCCGGTAGCTTCCGCAGATACCCAGGATTTTAACTGACATTTGAGTACTCCTCTCTCAGCGGTTTTTCATATATGGCTTGCCAAGGGCGGCCGGCCCGTGGGAGGACTTTCCTTGAATGCTGACCAAGGCCAGAATGGCCAGAATGTAAGGAACCATTAAGGCGAACTGATAGGGGATGCCAATATTCAGCACCTGAATTTGATTGGACGCGGCGGAGGCCAGGCCGAACAGCAGACAGCTGAAAAAGGTGCCCGCAGGAGACCAGCGGCCCAGACAGATGGCGGCAATGGCAATCCAGCCCCGGCCATTGGTCATGTTTTCAGAAAAACGGCTGACCTGAGTCAGTGTCAGGTAGGCTCCGCCCAGAGCGGCCAGTGCTCCGGAGATGATGACCGACAGATAGCGGTAACGGAAGACATTGATGCCGGCGGTCTGGGAGGCAGCGGGGTTCTCGCCCACGGCCCGCAGGGCCAGGCCGTACTCCGTCCGTCTGGTAAACCAGGCATAGAACACAAACAGAGCAATGATGAGATAGGTCATCAGGTTCTGACTGCACAACACGCTTCCAATGACTGGAATTTCTGCCGCGGGGCCGCTGATGATATTGCCAATTAGACGGTCTAGGTTCAGGGCGCTGCCGTCCCGAGAGTTGCTCAGAAGCCGGGAACAGAAGCTGGTAAGACCCATGAATAGGGTGTTCATGCCCAGCCCCACCACCATCTGACTGACGCCGAAGCGGATGGAAATGAAGGCCAGAAGCCAGCCGGAGAGCAGGCCGAAAATGACGGCCCCCAGGATGCCCAGAAGGAGATTCCCGGTCAGCAGGGTGAAGAAATACCCGAAGTAGGCCCCGCCCAGCATCATGCCCTCCAGGGCGAAGTTATAGACGCCGCTGCGCTGGGCCAGAAGTCCCCCCAGCGCGGCGAACAGGTACGGCGTAGACATCCGGACCGCCATGCCCAGAGTCGTGTCCAGCAGAGATACTGGCATTACGCGTCCCTCCCTTCTACCAAGGAATCCTTGATGCGGCGGACAAAGTAGTTGCTGACGATGACTGAGATGATGATGACGCCCTGTAGGATATACAGGATCGGTGTCGGCACACCTACGCCCCGCTGCATGCTGCCGGTGCCTACCCGGAGCGCGGCGAAGAGCAGAGTGGAGAGGAAAATGCCCGCGGGCGTGTACTGGCCCATCACCGCGATGCCGATGCCGTCAAAGCCGAAATTGTTGGAAAAGCCGCTCATCAGCTTATACTGGTTGCCTTGGAGCTCCAGTGCACCGCCTAGGCCCGCCAGGGCTCCGGATACCAGGATGACAATGATGAGGGAGCGCCGCTCGTTGACGCCTGCGTATCGGGCGGATTTGGGATTCATGCCGGACAGGCGCATCTCGAAGCCCAGTACGGTTCGCTGGTGCAGAAACCACACCAGTAGCAGCGCTGCCAGGGCAATGAAAAAACCGGCGTGAAGACGGGAGCCCTCCATCAGGGCGGGGAGCCGGACCGGGTCCGGAATGGGGACGGTTTGCTCCATGGAACTGTTAGGGTTCTTCAGAGCCCCGCTGACCAGCAGCGCGATGAGATACTGCATGATATAGTTGAGCATCATGGTGCTCAGCAGCTCGTTGGCATTGAAGAGAATTTTCAGCGCGCCGGCGATGCTGCTCAGCACCGCGCCGCCCACGATGCCCGCCAGAACCGGCAGGGCGATTCCCACGATGGGGGAGGCGCTGCCCATGTTGGCTGCCGCCAGAGCAGCGCACAGAGCGCCAGCATAAAACTGGCCCTCGCCGCCCAGGTTGAAAAATCCGGATTTCTGCGCAATGGAAAAGCCCAGCGCACAGCAGAGCAGCGGCGTGAATTTGTTGATCGTTTCACCAAATCCGTAGATGTTGCCGAAAGCGCCATAGAAAAAATACCGGTATGCCAGAATCGGATCAATCCCAATCAGCATGATCAGCACGCCGCCGACCAGCATAGCCAGCAAAATGGCGATCAGCGCCATCCCGCCCGTGATCAGAAAACTCCGTTTCCGCAGGAACGCCTTTAATTTCTGGTTGTGCATGGGCAGACCTCCAACTCTGTCCCGCGCTGGGAGAGAATTTCTCCCAGCGCGTATCCAGCTTTTATCTCCGAAGAGGCGGATGTTTCCTCTCCTGTGCCGCTCAGGGGTCAGGGAAGCTCCACGGTGACATTGCCAGCTATGATTTCGGCAGTGGCCTCGTCGATTGCCTCAAAGACGGATGCGTCCAGCTTGTCTTGCAGGCTTTCATTCACCAGGAAGGCCTCAATTCCATCCTCGATTCCGCCGACAATGGGGGTGACATTGCCGGTGTGGGTTCCGCTCAGCTTGCCCTCCACCATCATGCGGAGCTGGGTGCTGGGCAAGTTGACGGTGCTTCCGAGAACATATTCGTCGGACATGCCGTTCCGGTCCACAATGGCACTGATGGTGTAGACCCCCCGCTCAATGCAAAGCTCCATTACGGTGGCGTTGCAGTCGCCGGAATTGCAGTAGACCACATCGCAGCCCTGGTCAATCAGACTGGTGGCCATTTCCTTGCCGGCAGCCAGGTCGCTGAAGCTGCCGGTGGCCACATGGACAACCTCAATATCCGGATTTACGGACTGGGCGCCGGCCCTGAAACTGCTCAGGTAGGTCAGTGCGGAGTCGGAGTCGGTTGAGAAGGTGATCAGGCCCAGCTTGTTAGACTTGGTCACCATGCCGCTCATGACGCCGGCCAGGTAGTTGTGCTGCCAAAGGGTGCCGCTGAAGGCAATCATATTTTCGGCGGACACATAGGCGTTGACGCAACCGAAGGTTACGTTGGGAAAGTCCGCAGCCACTTCTACCATGGGCTCACAGTGATACTGTTCATTGGAGAGGACCATATCATAGCCCTCGCTGGCGTAGTTCCGCAACACGTCGCCCACGTCGGTCTGGGGCACGTTCTCCTGATAGCTGACTTCCAGATCGTACTCTTCAGCCAGCTTCTGCATGCCCTCGTAACCGTTTGTGTTCCAGCCACCGTCGGTCAGAACGCCGTCGCAGATCCAGGCCACCTTCAGCCTGGAGGCCTCGCCGCCGGTCTGCCCGGCGCTGTCGCCGCCGGAGGGGCCGCCACCGCTGCCGGCGCCGGGGTCGCTGCATCCCGCCAGCAGCGTGAGCAGCAGAGTGATGGACATGGTCACAGCAAAAAACGACTTCTTTTTCATACGATCCAACTCCTTCACTTATTGTTGTATTTGGGAACCGGCCATCAGCTGGCCGATGTCCTCTACCCTTGCCACGGCGGGGTCCACCTCCCCCATGATCTGCCCCTCAAAGAGAACAAGAAGCCGGTCTGAAAGATTCCGCACCTCCTCCAGGTCCGTGGAAATCAGCAGCACGGCTGCGCCCCGGTCCCGCTCCTCTACAATCTTCTGATAAACGAATTCACATGCCCCAATATCCAGCCCCCAGGTGGGCTGGACCACCAGCAGGATGTCCGGCCGCTTCAGAATCTCCCGGGCCAGCACCAGCTTCTGCTGATTGCCGCCGGAGAGGTTCCGGGCCTCTGCCTCCGTGTTTGGTGCCTTAACGTTAAAGTCCTTCATATAGGCGGCGGCGCGCTCCCGCATGCCCCTGAAGTTCAGCAGTCCCTTTTTGGAACAGGGCTCCTTATAATACTGAGTCAGGGCTATGTTCTCAAAGAGCTTGAAGTCCAGAGTCAGGCCCTCGCCCCGGCGGTCCGCCGGGATATAGGAAAATTTCCGCTCGTTCCGGCGGCGGACATTCTCGGCAGTGACGTCCTCTCCCCGAAACAGCACCGTGCCGCTCTCCGGCTTCTGGATGCCGGCGATGGCGTTGGACAGCGCCCCCTGACCGTTGCCGTCCACACCGGCGATACCCACAATCTCGCCGGCCCGGACCTGAAAGCTGATGTGCTTCAGGGTGCTGGCGTGGGTTTCTCCCGCGGCGCAGAGATCCCGGACCTCTAGGGCCACCTCCCCGGGGATGCAGGGCTTTTTCTCAATAGCCAGGTTCACGTCCCGGCCCACCATCAATGCCGTCATCATGGCGGGGGTGCAGCCTTCCTTGTCCCTAGTCTCGATGAGGTGGCCGTCCCGCAGAACGGAGACCCGGTCGCTGATGGACATGACCTCGTTGAGCTTGTGGGAGATGAAGATGATGGTGCACCCGTCTCCTTTCAGACGGTCCAGGGTGACGAAGAGCTCCTCGCTCTCCTGGGGCGTCAGCACCGAGGTGGGCTCGTCCAGAATCAACAGCCGGGCGCCCCGGTAAATGGCTTTCAAAATTTCAACCTTTTGCTGCACGCCTACGGATAGTTCGCCCACCAGCTGGTTGACGTCGATATTCATGTGAAGTTGTCCGGCGATTTCCTGCACTTTCTGCTTCAGCTGGGTCACCGGCAGGACAGGGGAGCCCTCCATTTTCTGGCCCAGGGTGACGTTTTCCCATACGGTGAAATTGGGAATGAGCATGAAGTGCTGATGAATCATGCCGATGCCATGCTTCAGCGCGTCGTTAGGGGAGAGGATGGAGACCGGACGGCCCTCATAATAAATCTGGCCGCCGTCGGCTTTATACAAGCCGTAGAGAATGTTCATCAGCGTGGACTTTCCTGCTCCGTTTTCCCCCAGCAGACTGTGAATCTCGCCCTTGTAAATGGTCAGGTCCACCTTGTCGTTGGCCACAACGCCGGGAAAGAACTTACTGACCTGCTCAAACCTCAGAATTTCCTGCGGCATATCACATCCCCCCTTCTTCTTGCGCCTCCGCAGCCGTCCGGGCCATGCCCCGGACCTGCCGGACCAGCTCTTTCGGCACTGCCAGCCGGACCACCATGGTCCCATGCCAGCGATTTCGGGGCAGGACCTCCACCACCCGGCCCAGGCAGACCGTCTGTCCCTCGTTGTCCCTGGCTTCCCGCAGCTCGCCCTGCTCCGGCACGGGCAGAAACTCAAAGGGGAATTCTATGGTAGCTTCGGTCTCAGAATACTCCTCATCAATCAAAAAGCAGGCCTGCCCCGGACACGCAGCCACGCAGTTTCCGCAGGCGACGCATTTTTCCGGCAGAATCCTTGGCCGTTCCGTCAGGCTGGGCACCTGGATTGCTCCGGCGGCACAGGCGGACTGGCAGGGGTTGCAGGGAATCTCCTGGGGGCAGTCGATGAATATTATTCGCATAAGCTCCCCCTTTCAGAATTCGGAGGCCAGCGGGCTGCCGGCTGTCTCTGCAAACCGTTTCTCACCCAGCCGGACGGCCTCCCGTACCTTCTCGGCCTCGGGAACTGTCTGGATGACGCCGCCCTCCATGACGATGCGGCCATTGATGATGACCGTATCCGCGCACTTTCCGCAATAGACCAGCGTGGAAATAGGATCGTGGACCGGGGCAATGAAGGCGGAGGCACAGTCAATCAGAATCAGGTCCGCCAGCTTTCCGGCCTCAATGCGCCCGGCATCCAGCCCCATGGCCTTGGCGCCGCCTTCGGTGACCATACGGAAGACCTCTTTTTCACCGAAGCGGGCGGGGTCGTTGTAGCGCAGCTTTTGCAGCATAGCGCCCAGACGCATGTCCTCGAAGATATTCAGCAGGTCGTTGGAGGCGGCGCCGTCGGTGGCGATACACAGGTCCACGCCCATTTCCCGCAGTTCCGCAATGGGGGCAATGCCGCTGCCCAGCTTGGCGTTGGACTTGGGATTGTAGCAAACGGTGACCTTCCGGCGGCGGCAGAGCTCCATTTCCTCCGACGTTAAATGAACACAGTGGACGGCGATGATGGGATCGTCCAGGAAGCCGATGGACTCCAGATACCGCAGGGGCGTCATACCTGTTTCCTCCAGGGACTGTTGGATCTCCCACTCGGTTTCGGAGACATGGGTCTGGATTTTAACCCCGTATTTCCGGGCCAGGGCCTGAAGCTTTTTCATAAACTCCGGCGTGCAGGTGAAGGGCGTGGAGGGGGCGATATACACATCCTGAAGACCCCGGCCATGCCAGGCCGAGATGGTCTCCTCCAGCTTCTCCAGCCGCTTCCCGTCGGGAATCATCAGCTCCTTGGGAACCCATCTGTTCACGGACTGAATGGCCAGCGCACCCCGGATGCCCACATCCTCCCAGGCCTCCAGCTGGGTGGTCATGTTGTTGTCCATGTTGATAAAGGCAGTGACGCCGCCGCGGAGCATCTCCACCGCACCCAACAGCCCATAGGCATAGCCCAGGGTCTCGTCTCCCAACTGGCGTTCATAACGGTGGATGACGTTGGAAAAGGGGAACGTGACCTGTTCGCACCATTCTTTCAGCCGCAGGCTGTCTCCCATGCCCTTGAGCATGTTCTGATAGAGATGGGTATGGGCGTTGACAAAGCCGGGAGAGAGGAGCTTTCCCCGTGCGTCAATGACGGTTTCACAGCCCGCCTCCGGCAGATTCTGCCCAACCTGAAAAATGCGGCTGCCGTCGATCAGGACGTCCGTGTTCCGCAGCACCTGATCGGCTGAGACGATGACATAGGAAGCGTCTTTGATCAGAAGCATGCTCACTCCTCCGTTCCGCCGGCGGTATCGGCAATCAGTCCCAGGCTTAGAGGGCCTACCGGCATTCGGACGCTGCCCTCCAGGGCGGTGTCAAAGGGAACGTCGCTGTATGCGCTGATGAGCTGGGCCACCAGCCGCCGGCAGGTCCGTCCCTGGCAGAACCCCATGCCGGCCCGGGTCCGCCGCTTCACAGCGTCCAGGGTGGTGTCTCCCGCCCGGATGGCGGCAATGATTTCCTCCTGGGTGACCTCCTCGCAGCGGCACACATAAGCGTTTTTCCTCTCCATCAAAGCCCGCCTCCCTGATGCTGGTGATAGCGGCTCCAGATTTGCTCCTTGCTGGTCTGCCGCTTCCGGCCGAAGGCCCCCTGCCGCAGGGCGGCGATCCGCGACTGAATCTCCCGCTCCCGCTCCGCGCTTTCTGCGGTGCTCAGAAGCCCCAGGGCTGCCGCCGCGTGAACCCCTGCCAGACGGCCCTCGTCCAGGGCGGTGCTGGCTTCCTCGATGCCGGAGAGATCCCCGGCCACCAGAACATGGGGACAGGTGGTTTCCAGCGTTTCGCTGTGGAGGGGAAGCCGCCCGCCCAGGGGGCCGCAGAAATCCATTTTGCAGCCGCACAGAGCCGCCAGCTCCCAGCGGGGCGTCAGCCCCACAGAGATGCACAGGGTGTCCGCCTGAATGACCTCCTCCGTTCCCGGAATGAGACGGAACTGCCCGTCCACCTGGGCGACGACCACCTCTTCCAGTTCCCGCTCTCCCCGTGCCTCCAGCACCGTGTGAGAACAGAGAACAGGCACCCCCGCCCGCCGGACCTTCCCGGCGTGGACCGCATAGCCGGTAACCTGGGGGGCGGCCTCCAGAATGGCGGCCACGTCCATGCCCGCCTGGAGCAACTGGTAGCTCACAATGAGCCCCACATTGCCCGATCCCACCACCACGGCGCGGGAGCCGGGCCGTACATGCCGCAGGTTGACCATAGTCTGAGCCGCGCCGGCGGTGATGACCCCCGGCAGAGTATTTCCTGGAAAGACCAGACTGTTTTCTGTGGCGCCGGTGGCCAGAATCAGCCATGTTCCCCGGCACCGAAAACTCTCGTCCTCCGTACAGGCAGAGACGGTTCCATCCTCGAAAATGCCCCAGACCCGTGTGCTCAGCCTGATTTCCACATGGGCCCGGGCGGCTTCCTCCAAAAGCTGCTGCCCGATTTGGAAGCCGCGGGTCCCGGCATAGTGGTCATGGGAGCCGAAGAACTTGTGAATCTGCTTGAACAGCTGCCCGCCGGGCTGGTCGTTTTCGTCCGCCAGCAGGACAGAGGCTCCGGCCTTCCCGCTCTCAATGGCCGCACCCAGACCCGCCGGCCCGGCGCCCACCACAATTACATCATATGTTTTCATCCGCGTTCTCCCCCAGTCCTCTCTGGGTTTCCACCCGCATCCCCGCCTCTACGCGGGTGACGCAGGCGCGTACGTTGGGCCGTCCGTTCACCACCATGATACAGTCCGTACATTGGCCGACAGCGCAGAACAGCCCCCGAGGTTCATGGCGCTTATGGGTCTCCCGAAAGACCCGAATGCCCTGGTCCGTCAGGGCGGCGGCGATGGTGTCTCCCTCCCGGGCCTCCATAGGCTGGCCGTTGTAGAAAAAGGTCAGCCTCCCTCTCTCCGGAATGTCCAGAATGGGATGCTGTGTTATACGTCTCATTCAGACCGCCTCCTATCCCTGCTTGGAAAAGAGCCGCGCCGCGTTGCCGCCCAACACCGCCGCCTTTACGGCCTCGCTGACGCGCAGAGCCGCCACACGAGCCTCCATGCTCTCCGGCACATCCCAGGGGAAGTCCGTGGAGAACAGCACCCGGTCCGGCACAGTGTTTACCGCCACCTGAAGGGCCACCTGATTTACAATCTCCGAGGTGTCCAACCAGACGTTGGGCGTCTCTCTGGCGATGGCGACGGCATCCATCCAGAAGTTGCCTCCCATGTGGCCCAGTATGATTTGTGTACCCCGGTATTTCTTCGCCTGAGCCGCGATTTCCTTCAGGTCTCCGGGATCCACCGGATAATCCGTGTGGAGAAATACCGGCAGGGAACGGGCTTCCGCCGCCTCCAGCACCAGGGCCAGCCGGCCGGTGTTACCATGGATGCCCACGATTTCACCAATGCCGGAAAGGCCTAGCTCTGCAATTTCCCCCACTGCCGCGGCAATGTCCGGCTGAAACAGG
Source organism: uncultured Oscillibacter sp. (assembly GCF_947654275.1). GTDB lineage: Bacteria > Bacillota > Clostridia > Oscillospirales > Oscillospiraceae > Oscillibacter. The sequence continues at coordinate 108,738 of NZ_CANTJS010000002.1, read as the reverse complement.
TCCACTTTGCCGAAGCCCCGCAGAAGAGCGGGATATCGCCTGATTTCCTCCGCCAGCGCCCGGTTGATCTGGGAGACGGTGCAGTCTCCGGCCTGGTTCTGGACGCCGGCCACACGGCCCATAACTTCCCTGGCGGTTTCCAGGGAGTCTATAAGCTCCCCTCTTGCCACGGCAGAGGAACAGAGATAGGCCCGATCAAAGCCGGTTTTTCTCAGCTGCTCCGTTAAAAGCTCCAGCGGTTGGGTGATGTGCATATGTACGTCGATTTTCATAGCGCGTTCCTCTCATGTTCCGGCGCGGTCCGGCGAACAGACCGCAAACACCTGGTCCGCACGGCCCTCCAAGGTCTCCAAGGTGACACGGCCAACCTCCGGCGCGGTGGTGAAGGCCCCCTTGAATCCGGCGGCGGTAAAGAGGTTGTCCGCGCCTGCGCTGAATCCGAATACCGGCAGGTCATCCTCCGTATAGGTGGTGGCTGCCGCCCAGGCCCGGACGATCCGGAGGTCCCGCATCTGAGGATAGTACTGTAAAAACCGCAGAGCCACCAATTGCAGGGACGGCATATTCACCGAGCGGTCCCCGGCCTCACATTCCTCGGTAGACTGGGCGATGAGGATGCTGCCGTCAGCGGTCTGCACGCAGCCGAAGCCGATGGACCGCCTGGGCCGGACCTTCGGAGGTGCCAGGAAGAAGCCGCCGCCCACAATGGGCCCCCGAATCACTGGCCCCACCGGCTCAGACACAAAGGCGGTGCCCTTGTGAAAACGGATGGGAAGAGAGACGCCTGCCAGTTTTCCAATGAAAGCGGCCTGGGGACCTGCACAGTTTACCACCCATTTGGCGGAAAAGACGCTTGCCGGGGTTTCCACTCCGGTGATGTGGGTCCCTTCCTTTTGAAAAGCCGTTACCGGCGTACGCCTGAGCAGGATCGCACCGCTCTTCTGCGCCTTGTCAAGAAATGCCAGCGTGGTTTGCAGAGGATTCAGTTTCCCCTCCGCAGGGCAGAAGAGAAGCGCGTCCGCCGCGTTCAGACTCAGACCCGGCTCTGCCTTTCGGATGTCCTCTCCCCAATAGATGACAGATTCCACGCCGAAGGCGGCCATCCGTCTCTGAGCGTCCTGACCGGCGGCAATCTGCTCCTCGCCGGTCAGGGTTACGCTGCCGCCGGAAGGGACATATTCGATGGGGTACTCTTTGGAGAGCACCTCCCTGTAATAGTCCTGGGAGCGCAGGGCCAGGGGCATATGCCAGGACTCCGTCCGGTCGGAAATGGAAATCTGCCCCAGATTTCCGCCTGAAGCGCCGCTGACCGTTTCCCCCCGTTCCAGAATCAGAACGGAATGTCCCGCCTCCGCCAGATGGGCCGCCGCGGAGGCGCCCAGGACCCCGGCGCCGATGACGATGGCGTCATACGTGGTTTTCATAGCCCAGCTCCTTTAAGCCCTTAATTAAACAGGGAGTCCTTCAGCATATCCTCCCGGATTTTACCGGCACGGAAGGTTCTTCCAGTGGCCAGGTTGGTGATTTCATAGTACGCAATGGTGTGGATATCCTTGTCCACGATGTAGAAGTCGTGCTTTCCCTCCTCGAAGAGGTCATAAAATCTCTCTCCGAAGCGGCGGGAGGCAGAGAAGGGCAGCTGATCCAGCACGGCTTCGATTTCTGCGTCCTCGCAGTTCACCAGATATTTCACCGTTGCGCCGTAAATCAAGGCGGTGTTCACCCGGTCCATGGCCCGGAGCTCGTCAAAGATAGGAGGCGCGATGGGGCAGGTGCCATAGCCGCTGATGACCTTGCTGATGTCAAAGCCCTTCTTCTGAAGACGGGAGATGGTGGCCTCCACCGTGCGGGAGCAGATTTGAATGGAGCCGGTAAGGCTGCCAGTGCGCGCCGCCAGAATGTAAACATTTTCCGGAGAAATATGGCACTTGTCGGCGATGTCCTGGGCGTCCTCCTCGGTGGGAAGCTCCTGGGTCTGCGCGCCGAAGACAGCCTCATGGTGGGTGTCCTGATAGGTCCAGGCCTGGGCGAAGACGTCGTTGACAGCAATCGCCCGGGCGGGACCGGAGCCAATGGGATTGATATAGCCCTCGATGTCCTTGCCCCGCATCTTCCAGCCGGAAAACTGGGTGGACAGGCAGGCCGTGGGAGGCTGGTCGATGTAAACGTCAATGGCGGGAAGATCGATCTCGCCGCACTGGAAGCGGCTGAAGGCCACATGGCCCATGCCTCCAATGGTGGCGTCCACGAACAGCTTACCTGCCATGTAACCGCCGGGCGCTTCCACACCCATGTCGACAACAGTGGCGCCGTTTTTCAGCTGGTGTACCTTGCAGTTCATTCTCTCGGCATAGGGGATGATTTCTTCCTTTACGATCCGCGCCGCGTATTGATTGACACTAAACATGCTAAGCCGCTCCTTTTCGTTGTTTTAGAATCTGTAGTATAAGCGCGGAACGCCGGAGTGCAAGGAATTTCCTGCCATCTGTCGGCCTCGCCTGGCGGCGTTTGACGCTTATGCATACAGGCCCTTATCTCAACCCTCAGTAGGGGATTGGCATAAGTTCATATCCTTTGTCCCGAAGCCGGGGAATCACAAGGGCCACCGTGTCCGCCGTGGTATCCAGATGGTCGTGAAATACCGCCGTTACCTCATTGCCGGAGGACAGGGAAAGGGTTCGTTCCGCCACGGTCTCGGCATCCGGCCCCAGCCAGTCCTTGACGCTGATGCTCCAGAGGTTGATCCGGTATCCCGCCTGTTCCAGCAGTCTCCGCCGGTCCTCCGGCAGAATGCCGCAGGGCGGGCGCACCAGCCGCGTCCGGAAGCCCAGGGCTGCGTATAGTGCTTCATCCGTGCTGCGAATTTCCTCCATGCAGTCCTCCATGGGAATTTTATCAAATTCCGGGTGGTGAAAGGAGTGATTGCCGATGTGGTGCCCCGCAGAGGCCATGTCCCGCAGAATCCTCTCGTGTCCCGCAATGCGGTGGCCCTCCACGAAAAAGGTTGCCCGGACGTCCAGCTTTTCCAGCTGCTCCAAAATGCGCAGAGTATTGGGGGGATTTACCGCCCCGTCAAAGGTCAGATAAAAGATTTTTGCCAACTGTGCATCCTCCTCTCCGGGAACCGGCTGGGTCCGCTCAAATAATAACACATATATGTCCTACCATTATGTTCTACATCTATGTAGGTCAAATTGGTTTGTACTACAAATGTACTGTAATTCCTTCCCTGTGTCAAGAACGTTATACTTTGTCCCCGCAGGAAAGACTTATGTCTTTTTGATGAACAAATTTGTTTTTTTTACAAATTGTAATCAATTTCGCCAAATAATTGGAACCGATTCAAATCCGTAGGAAAGTAGTTGACTTTCAAAATTTTGTGATTTTTGACTAATTTTTATAAGGGACAAAAAAATAACCTGTCCTGTGGCAGGAGCTTTTCCGCTGATTCCGGCTGATGATCCTTGAGAAACATACAGATATTTCCTGACAGGGGTTGACCTTTTTTGTATTTATGATATGATATGAACAAAATCGACAAAAACTATCCCAAATGAGTTCTCTGGCGGGAGTACCACCGTCAGAGAGACAGAATGTGAGGGCGTCTATGCAGAAGAAAAATGACTCGCGTTATCTTTCCGACAGTATTCGCCAGCGCCTTTTAGAAGAAATTCAGAGCGGAGCCTTCCTACATGCCACCCGTCTTCCGCCGGAAAACGAGTTGGCGGAGCATTTTGGGGTCAGTCGCAATATGATGCGTGAGTGCCTGACTCAGATTGAGCGGGAGGGGATGATCAACCGCCGCCGGGGTGTGGGGACGCTGATTAATCGTCGGGTTGTCAGTGCGGATACCCGGCTGGATCTGGTGGCGTCCCTGGATTCTACGCTGGAGAAAATAGGATATAAGCCCTCTACGGACTTCATTGAGGCAACCCAGGAGCCGGCGGAAGGTGAGGTGGCGAAGAGTTTGGAGCTGCCCCCCGGCTCGCCGCTGCTGGTAGTGGAGCGGGTGACCCGGGCTGGCGACCGTCCCGCCGTGCATATCAAGGATTATGTGTCTCTGGCCGGTCTGCCCAAGCGGAAGTTTACAAAGCGGGATTTTATGCCGTCGATTTTTACATTCCTTCAAAAGCAGGCAAACATCGAGGTTTATCTTAATCTGACAGAGATCCGGGCCCTTCCGGCGCCGCCCAGGGTTGCGGATTTTCTCCAGGTGGAGCCTGGCTCGCCGTTGCTTTTTTTGGGAGAGGTGGGATTTGATTTCGGGGGCCGCCCGGTGCTTTATTCGGAGGAATATCTGATTGACCGCATTATCCGCCATATGATTCTGCGAAAAAAAATCTGAGTTCTCTGCCGCTGCGGAATTTCCTCTCTCGAATAGGGCTTGACTGAGCGGCTTCTTTTATCAGGCTGGGAGATTGAAGCTTGCGGAAAGTATAAAGTCTGTATTTATCCATTCAAATCCACCGGCCAAATTGGCTGACCAATGGTTTAAGCCCCCGCTGTATCCAGCGGGGGCCGTTGCTTTTTCATGATAAACCGGAAAGCACTTGGCACATTGGGATTCCGCTGAAACGGAGGGTCGTTCCGAACTGTCGGAGGGGCTGGCATCGAAACCGGCCAGCCAGAGCGCACCGCAAGGACACCGCGCTGACAGGAAAGCCGCCGGCGGCTTTTAATGCGGCTTATAGTCGCATTTCCGGCAGTGGACCATGGCGCTACTGTAATCCTCCTTATAATGAAAGCCCGCCCACTGGCAGATGCTCCGCAAAATCGGAACAACCGACCGCCCCCTGTCCGTCAGGGAATATTCCACCCGGGGCGGAATCTCATCATAGGAGGTTCGCGACACGAGCTGCGAGGCAATCAGCTCCTTCAGAGCCGACGCCAGCACGGCGTCTGTGATATTCCCCATTTCCCTCCGCAGCTCGCCGTACCGCAGAACCTCCTTGACCGCCAGGACGCAGATGATTCGGGATTTCCATTTGCCGCCGAATACCTCCAGGCCGTATTCCAGGGGACAGCGGATGTCTTTTTCCAATTTTGCCTGATATATGTTCGTCACCTCTTTATGTTGAGTATAGCGTCTGTGCCGGGCCCTTACAAGTTACTATGAAATTTATAAGCAACTCATAAATTTATTGATATCTTTACGGTCGCAATCCCCTGGGCTACAATAAGGCCACTTCCAGACAGCGGGAATTCTTCCCATTCCGCAAATTCAGAAGGAGGCTGTTAAATATGAACGAAAACGTGAAAAAGCTGCTGAAGGAACAGATGTGGTATCTGGCAACCTATGACCAGGAGCCCAACGTGGTGCCTGTGGCGTTCAAGGACGTAAGCGATGACGGCAGGCTGCTGGTGGGCGACGTGTTCCTGGAAACCACCCTGCGCAACATCCGGAAGAATGGCAAAATCGCCGTTTCCGTCAGCAGCGGAGCTACTCTGGAGGGCTATCAGATCAAGGGCTCCGCCGGGTATATCACGGAGGGCCCCATTGTGGACGCCTTCAAGAAATCGGTGGAAACCCTGTTTAAAGGCTCTGCCACCGCCAAGGGCGCGCTGGTCATTACCCCGGAGAAGATCATCGTCACCACCCCGGCCCCGGACGCGGGGCGGCGCTGAACCCCCTCCGCCATCTGTTTTCCCGGGGATGGAACATTTACATTTTTCGTGAATTATGGGCTTGATTTTCCTGCGGGTTTCATTTAAAATACAAGGCGATAGGGCTTTGGTCCCGGCAGCATAACAGGGAGGCTATGATATGGACATGAAAAAACGGATTTTAGTGGTTGACGACGACAACATGAACCTGGCCAGAACCAGGATCATCCTGGGCAAGGAATATGACGTATTCCTGGCGGATTCCGGAATTGACGCGCTGGAGAAGCTGAGAAGCGAGAAGGCCGATATGGTCCTTTTGGATATTGACATGCCGGGAATGAACGGCATCGAGACCTTTGAGCGCATGAAGGAATTCGCCGCGGACGTCCCCGTCATCTTCCTGACGGCATCCGGTCTGGAGGAAGACGTCCAGAATGCCATCAAACTGGGCGCAGTGAACTATTTGAAAAAGCCCTACCGGCCGGAAGAGCTCCTCAGACGGGTCGCACTGGAGTTTGAGAAGGCATGAGGGCGGAGGAGCAGATCAGCCGGCACCTGCTGCTGGCTGTCGTCGCTACGGTGTTCAGCGGAGTCCTGGGCCTGGTGACTCTGGTCATGGACTGGGAGCTCTGGATGCTCCCGCTGATGACGGCGGGCTGCTTCAGCGTATGGATTCTGCATATCGCAAGGCTCGGTTCCAATACGTTCTATGAAAATTTAAGCGCTGGACTGATGCTCATTGAATTCTTCTTTTTCGGTGTGCATGAATCCAGTCTTTTTGATGTGCCCGCCATCGCCTGCATTCTGATACTGTCCCTGTTCATGCTGAACAAAAAGTGGATTCTCTATGTGCTGGGGCTGCTGTATGGGGTGATCCTGCTGTATCACGGCCTGATTCTCCGCACAATCTCCCATCAGATGGGGCTTCAGAATGCCTTCCGTCTGGCGCTGGGGTTCCTGGTGACCCTGGGCGGCGCGGTGCTGGCGGCATATTGGATCAACCGCCGGACCGCTCAGGGAAAGTGGTATGAGCACGTATTCGCGGAGCTGGAATCCGCCGGGAAGCAGAACGCGGTCTTTTTGTCCAACGTATCCCATGAGCTCCGCACGCCCATCAATATGGTCATCGGAATCAGCGAGGTGGCCCTGGGGAAAGAACTCCCCCCGGACATCCGGGCGGACATGACCTCCATCAAAATGGCGGGAAAGCGGCTGTCCAACCAGATCAACAATATGCTGGACTACACGGAAATCGTGGAGGGCACACTGACGCCCGCCAAAAAGGAATATACGATCACCTCAGTCCTCAACGACGTCATCACGACGACCGCTCTGCAAAGCAACCGCCAGCATCTGGAGCTGGTATTTGACATTGACCCCAAGATGCCGGCGGTGCTGGTGGGCGACCCGGAGAAAATCTCCCATGTGCTCAAAACCCTGGTGGAGAACTCCATCAAATTCACGGAAGAGGGCGGAATCAACGTCCGCATCAAATCCCGCCGGGAGCATTACGGAATCAACCTGATTGTGGATATCCGGGACACCGGCATCGGCATGACCAGCGACCAGCTGACGCAGATGTGCGACGTGTTTTACCAGGCGGATTCCGGAAGCAGCCGCTTCGCAGGCGGGCTTGGACTGGGTCTGCCCATCGCCCAGGGACTGCTGAAGGCCATGGGCGGTTTTCTCCATTTTGACGGAGGAGACCGGCAGGGTCTGTCCGCCCATATTGTGGTGCCCCAGGGCGTCGCGGACGAACAGCCCTGCATTGTGCTGAACCAGCCGGATCAGCTCTGCATCGCGTGCTATTTCCGGCCGGAGAAATACAGCTGCGACGAGGTCCGGGAATATTACGACGGTCTGATTCTGAGTCTGATGCGGGGACTGGGTGTGAAGGGCTATCAGGTGCACAACTTTGAAGGCCTGCTCAAGGTGCGGCGCAGCCACGAGCTGACCCATGTGTTCATCGTCCAATCGGAATATGAGGAGAACCCGGCGTATTATGAAGAGCTGGCGGACAGCCTCCGGGTGGTGATTATCGCGGACAGGGAGTTTAACCTGAACAGCGGAAGCCGGCTCCTGGTGATACATAAGCCCTTCTCCGCCCTTTCCGTCGCGAATCTGCTGAACGGGGAGACCGGCGAGCGGGGCTTTGCGGAGGACCAGGCCGCAGGCCGGAAGCCCTTCACCTGCGTAGGCGTCCGGGCTCTGGCGGTGGACGACGAGGAGATGAACCTCGTAGTGGCCAAGGGCGTTCTTGGAAGCTACGGGATCGAGGTGGACACCTGCCTCAGCGGAAGGGAAGCAATTGCCCAGTGCGGCAGCGTTTCCTACGACATCATTTTCCTGGACCATATGATGCCGGGATTCGACGGCGTGGAAACGCTGAAAAAAATCCGCAAGCTGCGCGACGGCATGTATCAGGATCTGCCGGTGATTGCACTGACCGCCAACACGGTCAGCGGCGCCCGGGAGATGTTCCGCAGCGAGGGCTTTACCGAATTTGTTCCCAAGCCCATTGAGCGCACCGTTCTGGAGCGGGTCCTGCGGAAGGTGCTGCCCAAGAGCTGCATTCAGTACAGCGCCCGGCCCGCGGGCAAGGACGTGCCGCCCGGCCCCGCAGGGGCCGCTCCGGCGGCGGTCCCGGAGCCCTCTGCCGGGGAGGTTCTCCCTGCCCCGGAGGCCGCCGGCTTGCCGGAGACCGGAGGCAGCGGCTCTGCTCTTCCCTGCGGCCTGCTTGTCGAGGCCGGCATCAACGTGGATCTGGGCATGGACTACTGCGCCGGGGATGAAAGCTTTTACCGGGAGATGCTGCGGATGTTCCACGACCAGGGGGAGGAAAAGCGGGCTGAGATTGTCTCTTTGTATGAAAGCGCCAACTGGACGGACTATGCGGTTAAGGTCCACGCGCTGAAAAGCACGTCTCTGACCATCGGGGCGGAAACCCTCTCTGCTCAGGCAAAGGAGCTGGAACTTGCGGGAAAACGGGGCGATGTGGCGTTTATCCGGGAGCACCACGACGCCCTGCTGCGGGCTCACGAGGAGCTCTGCGGACGGATTGCCGGGCTCTGAGGCGAACCAAAGCGTGTGTCTTTCCCTTGCCCCATGCGGACGTCCGGACCACTGACGTCCGCCCGGGAATCCCCGCTTCGTTTATGCATGTGATATTCCGGCCTTCTTTATTGAAAATGCCGTGTTCTGAGGAGTGGAAGTCTTCGTGATAAAAAAATGGTTTGAAATCATCAGCGATCACAGCATCAGCCTCCGGGAGCGGATGTTCCGCATCGTGACGGGCGTGTGCATGATTGCGATTGCGTTCACCCTGCCCATGGGCAGGAACATCTGGAATATTCTGATTATGCTGGCCAGCCTGGCCGCCATGGCGCTGATCGTCAAGCTGAGCATTCAGAAAAAGCGCGTCCACACGGGGGCTACACTCATTGCGATGCTGCTACTGACCCTGTTTCCCATCACCTTCTTCTCCGCAGGCGGCTTTTACAGCGGTGTGCCGGAGTGGTTCGTGCTCTGCTTCATCTATGTCTGCATCACCCTTCAGGGACGGCGGAGAGTCGTGTTTTTCATTTTGTGCACGGCGGAAACCATGCTTTGCTACGGCACGGCCTTTTATGTTCCGGCGCTGGCCGCGCCGAACACCCAGCACGACGCCCTGTTTGATTCCGCCTTTTCCATGATTATGGTGGGACTGCTCACCAGCATCCTGCTCATGTTCCTGAACCGGATGTATGAGGAGGAAAACGCCCTTTCCCAGCGGCAGAAAAAGGAGATTGAGGAGCTGAACCGGGCGGAAAACCACTTCTTTTCCAGCATGAGCCATGAGATCCGCACGCCCATCAACACCATCATCGGGCTGAATGAAATCATTCTCCGGGAGCACATCTCGGAGGAAGTGGCGGAGAATGCCCGGAATATCCAGGGGGCCAGCAAGATGCTGCTGTCCCTGATTAACGACATTCTGGACATCTCCAAAATCAAATCCGGGAAGATGGAGATTGTAAACGTCTCCTATGAGACCGGGGCCCTCTTCTCCGAAATTGTCAACATGATCTGGATCAAGGCCAAGGAAAAGGGCCTGGAATTCAAGCTCCAGGTGGATTCCTCCATTCCCAGCATGCTCTGCGGCGATGAAGTGCGCATCAAACAAATTCTGATCAATCTGCTGAACAACGCGGTGAAATACACCAGCGAGGGGTCCGTCACCCTCTCCGTCCGGTGCGAGCGTCAGGGAATCAACCGGGTCCGGGTCTGGTATTCCGTGGAGGACACCGGCCAGGGCGTGAAAAAGGAGAACATTCCCTACATCTTCAACGCCTTCCGGCGGGTGGAGGAGGAGCGGAACCGCTACATTGAGGGCACCGGACTGGGGCTGAGCATTGTTCATCAGCTGGTGGAGCTGATGGACGGCGAGATCAGCGTGAACAGCGTCTACACCAAGGGCTCCAAGTTTGTGGTGGTGCTGGACCAGGACATTGTGGACGACACGGAGCTGGGAACCTTTACGCTGGCCACCCGGACAAGAGTGCGGGAGGGTGAGGCGTACCGGCAGAGCTTCGAGGCGCCGGACGCCCATATCCTGGTGGTAGACGACAATGACATGAATCTGATGGTGGTGAAAAAGCTGCTGTCGGAGACCAAGATTCAAATTGACACTGCCCGCAGCGGAGCCGAGTGCCTGCGTCTGGCCCAGAACCATCATTACGACTGTATTCTGATGGACCATCTCATGCCGGAGATGGACGGAATCAAGTGCCTCCACGCCCTGCGGGTCCAGCCGGGCGGCCTGTGCCAGGACGTGCCTGTGGTGGCCCTGACCGCCAATGCGGGCAGCGACAACCAGCTTCTCTACCGGAAGGAGGGCTTCAGCGGATATCTGGCCAAGCCGGTCAGCGGCGCGCTGCTGGAGGCGGCGGTGCTGAGCATCCTGCCCAAGGGCCTGGTGCGGCTGAATGAGGAGGCCCGGCAGGCGGACATTGAAAAGGACATCCTGATTTTTGAACAGGCCCAGAGGCGCTCCATCCTGATTACGACGGACAGCGTGTGCGATCTGCCGGAGTCCCTCCGGAAGGAGTTCGGCATCTCCGTCTGTCCCTACTATGTCTGCACAGAAGAGGGGCGGTTCCTGGACCTGGAGGAGCTGCGGCCCGACGAGCTGCTGATGCACCTTGCCGCGGGGCGGAAAGGGTATTCCCAGCCGCCCGACGTGGAGGACTACGAGCGGTTTTTCGCGGGGAAGCTGACAGAGGCCCAGAATATCATTCACATCAGCATGGCAAAGCACGTCAGCGAGGGCTATCAAAACGCCCTTGAGGCGGCAAAATCCTTTGAAAATGTCACGGTGATCGATTCCGGACACCTCTCCAGCAGCATGGGCCTGTCGGTGCTGTGCGCGGCCCATATGGCGGAGCATCATGCCTCGAAGACGGAAATCCTGGACGCGGTGAGGCGGATAGAGCGGCTCATCTCCTCTGCGTTCATCATCAACAGCACCCATATGATGTGCCGGTCCGGGCGCATTTCAAAGCGGGTGCAGGTTCTCTGCGACGCCCTTCTCCTGCATCCGGTTCTGGTGCTGAAAAAGAGCCGGATGGTGGTGGGAAGCATGGAGATGGGGAACTTTTCCCATGTGGCGAAGCGGTATATCAAGAAGACGCTCCAGAACACCGGAAGCATCGACCGGCGGATTCTCTTCATCACCTACTCCGGAATGGATGAAAAACGGCTCCAGTATATCGAGAGCCTGGTGCAGCAGCACTGCCCCTTTGAACGGGTGTATCTGCAAAAGGCATCTTCCGCCATCTCCAGCAACTGCGGCCCGGAGTCCTTCGGCCTGCTGTTCATGCGGCGGGACGACGCGGCGGATACCTTCCTCCGTACACCGGACCGGGAGGGAACCGCGTAGCCTGTTTCACAATCCGCGCAGCCCGCTGAACATCAAGCGGGGCCGCTTTTCGACTTTCCTCGAAGAGCGGCCCCGTTTTGCTGTATCCTCTGGGATGCGCTGTGTCTGCCTGCCGGAGAGAAGGCCGGTTTGCTCCAGGGCTTTCCTGACGCCGCCTGTTTCGGGACTGGATACCCTCGGAACAGACGGCTCCAGGAGACTCCCCTTTTTACTTTGGAAGTGCAGGGCCGCCGGGAAGACGCCCGGACCGCTCCAGGCCGAGAGCCTGGCAGACCCTGGCCAGGGTCAGGCGGTACACGCCGTAGATCAGGGCAGACACCGCCGCCACCACCGCCAGTGCGGCCAGAAGGCCCGCCGCCTCGCTGGGCGTAATGCCTGCGGGACTGCCGTTGAAGTACATAATCATGACGTAGAAGGCGTAGATCAGGCTCGTGCCCGCCAGGGCGGGCACCAGGAACACCCGCTTTACCTGCCCCCGGACGGAGCGGCGGAGCCAGGCGTCGGAGGCCCCCAGATGCCGCAGGTCGTCGTAGACCTTCCGGTTCGTCAGGGCGATGGTCATGCACCGGGTATAGGCAATCACAAACACAGCGGAAAAACACACCACGGCCACGAAGACAAAAAGGATGAGGAACACCGCCATGGTCTTCACAAAGTCCATCCTGTCCAGAATCCGGAACGCAGGCATGTACTGCCAGCTCATCCGGAAGGCAGAGCTGTCCCGCTGAGCGTAGTCGATGACTGTAAAACCGTATTCTGCGCAGTTCTCCCGGTCCAGGAAGTAAACGCCCTCCTCCGCCAGGTACCGGTCCCGGATCACCGGGTCCCAGCCGCTGAACTGGGCCACGTCCAGGGTGGAGCGGTCCACGATCTCGTTGAACAGCGCCTTGGCAAAGTCATAGGTTTCCTCGCAGTTTTCCACGTTGAAACAGACCTGAGTCTCCCGCCACTCCTCCGGCAGGCCCGCGCTGAGGGCGGCAAAGTCGGCGTCGTTCATCACATAGCGCCCGAAGAGGCTGTCATAGCGCAGGGGCTCCAGGGACGTGACGGGGATCTGTTCCCCGGTCAGATAGTTGGTCACGAGGCTCTTGTCCGGGGCAAAGCCCAGCTTGCTCCCCTCCACGTCGACGACGCCGCGAAGTTCGCCCGGGGCCAGGTCCACCCGCTCTCCCGTCAGGGCCTCGTAGCCGGAGGCGGAAAGAAACAGCTCGGTGCTCATGACCTCCTCGTATTCCGCACGCCAGGTGGTGCCCATGGGGCCCTCCTCCTCGATGTGGTGGTCACCGTCCACCGCCAGACGAATCATGGGGACGGCGGCAAAGTCCGTGACGGTCACGCCGTACTCCTCCGCCAGGGCCCGGACCTCCTCCTCCAGGGGGATGTCCTGGTCTGCCCGGAAGTTATACACATAGTCCACAGGCCGGGTATCGTATTCAATCATGGACCCGGTGCCCAGCATGGGGGTGTAGAAGCTGCCGAAGTACGCGCCGGCAATCAGCAGGGTCATCACCAGCATGTTCCGCACAGTCTGGCGGCCCTGGAAGCGCATCTGACTGGTGGCAATGAGGTCCTTGTAGAGCTTCTTTTTCCCGTTCCAGCCGTTGACCACCGTGTGGAGCAGAATCATATAGAGGCCCATCAGGGCGGGGAGATAGAAAATGCCGGTCAGGCCCTCCGGGGGATACCAGTGGAGAATGCCTATGAAGAAGAAGGAGGACATATAGCCCAGAAAGCCACCCAGGGCCAGCAGGCCGATGCCAACAGGCCCATACCACCGGGGGACATCCCGGATGGGCTCGGATGTGTGGCTCTCCTGAACGATGTCGATGATGTTGGTCCGCTTCACGGACCGGCTCCCCAGAAGGAACATCATGACAATCACAAAGGCGGAAAAGGCCAGGGACCAGACATAGGCGGCAGGGTTGAACACCAGGCGCATCTCCTCCGTATCCACCACGCAGAGGCGGAACACCTGCCACAGCCCCCAGGCCAGGGGCCCGCCCAGGGCGGCCCCGGCGGCGCAGGAGCCCAGGGAGATCACCCCCAGCTCCCGGTACAGCTCCCTGCGGACCTGAGACCGGGAGGCCCCCAGGGCCAGGAACACGCCGGTCTCCCGGGACTTCTGCCGGAAGAAGAGACCGGAGGCATAGGTGGTAAACACGGCGCAGCCAAGAACCGCCAGGGCAAAAATCATCATGATCTGCTTGCGGCTGTCGCCTCCCTCGGGGAGGACGTTCAGGATGGTGGGGGCCCGCATCATGCAGACGTAGGCCGTAATCAGCAGCACGGAGAAGAAGCAGCAGCCCGCCAGAAGGGCGTATTGCTGTTTGTTCTTCCGGCGCATCAGGGCGTAAACCTCGGAAAAATGTCTCATAAAATCACCTTTCTTTTCAATTAGAAATAAGGAATTAGGAGTTAGGAATTTACCGGGAGAATATAAAATTCCTAATTCTTCATTCCTGATTTCTAATTGTCAGAGCGTCCCATCTCCCGAATGGCGTCCAGCAGCTCATCCTGAAATGTCTCCCGCTCCGTGTTCCCCTTCTCCAGGGTTCTCCAGACCACGCCGTCCCGGAGAATCACCACCCGGTCGCAGAAGGACGCGGCATAGGAGTCGTGGGTCACCATAAAAATCGTGGCCTCCAGGGCGCTTTTCGCCTGCTCAAAGGAGCGGATCACCGCCCGGGTGGACTTGCTATCCAGATTGCCGGTGGGCTCGTCGGCCAGAATCAGCAGGGGATGGTTGATGAGGGCCCGGGCCACGGCGGTGCGCTGCTTCTCGCCGCCGGAGATTTCCGCCGGGTATTTGTCCCGGATGGCGGCGATGCCGAAGACCTCGCAGAGCTGGTCCGCCCGCTGTTCCGTCATATCGGAGACGATGCCGCCGATGATGGCGGGCAGGAGGATGTTCTGCCGCACCGTCAGGCCGTCCAGCAGGAGGAAGTCCTGAAAGACAAAGCCCAGCTGCTTGTTCCGCACCTCCGCCAGGGCGTCTCCGTTCAGACGGGCCAGCTCGGTTTTGCCCAGGCGGATGCTGCCGGAGTCCGCGGGAATGTAGCAGGAAATACAGTTCAGCAGGGTGGTTTTGCCGGAGCCGGAGGGCCCCATAACGGCGACAAACTCCCCCTTGCCCACCTGAAGGGAAACCCCCTTCAGAACTTCGTAGGAGGTTTTGCCCACCTGATAGGATTTGCGCAGGTTTTCAACAGTCAGCATAATGGTCATCCTTTCTCAGAGCATGAATTGAACTGCCGCGATGACGGCAAGATGGACGGGATAAAAGGCGTAGAAAAACCACTTGGGGATTTTCAGGCCGGAGCGGGTGGGAATGAAAATCAGCAGGGCGGCGAAGACGGCAAAGATGCTCCAGTCCGCCGTCAGCCCTCCCAGGGTCAGGCAGAGGGGGTCCTCGGGATAGCCGTTCCACAGGGCCGGAAGGTAGCTCAGCACATAGAGGGCCGCGCCAATTTTGGGGTGATTCCGGCAGAGGAAGAAAATCAGCATCAATTGAATCCCCATACCGGAGTAGTCGAAGTTCCACCAGCTCACCGCGAAGAGAGCCCCCAGGAACAGCCACCATTTCCGCTCCTTGAATCCATACATGGCCAGCAGGGACAGGAACAGGGTGAAGAAGATGTTCCAGTTGCTCCAGTTCCGGTCCACCATCCAGTCGTGGGGATGGAAGGCCAGCACATAGAAGGGCTGGGAGACCACGGCAAACACTGCCAGCCGGCCCAGATACCGCTTGATATCCCGGGTGTACAGCAGGCCCACGGTCATGCAGTAGCAGAAGATGGGAAAGGCCAGCCGGCCAATCCAGCGGAAGGCCCCCGCCTCCGGGAAGAAGGCCCCGCCCACATGGTCGATGAGCATGGAGACGATGG
Organism: uncultured Oscillibacter sp.; assembly: GCF_947654275.1. Taxonomy (GTDB): domain Bacteria; phylum Bacillota; class Clostridia; order Oscillospirales; family Oscillospiraceae; genus Oscillibacter. The sequence goes on along the minus strand of NZ_CANTJS010000002.1, from coordinate 93,333 downwards.
CGGCCAGCTTCAAAAGGTCCGTGTCCAGATTCGTCTGCAGCCGGGGCCCCTGCCGGGGGAGCTCTGTGGGGACGGTCAGGGCGGTACGAAGGGACTTCCAGTTCATAACAAGCACTTCCTTTTTCCTGTGATGTCAATTGATACGAAAGTTTGGCAGTCAATTCTTCACTTCCGTTTCCATTGCCAGAATAGCGCAAAAAAACGGCCCCCGCAAACGGGGCCGCTCTCTTTGGAGGTTTTCTTGTAAAGTTTGGCGGCGCGGCGGGAAGCGATGTCATTTTTGGCGGTTTTACCGTCATAATTGGTTTGGCGGACAGCCGGGGATGTGCTATAATAGCCGCAGCAAGCAATAAGGAGATGATTACCGTGCAGATTGGCATCTGCGACGACAGCGCCGAGGCCCGCCTGGCCCTTCGGGCCGCCCTGGAACGGGCTCTGGACCGGCGGCAGTCCGAAGGGGGCTTTCTTGAGTTCTCCTCCGGTGAGGGGCTTCTCCGCTGGATGGAGAACCACGCCGGGGAGCTGGACCTGGTGTTTCTGGATATTGAAATGGGAGAGGTGGACGGCATGGAGACCGCCCGCCGCCTCCGCGCCGCCGACGAGGGTCTCCAGCTGGTTTTCGTCACCGGCTACACGGACCATGTGTTTGACGGCTATTCCGTGGGGGCCCTGGGCTACCTGATGAAGCCCCCCAGGCCGGAGCAGCTGGACGGCGTGCTGGAGCGGGCCGCCGAGGCGCTTATGCGGGACTTCGACTCCGCATTCATCTGCCGCAGCGGCGAAACCCTGTACCGGATTCCCAAGAAGTCCATCCTTTATTTCGCCTCGGACCGGCGGCAGGTGTCCTGCGTCTCTGTCGCCCGGACCTATACCTTTTACGGCAAGCTGGACGACGTGGAACGGGACGTGGGAGACGGCTTCGTCCGGGTCCACCAGCGCTATCTGGTCCGGACCGCCGCCGTGGACCGGCTGGAGGGCAGTCAGGTCTTCGTGGGGGAGGAGGCCATCCCCGTCAGCCGGGCCTGCCGGTCCGCCGCCCTGGCGGCCCTGGCCCGGTCGGCCCTGGAGGGCTAGGCCGTGGAGGGCATTCTGAACTTTCTGGAACGGCTGGCGGAGTATGTCATGCTCTGCCTCGCAAATTGGTTCTGGTTCCTCCCGGGGCTGGCCAGCGGCTTTTTCCTCTTCCGCCTTCTCTCCGCCTTTCTCCCGGTGAAGCCCCGCCGGGGCTGGCGGATTGGGCTGGTTTTCTCACTGACCTTCATTTCCGGGATGATTATCTGGCTGGGGGACACGAATCTGCTCTTCACGCTGCTGGCCTTTGTCCCGCTGCTCATGCTGGCCTCCAGAGGAAACCGGGTGGGACGGCTGGCGGTGACGGTTATTTTCTTCTGCCTGATTATGCCCGTCAACGCCGTTCTGGACACCTACTATGCCCCCGCCATGGCGCACTTCGGGCTGGATAACGTATTCTACCTCACCGACAAATTCATCCGCCCCGGCGTCTGGGGCCTTTTGTACCTGGGAACCCGGAAGCATCTGCCGGAGAAGCCGCCCCAGCTCTCCCCCCGGTTCTGGAGACTGGTGCTGCTTCTGGCGGCCATGCCCTTCAGCTCCCTGCTGGCGGTGGTGCTGCTGCCCCTACTCCAGTCGGATTACATCTACAGCGACTTCCTCCTCCACAGCCTGATTATGAATCTGGGGGTGGCGGTGCTCCCCTTCATCTTCCTCACCGCCCTGGCCCTGCTGTACGCCATCCGGGTGCTGGAGGAACACGAGCGGCTGGAGGAGGCGGACAAGCTGGCCTCCCTCCGAGAAAGCTATTACCAGGGCCTCCGGCGGGAGGAACGGCAGGTCCGCACTCTCCGCCACGACCTCCGGAACCACCTGACGGCCCTCCGGGGTCTGGTGGAGCTGGGTCAGGGGGACAAGGCCCTTCAGTACATCGACCAGCTGGCGGACTCCTCCGCCCTCCGGGGCGGGAAACGGCTGTGCGAAAACGACGCCGCCAACGCCGTCCTCTCCGCCAAGGCGGAGGCCATGGGCCGTTCGGGCCTCACGGCGGACTTTGCCGTGTCCCTGCCCAAGGCGCTGCCCCTGGCGGAGGTGGACCTCTGCGCCCTGCTGGGCAACGCTCTGGACAACGCCATGGAGGCGGCGGAGCGGGCGGAGGACAAGACGGTTACCCTCCGCTGCCGGGCGGAGAAGGGCCTCTTCATGCTCCGGATGGAAAACGCCTACGCCGGGGAGCTGGCCCCGGACCTGGCCACCACCAAGACGGACAAGGCTTCCCACGGCTTCGGCCTGGCGGGGATACGGGAGATTGCGGAGCGCCTGGGCGGGTCCCTGGAGACCCGGGCCCAGGCGGGGCGCTTTGAGCTGGTGGCCTGCCTGCCCCTGGACGGCGGGGTTAGTCCGTGACGGGCGGCTCCTCTCCGGCGACGGCGTCCGCTCGCTTCAGGATGACCCGCCAAACGGGGGGCACGGTCTCCGCTGCCCGGGAGGTGAAGACATATTCCCGGGAAACCAGCGTTTCGTCATACCTCCCTATTTTAGATGGACGCCCGGCGGAGCGCCTGCCCCCATCCTTTCACCGCTCACAAAAACCGGAAAAAGCGGCCCCGCGCTTCGCAGAGCGGCGGATTTTCCGGAAATTCATTCGGGACCAGAACGAAAAAACCTGTAACCCCAGTGGTTGCAGGTTTTTATATTTTTGCGAAAACGGGCCTGGGGTGACGGCAAAAGCCGCAGCGATTGACCAGCACGGCAGAGACATGCCCCCAGCCCCTTCACGGCGCGTCCCGCACATAACAGGGCTGTTCCCCCCCAAAAAAAGGCCGGCCGGCGTCCCCGCCTCCTGTCCAAAAAATTTTTTGAAAAAAGCAGAAAAATCTTGACAGCAGAGGTTAGTTATGTTAAACTGAGCCCGATTTACGAGTTAGATAAAGCTAACCACTTGTGAAAGGAGGCAGACACATGATGCCGCTGACAATGGCAAAGGCGGGAGAGTCGTTTATCATCCGCAGCATTTCCGGCAGGGACGAGGTGCGACGGCATTTGGCGGAGCTGGGCTTTGCGGCGGACGGCAATGTGACGGTAGTCAACAAAATCGCGGGAAATCTGATCGTAGAGGTGAGGAACAGCCGGATTGCGCTGGACAGGACCATGGCAAACCGCATCATGATTTAGCGGAGGTCTTCAAGCCGTCACGAACAGGCGGGACGCAAAAAACTGACAAGGAGGAACGCAAATGAAAACACTGAAGGACGTCCATGTGGGCGAAACCGCAACCGTGGCGCGGCTCCACGGGGAAGGCCCTGTGAAGCGCCGGATTATGGACATGGGCATCACCAGGGGCGTGGAGATTTTTGTCCGCAAGGTGGCCCCTCTGGGCGACCCCATGGAGCTGAACGTCCGGGGCTATGAGCTGTCTGTCCGCAAGGGCGACGCGGAGAGCATCGAAGTACGGTAAAGCGGCGCGGCGGAAGGCCGCTGTTATTTGCGCCGTGAGTTAGCCAGAACTAATATAGAAAAAAGGAGAGACTCAGCATGGACATGAAAATTGCCCTGGCGGGCAATCCCAACTGCGGCAAGACCACCCTGTTCAACGCCCTCACCGGCTCCAGCCAGTATGTGGGCAACTGGCCGGGGGTCACGGTGGAGAAAAAGGAGGGCCGCCTGAAGGGCCGCAGGGACGTGGTGATTCAGGACCTGCCCGGCATCTACTCCCTGTCCCCCTACACCCTGGAGGAGGTGGTGGCCCGGGATTATCTGGTGAACGAGAGGCCGGACGCCATTCTCAATGTCATAGACGGAACCAGCATTGAGCGCGGCCTTTACCTCACCACCCAGCTGATAGAGCTGGGCCTGCCCGTGGTGGCGGCGGTGAACATGATGGACCTGGTGCGGAAAAACGGCGATACCATCGACCTCGCCAAACTGGGCGACGCCCTGGGCTGTGAGGTGGTGGAGATGAGCGCCCTGAAGGGCGAGGGCGGCATGGCCGCCGCCGAAAAGGCCGTATCCCTGGCCCGCCGCCGTCAGGCCGGGAAACGCCCCCCTGTGTTTACCGGCAGCGTGGAGCGCACCCTGCGCGGCATTGAGGAATCCCTTGGGGGCAGGGCGGCGGAGGGCTGTCTGCGCTGGTACGCCGTCAAGATATTCGAGAGGGACGAGAAGGCCATGCGGGACCTGGACCTCCCCGCCGGTTTGACGGCCCGCCTGGAGGAGCAGATTGCCGCCTGTGAACAGGAGCTGGACGACGACGGGGCCTCCATCATCACCAATCAGCGGTACGCCTACATCAGCCAGGTGGTGTCCCAGGCTGTGCGGCAGAAAGCCCCCAGGCACAGCCTGTCCGTCTCGGACAAAATCGACCGGGTGGTAACCAACCGCATTTTGGCACTGCCTGTCTTCGCGGCGGTGATGTTCCTGGTCTATGCCGTCGCTATGGGAAGCTGGGGCATCTCCATCGGCGCCGCCGCCACCGGCTGGGCCAATGACGGTCTATTTGGAGACGGCTGGTTCCTGCCCTTCTCCGGCTCCGACGCGGACGGGTACGGCGAGGCCGCAGGGGCCTTTGAGGAAGCTTCCGCCATCATTGAGGCATACGAGAGCGGGGCGTCCACGGCATACCTCTACGATGCCGATGCCGGTGAGGTCAGAGCCCTGACCGTTACGGCGGAGAGCTACGCCGGCGCCCTCACGGTAGAGGAGCCCGACCCCGCCGCCTATGGAGCCTGGGTCCCCGGCCTGCCTGTGCTGGCTGAAAGGCTGCTGAAGACCATAGGGGCCGGCGAAACTCTGACGTCCCTGGTCCTGGACGGCATTGTGGGCGGCGTGGGCGCTGTCCTGGGCTTTGTGCCCCAAATGCTGGTGCTGTTTCTGCTGCTGGCCGTTCTGGAGGATATGGGGTATATGGCCCGGATTGCGTTCATCATGGACCGGATTTTCCGCCGCTTCGGCCTCTCCGGCAAGAGCTTCATCCCCATGCTGGTGTCCACGGGCTGCGGCGTGCCCGGCATTATGGCCTCCCGGACCATTGAACAGGAGCGGGACCGGAGGATCACCATCATGACCGCCGGTTTCATCCCCTGCGGGGCCAAAATGCCCATCATCGCCCTGTTCGCCGGGGCGCTGTTCGGCGGCTCCCCTCTGGCCGCCGCCTCCGCCTACTTCATTGGCATGGCCGCCGTGGTGGTGTCCGGAATCATCCTCAAAAAGTTCAGGGCGTTCGCCGGGGACCCCGCCCCCTTCATCATGGAGCTGCCCGCCTATCATGTCCCCTCCCCCGGCAATGTTCTGCGCTCCGCGTGGGAACGGGGCTGGTCCTTCATCAGGCGGGCCGGAACCGTTATCCTGCTCTCTGCCATAAGCCTCTGGTTCCTCCAGAGCTTCGGATTTACCGCCGGGGGCTTCGGCATGGTGGAGGACAGCGCCGATTCCATCCTGGCCGCCGTGGGCGGCATGATTGCGGTGGTATTCGCGCCTCTGGGCTTTGGCACCTGGCAGGCCTCTGTCGCTGTGATCACCGGCCTGATTGCCAAGGAGGAAGTGGTTTCCACCCTGGGTGTCCTGTATCCCGGAAATCTGACGCTGAACATCGGCACGGCCTTTACCGCCGCCTATGCTTATTCCTTCATGGTCTTCAATCTGCTGTGTGCCCCCTGCTTCGCCGCCATAGGGGCCATCAGGCGGGAGATGAACAGTGCTCAATGGACCTGGGCCGCTGTCGGCTATATGTGCGTCTTTGCTTACGTGTGCGCACTGATGGTCTACCAGCTGGGCAGTCTGCTCACAGGAACGGTAACCTTTGGCCTGTGGACGGTAATCACCCTGGCAGCGCTGGCCGCGGTCGTCCACCTGCTGGTCCGCAGGGGGTGGCAGGGTGAGAAGCGGGCGGGCTCCGCCGCTGCCGCCGTGATGTAACCGGTCTGGAAAGGAGGCTTTGAGAATGCACGCCGTATGGGGAAATGTCATTGTAACCGTCGTTCTGGCCGCCGCCGTGCTTCTGGCCGTGCGGTCCCTGCGAAAATCCCGCAGAGACCGCGGCGGCTGTAACGGCGACTGCGGAAGCTGCCGCAGCTGTCACTGAACGTTCTGATTGACAGGCAAGGGGGAGAGGCATGAAACGCCTCTCCCCTTCCGCCGCAGACAGTTCTCGGCGTTTTCGCTGAAGACACGCGTCAGAGCGCGGAGAGGAACAGGCTGTTCAGCTCCTCCCAATCCCGCGGACTCTCCTTGGGGTACTGCCGGACCAGCTCCCCGATTTCGACGATGCTTTGCTCCAGATACTCGTTGAGGATATCAATTCTCGGGATCATTTGAATCTCAGGGGCGTTTATTTTCAGCTCAAGCAGCTCCCTGACGGTGTCCTCCAGATATTCCGGGAGCTGGCTTTCCGCCAGCTCCGAAAACAGCACCGGCGGCGGGGTTTCCCGCTCCAGAATCCAGCGGCAGGCGAGGACCGGGCGCAGCACATAGAAGTACTTTTTGGTCTTGACTGTGCCGCCCCGCAGGGATTCACAGTAGTTACCATCGGCCATATGCAGGTAGTGCCAAAGGCTGCTTTTTGACAGAAAGTAACAGCGCATGACCGATTTGAAGGTTTCAGCAAACGGCGTGGTCTGATAGACCAGGGGTGAGGAAAACCACTCAAACACAGTGGGGTTGGATTTATATAGCAGCCTCAAAGTTTTATCCAAATCCCATCCGTTGATGTCCAAAACATCGTCAGCAGGCAGTTCTATCACATCACGAAGCCGGTTGAGCCTGAGATAGCTCTCCCTGGGGCGAACGTAGATGAAACGCACGTCATAGTCGCTGTCCGGAGAGGCGAAGCCCCAGGCGCGGCTGCCGGATTCCACCGCCAGCAGAATACGGCAGTCCTCCCGCCCCTCAATTTCACGCAGTTTTTCCTGAATCAATGCCTCCACGGCCAACGCCTCCCTTCAAAAAAATGAACGCGGTTTAGTCCGCCGCCTTGAAATTATAGACGGGCCGGATGGATTCAAGAATCTCCGCTGTGGGGCCAATCTGAGCGACGATTTCATCCATGCTCTTATAGGCCATGGGGCTTTCATCCAGGGTGTCGGGCAGCACGCAGGTGGTAAAGATGCCTTCCATCTCCCTCTTGAACGTCTCCATGGACAGCGTGTGAAACGCCGCCCGGCGGCTCATCAGCCGGCCCGCGCCGTGAGGCGCGGAACAGTTCCAGTCCGTATTCCCCTTCCCGGCGCAGATCAGGCTGCCGTCCCGCATGTTGATGGGAATCAGCAGCTTTTCCCCGGCCTTCGCGGAGACAGAGCCCTTCCGCAGAATCATGGCGTCGGTGTCAATATAGTTGTGAATCGTGGTAAAGGTCTCCGCGGCGGTGAGGCCCAGGCCGGACAGGATGACGTCCACCATGGCCTTCCGGTTGAGCGCTGCAAACTGCTGGGTCAGCTTCATGTCGTGAATGTAGTCTTCAAACAGCCTGCCTTCCACATAGGCCAGGTCCCTGGGGATGCTCAGGGCGTGTTCCTTTTTCAGCCCGGTAATGGTCTTCTGAATCTCCCGGTGGCGGCCCTCGGCCTTCAGCCGGGCAATGAGCGCCTGAATCTGAAAGTCCGCGCCGCCCCAGAGGGCCCGGCGGCCTTCGTCCTGGTAGTATTCGGCAACCTCCGTACCCAGATGCCGGCTACCGGAGTGGACCACCAGGAAGAGGCGTCCGTCCCCGGCGCGGTCCACCTCAATGAAGTGGTTGCCGCCCCCCAGGGAACCGATGCTGAGGGCCGCCCGGTCCAGGTTGACCTGTCCGGCACAGCGGAGCCGCGTCAGGTCTATTCCGGCGCTCAGCTTATGGGGAGCCTTCCGGACCTCCCGGCCATAGGGAATCTTTTTGCGAATCAGCCGGTCCAGCTTCTCAAAATCAATCTCCCGCTCCGCCAGCTCGACGGTTTCCATGCCGCAGCCGATATCGACCCCCACCATGCCGGGCACGATTTTGTCCCGTATGGTCATGGTGGTGCCGATGGTGCAGCCCTTTCCGGCATGGACGTCGGGCATAATCCGAATCTTGCAGCCGCTGAACTCCGGCCGGTCGCAGACCGCCTGAATTTGACTGCGGGCGGCCTCCTCCAGCTCGGAGGTGTAGCAGACGGCGGTATTATATAAACCCTGAATGGTAATCATGACGGCCTCCTGTTTCCTGTTTTCTAATGCTTCGTCCCTCCGCGCGCCGGAGACGGAGCCCGGCGGCGGTTTTCCTATGCCTCGATCACCGCGTAACGCCCGGAGCCCAGAACGCTCATCATAAAGGCATAGGGGGATAGGATTCCCTGCTTCAGCATGGAGAAAATCCGGGGATTGCAGCCGGACACCAGGGCGGTCCCTGTTTCATCGAGCCTTACGGGCTGCTGCCGGCTGCGGCTTGCCACATTCCAGAAAACCACCTCGGGCAGCCGGTAACCCCTCTTGGCAAACAGCCGCTTTGCGTACTCGAAGTTCGTCACAGAGCGGTCTGCCGTGCAGCGGTCAAACTCCATGTCGGAAATGATGTAGATTTTAGCGGGCATCTCCCTCTGAGGCACGCGGTTTTTTACGGCGGCGCTGAGAATCAGTTCAAACACCCGCTGGAGATTGGTGTTTGCAATCTCGTTGAACCGGCGGCAGTAGCGCACCTTCTCGCAGATGTCGTTCCCCTTGATTTCCACCAGCCTGGGGGTCTCGGAAAAGGTAATGAAGTGGTTATGAAACGCGCCGGTGCTGCGCTCGGCATAGTAGATGCCCAGGGACAGCGCCACCGCCGCCGGAAGGGGGTCCGCCCCTCCGTACATGGAGCCCGAACCGTCGATGACCACCAGGGCGTTCTCGCCGCCGGTGAAGTCCTCCTGGGCGTTCCATGTGGCATTGATAGCCTGCCGCTCCTGGGCGGGGATGGAGCCATAGCCCAGGAGGGGCCGAATGATCTCGTAGGGGGTCAGCGCCCCGGTGTGGAGCCGCTCCGCTCCCTCGGCGGCTCTGCTCATAAAAGCGCCGTAGCGCTCTCCGTCATTCCGAATGAAGGCCCTGCGGTACTTGAACATGGCCCTGGAGGGCTGTTTTGCATAATCAAAGGTGTAGTCCTTTTCCCGCAGACGGTTCTCGATGAGGTCCGTCCCGGCGCGCAGAGCGCTGAGGGTTTTGCGGTATTCCGCGTCGTTCATGCCCATTCTGCGGGCAAGGCGCTTGGCGGTCCGGACCGTGTCCTGATTGGAGGCGTTGACGGAGGGCAGCCACTTGGCCAGCAGCGAAACGGAGCCGCCGGACGCCAGCGCGGCGCGGTCGGCATCCAGCTGTTTTTGAATCTGCCGCAGCACCCCGTCCTCGCAGGGCGTTCCCATCAGGGTCAGGAGATCGTCGAAGCGCCCATACTCCGCGATGTACGGAATATTCTTTTCCAGGGACTGCGGCTCGTTCTCCGCCAGCCACCGGAGAACCGTCCGGAAGACACGGCGCTCACCGGCGCCGCCTCTGACATCCCTGGCGAAAAACAGAATTTTCATCGCCAGGTCCGCGTCCTCGGCGTAAGCGCGGAGGAACCGGCCGGTGATTTCCTCTTCGCTCTCCCGGCGCAGGCCGCCGACGGCGGCAAACAGGTCCAGGCACTCAGACCGGGTGGACCGATATGTAAGCGCCCCGTTTTCGGTACAGGTCAGATTCGATTCTCTTTTCAAAAACTTCAGCATGAAATCACTCCTCCGCAAAGAATTAACAAGGCACCGTTTGAAGTGGGACTCGAACCCACGAAACGGCGGCTCTGAGCCGCCTGCTATACCAACTTAGCGATTCAATGGCTGCTGTGGGTGCCTTTGGGGGTACAAAGCGCATGTGTCACCCTGCCGGAGCCCCGGCAAAGCGGCGTATACGGTCTCAAACCATATTCCTGGGCTGCTGTCTGCGCTTTTCATGGTATAAGCATACCGCCCGGCGGGAGGAAAATCACGGAAAAAAAGTTGCGAACTCACAGACAGGCTCTCGGAAATCCGGAAAATCCATTGCCTCCTTCCATTTGGACGCCCTTTGTGGTAGAATGGTCCAAAGCCCGGGGGAGGTGGAAACTGTGGCATACAGCGAGCTGATTAAGAACTTCCAGCGCATCCGGAACTACATGCGTGAATTCTATGTCTACGGCCTGAAGAGCCGGGAGGAGTACAGACTCAAAAGCGCCCGCAGCTATGACAACGAGCGGCGCAGAATTGAGAGCTGGATTGGCAGCTATATGTCCTTCCGCCAGGACGCCTCCGGCAAAACTGTATTCCTCTCCGTTGACAGCAGGCACATTCCTCACAATCCGCTCCACAGGGCCTTCAAGGCCAAGAGCTTTACGGATAAGGACATCACACTCCACTTCTATATCATGGATTTGCTGGACGGCGGAGGCGTCCTCTCCACCAGGGAGATTGCCGGCGGCATCCATGACAGGTATCTCTCCCGGTTCAGCGGCGCTTTTTTCCCGGACGAATCTACGGTGCGCAAAAAGCTCAGGGAATACGAGGCCCTGGGCCTGCTCCGCTCTGAGAAGAGAGGCCGCGAGGTATTCTACCAAAGAACCGACAACCCCGCCTTCCGGCTGGACGCCTGGGCGGACGCCCTGGCCTTTTTCTCCGAGGAAAATCCACTTGGAGTGGTTGGCTCGTTCCTGATTGACAAGCTGGGCAGTCCCTCCGACGCCTTCCGCTTCAAGCATCACTACATCCTCCACGCCCTGGACAGCGATATACTGTGCGATCTGCTGCTGGCCATCGACGGGCAAAGGGCCGTCGAGCTTGCCGTCAAGAGCCTGCGGAGCGGGCGGGATTACCGCAGGACGGTCTGCCCGCTGAAAATCTATATCAGCACCCAGTCCGGGCGGCAGTACCTTCTGGGCTATCATTACAGCAGCCGCCATATGGTCTTCTTCCGGCTGGATGCCATTCAAAAGGTGACGGCCGGAAACGTTGAAAAACATTACAGCAAATACCTGGAGTATCAGGAGAAGTTCGACCGGCACCTATGGGGCGTCTCCACCGGCCCGGACTACAATCTGGACCATATTGAAATGACGGTTCATTTTGGTCCGGAGGAGGAATTCATCCTCCGGCGTCTCCAGCGGGAGAAGCGCCACGGCGACGTTGAACGTCTGGACGCGGAGACATGCAGGTTTTCAGCCGACGTCTACGACGCGGCGGAAATGCTGCCCTGGCTGCGCACCTTCATGGGCCGCATCGTGTCTCTCCGCTGCACCAGTCAGGCCGTTGAGGATTTGTTCCGGGAGGACCTGGCCCGGATGGAAGCACTGTATGGAGGTGGCGGCGATGCTGTTCAGTGAAATCTACGGCAGCTATTTCCAGACCGTCGCGGAGGTGCTGGCGGAGGCCTGCGACGGGACTCTGACGGAGAGACGCATGACAGAGCTTGTCCGGGAGAAGGCCTTTGCGGAAAGCGCCCTCACCATTCCCTCCGCTCTGAAATCAGAGGCGTGGCCGCTGCTGGACGGGGAATACCGTTCCGTACTGCGGCACAAGCCCACCATGCCCCTGACCACACTTCAGAGGAGATGGCTGAAGGCCCTGCTGTCCGATCCCAGGATAGCCCTGTTCGCTCCGGATGCCGCCGGCCTGGAGGACGTCGATCCGCTGTATGCTCAGGATAGCTTCGTGTTCTTTGACCGGTATGCCGACGGGGACCCGTATGAGGACCCTGTTTACATTCAATGCTTTCAAACGGCGCTGAAAGCCATCCGGGAGAACAGAAAGCTGCGCGTCCGTTTTCACGGCCGTACCGGCGGCCGGCATTCAATCGTCTGCATTCCCTGCCGTCTGGAATATTCCTCCAAGGATGACAAATTCAGGCTTCTGACTGCCGGCACGGGGCGGTTCGGCACCGTCAACATGGCCCGGTTGCGCTCCTGCGAGCTGCTGGAGCCCTTCGACCCCAAATCCGCCGCCCCGCCGCAGGGCCATTCCGAGGAGCTTGTTCTGCTGCTTCACGATGAGCGCAACGGGCTTGAGCGCGTATTGCTGCACTTCTCCCATTTTGAAAAGGAGACCGTGAAGCTGGACGACGGGCTTTACCGGATTCGCCTCCGATATGACAAGGACGATGAAACCGAGCTGCTCATACGGGTGCTGTCCTTCGGCCCGGTGCTGGAGGTGAAGGCCCCGGCTGCATTTATCCATCTGATCCGGAGCCGCATCCAAAAGCAGAGCCGCTATCTGCGGGAGGATGCCACATAGCCACGTTGAAGAACAGGCCTTCGCACCATTCAGCCGCCGCCCGTGTACAAACGGCAGAATGGCAGGCGCAAAAGGATGGTGAAAAACTGAGGCGGAGGCTCATTGGTTTCAGGAATCGGCTGTGGGAAAGGTAATATCTAAGGTAAGGAGGCGGCTGCACGGTTGAACGTAAAATATATTGGCGAAACGGCTCCTTTAGAACTCACCAACGGGAACATCTATTCTGTTTTTTCATAAAAATGCTGGCCGGGATGTTTAAGAAGGACCAACCCCAAGGCGGTTTCATAGCAAAAGCGGCAGGCTTTTCAGCCTGCCGCTTTTGCCGCGCAGCCGGGCGCACGGTTTTGCGCCGCTGGGGCCGGGCCCCTCACAGAAAGGTCAGGAAGTATCCCACCGCCAGCAAATCTGCGCAGCCTCCGGGACTGAGCCCGGCCTGAATCAGCTCCTGGTCAAAGTCCTCCAAAAGGCCGGAAAGCTCCTCCGGCGGCGCGGAGAGCACCTGCCGGGCCCGCCGGGCGGCTTGCTCCAGGGCGGCCCGGCCTCCCCGGCGGAGGAGGTTGGTATCCTCCACCTGTCCAATCAGGGCCAGCAGGGCCCGCCTGCCGCCGTCCTCCGGGGACTCCGCCTGCCGGAGGGCAGGGAGAACCCAGCGCCTCACGGAGGGAAAGCCCCTGACGGCCTCCCCCCGGGCCCCTCCGGAGGAGGCGCCGCCCTTGTGCCCATGGCAGCGGGCCAGCGCCGCCGCCCGCTGGCAGAGGGCCTCCGGCTCCAAAGCGTCCCCGCCCTCCCTGGGAAGAAGTCGGGCATACAGCTGTCCGGCGGCGGCGCAGAGAAGGCCCAGGGAGAAGATCAGACCCTGATGGGTATTCACGCCTCCGGTGGCGGAGCGCATGGCCGCCTCCGCCTCCAGGCCCAGACTCCGGGCGGCGTCGAACAGGGCCTGGTCCTCCCCCTCCGGGGATTGAAGGCCCAGCTGGCACAGCCGCCGGAACCAGGGGGTCAAAGCCGCCGCGCTGTCCAGAAAGGTGAAAAAGTCCATGTCCTGGTGGGCCCCTCTGTTCCGGCGGTCCACCAAACCTGGCTTAGGCGTGACGGAAACCTCATAGAGCATGGCCCGCAGGGCCTGAACGGAGACATGCTCCGCCCACTGGGCGGAAAAAAACTCTGTCAGCAGCCGGACGGTCTCCCGCTGGAGCTGTTCCACGGGGTGGCGGCGGCTTCTGCCGCAGACAGCCGCGTCCCCGCCGCAGAGCAGACAGCGGCGGGGCGGGCGGCCGATTTCCTGCCGGGAGAACTTTTCGCCGCTTTCCAGCAGCAAATCCAGGTCCAGCAGCCGTCCCAGGAACACGCCGTCCTCCACCGAGCACAGGGCCCGCTTGGCGTCCAGGGGCGAAATTCCCTCCACCTGATAAAAGGCACAGGGCCCGGCCTTCTCCAGACGCTCCTCCAGAAGGCGCGCAGAGCCTCCGGCCCGGGTCAGGGCGGCCTCGGCCAGCCTCCGGCCCTCCCGGTATCCCCGGCGGAGCAGGGGAAAATCCTTCACGGGCCCCGCCATATTCAGGCTCAGGCACAGCAGAGGGCCGCCGTAAGCGGCCAGCAGGCGGCGCTGGGTTTCCGCCCGCCGCTCCCGCTCGGCCAGCATGTCTTCCAGCGGCGTCTGTTCAGTTCCCAGAATGTCCTGAAGCTCCATGGCGGTACTCCTCCAACAGGTATTGATACGTCGGCCCGGGCACCAGGGGCCGCAGGGTCTCCAGCTCTCCCCTCTGGAAGAGCGCCCGGACCCGGCTGGCGCTGATGACCGCGCCGCCCTCCTCCAGCCGGGGCAGGACCACCGTCCGGACGCCCCAGCCGGGGAGCAGGTCCATCATCTGCCGGTTATAGGCCCGGGTGACGGGGCACAGGGGTTCTTCTCCCACAAAGCGGAGCGTGATGCCCAGCGGGGCGGCGAAGCGCTCCGCGAAGAGCTTCAGGTCCAGTTCGGCGCTGTGGAAGGCGGCGTTGGCCTGGTCCTTCAGGAAGTACGTGGGGAATGTGGCGGCGGAAATCAGGTAGTCCCCGGTGGGGCAGACCGCCGTATGGGGCAGGTCCGCCAGGTTCTGCCGGGCCAGCTCCAGCCGGACGTCCGCCGGGAAAAAGCTCCGGTCCTCGGACACCAGGAAGAAGTACAGAAAGCCGCACCGCGCCGCCGCCTGCTCCGCAAGCCAGAGGTGTCCCCGGGTAAAGGGGTTGCAGTTGGCCACCACCGCGCCGGCAGGCCCCGCCCCCGGGGGCGGCTTGGGCAGGGCGGCAACAAAGTCCGCCGCGCCGTTCCGGCGGTTTTCCATCAGCAGCATACCGGCGGTTTCCGTCACAGGGTAAAAGCCCAGGCCCACGAATAGGGCGCGGTTCTCCGGCTTGGTGCACAGCATCAGGTGTTCCCGCCCCTCCTGAAGGGCCTGCCGGGTCAGGTGGCTGACCACCGCAGCGCAGAGGCCGCCGCCCTGGCAGCCGGAGTCCACGGCCACGTACTGAATCACGCCGCCGTCCAGGGAGCCGGTGGCCAGGGGCCTCCCCTCCTCCAGAAGCGTCACGGTGAAGGCAGGCGGGGCTTCCGGCGGCGTGAGGCCGTTTTGAGCCAAAAATTCCTGCACGGCCTGAAAACGGCGTCCCCGGAGGGGTCCCAGCTCCAGCTCCATACGCAGGCCTCCTTTTCGAGAAATGTGATACACGGCGGCGGGGCGGCCCCCTGCGGGAGCCGCCCTGCAGGGTCAGTCCCGCACCTGGCGGATTAAATCCATGACGGAGCCGTCCCGGTAGGTGACGACGCCGACCACCGTGTCCTTGTAGGCGATGGGCGCGGGGACGCCTACAATGCGCTGGGCCTTCTGCTGGAGCTCCTCAATTGTGGAGACGGCGATGCCCGCATCCACGAGACGCTGGCGCAGCTTGTAGCGCCGGGGATTGACGGCGATGCCGTAGTCCGTGACAATGACATCCACCGTTTTCCCGGGGGTCACCACGGTGTTGACCTTTTCCACCACGCAGGGAATGCGGCCCCGGACCAGGGGACAGACGACGATGGCCAGCGCCGCGCCATAGGCGGTGTCCGGGTGTCCGCCGATGGCGCCCCGGATGACGCCGTCGGAGCCGGTGAGCACGTTGACGTCGAAATTCGTGTCCACCTCCAGTGCGGAGAGGACCACGGCGTCCAGCAGGTTCACGGCACAGCCGGGGTCGGCGGGGCTGGCGTAATAGGACGCGGAAATCTGCTGGTGGAAGCGGTTGTTTTTCAGGGACTCCGCCGCCCGCAGGTCGAAGGACTGCACATCCAGAATCTTTTTCACCAGGCCCTCCTCGTGGAGGTCCACGATGGAGCCGGTGATGCCGCCCAGCGCGAAGCTGGCGGTGATGCCCTTGGCCAGCATCTTTTCCCGGAGGAACCGGGCCACGGCCAGGGACGCGCCGCCGGAGCCCATCTGAATGGAAAAACCGTCCTCAAAGACGCCGCTGGCGGCGATGACGTTGGCGGCGGACTCCGCAATGGTCAGCTCCTTGGGGTTTTTCGTGAAGCGGGTGGCCCCGGACATGATGCCGGCGGGGTCCCCGATGTTGGGGACCTCCACAATGTAGTCCACATCGGTGGAGGGAATGCCGAAGGGGGCGTTGGGATACTGAACGATATGATTGGTCAGGATGATGGTTCTGGCGGCGTGCTGGGCGTCGCACTTGGCGTATCCCATGGAGCCGCACATGACGCCGCCGTCCACGTCCCGGCTGTAGCCGTTGGCGTTTCCATAGGGGTCGCAGGAGGGCGCTCCCAGGAAGGCCACGTCGATGGGAAGCTCTCCGCTCTCAATGGCCCGGGCCCTTCCGCCGTGGCTGCGGAAGACCACAGGGGTCTCCATCAGGCCGTTGGAAATGGCGTCTGCCAGACTGCCCCGGAGACCGGAGGTTTCAATCCGGCGGATGACGCCGCTTTGAATATGGCGAATCAAGGGTGCGTGGCAGTCCGACAGGGATGAGGCGGCCAGGGTGAGGTTTTTAAAGCCCATTTCCGCCAGCTTGTCCATGACCAGGTTGACAATATAGTCGCCGTTGCGGAAATGATGGTGGAAGGAGACGGTCATCCCGTCCCGCAGGCCAGAGAGGGTGACGGCCTCCTCCAGGGAGGGGATGATTTTGCTGTAGGAGGCCTTCCGCTCGGCCAGGGTGGAATAGCTCTTGCCCAGGTTTTCGTCAGAGAACTGCCCGCCGGGGAGTCCCAGTCCCTCCAGACACGAAATAGAAGGTTCACGCGAAATAGAAGGTTCACGCGAAATAGAAGGTTCATGCATCGTTTTCAGCCTCCTCCCGCAATACGCCCGCCGCCCTGGCCAGGGCCAGCACGCGCTGGGCCCGCAGCACAATGGGCCGGTCCACCATTTTTCCGTTCAGGGAAATCACGCCGGAGCCCTTCCGGCGGGCCTCCTCAATGGCCTCCATAACTGCCTGGGCCTTTGCAATTTCCTTTTCCGAAGGCGTATAGATCTCGTGGACTGTTTTGATCTGTCTGGGATTGATGATGGACTTTCCATCGAAACCCAGCTGGTGGATGAGTTCCACCTCGGCCCGGAAGCCCTCTTCGTTGTTGACATCACTGTATACGGTGTCAATCGCGTCGATGCCCGCAGCCCGGGCGGCCAGGAGAATCATGCTCCGGCCAAACAGCAGCTCGATGCCGCCGGGAGACCGGTTCGTCTTCAAATCGGTGACATAATCCTCGGCTCCCAGGGCGATGCCAATGAGGCGCTTGCTGGAAAAGGCGATTTCCCTGGCGTTCAGCACGCCGGCGGCGCTTTCAATGGCGGCCATCATGGGGGTGGAGCCCTCTTCAATGCCGCATTCGCCCTCGATGCGGGCAATCTCCTTCTCACAGAGCAGTACGTCCTCCGCCGTCTCGGTCTTGGGCAGGCGGATGACGGCCCGCCGGGTGCGGACTATGGCCTCCAGGTCCTCCCGTCCGCCCTTGGCGGAGGGGTCGTTGATTCGAACCACCAGCTCCTTGTCTCCGTAGTCCATGGTCATCAGAGCCTGATAGACCAGGAACCGGGCGGCGTCCTTCTCAGCCAGGGAGACGGAGTCCTCCAGGTCGAACATGATGGCGTCCTGGGCGTAGATTCCGGCGTCCTTAATCATGCCGGGGTTGTTGCCCGGGACAAAGAGCATGGTGCGTCTGAGCCGCTTCATGTCCGCACCTCCCACACATAGTCCTCCCGTTCACAGGCCCGGAAGGCGCTGGCCTTCACCCGGGCCCGAATCACGCAGTCCAGAGCGCCCTTGTCCACGGCGGTGACCCGGGCGTCCCGGATGCCCAGTTGCTCCAGGGTTTCGGCAATGGCGGCGCGGATGGCCGCTCCAAACTGCTTTTCCACCGTGCTGTTCAGGTCGATTGCCAGGCCTCCCCCCTCGTTGGGTGCAACGGTCACCATGATATCGCTGGACTCCATGGTGCCGGAGACGGCGGCTTTTACTACCTTCATCGTATCTCCTTTCTGTTCTCTCGTTGGCGTCAGGGACAGCCGGATTCCCCGGCGTATAGTCAGCACAGTTGAAAATCGACAGATACCGATTTTCAACCAGCGGCAGAGCCGCTGACGGGTAAGGTAAAAACCCCTTGCGCTGACTATGAAGTCCACCGCAAGGCCGTTTTGCGGCCTGTGCGGCGAACCATCGCCGCACTTGTTGAAAAAAAGCAAAGGCTTCTTTTCAACTGCAGTGACTATAGTAGTTGATGAGGCTTCCCGCCAGGATGATGCCGGACTCCTCCGGCGTCAGGGATTTCAGGCTCAGGGTGATGGGCTCCGCGGGGCCGTCCGCCGGAATGAGCCATCCCTGGATTTGAGGCGCCCGGGACCGCACCGCCTCCCGAATGCCCGGGAGGAACACCAGATCGCCGGGGGCAAAGCGCTCCGCCGGCTCCCCCTCCCAGGTGAAGGGGAGCATGCCCCAGTTCACCAGATTGGAGCGGTATCGCTTGGTGGCGTATTCCACACAGATGTTGGCCAGTCCTCCCAGCACCCGCTGACAGGAGGCGGCCTGCTCTCTGGCGGAGCCGTCCCCGGGCCGGTTGGAGCAGACCACGCTGCCCAGGCAGGTGTCCCGGAGGAACGCGCCGCTGCCGCCCTGATAATCCACCTTTGTCAGAACCCTCTGGGCCAGGTCCTCCAGCTCCCGGGAGGGACTGCCGCTCTGCCGGCAGCGCTCCAGAGCCTGAACGGCCTTGGCCCGGGCCACATAGGCCGGGTCCCGGCGGGAGAGGGTGAAGTCTGCCATGCGTATGGGGTTGGAGCGGTACGAGGAGGTGTCCCCGGAGGGAATCAGCTCGTCGGTGGTGGTGACGCTGTCGGGAATGACGGAGGCCACCTCCAGCAGGGCGTTCTCCTGAAGGGCAATCATCTCCGGCCAGTCGGTAATATTGGGGCCCAGGCGCAGCTCTACATCCGGCTTGGGACGGCCGAAGCCGTTGTAGACCGTTTTGGCGTACAGCGTTTCATCGTAGTGATATTCCGGCATGACGTCGTCATACTCCGCTTCCGTGGCCGGAGTGAGCCAGCCGCCGTTGACGGCGGTGGCGGCGATGGACCGGGCATCCATTAGGGCCACGGAGGCCATCTGCTCCTCCTTGGGCTTGGAGCCCTCCCGGTTGGGGAAGTTCCGGGTGGTGTGCCGGATGGCGATGGACCCGTTGGAGGGCACGTCCCCGGCCCCGAAGCAGGGCCCGCAGAAGGATGGCTTCAAAATGACGCCGGCGGAGATGAGGGTTCCGGCCACGCCGGTCTTCAGCAGCTCCATCAGCACCGGGCCGCTGGCGGGATAGGCGCTCATGGTGAAAAACTCGTTGGGAATGGCTTTGCCCTCCATAATGCGGGCGGCGGAAACGAGGTTTTCAAAGCTGCCGCCTGAGCAGCCGGCAATGTCCGCCTGGTCCACCCGGAACCGGCCGTTCCGGAGCTTGCTCCGCAGGTCCAGGCGCAGCCTGGGATTGGCAATCTGGGTCTGGGCGTTCCGCTCCACCTCCGCCAGGATGTCCTCGGGGTTCTCCAGGAAGGTGCGGATGGAATAGACGTTGCTGGGATGGAAGGGGAAGGCAATCATGGGCTCCACCGCGTCCAGGTCGATGACCACAGCTCCATCATAACACGCTCCGGGCTCCGGGTCCAGTGTCTGATAGTCCCCGGGCCGGCCGTGAATGCGGAAAAATTCCTCCACCGCGGCGTCCGTCCTCCAGACAGAGCTCAGGCAGGTGGTCTCCGTGGTCATCACGTCCACGCCGTTCCGGAAGTCCACGGACAGGCTGCTCACGCCGGGGCCCACGAATTCCAGAATCTTGTTTTTCACAAATCCGCTTTCAAAAACCGCGCCCACCAGGGCCAGCGCCACGTCCTGGGGGCCCACGCCGTGGCGGGGACGGCCCTTCAGCCATACGGCGATCACCTCCGGCGGGGCGATGTCGTATGTACGGCTCAGCAGCTGCTTCACCAGCTCGCCTCCGCCCTCGCCCACGCCCAGCGTGCCCAGAGCGCCGTAACGGGTGTGGGAGTCGGAGCCCAGCACCATCCGTCCGCAGCCGCTGAGGGTCTCCCTGGCGTAGGAGTGGATGACGGACTGGTTGGCGGGGACGAAAATTCCGCCGTATTTCTCGCAGGCGGACATGCCGAACATGTGGTCGTCCCGGTTGATGGTGCCGCCCACGGCGCAGAGGGAGTTATGGCAGTTGGTCAGCACATAGGGGAGGGGGAACTCCTTCAGTCCGCTGGCCCGGGCGGTCTGAATGATGCCCACATAGGTGATGTCGTGGGAAATCAGGGAGTCGAATTTCAGCTTCATGGTTCCGCCGGCGGCGGTGTTGTGGGCCTTCAGGATGCCATAGGAGATGGTTTTCTCCCGTCCCTCCGGCAGGGCGGCGGGTTCGGAGAGAACCTGGGGTCCCTCCGGCCCCAGACAGACCGGCTGCTTTATCAGTTGAATCATATCAAGTACCTCCTGCGGCGGCAGCGCCGCCGGCTTCATTTCAATTGGTCGGAACGCAGGAACGACTTTCCCTCTCGCCTGGCGGGAGGGAAAGCCGTCTGAGACGCCGGACGGGAGTCAGGCGGCAGATTTGTTCCTGCCCAGCAGCTTTTTGACGAGGGGACCGACCCAGGGCCAGAGGATAAAGGCCGCGGAGACAATCACCAGCGCGCAGCTGATGGGGCGCTGAAGGAAAATCATGGGCGAGCCGGTATACACCAGGCTGTTGATAAAATTGGACTCCATCATGCCGCCCAGAATGCTGGCCAGGATGAAGGGGGCTGTGGGGATGTTAAACTTATAGAACACATAGCCCACGATGCCGAAGGCGATGGCCACGCCCACGTGGAAGGGGTTGTTCTTATAGGCATAGGCTCCGGCCATGCACAGCCCCAGAATGCCCGCGGAAAGGACATTGGGGTTCAGCTTCAGAACCTGGGCGGCCAGGTACTTGCAGTACAGCAGCGCCAGGGGCAGCATCATGATGTTGCCCACCAGGAAGGCCACAATGATGAGATAGGCCATGTCCGGATTCTTGGTGAACAGGGTGGGGCCCGCCACCATGCCGTGGATGGTCAGCGCGCCGATGAACAGGGCGGCGGTGGAGTTGCCGGGGATGCCCAGGGACAGCAGGGGCACCATGGAGCTGGCTACCACGGCGTTGTTGGCGGCCTCTGGGGCGGCAATGCCTTCCCATTCTCCGGTGCCGAATTTCTTCTCCGGGTGGACCCGCTTCTCCACGTCATAGGCGGTGAAAATAGCCATGGTCATGCCCGCGCCGGGCAGGCAGCCCAGGATGTTGCCGATGGCGGAGGCCCGCAGCCACGTGGGCAGCAGCCGTCTGCACATGGCCCGGTCGGGGAAGGAAACCCTGTCGCCGGAATTGGCGTGGACCTGGTGCTCCGCCTCCTCCACCATTTCGCTGTTCCAGTCGTCCGACTTCCGGCCCACCTTTTCCGCAATCTTCAGCACCGAGAGGATGCCGAACAGGCCGATCATACGGGGCACCAGGGGGATGCCGTCCATCAGGCTCATGGAGCCGAAGGTAAAACGGGTCATGCCGGTGGAGGTGCTGACGCCCACGCAGCTGAGCCACAGGCCGAAGCCCATGGACAAAAAGTGCTTCCAGCAGTCCTTGCCCGCCATGCCGATGACGGTGGCGATGCCCAGCATGCCCAGCATGAAGTACTCCGGCGGGCCGAATTTCAGGGCCACGGAGGCCAGCACAGGAGAGAGGAACATCAGCACCAGGGCGCTGGAGATGCCGCCGAAGACGGAACTGGTCATGCACACGCTCAGCGCCTGGAGGCCGTGGCCCTTTTGCTTGAGGGGATAGCCGTCATAGGCCGTCACCACGGCGGAGGCGGTGCCGGGGATTTCCAGCAGCACCGCCGGAATGGAGCCGCCGCAGGCGGAAGAGCAGTAAATGCCCACCAGCAGGGCAAAGGCCAGGGTGGGTTCCATGCCGAAGGTGACGGGAATCAGCACGGCGATGGTGATGCTGTCGTTCAGCCCGGGCAGCGCGCCCACCGTCAGACCCAGAAGGACGCCCAGAAACAGCGTCAGGAGCACAATGGGATCGGCCAGCTGCTGGAAACCCAATAAGATATTTTCCATATGCAATCCTCCTTACAGAAACAGAGTGGGCAGGGGGACATGCAGCAGCCCGTAGAACACGCCGAAGACCACGGCGGCGATCCCCACGGCGCAGGCCGCCAGGATCTTGTACCGCTGATAGCCCAGCACCCACATGATGAAGGCGCCCAGCAGAACCGTGTCCAGGAAGAAGCCGATTTTCTTCAGCAGAAACACGTAGAGAAACATGGCGGCCACACAGGCCAGCACCCGGAGGAGGTTGGTGTCCTTGAAACGGTCCTTGTGCTCCGCCTTCCTGAGCTCGGAAATCAGGTCGATGACGGAGATGACGATGATGACATAGGAGACCAGGGAGGGAAAGGTGGCGTCCCGCTTGCTCATGGACAGCGTGGAGACCTTAATCCAGATGCCGAAGAGAAGAAAGGCGGCAGGACTCAGCAGGGAGACCAGTTTGTTTTTCGTCATTTGAGTACCTCTCTGTGACAGGAAGGGGCGGACGGAAGCGCCCGCCCCGGCTCTTATGGTATGGTAGGGATTATGTGAGAGGAAATTATTCGCCGGCCTGGAGATAATCCTTCAGGCTCATGAAGAGGTCGGTCTTCATGTCGATAAAGTCCTGATACTCGGCGGCGGACCGGCAGGCGGGGGTCAGGTTGGCTTCCTTCATGGCGTTGATGAATTCCTCGCTGCTGCACAGCTTGGTAAACTCGTCCACCAGGTAGTCATAGACGTCGTCGGGCACATTGGAGGAGCAGGAGATGGCGCGGTCCGCGCCGTCGATGAAGCCCTCATAGCCCAGTTCCTTGAAGGTGGGGACGTCGGGCAGGCCCTCGAAGCGCTCGTCAGCCATGATGGCGATGCCCTTGATGTTCCCCTCCAGAATGGCGTCGGCGCACTCGCCGGCGGTCAGGCAGGTGAGGTCGGCGTGTCCGCCCATGAGCTCGGAAATCTGGACGCTACCGGAGTCCACATGGATGCAGTCGTAGTTAATCTTCACGCCGGCGGCCTCCTCCAGCTTGGAGGTCCAGTCCAGCGTGCGGACGTGGCTGGAGGTTCCGAAGCCGGAGTCGTTGGCAATCAGGGTGTTGCTCTTGGCGTATTCCAGCAGTCCGGCCACGTCGTCAAAGGGGGCGTCGGCCCGGGCCACCAGGACGGCGGGGTCCGCGTTGGCGCAGATAATGGTTTTGAAATCGTCCACGGTAAAGGGGACGTCCTTCAGAATGGGATTGCTGATGCCGGAGGCCGTGAAGGTCAGCAGGGTATAGCCGTCGGGGGCGGCGGTGTTGGCCACATAGGCCTGTCCGATGGCGCCTCCGCCGCCGGGCTGGTTCTCCACAATAACATTCTTCCCGTTAAAATACCCGTTTTCCATGGCAATTTTCGCAATAATCCGGCCATAGATGTCGTTGCCTCCGCCGGCGTCGAAGGGGACGATCAGGGTGATGTCCTTCTCGGGGAAGGCCAGCTGGGCGCCCTGGTCTCCGGCGGCGTCGGAGCTGCCGGTTCCGGCGCTGCCGCCGCCGGACTGCTGGGTGTCTTTTCCGCCGCCGCAGGCTGTCAGAGCCAGGAGCAGAACGAGGCTGAGCGCGATTGCAAGAAACTTCTTCATTGTGATACCTCCATAAAATTTGTTTGTGAAAAGAGGAAGCCCTCTTTTGCGCATGGGAAAACAGACCCTGCTCAGCGGGCGTCGAGGCCCTCCAGCAGCTCCAGCAGCTCGTCCGCGCCGGGAATGTCGATGCTGTGGACGGCGTAGTGGGCGTATTCCACCCGGCCCTCCGCGTCCACGATGAAGAGGGCGGGCAGCTGCTGGGCCTCCCCCTCTCCGGCCTTGCGCCGGTAATTCCGGGCGGATACCGCCTCCTGCTTGGCCTTCAATTGGGCCAGGCCCTCCGGCGTGGAGGGCATCCGGTCCTCCTTGGTGGCGGTGGCGCGGATATCCAGCGCCTTGTAAAAAGCGTGCTTCGTGTCGCAGATCACGTCGAAGGGGACCTGAAGCTCCCCCTTCAGACCGGTGATGGACGCCCGGCTGCTTTGCAGCACCACATAGACCTGGGCGTCCTTGTTGGCAAAGCGGGCATACTGCCCGGCCAGCAGGTCGATGTCGTACTGGCAGAACCGGCAGCCGATGAAGCGCATGACCCAGAAAATCGTGTGCTTTCTGCGCTTGACCGCCTGTTTGGCGGTGCATGACTCCCCGGCGTAGGTCTCAAAGCTCAGGTCGGGAAAGAGCTCTCCGGCTGTAACTCTGGGCATGGGAAAGACCTCCTTTAAAAACGGGTTTGATACTGCTGGTAAATCTGATCCAGCCCCTGCTTCAAAACTGCGGTGGGGCAGCCAATATTCAGGCGGATGAAGTTTCTCCCCTCCTGGCCGAAGCCATCGCCCCGGCTCACCGCCACCCGGCACTCGTGAATGATGAAGCGGGCCAGCTCGTCGCCGCTGATGCCCAGGTCCGTGCAGTCCAGCCACATCAGGTAGGTGGATTCCGGTTCCACCAGCTTGATTCTGGGCATCTTCTCCTTCAGATAGCTCCGCAGGAAATCCACGTTTTTCTCCAGATAGGGCAGAAGCTGCTCCAGATAGTCCTCACACTGAGTATAGGCCGCCGTCAGAGCGGGAACGGCAAAGATATTCTGCTGAATGCTGCGGTTCATCTTGAAGCGGTCGTTCAACAGCTTCCTCAGGGCCGGGTCGGGCACGGCCACGGCGGAGCCCCGGAGCCCTGCGCAGTTGAAGGTCTTGGAAGGCGCATAGCAGGTGATGATGTTCCGGCGCATTTCCTCGCTGCCCAGCATGCCCATGGGGGTGTGCCTGTGGCCGTACAGCATCAGGTCGGAATGAATCTCGTCGCAGATAACCGTCACGCCGTTTTCCGCGCAGATGGAGGACATTTCCGTCAGCTCCTCCGGCGTCCAGACCCGGCCCACGGGGTTGTGGGGATTGGAGATAATCATGAGCTTGGCCCTGGGGTCCGCGGCCCGGCGGCGCAGATCGTCGAAGTCGATGGTATAGCGCCCGTCCCGGTAAATCAAGCTGTTGTCGCTGATTTCCCGGTGGTTGTCCTCAATGGCAAAGCCGAAGGGATGGTAAACGGGGCGGGAGATGATAATCCGGTCCCCCTCCTGGGACAGCGCCTGAATCATGGTGTTGAAGACGGGCACAATACCGGTGGCAAATACCAGCCATTCCGGGTCCATTTTCCAGCCGTGGCGCTTTTCCACCCAGTCCACAGTGGCCTGCTTGAAGTCCGGCGTGACAAAGGGATAGCCATAGACAGGATGCGCCGCCCGCTGAAGCACGGCGTCCACAATGGGCTGCGGACAGCGGAAGTCGGTGTCGGCCACCCACATGGGCAGGGCGTCGGGGTTTCCCACCCGGGGGCCCACATTGTCCCACTTGGAAGAGCTTGTTCCGCGGCGGTCGATGATTTCGTCAAAATCGTATTTCATGCCTTTACTCCTTATCCTTTTGTTCTGTTTATGCCGAGCGTGAGAGGGCGGAAGCCCCTTTGAAATCCTGCCGCCCGCCGGTACCCTGGGGATTTTGATAGTCCCATTATAAAGGGATTGTTTTTTCGACTCAAATACTTATATTTCACAGGGGTCATAGCTTTTTTGCACAAAGGACGGGACCCTGCTTGCAAGCAAAGCGTGCAGATGCTATAATAAACGGCAGACACAGGGGCCGTCCGGCGGCTTTTGAAACGGGGGAATATGGATGACAGACCGGGAAATATCGTATGTATCCACCATCGCGCGGTGTGGAAGCATCACCAGGGCGGCGGAACAGCTGTTCATCGCACAGCCGTCCCTGACCCAGGCCCTGCACCGGATTGAGGCGGAATACGGAACCGTATTTTTCCGCCGGGGCCAGGGCGGACTGAGCCTGACGGAGGCCGGACAGGCCTATTTGAACGCCGCAGAGCGGATGAAGCAGACCTATCAGCGGATGGAGTATGAGATTGGAGAGGCCGCCGGCACCCGGCAGGGGCGCGTGACCCTGGGCATCACCCCCTTTCAGAGCAGAATGATTCTGCCGGGCCTGATCCGGCTGTACCGCCAGCGCTTCCCCATGATGGACCTGCGGCTTCTGGAGAACTCCTCCGCCCAGCTGGAGCAGCTGGCCTGGGAGGGCCGCCTGGATCTGGCGGTACTTCACAGGCCCTTCCGGGACTATGACCTGGAGTATATCTCCCTCTGCCGGGAAGAAATCTATCTGGCCGTTCCCCCGGACGACCCGGATTACCTGGCCGCCTCCGCAAGGGGGGACCCCCTTCCCGTCGTCACAGCGGAAATTATGTCCCGCAAATCCTTCAATATGCTGACCCCCAACCAGCGCAGCCGCCAGGTGGCGGACAACATCTGCACCGCCGCCGGAATCGTCCCCAAAATTCTCTTTTCCACCACCAGCTTCGCCACGTCGCTGGCCCTGACGGCGGACGGAATCGGAGCGGCCTTCGCCCCCAGGAGCTTCGCCCGCCACTACGCCAGGCAGTACCGTCCGGCGTTCTTTCGCTTTCCCCCCGCCTGGAACGCCAGCTGGGAGCTGGTGGCGGCCTACGCCCCCAATCTGCCGCTGTCCCAGCCCTGTCTGGAGCTGGCCAGAATCATGCAGGAATGCATCGCGTCTATGCCGGAGGTATGCCCATGAACACCACACTGCTTCGATACGCCGTGGAATATGCCGCCTGCGGCTCCGCCCAGAAGACGGCGGCACGCCTGGGAGTCAACCGTTCCTCCGTCACCCGCAACATCAAGCGGCTGGAAGAGGAGCTTGGCGCGCAGCTGTTCATCACCACCGGGGACGGCCCGGTGCCCACCAACTTCGGGGAAATCTGCCTGCGCTACGCCCGCGAAATCCTGAAGGAGGAGGAGAACCTGCGGTTCGACTTCGCCGGCGACGGGGTCTACAGCGGTTCCATCGACATCGGCATGGGATCCAACCGGTCTCAGCAGGTGCTGCCCTTCGTCCTGCCGGAGTTTCACCGCCGCTATCCCAACATCTCCGTCCAGCTCCATGAAATCAGCACGGCAGATCTCTCCATCGGGCTTCTGAGCCAGCGTCTGGACTTCGCCGTCATCAGCCAGCCGGCCCTGAGCCGGGGCATCGTCTTCGAGCCGATGATGACGGAACGGCTGGTGCTGGTGGCCCCCCGGGAAGACGCCTTTGCCCGCCTGTACTGCTATCAGAAGGACGGCAAGCGCTATGTCCATCTGGAGAAATTCCGGGACAGGCGCTTCATCCTGGGCTTTCCCGGCCAGAAGAGCCGGGCGGTCTGCGACCAGGTGTTCCGCCGGGCCGGCTATGAGCCCCAGGTAATTTTTCAGACCCGGAACAACTACACGGCGGCTATGCTGGCCTATGACGGTCTGGCCTATGCCCTGGTGCCGGAGAGCTGCACCCGGACGGAGCAG
Source organism: uncultured Oscillibacter sp. (assembly GCF_947654275.1). Lineage (GTDB taxonomy): Bacteria > Bacillota > Clostridia > Oscillospirales > Oscillospiraceae > Oscillibacter. The sequence continues at coordinate 66,059 of NZ_CANTJS010000002.1, read as the reverse complement.
GGCCCCATCGAGCACTATCAAATGGACCCGGAGCTGGAGGCCAGCTGGGCCATCGGCATTGCCACCCTGAGAGGAAAGAGCCTGTCCCACGCGGCGGAGCAGCTGAAACGGCTGATGCTGAAGGCCCTGGACGACCGGGCGGAATCAAAAGAGAATCAGGAGAAATGAGGATGAGAATTGAAAGCGCCCTGCCGGGGCGCTTTTTTTCGCCTGTGCAAAAAAGCAATAGCAGGCACGCAGAAACAATATTGGACTTTCATTTACCCTTATATTACCCTTATCTTATCCTCTATTGAATTGAAGACGGTTCGAGGAACGAAACGGACCGAATCAGGAAAGGCGGGTATATATGGGGACCCAGAATCAGGCGGCCATTTCACAGAGAATCGCAAAGTTCGCGCTGTCCTCCAGACTCTCGGAGATACCGGATGCCGTGGTGGAGTACGGGAAGCTGCTTTTGATGGATACCTTCGGCGTCGCCATGTCCTGCCAGGACATGGACCACGTGAAGGCCATCCGCGGCGCGCTGGCGGAAATGGGCTTCGCGCCCCGCTGCACGCTGTGGGGCACGGAGGAAAAGGTCCGCCTGGCGGATGCGGTTTTGTACAACAGCGCCCTGATTCACGGCGCCGACTATGACGACACCCACGTGGGGGGCATCGTTCATCCCAGCGCGGCGGTGGTGAGCACGGCGCTGACCGTGGGCGAGGAGTGTGGGGCCACCGGGCGGCAGATGATGGAAGCCATCGTCGCGGGCTGGGAAATCATCATCCGCCTGGCTCTGGCGGCAAAGGGCCGGTTTCACGACGTGGGCTTCCACGGCACCGGCATCGTCGCGCCCTTCGCCGCGGCCTGCACGGCGGCCCGCCTGCTGGGAGACAGCGAAGAGACGCTGGTTAACGCCCTGGGCATCTGCGGCAGCCAGGCGGCGGCCTTGCAGGAGTTCCTGCGGGACGGCAGCTGGGTGAAAAAGATCCACCCCGGCTGGGCCGCCCACAGCGCCGTCTACGCCCTGGGCCTGGCCCGGAACGGATTCACCGGCCCCCGGGAGGTGTTTGAGGGGGAGTTCGGCCTCTGGAACACCCACTGCGGCGGCACGGACGGCCTGGAAGAGTTTTTGGCCGGCGCCGACCTGGGAGAGGTCTGGCGCACCACGGAGATCACCGTCAAGCTGTATCCCGTCTGCCACATGACCCATTCCTTCATCGACTGCATGCTGTCCTTGCAGCGGGAGGAGGGCTTCACGGCGGAGGAAATCGACTCCGCGGAGTGCCGCATTGAAAGCCGCTGCTACCCCATTGTCTGCACCCCCAGAGAGGCCAAGACCCGGCCCAATACCGATTATATCATGCGGTTCAGCCTGCCCTATGTGGTGGCCATGGCGGCGAAAAAGGGCCGCGTCAGTCCCTGGGAGATAGATTTGAGCTATGCCCGGGACCCTGGCATTCAGAGCCTGATGGACCGGATTCAGTGCGTGGACGACGATTCCAAGCGCAACCCCGGCTACTTCCCCGGCTTCCTCACCGTGACGCTGAAGGACGGGCGGCGCTTCGTCCGAGACCAGCGCTATGAAATGGGCACCCCCCAGAATCCCCTGGACCCCGCCGCCGTCCGCAGGAAATTCATGGACAACCTGGCCCCCCTGTACAGCGCCGGGCAAATCCAGCGCCTCGCGGAGCTGATCGGGCGCTTTGAAACTCTGTCCGGAGCCGGGGAGCTGACAGCTGCCCTGCGCCGCTGAAAGCCCCTGCAATAAGCAGCCATAAGCAAATCGGAAAAACCGGCAAATTTTTATGATAGGAGATATGAACGATGGGACAGACACTTGTTGAAAAGATTATCAGCAAAAACATGGGCTACCCCGTAAAAGCGGGGGAAACCGTTGTGGTCAACGTGGACTTCGCCGCCCTCCACGACGGGTCCGGCCCCCTGCTGGTCCGGCTGATGCAGGAACGGGGCTATGACAAGGACCCGGTATTCGACCCGGAACGGGTGCTCTTCGCCAACGAATTCGGCCCGGAGTCCACCAAAGAGGTGGCCAACGAGCACGCCCTGTGCCGGCAGTACGCCCTGGGCCACGGCTGCCACTGGGAGGAGGGCGGCACGGGCCACGTCCACGCCCACGTTTACGAAAACTTCCTGAAATGCGGCACGGTCTGCATCGTGGGCGACTCCCACACCACGGTCCACGGGGCCTACGGCTGCTTTGCCACAGGCTGCGGCTCCACGGACATGGTGGCGGTGACCCGGTTCGGGCAGACCTGGATCAAGGTTCCGGAGACCTTCCGAATCAACGTCACCGGCGCGCTGCCCAAAGGCGTGTACGCCAAGGATATCATGCTGAAGCTGGCCGGCATCATCAAGTCCGACCAGGCGATTTACAAATCCCTGGAATTCCGGGGGGACACCATCTCCTCCCTGTCCATGGAGGGCCGCCTGACCATCACCAGCATGGGCGTGGACGTGGGGGCGAAAAACGCCATCATGGAAACGGACGAGCACACCCGGGAATATCTGAGGAAATTCGGCCGGGAAGAGGACTATGTGGAGATTCGCGGCGACGAGGACGCCGCCTTTGAGCGGGTCATTGACATCGACGCCGCCGCTCTGGAGCCCCTGGTGTCCAAGCCCCACTATGTGGAAAACGTGGACCTGGCTAAAAATTGCAGCCGCGAGCACGTGGACCTGATTTACATCGGCAGCTGCACCAACGGCCGTGTGGAGGACCTGCACGTGGCCGCGGAGATTCTCAGGGGGAAAAAAGTAGCCAGGGGCACCCGCCTTCTGGTCATCCCCAACTCCTCCTATGTCTTCAAGGAGTGCCTGCGGGACGGCACCCTGCTGACCCTGGCGGAGGCCGGCGCCATGATCGAGGCCCCCAACTGCGGGCCCTGCATGGGCGTGCACCAGGGCATCCCCGCGGACAACGAGGTGGTGGTCGCCACCCAGAACCGCAACTTCAAGGGCCGCATGGGCAACCCCACCGCCAGCATTTACCTCTCCAGCCCCGCCACCGCCGCCGCCACCGCCCTGACGGGTTATATCACCGACCCCCGGGAAGTCATGGCTTGAACGATTCGGAAGGAGTAATTGATTATGATTAGAGATTCCATTCAGGGCAGGGCCTGGAAATTCGGCTCCAACGTCAGTACGGACTCCATCGCCCCCGGACGCCTCATCTCCCTGCGGGCCAACCCCCAGGAATACGCCAAGCACGTGCTGGAGGACGCCCGGCCCGACTTTGTCCAGGGTGTGAAGGCGGATGATTTCATCGTTGCGGACCGCAACTTCGGCTGCGGCTCCAGCCGGGAGATTGCCCCCATCATCATCAAGCTGGCCGGCGTGGGCGCGGTGCTGTCCAAGTCCTTTGGCCGTATCTTCTACCGGAACGCCATTAACAACGGCATGCTGCTCATCGAATGCGACACCGACCGGATTGCCGAGGGCGACGAGCTGGTTGTAGACGTAAAGGGCCGGGTCATCCGGAAGACCGGCGACCCCGATTTTGAAATGCCCTTCACCCTCTCGGAGAAGGAAGTAAAAATCATCAATGAGGGCGGCCTTCTCAACTACATTGAGAAGTACAACTCCCTGGATATCTGAGATATGGCGGAGGAACTGAGAGCGCTTGCCCGGTTTGCCTGCCGGTTCCGGCTGGAGGACCTGCCGGAACCGGCGTTGGACGCCGCCCGCCGCTGCGTGGTAGATAATCTGGGCGCAGCCCTGGGGGCGGCGGAGTCCGGCGAAATCCGGGCCATCGGACAGGAGTTTCAACGCTGGACGGGAACAGGCGGGGAAACCGCCGCCGCCTGGGGCCAGGGCCATCGGACCGGCTTTTTCAGCGCGCTGATGATAAACGGGCTGCTGTCCCACGAACTGGAGCTGGACGACGTCCACACCGGGTCCAAGTCCCACGTGGGCGCGGTGGTGATTCCCGCGGCCTGGACTCTGGCCGACGCACTGAATGCAGACGGCCGGAGGTTTCTGGAGGCCGTCGTCGCGGGCTATGAGGTCATGGGCCGCGTGGGCCTGGGGATGGACGTGGCCAGCAACCGCAAACGGGGCTGGCACACCACAGGGGTCATCGGCGCCTTTGGCGCCGCTGCCGCCGCCGCCCGTCTGCTGAACCTGGACGAGGACCGGACCCTGAGCGCCTTCGGCATGGCGGGAACGCAGGCCTGCGGCCTGTGGGCCTTCTTGGCGGAGGGGGCCACCTGCAAAAAGCTGCACCCCGCCCGGGCCGCCGTCAACGGCGTGTCCGCCTGTCTCCTGGCCAGGGCCGGCATGACCGGTCCGGTCCACATTCTGGACGCGGAGGACGGGGGGCTCTACCCCGCTGTCAGCGACCGCTTCGACATGGCCCGCCTGACCGCCGGACTGGGCCAGGGCTATGAAATCACAAGGATTGACAAAAAGCCCTACCCCTGCTGCCGAACCACCCACCATGCCATTGACGCCGCCCTGCGCCTGCGGGAGGAGCGGGGCCTTCGCCTGGAGCAGATTCGCTCCGTGCTGGTGGAGACCTATGAGGTGGGCGTCCTTCAGTGCGGCTTTTCCAAGTACCCGGAGAGCCCCGTGGAGGCGAAATTCAGCATTCCCTTTACCTGCGCCGCCGCCTTCGCCCGGGGCCGGGTGACTCGAGGGGAGTTCAGCCGGGAGCTGCTGGAGGACCCCCAGGTCCGCCGCGTGGCAGAGGCCACAAGCGTCATGGCCTGCGAGGACTTCACCCGGCGCTATCCCGAGCGCTGGGGGAGCCGGATGACCGTCACCCTGGAGAGCGGGGACATTCTGACCTGCCAGATAGATGATATGTCCGGCAGCGTGGCTGCGCCGCTGTCCCCGGAGCGGGAGCGGGACAAGTTCCTGGACCTGGCGGTTCCGTCTCTGGGCCGGGAGCGGGCGGAGGCGCTTTTAGGGGACCTCGCCCGGCTGGAGCGCCTGGAGCGCCTGCCGGATCTGGCCTGAGGGAGAGACGCGCCCTTTTCGGCATGGGGAGACCGGCCGGACGTTTATAAAGAAAAGGAGTGTGCGCCATGCTGTTTTGCGCGTCCTGCGCCGTGAAGAACTGCGGCAGGCCCATGGGAGCGGAAGGGGACTATCCCGGTGGCTGTCCCTCCCTGGACCCTGTGCTTTCGGAGGCGCTGGAGAAATACCGGGACCCGGAGGAGCGCCTGATGGCACGGCAGTCCGCCGTGACGTCCCCGGACCACGGCGAAAGCCGGCTGCCGAAGACAATTCGCTTCGCAAAGCTCTGCGGGTTTCAAAAGCTGGGGCTGGCCTTCTGCATCACGCTGAAGGACGAGGCGGCCCAGGTGGACAGAATTCTCCGGCAGGAGGGCTTTCAGGTCTCCAGCATCATCTGCAAGGTGGGCCACGTGTCCCGGCAGGAGGTTCTGGGAGTCGGCGGCAGCTGCAACGCCATGTGTAATCCCATTGCACAGGCGGAGCTGCTGAACCGGGAAAAGACCCAGCTCAATATTGTGCTGGGTCTTTGCGTGGGCCATGACTCCCTGTTTATCAGGCACTCCGAAGCGCCGGTGACGGTGCTGGCCGCCAAGGACCACGTTTATGACAACGCCCCTCTGGAGTATTTGAAGCATCACTGAAACAAAAAACAGCCGAGGGCGGCTGAGGTGAGGAGGCATGTGGGTTGCTGCTGCGCCTGTTGATTACGGCGGCCCTCGGCGCGGCGGGCGCCTGGGCGCTGTATAAGTTCCGGGTGCCCGCCGGGGCCATGGTGGGCGCCATTCTGCTGGTGGGCGTGTTTCAGATTGCCACCGGCTGCGGTTATTTTCCAAAGGTCGTCAAGCCCTGCGTCCAGGCCGTGGCAGGCGGCTTTGTGGGCCAGCGCATCGGCCGGAGCGACCTGAAGGAGCTGCGAAAAATTGTCAGGCCCTCCCTTCAGCTCTTTACCGGCATCGTCTGCCTGTCCTTCTGCACGGGCCTGCTGATTCACCACACGTCGCCGGTGGACACCGCCACGGCGCTTTTGTCCTCCATGCCCGGGGGCATCACCGATGTGGCCCTGATTTCCGCCGACGTGGGAGCGGACCCGGCCCAGTCCACCGCGCTGCAGCTGGTCCGTTACCTGATTGCGATTTTGATTCTCCCCCAGGCAGACGCACGCATCTGCGCCCGCTGGGCCCCCTCCGGCGGGAGCCCATCCGCCAAGGAGGTCCCCCAGGGCGGCCAAACGCGCCGGGGCAGGCGGCAGACCGCCGTTACGTTGGCCATTACGGCCCTGGCTGGAGCCCTGGGGAAGCTGAGCGGTTTTCCCGCCGGGGCCATGGTGTTTTCCATGCTGGCTGTGGCGGCCTATAACATCCGCACCGCGGAGGCCTATCTGCCAAAGCCCATGAAGCTGGCGGCCCAGTGGCTGGCGGGCATCAGCATAGGCGTGACCATCACCCTGGGGGATATCCTGCGCTTCCGGGAGCTGGGAATCCCCGCGGCGCTGGTTGCCGTCAACTGCGTGGCGGTCAACTATGTCCTGGGGCTGCTGCTGTACAAGACCGGCGGCCTGGATCTGGCTACCAGCCTGTTCGCCTCCGTACCGGCAGGCATGTCGGACATGGCTCTGGTCTCCCTGGAACAGGGCGGGGAGGCCCCCAAGGTGGCCGTGCTTCAGCTGGTGCGCTACCTGTGTGTCATGGCCTTTATGCCCGGCCTGATTAAGTGGTTCGCCGGATGGTATCCCTTTTAGAAGGGCTGGTGTTCCGCAGACTTGCGGATAAAACCCCCGCGCACATCCTGGCGAGCATTTTTCGCCGGGACCTGCGCGGGGGTTTTGCTGGCGTATGGGGGCGGCTCTCCCCGGGTTTCTCTCATGCTCCTGCGGCTCAGGGGCCTTAGCGCCGCCCTATGAAACAGATGCAGCCGCTTCTGTTCAGCGCCGGGGCAGGCCGCGACGTACACAGGCGGCGCTCAAAATGAGACGGCCTCCTGCGGACTGCCGGTGAGGAGGCCCTTCAGACGCCTCCGGTTTTCTGAAAGCTCTTTCTGCAAATTTGAAAATTTCATTTGATATTTGAAAGGATTTCCTTTATACTGGCGGACAATGGAGGCACGCCGAGGGGGGCTGCCGTCAGTCCGGCAGGCTTGCCGCCCATTCCCCTCGCTCCCAAACGTATCCGCAGAACCGCTTTAAGAACCTGTATTCACAACCGCTGAACGATGTCTGAACGGTCTTTTTTCTGCCATACTGCGTCGATTTCCCTTGCAATCCGTCAGGATTGCAAGGGCGCAAAAGATCTCCTTGTCTGGCAGGAAAAATTCCCGCCCATCCAGCATCCCCCAGCTATGAATACAGGTTCTAAGGGGCGTTCCCTTTGTATGCCCCGACTTTTTCAGGAGGACTGTATGCCCAACACACCGCCGCGCTGTCTGATCAAGCGGGATTTCCGCTCTCTCTTCACCGGGGAAAACGTGCCGCAGCTGCTGTATGTCACCCACGTCCGCACCCTGGACCAGGTCTGTCCCCGTATCATTCACGCCCACGAGGATCTGGCGGAGGTCGTTTTAATCCGCGCCGGAAGCGCGAGGTTCCGGATTGGCGAGACCGCTTATGAGGTCCATGCCGGGGACCTGCTGGTTTACAACAGCGGCGTGGTCCACGACGAACGCTCCGGACAGGAAAACGCCCTGGACAGCTACTGCGTGGGAATCGGCGGGCTTCGGATGCCCGGTCTGCGGGAAAACGCCCTGATTCCCGACGGCGTCCCGCCCGTCTGCCCCATGGGCGACGAGGCGGAGGACCTGGGGCTGATTTACGACATGATGTACCGCTATCTTGCCGCCGACCGCCCCGGCTGCGAGGCCCTTTGCCATCATCTTTTGTTGGCGCTCCTCAGCCGGGTGCTCCAGCGGTTCGGGGACGCGCCGCCTCAGCAGCCCCAGCCGGAGGCGGGCGCTCTGGGCCGGGAGATTCAGGAGTACATGGACCGGCACTTCCGGGAGGCCGTCACCCTCCAGGATATCGGGAAGGCCCTGCACCTCAGCACCTATTATCTGTCCCATGTCTTCAAGGAGGCCAGCGGCTACGCCCCCATGCAGTATCTCCTCCGCCGCCGGATTGGCGAGGCGCAGAACCTGCTGCTGACCACGGACCTCTCCATGGCCCAGATTGCGGAGCAGGTGGGCTTTGAGACGCAGAATTACTTCAACGCCCAGTTTTCCAAAATCGTGGGAATGCCGCCCCGCAGATACCGTCAGGACTATCTGGACAGGCAGCTGAAGTCCCCCGAACAGCCCTCTTGAAAAACGCCGCAGACGGTTCTCTTCCGTCTGCGGCGTTTTCCGTTCCGCACCGGGGCTCTCCGTCTCTCAGAGCCTGTTTAAAATCTCAACGTGTGCGTATTGGCGAGGGGATTTTTTGTCCTGCAAGGCAAAAATCCGCAGGCATCCTGACGGATGGCAAGGATTTTTAACGCAGTCAGGGCGGAAAATACGCTGTCAAGACGTGTGGGGGGAGATTTTAAACAGGCTCTCAGCCGGCGGAGGGCACGGGCGGCGTCCAGTAGTGCTGATTGTACAGGTCGGTGAAGCGGTAGCAGGCCCGGACGGAGCCCTCCAGGGGCACGTCGCTCACCGTCAGGGGGGCCTCCGTCACCGTCAGAGGCTCGCCCAGGAGATAGCTGTCCTGGTAGTCCCCGTCATAGCTGTAGTAATCGCAGAGGAACTCCAGGGTGTCCCCGGGGCGGAGCTCCGTTTCGCTCTTGGCCACGGTCTCCGTCTCCCCCGCGGCGTACACGGCCCGCACGCCGGCCACATATCCATCGGGGCGGTCGTTGTCGAAGGTCAGAAGCAGCTCCGCCCGCTCCCCGTTCAGCAGCACGGGCGCCCGGCCGGTGATGGCGTAACTGGTCCCGTCGTCCACGGTGGCGGTATGGTAATAGGCCACCGGCTGTCCCTCAATGGCCAGCCAGGCCTGCTCCACGTCCCCCAGCAGGCCGCCGTCCCCGTCAAACCGGAAGACATTGTCCAGCCCCAGGTCGATATAGCCCTGGCCGTCGTCGTAGAACAAATTCAGCTCCAGGTCCTGGACCAGGGACCACTGGGCTTCCTCCAGGCGGAGCACAGGCGCGCCCTCCGCTCCCTCCTGCCACAGCAGGGCGTCCGCCGGGAAGCGGTGGTCCGCCAGGTATTGGGCAGTCTCTTCCGTGCTCAGCGCCCCGGCGCTCAGGAAATCGGTATTGCCGCTGTCCAGGCCGGAGACCCGGTCAAAGCCGCCGCCCAGGAAACCGGCCAGCAGATTGGCGATGTCCTCCCCGCCGCCGGAGGCCCCCAGCAGCTGCCCCATCAGGGCAGGCAGAGGCGAGGCCGTGCCGCCGGAGGCGGCCTGACCGCTGACCTCCAGACTGGCAAAGGCCCGGATGCACTGGATATAGCCGTCGTCCAGGCCGATTTCCCGGTAGGTGGAGGCGGCCCGGTCCACGGCGGAGGACGAGCGGTAGGGGAAATAGACGGACACGCCGTAGGCATTGGTCATGTTGGAGGAGGTGCGGTTGTACTTCACCGCCCCCAGAAGGGCCTCCGCCAGGGCTGCGCCCTCTCTAGTCCCCAGATTGCGGGCCAGGTGCACCAGGTCCACCTGGTCGATTTTGCTGGAGCGGGCAAACTCCCTGGCTCCGCTCCGGGCATTGGAGACAGTCTGGTAGTCCCGGTCCCGGATCAGGCCGAAGGTGGAGCTGGAAAAGTCCGCCAGAGCCTGGGGAACCGTGGCCTCCAGCTCCGCCAGGTCGATGACGGAGAGGGTGGTGAGCTGTCCGGGGCATTTGGCGGCGCAGGTGTCCACAAAGCTGTCCACAATGCTCTTCCCCACCTGGACGGTGGGCTGGGAAACGTTTTGTCCGAAGTCCGTGAGCCAGTCGGTATAGTACCAGCCCACCCCCGGCTCCGTCTCCTCGGAGGCAATGAGGTAGTCCGCATAGCGGGTGAGGGTCAGGGCGGTCTCCGCTGTGGCCATCAGGCAGGCGTCGAAGCCGATGAAGTCGAACTTCACCCCGGCGTCCTCCAGGGCCTCGTCCAGACCCGCCAGGCTCATGGAGCCGGTGGAGGCAAATTTCTCGTCATAGCCGTAGCCGCTGACGGAGCCCCCGCCGTGGTCCCACAAAATGAGCGCGTACCGGCTGGCCGGGTAATTCCCGGCACACCAGCGGATATATTCGGACAGCGTCGCCGGGTCGGTCATGGAGACGCTGCCCAGGTCCTTCCGGAGGCTGACCAGCTTCCCGTCCCGCACCTGCCAGATCTGATTGACGGCGCTGCTGACCGCCTGGTTCTTCCAGGCCTTGCAGCCGCCGGTGTACACCAGCAGGTTGATATCCCTCCCGAACCGGGCGTCCAGCATCTCCTGAAGGTCGGCGGTGCCCATGCCGCTGCGGGATTCCAGGGCGGTGTCCCTGCCCTCCCCCGCCAGGGAGGTATACCGGGGCCGGGCCTCCGGGTGCACCGTCTCGTCCAGGCGGCCGGTGTTGGGCTGGCTCTGCCAGCCGGCGGAGACGCTGCCGCCCCCCAGACCGCCCAGCACCGAGGCCCAGTCCGTGCCGCCGCCCTGGGACGTCTGAGATGTCTGGGGAGGTTGGGACGTCTGGCCGCCGGAGGCCCCGCCTCCCAGCAGAGCGGTCACGCCGCCGCCTCCGCCCAGCAGCAGCGCCAGCAGCAGCACAATCAGCCTCATGCCGCCCCCGCCGCCGTTCCGGGAGCCGCCGCCGCTTTGCCGCCGGCCCTCCCCTCCTGCCGTTCCGCCGCCCGGTATGCCGCCGCCCACCGGGCCGGTTCCCAGTCCCTCGCCCCGTCTCCGGACCGTTTTGCCGGGGCCGGTCACCCGCCGTTCCCGGCCTCTGGGCCTGTTATTCTCCATATCTGATGTTCCTCTCTTTCTCTCTGCCTGGAAAGGTCTCCGGTCAAATCCCCTGTCCCCTCACGGAAAAGCGGAAAACCGTCTCCTCGCTGTAGAGCGCCCCGGCCTTGAGAACGCAGGAGGGGAAATGCCCGTAATGGGGCCCGTCGGGGAAGCGCTGGGTCTCCAGGCAGAAGCCCCAGCGATTTCCGTAGGGCGCGCCGCCCTTGCCGGGGATGCAGCCCTCCAGGTGATTCCCGGTGTAGAACTGAACGCCGGGCTGGGTGGTCAGAACCTCCAGCTGAATGCCGGTGGCCTCGCTCCAGGCCAGGGCGGCGGGCCGCAGGAAACCGGCCTGGCCGTCGATGGCCCAGTTGTGGTCATAGCCCCCGGCGAAGGCCAGCTGGGGGAAATCCTCGTCGATGCTGCGTCCGATGGGCCCGGGAACCCGAAGGTCCATGGGGGTGCCCTCCACCCTCAGAACCTCGCCGGTGGGGATGGATAGGGTGTCGGCGGGGGTGTAGAAGGAGGCGAACAGCTGAATGATCTGATCCGTCACCGGGCCGCTGTCATGTCCCGCCAGATTGAAATAGGTGTGGTTGGTGAGGTTGCAGAGGGTGTCCTGGTCACAGGAGGCCAGATAACGGACGGACAGGCCCTCCTCCGTCAGCTCATAGGTGACCGACACGTCCAGCGCGCCGGGGTAGCCCTCCTGGCCGTCCGGACTGGACAGCTTGAGAACCAGCCGGGTTTCTCCGGCGTCTCCCACGGTCCACACCTGCTTGTCAAAGCCCCGGAGGCCGCCGTGGAAGTGGTTGACGGCGTTGTTGTTGGCAGCCAGGGGATAGTCCCGCCCGTTCAGGGTGAATTGGGCCCCGCCGATGCGGTTGGCAAAGCGGCCCACAACGGCCCCCATGAATTTGTTCTGGGTCTGGTAGTCCCCGATGCTGTCAAAGCCCAGCGCCACGTCCACAGGCCTGCCCGCCCGGTCCGGGACCCGCAGGGCCCGGAGGGCCGCGCCGTAGGTGAGAATGTCGCAGGAGAGGGCCCCCTGCCGCAGGGTGTACTGTTCCACGGGCACGTTGTCCCGGGTCACGCCGAAGGAAGTTTTTTCCGCCATATGTATTTCATCCTTTCTGTTTGTTCCGGCCGCCGGCTCCCGCCTCCGGGGAAGCGGGACCCGGGCGTTCCGGCTCTGTTCGTCCTCAGCATAGCACAGCCGGCCCGCCCGGTCAACCGGACTTGTCATGAATGTCCCCCCTTTCTCATAGGATACAGCGTCGCAACGGCAAAACCGCAAAGGGGGATCACCATGAAAAAAGGAATCGGGAAAAGACTCGGGGGCTGTCTCGCGGCCGCCCTGCTGCTGGCCACCGCCGCCCGGGCCGTGGAGGTTCAGGCGCCCTCGGCCCTGCTGATGGAAAAGGAGACGGGCACGGTCCTCTTCGCCAAGGACGAGCACGTCAAACTGGAGCCCGCCAGCGTCACCAAGGTCATGACCCTTCTGCTGACCATGGAGGCCATCGACGGCGGCCAGCTGAGCTACGACGATATGATTACCGCCTCCGCCCACGCCTGTTCCATGGGCGGGTCCCAGATCTGGCTGAAGGAAAACGAGCAGATGAGCGTCCATGACATGCTCAAGGCCGTCTGCGTAGTCTCCGCCAACGACTGCGCCGTGGCCCTGGCGGAGACCGTGGCCGGCAGCGAGGACGCCTTTGTGGAGCGGATGAACCAGCGGGCGGCGGAGCTGGGCATGAAGGACACCACCTTTCGGAACGCCACGGGCCTCCCGGCGGAGGGCCATGTCACCTCCGCCCACGACATCGCCCTCATGAGCCGGGAGCTGATTCTGAACCACCCGGACATCCGCCAGTTCACAACCATCTGGATGGACAGCCTGCGGAACGGGGAATCCCAGCTGGTGAACACCAACCGCCTCATCCGCTTTTACGACGGGGCCACGGGTCTGAAAACCGGCTCCACCGACAGCGCCCTCTACTGCCTTTCCGCCACGGCGGAGCGGGAGGGCATGGAGCTCATCGCCGCCGTCATGAAGGGGGCCACCTCCGCCCAGCGCTTCGAGGATGCCCAGACCCTTCTAAGCTACGGCTTCGCCAACTACGCTCTGCGGAACATCACCCCCGACGCCCCGCTGCCGCCGGTGCCGGTGGAGCTGGGCACCCAGGCCACCGTCCAGCCGGTGCTGGCGGAGGGAGGCACGCTGCTGCTGGAGAAGTCCAGGGCCGGAAGCCTGGGCCAGTCGGTGACGCTGGAGCCCTCGGTCCCCGCCCCGGTGGCCCTGGGGGACCAGCTGGGAACCCTGACCGTCACCTCCGGAGAGGAGGTCGTGGCGGAGCTCCCCCTGCTGGCGGGGGAGGAGATTCCCCGGATTACCTATGGGCAGATGCTGGCCCGGCTGCTGCGCACCGCCTTTCTGGGCGCGGCCTGAAAACCGGCTTCGACGGGTTTCGCTTGTCCGGGACGGGGCGGCGTGATATACTTGCCGGAACACAACACGCCCCGGAAGAAAGGATGTACATATGATGCTGGATGTGACGCTGTTCCGTGCGCAGACCTTCCTGCCCCTGCCCTATGAGGCGGCTCTGGCCCCCCGGCTCAGGCGGGTCCGGGAAAAGCTCCGGTCGGAGCCCTGGGTCCGCCTGCCGGCCCGGCAGGCGGAGGAGACGGACCGGCTCCGGGCCGCCGCCGCAAGGCTCCGGGCCGGGTCCCGAGTTCTGGCGGTGCTGGGAGGGGGCCCCGGCCCCAGGGGGCTGGCGGAGTGCCTCCGCGTCCCCGGAGCGGGGCCGGAGCTTTTGTTCCTGGACAGCGGAGACGCCCCGGAACGGGTCCTGCCGGCTCTGGAGGAAGCGGATTTCTCCGCCGCCGTCATGCCCGGCGCGGAGGAGGACCCGGCCCTGTGCCGTCTGTCCCTGGCGCTCCGCTCCCTGCTGGAACGGCGCTATGGGCCGGAGGAGGCCCGGCGGCGCTTCCTCTCCTTTGAGGAGGGGCCGGAGCCCCTGCCCTGGAGCGGCTGGGAGCTTTTGAGCACGGCGGGGCTGCTGCCCGCCGCCGCCGCTGGGGCGGACGTGGATGCCCTGCTGGCGGGAGCGGCGGAGATGATGGAGCTCTGCGGGACAGACTCCTTCGAGAATCCCGCCTGGCGCTATGCCTCCATCCGCCACCAGCTCTACCGCTCTGGCCGGGCCGCGGAGGTGCTGGCGGGCTACGGGGACCCCTCCCTCCGGGGTCTGCTGGAGTGGAGGCAGCGGCTGTGCGCCGGCAGCGAGGCCAGAGAGGGCAAGGGCCTGTTTCCCGCCTGGGCCCTCTATCCCCAGGACCTCCCCACTCTGGGACAGGCCATCCGGGGCGGCCGGCTGCCGGTCTTCGAGACGGTCCTGGTCCTGGGCGAGGCGGACAGGCTCCGGTCCCAGGAGTCCCTTCCGGGCCGCAGCCCGGAGGGTGTGCCCCTGGTCCTTCTGAGCGCCCCCGGCAAAACCGCCGGCACGCTGGGGGCTCTGGTCAGCTTCTTTCAATACGCCTGCGGCCTCTCCTGCGGGCTGCTGGACGTGGACCCCTTCCGGACGCCGGAGGCGGCGGAACGGGAGCGGTTTTTCGCCCCGGATCCCGCCAGGGAACCCAGGCTGGCCGGAAAACTGTGAACGATTTGGCAAATTTCAGTTTTTGCATTGTTTTTTTCTCGGGAGTGTGGTATCCTGAATGCAGAAGTCTCCCCCCAGCAATATACTAAAATGACAGGAGTGATTTACCATGGTCAGACTGATTATGGGCATGAAGGGTTCCGGCAAGACGAAGCAGCTCATTGAACTGATCAACAACGCGGCGAAGGACGAACCGGGAAATGTGGTCTGTATTGAGGCCAACCGGAATATGACGTATGATATCCACTATCACATCCGCCTCATAGACGCGCAGGAATACAAGCTGAACAACTACGATCTCTTCCGCGGCTTTATCAGCGGCCTTTATGCCGGAAATTACGATATCTCCCACGTGTTTATTGACAATCTGTGCAAAACCGTCGGCCACGGCGCGGACGCCGAAACCGAGGGCTTCCTGAATTGGCTGGACACGTTCGGTGAGCGAAACAACATCAAATTCACCGTTACCATCAGCGCCGATCCCTCCGAGGCCACCGACGGGATGAAGCGGTTTCTGTAATATCTGACCGTCTGAGCGTCATCTATGCGCCGGGCCCCCATCGCAGTTCGATGGGGGCCCGCTTGTTCTGCCCTCCGCTCAGGGCATGGCCTCCGCCGTCTCGGCCATGACGCCGCTGAGCTCCGACAGGCAGAGCTGCTCCACGCCAAACAGCCGGGCCAGCCGGACCCGCTCCTGAATGGCCGGGCCGTTGAGATACCAGACGGTGAGGGTGCTCCGGGGGGACTCCAGCTGGGAATAGGCGCTGGCATAGCGGCCGGAGTAATAGGTCCGGGTATCCGGGTCCTCCAGCAGCTTCTGAATCTCCGTGCCGGTGAGGGGCTCCGCCGCCTCATCGTCCTCCCAGGCGGTTCCGGAGGCGCTGACCATCAGGCTCAGCTTCCCGGCGTCCACCAGGCCCCGCATCCGGCTCAGGGCGTAATAGACCTCTTCCAGAGGCTCCGGCGGCGAGGTGGGCGTGCCGCCGGCGCTGCTGCCCGCCGGGGAGCTCACCCGGAGAATCACCCTGTCCGCCGCCTCTCCCAGGGCGGCGTAGTCATATCCGGAGATGGTCCCCTTCCAGGCGGGGGCCTCCACAATGATGTACAGGAGCTTTTCCCCCAGTCCCTGCCGGACCGCCTCCACAACAGCGGTCAGCTCCTTCCGCTGGGGGGTGGTGGTCAGGCCGGAAATCTCCAGGGTCAGCCCGTCGTACTTCCCGTTCTTCACGGCCTCCAGCAGCACGTCCGCCATTTCCCCGGCGCCGCCCTCCCGGAGCTGGTAGGGCCCTCCGGAGACATGGAGCAGCTGCCGGGCCCCGGACGTCCGGGCGAGGTCCCGGATTTCCTCCAGCTCTTCGTCCTCCAGGCTGGGGGAAATCTGGGGAGCCCCGTTGTAAACCAGACGGGCGGCGGAGATGGACACGGACTCATAGCCCTTCAGGCCGGGCAGGTCTTCGGCGGAGGAGATCAGGCCGGTCCGGCTGCCCCCGCCGGAGTGAATCTTGTCATAGAGGCGCATGAGAATCACCGCCGCGTGTTCCCGGGTGATGGTGTCGTTGGGCGAGAACACGGTGACGGAGGTGCCGTCCATCAGACCCAGGCCGTAGACCATGGAGATATAGCCGCTGTTGGCCCGCACGTCCTGGAAGGGATGGGGAAAATCCTGGACCAGTCCGGCAATAGTGCCGTAGCCCAGGGCCCGGACCAGCATAGAGGCCGCCTCGCTGCGGGTGATGAGATCGTCTGGCCGGAAGCCGCCGTTCTGGTCGGTGATGGCGCCCTCCCGGTAGGCGATTTCCACCGCGCCGGCATACCAGGCGTCGTCGGAAACGTCCTCATAGACCACTCTGGGGGGGATGGTGGGCTTCCAGCCGAAAAACCGGCACAGCACCACCACAAACTCGGCCCGGGTCATCTCCTTGCCCACGCCGAAGAGGCTGCCGCCTTCCAGATAGAAATAACCCTGTTCCACACAGCGGCGGATGTCCTCCTCCGCCCAGAACCCGGCGGGCACGTCGGACGGGGCGGCGGCGGAGGCCGTCAGAACGGGGGCCAGCAGGGCGCAGAGAACCAGGCCCGCCAGACTGGCGGACAGCCGCCGGAATTGTCGCTTCATCGTTCCATCGCTCCTTTCAAATCCTTTTCCGCGGGGCACGGCCCGGCGGGAAAATCCAGCTCATTTTAACAGATTTTTCCCCTTTCGTCAAACAGGTCCTGTCGAATCCTGAAAAAGCCGGGGAAATTCACCGGGAAGCGCCGGAAAGCAAGCGATTTTTACTTTACCTTTTCCGCCTTTTCTGCTATACTATACAAGTTATCCAGCAGTCTCATGGTTCTTAAGGCCATGCAGGAAAGGGGGTCCCCTTAAAATGAAATACAAAAAATGGAATATCGGCGTCCCTGCGGAGGAGGAGGTCTCCCGGCTGCGGGCCGCGGGATATTCGTATCTGATGGCGCTGGTGCTGGCGTCCCGGGGCATCGCCTCTCCGGAGGCGGCGGCGGATTTTCTGGAGTGTGAGCGGCGTCTGACCCTCTCCCCCATGCTGATGCGGGACATGGACAGGGCCGTGGCCCGGATTCAGCGGGCCATTACCGGGGGGGAGACCGTGGCCGTCTTCGGGGATTATGATGTGGACGGCATCACCTCCACGGTGCTGCTGCTGGACTATCTGAAAAGCTGCGGCGTTCCCTGCCTGCGGTATATCCCCCGGCGGATTGAGGACGGCTACGGCCTTTCCAAGCCCGCCATTCAGAGTCTCCGGGACCAGGGGGCCACGCTGATGATTACGGTGGACTGCGGCATCACAGGCAACGAGGAGGTGGATTTTGCCAACTCCATCGGCCTGGACGTGGTGGTGACGGACCACCACGAGTGCAAGGAGGCCCTGCCGGACGCCGCGGCGGTGGTGGACCCCCACAGGCCGGACTGCCCCTATCCCTTCAAATACCTGGCGGGCTGCGGCGTGGCGCTGAAGCTGGTGCTGGCCCTGGGGGGCGAGAGCCGGGAGGACGCCCTCTTTGCCCGGTACTGCACCCTGGCCGCTATCGGCACCGTAGCCGACGTGATGCGGATGGAGGGGGAAAACCGGGCCATCGTCTCCTGCGGGCTGGAGGCCCTGCCCCACACGGATTTCGTGGGCGTCCACGCCCTTCTGCGGGAGGCGGGCCTGCTGGGCCGGCCCATCACCTCCGTTCAGATTGGCTTTGTCCTCTCCCCCCGGATCAACGCCGCCGGACGCATGGGGGCGGCGGACCTGGCGGCGGACCTTCTGGAGACCAGCGACCCCGCCCGGGCGGAGGAGCTGGCCCGGGCCCTGTGCGAGCTGAACCGGGAGCGGCAGATGGTGGAGCAGGCCATCTGCGCCGACGCGGTGAACCAGATCGGGGACCTGCGGACGGAGGAGCGCAGCGCCCTGGTTCTGGCCAGTGAACACTGGCACCAGGGCGTAGTGGGCATCGTGGCCTCCCGTCTCAGCGAAAAGTACTCCTGCCCCAGCTTCATGATTCATTTGAAGGACGGCACCGGCCGGGGCTCCTGCCGGTCCTACGGCGGGCTGAACCTCTTCGCGGCGCTGGAGGCCTGTTCCGACCTTCTGGACGGCTTCGGCGGCCACGAGCTGGCCGCCGGCTTCACCATTTCCGAGGCCAACATCGGCCCCTTCCGGGAGAAGATGAACCGCTATGTCCGTTCCCTCACCGGCGGGGAGCCCCCGGTGAGCTCCCTGGAGGTGGACGCCGCCGTGGGCTCCCCCTGTGAGCTGACCCTGGAGCAGGAGGCCTCACTGGAGCCCCTGGAGCCCTATGGCTCCGGCAATCCCCGGCCTGTGTTCGCCCTGCTGGGGGCCACGGTGGAAAGCCTCCAGTCCGTGGGCCAGGGGCGGCACCTGAAGCTCCGGCTTTCCAAGGGGGTCTGCCGCTTTGACGCCATCTTTTTCTCCGTGACGGAAGAGGAGTGCGGCGTCGTCCCCGGCAGCCGGGTGGACGCCGCCTTTTACCTCCAGGCCAATACCTTCCGGGGCTGTACGACGTTACAGCTTCAGCTGGTGGACATCCGTCCCTCCCTGGCCCCCAGCCGGAACGAGGCGGACTCCCTGGACCTGGTCCGCCGCCTGGTGGAGGACGCCGGACCCCTCTCCCCCCAGGAGACCGTCCGGCTCCGGGCCTCCCGCAGCCAGTACGCCGCCTGCTGGGTGGCTCTGGAACGGCGGCTCCGCCAGGGAAAGGCGGAAGAGGACTACCTCCCCTATCTCCGGACGCTGGCGGCCCGGATGGGAGGCAGCGAGAGCTTTCTCCGGGCCGCCCTGGCCCTGGCTGTGTTCCAGGAGCGGGGCCTGATTGCCCTGACGCGGAAGGACGACCGGATCATCCTCTGCCTGATGCCCATTCAGGGAAAGGTGAATCTGGACGCCTGTCCCTATCTCGTCCGGCTGGGACGCCCCGCCGGATCTCAGGAGGTGTGACGGCATGACTGTTCAGGAACAGTATGAGCTGCTGGAAAAAACCATACGGGGATACAACCCCGCCGCCGACCTGGGCCATATCCACGCCGCGTTTGAATACGCCGACCAGTGCCACCAGGGTCAGAAGCGCAAGAGCGGCGAGCCCTATATCATCCATCCTCTGGCGGTGGCCCAGATTGTGGCGGAGGAATTGAAGCTGGACTCGGAATCCATCGAGGCCGCCCTGCTTCACGACGTCATTGAGGACACCCCGGCGGAGCACGCCGACGTGGCCCGGCTCTTCTCCCCCACCATTGCCGACCTGGTGGAGGGGGTCAGCAAGCTGACCCGCATCCAGTATGCCACCAAGGAAGACGAGCAGATGGAGAATCTGCGGAAAATGCTCATCGCCATGAGCAAGGACATCCGGGTCATTCTCATCAAGATATCCGACCGGCTCCACAATATGCGGACCATGGAATACCAGTCCCCGGAGAAGCAGAAGCAGAAATCTCTGGAGACCATGGAGATTTACGCCCCCATCGCCCACCGGCTGGGCATGCAGCGGATGAAGTGGGAGCTGGAGGACCTGTCTCTCAAATATCTGGACCCGGTGGGCTATGAGGAAATCGTCTCCCGGCTGGACGCCAAGAGCCAGGAATACGAGGCCTTTACCCGGCGCATTCAGCTTCAGATCGGCGAGCGGCTGGACCAGTTGGGCATTGAGCACATGGTCTACGGCCGCATCAAGCACCCCTATTCCATCTACCGCAAAATGTTCAGCCAGAACAAATCCCTGGACGAAATCTTCGACCTCTTTGCCTTCCGGGTTCTGGTGGAGAACGTGGGGGACTGCTATAACGTGCTGGGCGTCATCCACGACATCTACAAGCCCATTCCGGGGCGGTTCAAGGACTATATCGGCACCAAAAAGCCCAATGGCTACCAGTCCCTCCACACCACCGTCATGGGCCCCGACGGCATCCCCTTCGAGGTGCAGATCAGGACCCGGGAGATGCACGAGATTGCCGAGTACGGCGTGGCCGCCCACTGGAAATACAAGCAGAACGGCCAGGGCGCCGGCACCGAGGGAAAATATGAGTGGGTCCGCCGCCTGCTGGAGAACCAGGAGGGCGCGGACGCCGAGGATTATATCCACTCTCTGAAGGTCGACATGTTTGCCGACGAGGTCTTTGTCTTCACCCCCAACGGAGACGTGCAGAACCTGCCCGCCGGGGCCACGCCCATCGACTTCGCCTATGCCATCCACTCCGCCGTGGGCAACCGGATGGTGGGGGCCAAGGTGAACAACCGCATTGTCACATTCGACCACACGCTGAAAAACGGCGACATAGTGGAAATCATGACCTCCAAGGCCGCCAAGGGCCCCAGCCGGGACTGGATGAAGATTGCCAAATCCAGCGAGGCCCGGAGCAAAATCCGCCAGTGGTTCAAAAAGGAGAAAAAAGAGGAAAACATCGCCAATGGCCGTGCCTCCTTTGAACAGGAGCTGAAGCACGCGGGCCTGTCCATGAAGGACGTCACCGCGGCGGACAGCCTGCCCATTCTGCTGAAAAAGGTGTCCTACGGCTCCCTGGACGAGATGTATGCCGCCATCGGCTACGGCGGCTTCACCGCCCAGAAGGCCGTCAGCCGGATGAGGGGAGAGCTCCAGCGCATCCAGCGCCAGCACCAGGCGGAGGAGGAACAGGCCTCCAGGCTGGAGGAGCCCGTCCAGTCCCCCCCTCCCCGGCCCCTGAAGAGCGAGCAGGGCATCATCGTGGAGGGGCTGGACAACTGCCTGGTGAAGTTCTCCCGCTGCTGCACCCCCGTGCCGGGAGACGAGATTGTGGGCTTCATCACCCGGGGCTACGGCGTGTCCGTCCATCGCTGCGACTGCCCCAACGCCGCGCCGGAGCGCCGGGCGGGCCAGGAGGGCCGCTGGCTCAAGGTTTCCTGGGGCAGCGACACCAACGAGAGCTATCCCACATCCATCGAGGTGGTCTGCAAGGACCGGATGAACCTGATTCTGGACATCTCCGCCGCCCTGTCCACCACAAATACCTTCGTCTGCGGCCTCCAGTCCCGCAGCACCGAGGACGGCTTCGCCCTGATCCGCCTGGAGATTCGGGTCCGGGACGGAGCCCAGATGAAGGCCATCATGAACAAGCTTCATCAGATTTCCGGTGTCCTCAGCGTCACACGGCCGGCAGGATGAGTTCCACTCCCGTGGGGGCCCGCTTTCGCGGGGAACTGCTGCCGCAGGGGCCCGCTGCCGTGGGGGCCCGCTGCCGTGGGGGCCGCATGGATGGGATGAACTCTGTGGGGCCCGGTCCCCTGACCGGGCCATAGAAGGAGCCGGGGCCTGTGGGGGTATGGCCTGACCAAGGGGTCAGGCCCCACAGACCTTCTATCGGGAGACCTCCCTGTGGGGCCGCTTTTGCGTAGAACTGCTGCCGCAGTGGCCCACTGCCGTGGACCCCGCCGGGAGGCGGCCCCCGTGGGAACGGCCCTCATGGGAGTGAATCCCCGCGAAAGCGGCCTGTGCATCAGCGCAAAACAAGAATTGAAATGAAATCAGGAGGGACCGCCTATGCGCGCAGTCGTCACCCGCGTGAAGCACGCGTCTGTCACCATTGAGGAGCGAGTCAACGGCCGGATTGGCCGGGGCTTTCTGGTTCTGCTGGGGGTGGGCCCCGGCGATACAGAGGAGACCGCCCGGAAGCTGGCGGACAAAATCTGCAATCTCCGTGTCTTCGAGGACGAAAACGGCAAAATGAACCTGAGTTTGGAGCAGGTGGGCGGCGCGTTGCTGGTGGTGTCCCAGTTCACCCTGTACGCCGACACCTCCTCCCGCCGTCCGGGCTTTTCCGGCGCGGCCAGGCCGGAGCTGGGGGTCCAGGGCTATGAGTGGTTCATGGCCCGCTGCCGGGAACGGGGCTTCACCGTAGAGCACGGCGAGTTCGGAGCCGACATGCAGGTGGACTCCCGGAACGACGGGCCGGTGACCATCTGGTTTGACACGGAGCATCCCTGACCTGAAAGGAGGACCTGACATGGAAACGATTCCGCAAAAGCAGCCTGAGAAGGGCCTGACCTGGACCCTTCGCACAGTAAGGGGGGAAATACGCCCCGCCGCCTGGGAGCACATTGAACAGGAGCTGGACCGCCTGCATCCCTCCGATCCCGACAGCTTCCTGGTCCTGGAGCAGGAGGGCGAAACGGACTATTGGTATATCCAGAGCGCCGTGGCCCTGAAAGGACCTCACGCGGGGCAGTATATCGTGGGCTGCGGCTGGTCCGGAGCCCAAGGCCCCTCCACCCCCGGCGGCATTGCCCTGGTGGAGTGGTACGGCGATTATGCCGGGGCGGTGGAGAAGTTCCGGCAGGTCTGGGAGACCGGGACGGTGGATTTTACCGGTTTCCAGGACCTGTCCTATGAGCTTCCGGCGAACCAGAGACAGTCGGTTTTGCAAATCTGCCGGATGGAAGTTGGGCCGCTGGAGACAAACTGCTACATTTTGACTGAGAAGCACGCCGGCCTGGCAGCGGTCATTGACCCCGGCGGGGATGCGCCGCGGATTATCCGGGAAATCCAGCGGCAGGGCGTGAAGCTCCAGTATATCCTGCTGACCCACGGACACTATGACCACGTGGACGCCCTGCCGGAGCTGGCGGCGGCGTTCCCGGAGGCCAAAATCCATATCCACAAAAAAGACGTCCAGGGCGTGGATCCGCAGCTTTTCCCCGTCCCGGCCATGCTGAAGGACCCCAAATGCCCGGTGAAGCAGCTTCATTATTACAAGGCGTTCAATGATTGGGATGTGGAAACACATAAGGCGAAAGACCTGCCCTTTGGCTGTCTGAATATCCACCCCATCCACACCCCCGGCCACTCCGAGGGCAGCGTAACCCTGCGTGTCAGCGGCGGGCCCCTGTTCTGCGGCGACACCCTGTTTCAGGGCTCCTGCGGCCGGACGGACTTCCCCGGCGGGAATGTGGGCAAAATGATGAGCAGTCTGCGGGTGTTTGGGATGATGAACGGGGACGCCGCCGTCTATCCCGGCCACATGGAGCCCACCACCCTGGAGGAGGAGCGGAAGAACAACCCCTACCTCCGCCAGGCCCTTCAGGAGACGCCATGAAACTGATTTTTGAGGGCCACGACGAGCGCTACACCGTGGAGCAGAGTCTGCTGAACCTGTTCCCCGGGGAGCTGCCGGTCTATGAGCCCATTCAGCCCGGAGACGAGAGCTGGGCCGTGGTCTCCTGCCGGGAGGAAGCGGGACGGCTGCTGGTCACCACGGACCTCTGCCATCTTGGCGGGAAGGCGGCGGCCTTTCACACCGCTTCCCTCTCCGGCACGGACTATGACCGGGAGGGCCAGCGGCGGCACGCCATTGGGGCCTGCTTCTTCCAGGCATACCAGAGCCTTACCGGAAACACGCCCCCCTGGGGGATGCTCACCGGCGTGCGCCCCGACAAGCTGACGACCCAGGCCCTGGCGGAGGGGAAGACTCCGGAGGAGGCCCGGGCGCTGCTGGAACGGAATTATTACGTGACGCCGGAGCGGGCCGCCCTGGCGGCGGAGACCGGCCTTGCGGCCTTTGAGGCCGGGGGAGATCTGGGGCCCCGGGACATCGCTGTCTATATCGGCGTCCCCTTCTGCCCCACCCGGTGCGCCTACTGCTCCTTTGTCAGCCAGTCGGTGGAGAAGAGCCTTTCTCTGGTGGAGCCCTATGTGGACGCTCTGACGGCGGAGCTCGCCGCCGGCGGGAGCATGGTCCGGCGCCATGGGTTCCGGGTCCGGGCCCTGTATATGGGCGGCGGCACCCCCACCACCCTGTCGGCGGCGCAGCTGGACCGGGTACTGACGGCATGCGAAGAGGCCTTCGGCCCCGCCCTGGACCCCGGCGGTGAAATCACCGTGGAGGCGGGGCGGCCCGACACCATCACGGCAGAAAAGCTGGCCGTCCTGAAGGACCACGGCGCCACCCGGGTCTCCGTGAACCCCCAGACCATGGAGGACCACGTCCTCCGGGCCATCGGGCGGCGGCACAGCCCCGGGGACATCGAGGCCGCCATGGAGCTGGTGGCGAAAACCGGCTTCCGCCACGTGAACATGGACCTGATCGCCGGGCTCCCCGAGGACACGGCGGAGGGCTTCCGCCGTTCCCTGGACCGCTGCCTCCGGTTCGGCACGGACAACATCACCGTTCACACCCTGTCCCTGAAAAAGGGCAGCCGTATCCTCACCGAGGGGCTCTCCATCCCCGGCCCTCAGGCTGTGGGGGAGATGCTGGATTACGCCGGGTCCGTCCTGCGCCGGGCCGGTTACGCCCCCTATTATCTCTACAGGCAGAAATACATGTCCGGCAGCTTCGAGAACATCGGCTGGAGCCTGCCCGGGGGCGCCTGCCTGTACAACATCTATATCATGTCGGAACTGTGCTCCATCCTCTCCTTCGGCGCGGGAGGGTCCACCAAAATGGTGGACCCGGTGCTGAAGAGCCGCCGCATCCAGCGGGTTTTCAACCCCAAGTATCCCAAGGAGTACATGGAGCGGCCCGAAAAAAAGGAGGCCAATCAGGCGGCCTTCGCCGCCTTTTATGACCGGGGTGAAAGCGGGGAAAACCGGGCATAACAGACAGGGAGAACCCGCCGGAGCCCGGGAGCGCCGGGGGGATTCGGAAAAGGAGGCAGAACTGGATGGATGAGAAGCTGAACGAGCTGCTGCACACGGTCCGGCGGACCGCTGCCGGCGCGGCCTGCGGCGTCTGCCGGAAAACGGGGGAGCTGGTCTCCGCTGTCCGGCTGCGGCAGCGGATTGCGGAGCTGGAGCGGGAGGAGGAGGCGCGCCTGGCGGAGGCGGGCCGGATGGTCTACGCCACCCACACCGGCACCCCCACCCCCACGGACGCCCTGCTGGAAAAGCTCCGGGAGATCGACGTGCTGAAGGCCGAGCTGGCTTCGCTGCGGCGGGAGGACGGACGCTGCGCCGCCTGCGGCGCGGTGATCCCGGAGGGGGACCGCTTCTGCCGCGCCTGCGGCCGCAGGCTGTGAGCCGGGCACGCCTGTCATGCCTGTTTTTCCCGCCGCATAGACTGGAGACAGGCCGTGGAGGCGTCCGCGTTTCGGGGCGGTCTTCCCCAGAGGAAGAGGACGGCGCATTTTTTTGATAATATGAGGTAAGCTTTCCATGTCAAGTAAGAAAAAGCAGTCTTTCCTGGGCGGCACCGCCGTTCTGGCGTCCGCGGTGGTCATTGTCAAGCTCATCGGCGCGGTTTACAAGGTGCCGCTGAACAACATCCTGGGCGAGGTGGGCAAGACCTATTTCGACACCGCCTATCTGATTTACAATTTCCTGAACATTCTGGCCACGGCGGGTCTGCCCCTGGCCATTTCCAAGCTCACCAGCCAGGCCCACACCCAGGGCCGGGAGAACGAGAAGCGGAAAATCTTCCGCACGGCCATCTGGCTGTTCTTTTTCCTGGGTCTGGCGGGCTCCGGGCTGATGTTCTTCGGCGCGGCGCGGCTGGCCGCCTTCGAGTCCAACCCCATGGCCGCCCAGGCCATCCGGGCTCTGGCTCCGGCGGTGTTCTGCGTGTGTCTGCTGGCCTGTATGCGGGGCTATACCCAGGGCCAGGGGAACATGACCCCCACCGCCGTCTCCCAGGTGCTGGAGGCCCTCTGCAAGGTGGGCATCGGACTGCCTCTGGCCTGGTATCTCCTGAAGCGCACCGGAGGGGACATGGCCAACGTGGCCGCCGGAGCCATTTTCGGCGTCTCCGCCGGCACCATTCTGTCGGTGTGCTTCCTGGTGCTGTATATGCTGAGCCACCGGAACCGGAGCAGATCCCTGGACGTGCCCCCCGGCGGCGGGACCATCCTGCGGCAGGTGCTGGCCATCGGCATCCCCATCACCCTGGGGAACTCCGCCCTGGGCATCATCAACCTCATCGACACGAAGATTGTCATGGGACGGCTCCAGAGCGCCCTGCTGCTGAGCGAGGTGGAGGCGGCGGCGCTGAACGGCCAGTACCGCATGGCCATGGATATGCCCAATATGGTGTCCTCCTTCGTCTACCCCGTCACCATGAGCCTGATCCCCTTCGCGGCGGCGGCCATGGCCCAGCGGGACCACGCCAAGGCGGACCGCATCATCTCCTCCGCCTTCCGGCTGATTGCCGTGCTGGCCATTCCGGCGGGAATCGGCCTCTCCGTGCTCTCCACGCCCATCATGGTGCTGATGCTGCCCAGGCGGCGGGAGGCGGCCCTGGCGGCAGGGCCCCATCTCCAGATTCTGGGCCTGGCCACCATCTTCATCTGCCTGATGATTCTGACCAACGCCATCCTGCAAACCTACGGCAGGGAAAAGCTGCCCATTTTCACCGTTGTGGCCGGCGGCGTCACCAAAATCGTCATGAACTACATTCTTGTGGGAAACCCAGACGTCAACATCCACGGCGCGCCTATCTCTACCCTCTGCTGCTATCTGGTTGTCGTGGGGCTGAACCTGTTTTTTGTGTGGAAGTACTCGCCTCAAAAGCCCCGGTATCTCCAAATCTTCGCCAAGCCGGTTATTGCCTCCATCCTCATGGGCGGAGCGGCCTGGGCGGTCTGCGGCTTTGTGAGCCGGGCCCTGTCGAAGGGGCATTCCGCCTATGGGGCCAACGCGGCGGCGGTTTTCTGCGGCATTCTGGCCGGAGTCCTGGTCTACGGGGTGCTGGTCATTGCCCTGCGGATTCTCCGTGCGGAGGATCTGCGGTCCATCCCCCATGGACAAAAAATCACAAAGATTCTGCGTCTAAAATAAAAATTTGTTGTTTTAGAAGTTTTTTGCTGAAATTTCTTGAAAAGGCGGACAATCTATGGTAGATTTTCAATGTAAGAGCCATTACGGCTGGCAGGACTTTCTGGAGGTCATGCGTCTGCTGCGGGCTCCGGGGGGCTGTCCCTGGGACGCGGAGCAGACCCACGGCTCCATCCGCAGGAATTTCCTGGAAGAGACTTACGAGGCGCTGGACGCCCTGGACCGGGACGACCCCGCCGCCATGTGCGAGGAGCTGGGGGACGTTCTGATGCAGGTGGCCTTCCACAGCCAGATTGAGACGGAGCGGGGCCGCTTCACCATGGACGACGTGGTGGACGGCGTGACCCAAAAGCTGGTATACCGCCACCCCCACGTCTTCGGCACGGCAACGGCGGCGGACAGCGCCGAGGTGCTGGTAAACTGGGAGATTCTGAAGCGGAAGGAAAAGCGCCAGGACTCCACCGCCGACGCCGTGGAATCCGTGCCCCACACCCTGCCCGCCCTGTGGCGGGCGGAGAAAATCGGCTCCAAAACCGCCAAGGCCGGCTTCGACTGGGACAGCGCCCTCAGCGCCTTGGGCAAGCTGGAGGAGGAGGTCCGGGAGCTGCGGACGGCCCTGGAGGCCGGCGGCGCGCCGGACAGGCCTCACGGCGTCCGGGAGGAGCTGGGAGACCTGCTGTTCATCGCCGCCAAAATCGGCCAGATGACCGGCGTGGACCCGGAGGACGCCCTCCACCGATCCTGTGACAAATACAACGCCCGGTTCCGCCGGGTGGAAGCCCTGGCGGACAAGCCCCTTTCCCAGTACGCCGAGGCGGAACTGATTGCCCTGTGGCAGCAGGCCAAGGAGGCTGCGGGGAGTGCGCCGGGCGACGGAGCCTGACGGCTGGGCCCCGGAGCGCTTTCACACCGTCCCATGCCGCGCTGAGGTTCCGGGAGATTCGCGCCTCTGCTTCTCATCTGATGTCAGATGTATCCAGCGCCCACAAACCTGTCTTAAACGCATCCGCGTATAAGAAATAAAACAAAAGAATTATCAGGAGGATCGCACACTATGAACAAAGCTGAACTGATCAACGTCGTTGCCGCTGCTGCGGAGGTCTCCAAAAAGGATGCCGAACTGGTGATCACCGCCACCTTTGACGCCATTACCGACGCTTTGAAAGAGGGCGAAAAAGTGCAGCTGGTCGGCTTCGGCTCTTTTGAGGTAAAACCCCGGGCCGCACGGCTGGGCCGGAATCCCAAGACCAAGGAGCCCATCGAGATTCCCGCCTCCACGGTGCCCGTATTTAAGGCCGGCAAGGTCCTGAAGGATACCGTCGGCAAATAAGGTTCCCCCATTGCGCCATAGACAGACAGCTGCCGGCAGACATGCCGGCAGTTTTGGCACAGGGGAACCAGCAAGGGAAGGGATAACCATGCGTCTGGACAAGTATCTCAAGGTCTCCCGCCTCATCAAGCGGCGGACCATCGCCAACGAGGCCTGTGACAACGGCCTGGTCAGCGTCAACGGCCGGCCGGTCCGGGCCTCCTACGAGGTGAAGCCCGGGGACCGGATTGCCCTGCGGCTGGGGAGCCGGGCGGTGACGGTGGAGGTCCTCTCCGTGCCGGAGAGCCCCCGGCAGGGCGAAGTCCTGTATAAAGAAATATAGCAGTCATGATTTCGCCCCCCGGGACATATCCTGTGGACAGGGAGGGACGAAGACATGAACGACTATACCATGCCCCAGGCCGCCCACCGGTTGGAACTGGACGGGCGGGAGCGCCTGACGGTCTCCGGAGTGGAGGACGTGGAGCGCTTCGACGAGACGGGAATTGTCATGTCCACCTCCGTGGGAACGCTGGTGATCACGGGGGAGGACCTGCATATCGGGCAGCTGTCCCTGGACGGGGGAGAGCTGCATGTGGACGGACGGATCGACTCTGTGACCTACGAGGACCAGGGCCCGGCCCGGGGCGGCTTCTTCAGCCGTCTGTTTGGATAGGATGGGGGCGGGAAACGGGGCGGCCCTCCGCCAGCTGCTGATTTTCGGGCAGTCCATCCTGCTGGGGCTGTCTGTGGGACTTTTTTATGATCTGCTCCGGGCCTTCCGGCTGCGGCTTCCCCGCATCACCAGCTGGCTGGACGCCCTGTATTGTCTGGCCGCGGGGGGGAGCGTGTTTCTCTTTCTGCTGCGCCGGAGCTCGGGGGAGCTGCGGGGTTTTGTGCTGCTGGGAATCGCGGGAGGCTGCGCGCTGTTTTTCAGCGCCTTTTCCCAGCCGCTGCGCCCGCTGTGGGCCTTTTGGACGGAAACGCTGGCCTGGCTGGCCCGGCTGCTGGCCCTGCCGGTGCTGTGGACCAGGCAGCTCTGCAAAAAAATTGCCTTCTGCGGAAAAAATCTCTTTTATTTTTGGCGCAAATGCTTTACAATAGAAATAGACGGACACAGGAACGTGCTTACGAGGGGAGGCGGCGGACATAACAAGGCGGGAAAGGCCGCAAAAGCTGGCAAAACCGGCAAAGGCCCGAAGGGCAGGACAGCGGATTCGCACCGGTCTGACGGTCAAGCTGGTTATTCTGGCGCTGCTGACCGCCGCAGGCTGGCGTCTGTATGTGCTTCAGGACCAATTAGAAAGCGCCCGGCAGGAGCGGGACGCCGTCGCCGCGGAGGTGGAAATCCAGCGCCAGAAGAATGATGCCCTGGCGGCGGATATCGCCGAGGGCGCCACCCAGGAGAAAATGCAGGAGATCGCCCGGCGGGAGCTTGGCTGGGTCCTCCCCGGAGAGTACGTCTTCCCTATTGGCAGCTGACCGTCGTAACCGCAAATCATCGGAAGGAGAAACAAGAAACCTTATGGAGCCTCAGGTTGGGAGTATTCTGGAAGGCAAAGTCACCACCATCACCAAGTTCGGCGCTTTCGTGGCGCTGGAGGGCGGCGGGTCCGGGCTGGTACATATCTCGGAGATCGCCCACACATTCGTTGAAGACGTACACGATTTTCTCCAGGCGGGTCAGGCCGTCAAGGTCCTGGTCCTGTCGGCAGAGAATGGAAAGGTCAACTTATCCATCAAAAAGGCGCAGCCGGAGGGAGAGCGGCGGGCTCCCAGAGCCCCGAGGCCCGCGGCGGCGCCCAGGCCGGCCCCTCAGCCCAGGGGCGGCCGGGTCCGGGCGGTCCCCCCTCCGCCGCCCTCCGGAGATCAGGCCTTTGAGGACAAGCTCAAGCAGTTCCTCTCCTCCTCCGAGGGCAAAATGGCGGACCTGAACCGCAGCATGGACGGAAAACGGGGCGGCCGCCGGAGAAGATGACCGATAAAACCCAGGAAGCAGAAAAGCATCCGGGGGGCGTTTTCACGCCTCCCGAATGCTTTTTTCCGGCGGTTTGTCCTCCCGGGCTGACCGCCCCCAAAAAACACTGGAGAAGGAGGAACAGACATGTGCACAGACCGGGTCCAGGTGCTGGACGGCGGCGCGGACTCTTTGGAGCGCGCCTGCCGGGTGGATCTCCATACGCATTCCACCGCCTCGGATGGAACAGACAGCCCCCTCCGCCTGGCGGAACAGGCAGAGGCCGCCGGCATCCGCGTGTTCTCCCTGACCGACCACGACACGGTGGCCGGGGCGGAACAGCTGAGGAAACAGCCGCCGGAGGGCGTGGCCTTCATTCCGGGCATTGAGTTTTCCTGCCGCATGGACTCCGGGAACTGCCACATCCTGGGCTATGCCTGCGACGCCGCGCATCCGGCGTTTCAGCAGGCCCTGGCCCGGGGCGCCGCGCTGCGGGGGGCCAAGCTGGAAAAGAGGCTTGCCTTTCTCAGCCAACAGGGCATGACGTTTCCGGAGGAGGAACTGGAGCGGCTGCGGCAAATCCCCAGCGCCGGAAAGCCCCACCTGGGGAATCTGCTGGTCCGATACGGCTACGCCCCGGACCTCCAGAGGGCCATCACCCAGATCATCAACCGCTGTCCCACAGGGAGCAGCCGCATCGATGCGAAAACCGCCGTCCAGGCGGTTCTGGCCTCCGGCGGCATTCCGGTGTGGGCCCACCCTCTGGGCGGCGAGGGGGAGCGGGAGATTGGACCGGAGCAGTTCGCCAGTATGCTGGACGAGCTCACCGGCTATGGCCTGATGGGGCTGGAATGCTGGTACTCCAAATATCCCCCGTCCCTCTGCGGGCGGCTGGCGGAAACTGCCTCGGCCCGGGGCCTGCTGGTCTCCGGCGGCAGCGACTGCCACGGAGAGAACAAGTCCATCCCCCTGGGGATGCTGAACGCCGGGAGCCAACCGGTGCCGCCGGACCGCCTCACCATCCTGGCTGCGCTGGCGGGACGGATTCCCGGCGGCCTTCCGATTCCCTGACAGGCATCCGGAGAAAACCGGGCCGGTCCCCCCTCTTCCCCGCCGCCGGGACATGGCAGGGCGGACGGCGGCCCGCACAAGAAAACCGGTCCTGACGGCTGGAGCTCCAGCGTCAGGACCGGTTTGTTTACAGCAGCGTAATTCCTGCCGCCTCACAGCCCTTTACGGTTTCCTCGTCCCAGAGGCTGGCCTGAACCTCGCCAATGTGGCAGGCCCCCAGCAACAGCATGCACAGGCGGGACATGCCGATGCCCCCGCCGATGGACTGGGGCAGTTCCCCCTTCAGCAACATCTGATGGAAGGGCAGCTCCCGGCGCTCCTCACAGCCTGCTGCCTTCAGCTGCCTCTTCAGTGCAGCGGCGTCCACCCGGACACCCATGGAGGATACCTCAAAGGCCCGTTCCAGCACAGGATTCCACATCAGGATATCGCCGTTCAGCGTCCAGTCATCATAGTCCGGGGCCCGGCCGTCATGGCGCGCACCGGAATGCAGAACCCCGCCGATCTGCATGAGGAACACAGTGGGATGCTCCCGGCAGATTTCCGTCTCCCGCTCGGCGGGAGACAGCTCCGGCCAGCGGTCCTCCAGCTCCTGAGTCGTGATAAAGAAGACGTCCCGCTCCGGGCGGAAGGACAGGGCCGGGAAATGGTTCCGCAGGGCGGACGCGGTGTCGCAGATGGCCCCTACGATATCCTGTACGGTGTCCTTTAAATACTGGACGGTGCGGTTCCGGACGTCGATGTGCTTCTCCCAGTCCCACTGATCCACATAAATAGAGTGAAGATTGTCCACGGTCTCGTCCCGGCGGATGGCGTTCATATCGGTATAAAGGCCGGTACCCAGCTTGAATTCATAGCGCTTCAGGGCCAGCCGCTTCCACTTGGCCAGGGAGTGGACCACCTGTCCCTGTGCGCCCACATCCGGTATGTCAAAGGAGACAGGGCGCTCCACGCCGTTGAGGTCGTCGTTGAGGCCGGTGCGTCCGTCCACAAAAAGGGGCGCGGACACCCGGTGGAGATTCAGCCGGACGGTAAGATTGTGCTGAAAATCGGCGTGAATCAGCTCAATGGCCCGCTGGAGCTCATTATTGGTCAGGGGCATCCGGTAGCCGGAGGGGATCGTCAGCTTGCTCATAGGAAAAACCAGTCCTTTATGTTGAATTTAAAAATCGGGGCTCAATTGAAGAAGGAGGCCGCGGCCGGCGTGACATAGACCTCCATCAGGGCGGCAGCGGCCATCAGCGGGGCGGCCGCCAGAAACAGCATCCGGGAGATCAGGGCCAAACACTCCCACAGGCTCAGGGCGCTTTTGTCCCCCAGGAGCCGGCGGCTCAGGTGGCCGCAGACGCAGAGCCCCGTGGCCATGGAGAGCACCAGGGCCGGCAGCTCGAACACCCCATGGGGCAGCAGCCCCGCCAGCCAGGCGGCGGCGGAATGTCCCTGATGGAGATACCAGGCCCCCAGTCCCCCCAACGCCAGGGCGTTCATGCCCAGTGCCAGGGCAGGCAGGTACAGAAAGGGCAGCAGTCCGTACAGCATCACCACCACGCAGGCCCGCAGGCTGCCAGCGAACAGCAGAGGCGCGGACAGACGCTCCTCCTCCGCGCCCATACCTCCCAGCAGCGCCGCCAGATAATCCGCCAGCCTCTGCCCCAGAGAGGGACAGGCCGCGCAGACGCCGAAGGCCAGCGCCGCCAGAAAGGCGAAGGCCGCGGCGGTGCGGCGGAGCTCATAGTCCAGACTCCCGGCCCTCCGCCAGAGACCGCCGTATACGCCGCTCAGATATCGTATCATACCCGCAGACGCTCCAGGCCCGCCTTCAGACGGCGGAGAGCCTCGTCCCTTCCCAGGATGTGGCAGATCTCCACGGCGCCGCCGGGGGTCACCTGCTTGCCCGCCGCCGCGATGCGGACCGGCCACATCAGCGTGGCGTTCTTCACGCCCAGGGACTCCGCCAGGGCAATCAGGCAGTCGTGGACGGCCTCCTGGGTCCAGTCCGGAAGGGCCTCCAGCGCTGGAACCGCCGCCTCCAGCATCCGCCTGGAGACCTCCGGGTCGGTCTTGGATTTCTTATTGGTGAACAGCGCCGGATCATAGTCGGGAAGCTGGTCGAAGAAGTCCACCTTCTCCGGGATGTCCGTCAGCTTCTCACACCGGGCCTGAAGCAGGGCGGCCACGGCGGCGGCATCAATGGCGGGGTTTTTGACCCCCTGACGGATATAGGGCTCCGCCGTTCTGGCGAAGTCCTCCGGGGACATGGCGCGGAGGTACTGGGCATTGAAATAGGTGAGCTTCTCCATATCAAAAATGGCGGGGGACCTGGAAATGCCCCCGATGTCGAAGGCGTCCACCAGCTCCTCCAGGGAGAAAATCTCCTGCTCGCTCAGGTCCCCCTTGGGGGCCCAGCCCAGCAGAGCCACATAGTTCAGCACGGCGGGAGTCAGGTAACCCTGGGCAATCAGGTCCTCATAGGAGGGGTCGCCGTGGCGCTTGCTCATTTTATTGTGCTGGTCCCGCATGACGGGAGAGCAGTGGACATAGGTGGGAATCTCCCAGCCGAAGGCCTCATAGAGCAGGTTATATTTGGGAGCGGAAGAGAGATACTCGCTGCCCCGGACCACGTGGGTAATGCCCATCAGGTGGTCGTCGATGACGTTGGCGAAGTTGTAGGTGGGCAGGCCGTCCCGCTTCAGCAGCACCTGATCGTCCAGCGTTTTGTTCTCCACGGTGATGTCACCAAAGCTGGCGTCGTGGAAGGTGGTGGTCCCCTCCTTGGGGACCCTTTGGCGGATGACATAGGGGGCTCCGGCCATGAGATTGGCGTCAATCTCCTCTTGGCTGAGGTTCCGGCAGGGGTCCTCCCCCCGCTCCCAGTCCCCGGCCTCCTCTTCGGACTCGGTCTTTTCGCAGAAGCAGTAATAGGCCGCCCCCAGCTCCACCAGCCGCCTGGCGTACTTCCCGTAAAGGTCCCGCCGCTCCGACTGGATATAGGGTCCCACGGGGCCGCCCACGTCGGGGCCCTCGTCGTGGGTCAGGCCGCACTGGGCCATGGTGCGGTAAATGACGTCGGTGGCGCCCTCCACCAGACGGCCCTGGTCCGTATCCTCAATGCGGAGGATGAAGGCGCCCCCGGCGTGGCGGGCAATGAGCCAGGTATAGAGGGCGGTGCGCAGGTTTCCCACGTGCATGTAGCCCGTGGGGGACGGAGCAAACCGGGTCCGGACCTTCCCCTTGGGAATGCGGGCCTCCATCTCCTCAAAAAAACGGCTGTCAGTTGCCATAAAAACCTCCCGATGTTTATACGCCCGGCGGCCGCCGCCGGCGATCTGTTTTCTCTGTGCGCTTCAGACAATACTTTTTTATTATCCCTTTTTTTCCGGGAAATGTCAAGGATTATCGAGGGATGGAAGGGGCCTTTTGTATAGGTATTATAAAGGGGTGTAACAAGAACAGAAAAAGGCCGCTCGCTGTTAGACAGCGTCAGCATCATGTTTTCTTTGTGCGTCTCCTCAACTGGCGTTCCACTAGACGGGTTTTATCCTCTTTCTCCTCTCATTTTTGTAACTCATCACTGACAAACCTACAGCCCCGGCAAAGGCGGGGCGGAATTTACCGAAAACAGGCGGGGACGTTTGACATGGCCGGGGAAGTCCTATATAATCTTTCGTAACATAAGGACCGATCTCAGGGCGGACATTCCGCCCCAAAGGGGGACCCGATATGGCCAATTATTCCTTCTCTGTTTTTCCCAACGAGAATTTTCTGGACTTCAGGCTGTATCAATACGGCTGGGAGCAGTGCATGCCCCTGCATTCCTTCGGCCCCTTTGCCCGGAATCACTATCTGTTCCATTACATCATTTCCGGGCACGGGACCCTGGACTCCGCCGGCCCCGACGGCGCGGACCGCAGGTATGAGCTGGGGCCCGGCCAGGGCTTTCTCATCTCTCCCGGCCAGATCAACACCTACGCCGCCAGCAAAACGGACCCCTGGGAATACACCTGGCTGGAGTTCGACGGTCTGCGGGTGGAGGAGTATCTGGACTGCGCGGGGCTGAGCGTCCTCCAGCCCGTCTACCGTCCCCGGTTTCCGGCCCAGGGGGACGAGCTGAAGGACACCATGCTGTACATCGCCCGGCAGACCGACGCCTCCCCTCTCCATCTCATCGGACATCTGTGCCTCTTTTTGGACAGGCTGATTCTGTCCTCCTCCGCCCGAAAGCCCCTTCACGGCGGAAAGCTCAAGGATTTCTATATCCAGGAGGCCATCAATTTCATGGAGCACAACTACCAGCGGGACCTGACGGTGGAGGAGATTGCCGACGTGTGCAGGCTGAACCGCAGCTACTTCAGCAAGCTGTTCGGGGAGAGCATGGGTTGCCCGCCCCAGGAGTTCCTGATTCGCCTGCGGCTGTCCAAGGCCGCGGAGATGATGAAGCTCACCGACAACTCCATCCGGGACATCTCCGCCGGGTGCGGCTATCCCAACCAGCTCCATTTCTCCCGGGCCTTTAAAAAGCGCTACGGCGTGCCGCCCCGGCAGTGGCGGGCGGAGAACCGGAGGGCGGAGAACCGGAGGGCAGAGAACCGGGGGGCGAAGAATCGGGGGGCGAAAGACCCGGAGACGGAACAGTAGCGGAGGAGATATGCGCCCTGAACAAAAAGCATGCCCGTCCCCGTTTTTCGGGGACGGGCATTCATCTGCCGTCAATCCGGAGGACTGCGGGGAAGGGGCCGGTCCGGCTTTCCGGGGCCTCAGTCCTCTGAAACGGCGGACAGGTACAGCTGGAGGGACTGGTAATCCCCCTGGAACAAGGGCAGGGGATAACCGGCTTCCATCAGCACGTCGCCGGGATAGTCCCCCTGGCCGTTAACCGTGTAGCGCAGGGCCGGGTCCAGCCCCCTGAGCCGCAGGCGGCGGAAGGGCACGGCGGCCTGGGCGGGTCCGGCAACCAGAGAGACCAGGGCCTCATGGCCGTCGGGGGCGGCCTGCTCCCAGGCGGCATAGGGGTCGGTGAAGGGGTCGCTGAGACGGTAGTAATCCCCATTCTGAATCAGGTCATAGTGCTCCTTGAAAAAGGCCGTCTGCTGCTTGATAACCGCCCGTTCCTCCGGCGTGCACCGGCCCAGGTCCATCTCATAGCCGAAAGTTCCGGACATGGCCGCCGTGCCCCGGGTCTCCAGGGAGGTGACCCGTCCGTTCTGCTCGTTGGGGGAGACGGAGACGTGGGCCCCCACGGCGCTGACGGGGTAGCAGAAGGACGTGCCGTATTGGATGCGCAGGCGGTCGACGGCGTCGGTGTTGTCGCTGCACCAGATCTGAGGCGTGTAGTAAAGCATCCCGGCGTCGAAGCGGCCGCCGCCGCCGGAGCAGCTCTCAATCAGCAGTTCGGGATAGTCCCGGCGCAGCCGCTCCAGCAGGTCGTAGACGCCCAGGACATAGCGGTGGCAGACCTCGCCCTGCCGGCTTGCCGGCAGGGCGGCGGACCAGACATCGGACAGGCTCCGGTTCATGTCCCACTTGATATAGGTGATGCCGGCGCTGTCCAGAATGCTCCGGATGGCCTCATAGATGCAGTCCCGGACCTCCCGCCGGGAGAAATCCAGCACCAGCTGGCTCCGCCCCCGGGCCTGGGGCCGTCCCGGGACGCCCAGGGCCCAGTCGGGATGCTCCCGGTAAAGCCGGCTGTTTTCGCTGACCATCTCCGGCTCCAGCCACAGCCCGAAGTCCATCCCCAGGGCCCGGATGCGGGGAACCAGGGCCTCCAGGCCGCCGGGCAGCTTCTCCTGATTCACCTCCCAGTCCCCCAGACCGCTGAGGTCCGTGTCCCGGGAGCCAAACCAGCCGTCGTCCATAACGAACAGATCAATGCCCAGGCCCGCCGCGCCCCCGGCGATTTCCACCAGCCTGTCGGCGGTGAAGTCGAAATAGGTGGCTTCCCAGTTGTTCATCAGCACCGGGCGGCGCTTTCCCTGGAAGGGGTCCCGAATCAGGTTCTCCCGCAGGCCGCGGTGGAACTGGCGGCTCATCTGGCCGAGGCCTGCGGGGGAGCAGACCAGGGCGGCCTCCGGGGCCGTGAAGGCCTCTCCCGGGGCCAGGGTGAAGCAGAAATTATAGGGATCAATGCCCAGAATCAGACGGTTGTTTTCCAGCCATGTCCGCTCCGCCGCCGCCTGGAAGTTTCCGCTGTACACCAGCATGGCCCCGTAGCACAGCCCGTAATCCTCGCTGGCGCCGCGCTCACAGAGGACCACAAAGGGGTTGTGGTGGTGGCTGGAGGTGCCCCGTATGCTGTTCACGCACTGAATGCCCGGACGCAGGGGGGCCCGGCTGGGGCAGCGCTCCATAGTGTGGCAGCCGTCAAAGGTGATGAGGTCCAGATCGCCCTGCTGAAAGTCCAGGCACAGGGAGGCGCAGCGGCGCAGGCGGACGGCGCCCGTCCCCTGGTTGACCACCCGGACGGCCCGGGTAATCAGGTCCCGCTCCTCCAGCACGCCATAGTACAGCTCGACCAGCATTTTGGCGGCGGCGTCCCTCATGCGGATGACCAGGGTCTCCCACTCGTCCCCGCCCCAGAAGGCGGGCAGGCCCTCCAGACCATATTTGCCCCGGCGGAGCTCGCAGCTCTCATAGCGCAGGTCCGCCAGGCGGCTGCCGTCCTCCGGCTCAAACTCCACGCTGGGGAGGCGGAAGTCCCCCACGCCGCAGGAGGAATACTCCTGGGGCAGGGTGTCCAGGGAATAGTCCCGCTCGTCGCCCACCTCGTTGGGGTTGGGGGAAAAGCCCCGGTCGGCATATTGAATGAGGCAGGACAGGTCGCCGCCGCGGACACGGGGGCCATAGTAGGTGTGCAGCAGGATATTGTGCCGGTCCGCCTTCATCTGATAGGTGGTGTGTTGGGTGTGCAGGGTGAACACCCGGTTTTCCTGATCCAAAATAATCATAAAACGCCCTCACTCCTCTGCCGTTTCCGCGGCAGGGCGCGGAAGCACGGTCTTCTGTTCATACATGGAGCCCGCCGCCCAGCCCCTGAAGCGGCGCGGGACGGCGGACATATGGGATGATGATTAGAATTCCAGATTCTTTCCGTCTTTGCCGAAGACGTGGCAGACGCTTCCGCTGAAGGTCAGATTCAGCTTGTCTCCGGTATGGAAGGTGTCGATGTGCTCCCCCTTGGCGTCCATGGTGGGCACAATCACCACCACGTCCCGCCCGTTGGCGTTGGCGTGGAAATGGACCTCGCTGCCCATCATCTCCGCCACCTCCACAGAGGCGGTCAGGGTGTTTCCGGATTCCTTAGACAGCACCATATGGCTGGGCCGGACGCCCAGGGTGATGCTCTGGGCCGGGACCTTATGGGCCGTCAGGTTCGCCTGCTTGTCGGCGGACAGCTCCACCCTGCAGCCGCCTACGGACACGGCGTATTTCCCGCCGCTGACTTCCAGCTGGGCGTCGAAGAAGTTCATCTGAGGCATGCCGATGAAGCCGGCCACGAAGATGTTGGCAGGGTGGTCGAAGACCTCCTGAGGGGTGCCGATCTGCTGGATGAAGCCGTCCTTCATAATGACAATCCGGTCGCCCAGGGTCATGGCCTCGGTCTGGTCATGGGTGACATAGATGAAGGTGGTATTGATTTTCTGCCGGAGCTTGATAATCTCCGCCCGCATCTGGTTGCGGAGCTTGGCGTCCAGGTTGGACAGGGGTTCGTCCATCAGCAGCACCTTGGGCTCCCGGACAATGGCCCGGCCGATGGCAACACGCTGGCGCTGGCCGCCGGACAGGGCCTTGGGCTTCCGGTCCAGATACTGGGTGATGTCCAGAATCTCGGCGGCCTCCTTCACCCGGCGGTCAATCTCCGCCTTGTCCATCTTCCGCAGCTTCAGGGGGAAGGCCATGTTCTCATAGACGCTCATATGGGGATACAGGGCGTAGCTCTGGAAGACCATGGCAATGTCCCGGTTCTTGGGCTCCACGTCGTTCACGAGCTGGCCGTCGATGTACAGCTCGCCGCCGGAGATTTCCTCCAGACCGGCCACCATCCGCAGGGTGGTGGACTTGCCGCAGCCGGAGGGACCCACGAGGACGATGAATTCCTTGTCGGCAATATTCAGGTCGAACTTCTGCACCGCGATGACGCCCTGGTCCGTCACCTGAAGGTTGGTTTTCTTCTCCGGTTCGCCCTTTTTCCTCTTTGCTTTTTTCTGACCGGCGCTGTGGGGATAAATCTTGGTAATTCCTTTCAAATTCAAGGCAGCCATAGTTCAGTTCCTCCGTTTTTTGATTCAAAAGATTGAAGGCGTTTACTTTCCGCCGGTAGAGGCGATGCCCTCGATAAACTGGCGCTGGAAAATCAGATACAGAATCACCATGGGCAGCATCGCCAGCAGGGAGCCCGCCATCAGCACGGGGAAGTTGGTGGTAAACTGGCCCCGCAGAGTGGCCAGGCCGGAGCTGAGGGTCATCATGTTCAGGTCGGAGTTGACCACCAGAGGCCACATCAGGTCGCTGTAGGCAAACACGGCGGTGAAGATGGTCAGAGCGGCCACGGAGGTGCCGGTGAGGGGGAACATCACCTTATAGAAGGTCTGCCACTGGGTGCAGCCGTCCAGATAGGCGGCCTCGCCAATTTCCTTGGGAATACCCATATAGGTCTGGCGCAGGAAGAACACACCGAAGGCGCTGACGATGCCGGGGAACACCAGGGCGAAGATGCTGTTGGCCAGGCCCATCTTGGCCACCATCTGGTATTGAGGAATAATGAAAATCTGTGAGGGCAGGGACATCTGCACTAGGACGACGCCGAAGAGCAGCTTCTTGCCCCGGAACTCCAGCATGGCGAAGGCATAGCCCGCCATGGAGCTGAAGGCCACGGCGCAGATGACCCGGAAGAAAATCATCAGTCCGGTGTTCAGATACAGCTTCAGGAAGGGCAGGCTTTTCATCGCGTCCCCGAAGTTGGTGACGATCATCTCCTGAGGGAAAATGGTGGGGGGCACCTTCATGCTCTCAGGAACCGTCTTGAGGCTGGTGAGAATCATCCATACAAAGGGGAAAACCATAATGAGCGCCCCGAGGATCAGCGCAATGTAGGTGTAAACGGTCATCCGCTTCCGGGAGGCCTCTAAAGAACGTTTATTCATCTCGCTCCCTCCTTACACGTCGTAGTTGACCCACTTCTTCTGACCGTAGAACTGAATCACGGTGACCAGGCCAATCAGCAGGACGGTCCAAATGACAATGGCGGAACCGGTGCCGCGGCTGCCCGCGATAAAGGACTCCCGATAGAAGAGATACATCAGGCTCTGCACGCTGGTGACGGCAGGGTTGGTCTCCTCCACCATCATGTAAATCAGATCATAGACCTTTACGGCGGACATCAGCCGCATAATCATGACCACGAACAGCGTGGGGGAAACCATGGGCAGGGTGATGGTGAAGAACTGCTTCACCTTCCCCGCTCCGTCGATGCTGTTGGCCTCATAGAGGGTCTTGGGGATATTTTGCAGGCCCGCCAGAAGCAGCACCGCATCATAGCCGATATTGCTCCAGATGGCCACCACGGCGCAGGAAATCATGACGAATCTGGGGTCGGTGATCCAGCCTATCTCGGCGCCGAAGAGCTGGTTGAGGATGCCGTACTGGCCGTTGAAAATCCAGCGCCAAACCATGGTGACGGCGGCGGGGGCGCAGACCATGGGCAGGAAGAAGATGGTCCGGAAGCCGCCCTTGAATTTGATCTTGGCGTTCAGCAGCATGGCCACCAGCAGGGACAGGAACAGGCCCACCGGCACGGTGAGGATGCAGAACAGAACGGTGTTCCAGGTGGCCTTCCAGAACTCGGCGCTCTGGAAGATCTCGGCGTAGTTTCCCAGGCCGATAAACTTGTAATGTCCGAAGCCCAAATGTTCGCAGAAGCTGGTGTAAACCGTCTGGACAAAGGGCCACAGATTCAGCACCACCAGGCCGATGATGGTGGGGGCTACCATGATCCAGCCCCAGTTTTCTTCCCGCCGGGCGGCGGGGGACAGTTTGTTATTCACAGGCGCCCTCCTCT
Source organism: uncultured Oscillibacter sp. (assembly GCF_947654275.1). GTDB lineage: Bacteria > Bacillota > Clostridia > Oscillospirales > Oscillospiraceae > Oscillibacter. The sequence continues at coordinate 24,914 of NZ_CANTJS010000002.1, read as the reverse complement.
CAGTCTCCCGCCAGTTTCTTGGCGGTTTCGGTATCTACAATCTGCTGCATGTTGGCCAGGGCGGACTCCAGGCTCTGCTGGCCGTTGTAGACCTTGGTCAGCTCATCCAGCACCGGGCTCTTCCACTTGGGCTTTGCGGAGTTGTTTACATTCTGCACGCCATATTCAAACTGGTCCATGACCATTTCCACATTGAGGTCATAGCCCGCTTTTTCAAAGGCGTCAAAATAGGGCTGCTCGGTGCCGTTGTAGGCGGAGATGGCCGCACCGTAGGAGCTGGCCAGCAGCTGGGCTTCCTCGGTGCCGAAGAATTTGATGACGTCCAGGGCAATATCCCGGGTCTTGCCGTGGGCGGCAGTGGAGTAGCACAGGCCGTTGGAGATGGTGGCCCGTCCGTCGCCGCTGACGGGGTCGGGACACTTGGGCAGGGGGGCGATATCCCATTTGCCCTCCATGTTGGGGAAGTTGATGCATTTGTTCATCAGCTCCCAGTTGCCCTCGATGTACATGGAACCAATCTCGGAGAAAAAGGCGGTGCCAGGAGCGGTCTCGGCAAAATAGGCCTGGTTGGGACACCAGTCGTAATCCTGAATGCCCACATAGAACTCCATGCCTTTTCGGGTCCCCGGCTGGTCGAAGCCGGCCTTGGTTTTGTCCTCGTTGAGGATATAGCCTCCCGCCTGATAGACAAAGCTCCAATAGCCCATCTGGTCATCATTGTAGGCCATGAAGCCATACTTTCCGGTTTTTTTGTAAATCTGATCGGAGGCGCTGACCAGATCGTCCCAGGTCCAGTTTTCATCGGGGTAGGCCACGCCGGCCTGGTCGAACATCTCCTTGTTGTACACCAGGAAAATGTTGTCCTTGTCCTTGGGCACTCCGTACATCCGTCCGTCGCTGCCCTGGGCGTTGCCGATGGAGATTTCGGAAAAGTGATTCTGATAATAGCCGGGTTCCTCACCGGCATACAGGTCGGTGACGTCGGCCAGCATGCCAAAATCGGAGTAATACAGGATCTGATTGGTGTGCATCCAGAAGATGTCGGGCATGGTGTTGGACTCGGCGGCGGCCTCCAGCTTGGTCCAGTACTCATTCCAGCTGGTGACCTGGACCTCGATGGTCACATCGGGGTTTTTCGCGGTATAGGCATCGCAGATGGCCTGCATGCTGTCCCGCTGGGCGATGTCCCAGATCTGGAATTTAAGGTGGGTCTTTCCGTCTGAAGCGCCGCAGCCGCACAGGGCCAGCAGCAGCGCCGCGGTCAGAACCAGCGCTGTGATACGGGGAATCTTTCTCATAACTCCACTCCTCTGCTTGTTTGTCGCGCTCAGGTCTTGTTACGTAACTGTAAATTTATGATAATCCCGCCCCCGCCTGCCTGTAAATAGATTCTATTTCGCAAAATATACCCAGATGCAAGATAAGGCGCTTTTCGTGCAGGCCGTGCAACATCTTGGTATATTCTTTCGAAATTTCGACTTTACGCCTAATTTGCACGGTTTTATTTTGTACAAAACATAAAAAGGTGCTTTTTTGAGACTGCGCCTTGAGGAAAGGCCCGAAAACAATATGGCAATATACGAGATTTCGCCCTCTGCGGACAGGGGCCGCAGGTCCGGCGGCAATTCCCCTCTTGCGTCCGGCATTCCCGTGTGATATAGTAGCCAAAACTTTGCCGGAGGAGGCAGAAACATGGCGATGGGATTTCAGGGCCGTCTGGCGCGGCCTGCCCCCTCCACGCCTGAATGCTGTCCCAGAGCGGCATCCTGGTCATCTACAGCGGGGATGAGGTGGGCCGGTTCAACAGCCAGTCCTATTACGACCATCTGGACAAGCGGGACGACAGCCGGTATATCCGTCTGGGGGCCTTCCAGTGGGACCTGGCGGAGGGGCGTACTGCCGGAATGGAGCTTTGGGGGCCGCGTTTTTTGAAAGAATCCGCTTTTGCGCGCAAAAATCCTGCGCCGAAGGGGGGCGCTCCGTAAGGAAGTGCCTCCCTTTGGGCTGCCTGTAAAGAAACCGGTCACATACACAGCCGTACCAGCAGGACGGCGTAAAGTCACGGCTGACCCTGTTTCACTGTCTGCCCAAGGAAGCTGTCGGAAAGCGGAAGCTGGCATTTGATGTGTCCTGCAGTCCCAATGATAGCAAGCGTCAAAATTCCCGACAAACGGGCCGGCTCCTGCAGAGGTGTACAGGGGCCGCCGATACAAGCCTTATATCGCGGCCCCTGCTGCCAATCAGGGCCTCCCCCAGCGCCAAAGGAATATCCGTCCGGCGGACCAGCCTTTAAGAACCTGTATTCACACCCGCCGAACGCTGTCCGGATGGTCTTTTTCCCGCCATACCGCGTCGGTTTCCCTTACAATCCGTCAGGATTGCTGCGGGTGCGAAAGATTTTCTTGTCTGACAGGAAAAATTCCCGTCCAGTATCCCACGGCTGTGAATACAGGTTCTATAGTCACCGCAGTTGAAAAGAAGCCTTTGCTTCTTTTCAACAAGTGCGGCGATGATTCGCCGCACAGGCCGCAAAACGGCCTTGCGGTGAACTTCATAGTCAGCACAGAGGGTTTTTACCTTACCCGTCAGCGGCTCCACCGCTGTTTGAAAATCGGTATCTACCGATTTTCAACTGTGCTGACTATAACTGCATATCCACGCCTATCCGTCCTGAAGGATTCGGTGAGGCCGCGCGGCGGCTTTCCCCTGTGCACCGGCAGACCGGGCAGACACAAAAGGCGGTCATTCTCTCTATTGCGCCGGGGCTACGGCCAAGAGTGTGATCCCCCCGAAAAAGCAGGCAAATGCCCCTATTTTCTGTAAGCGATTACATTTTGAGGCGTTTTGCACAGAATTCAAGAAAAAACATGGAGCTTTATCCAAAAAATCCGCTATATGCTTGCGTTCTTTTTGGCAATATGGTAGACTCGATTTAACAAACAGGTGGACAGCGAAACGGAATCCCTCATTTCAGGGACGGTTTCAGCAAAAATGAAAAGGCTTACATTCTTTCGGAGAAAGGGGGGCGTGTCCTGATGAATGCCACGATTTACGACGTTTCCCGCCTCTCCGGCGTCTCCATCGCCACGGTCTCCCGCACCTTTTCCAACCCGGACCGGGTCCGGGACGCCACCCGGCAGAAGGTTTTCGAGGCGGCGGAAATTCTCCACTACTCCCCCAACGCCATCGCCCGGGCCATGGCCCGGCAGCGGACGGACAAGATTGCCTTTCTGATCTGCAAGCGGGACGCCACCATTCTGGACGAATTCTATGCCCGCATCTGTGAAAGCATTATGCGCCGCGCCATCCGTTCGGACCGGCAGCTGGTCATTTCCACCGCCGCCGACTGGGCCCAGGCGGCAGGCACCGCCCAGAACAAGCAGGTGGAGGGGGTCATCCTGGGGGGCAGCGCCCAGGCGGACATGGTGTCCGAGTTTCAGCGCAAGCACATCGCCGTGGTGCTGGTCAACCATCGGATGCCCGGCTTTGACATCCCCTGCGTGGTGTCCGACGAGTACGGCGGTATGCGCCTGGCGGTGGGCCACCTGCTCCAGCGGGGCCGCAGGGACATCGCCATGATTGCCGGGCGCATCTCCCCATACATCACCGGGGAGCGTTACAACGCCTTCCTGCGGGTCATGGGGGAATACGGCCTGGAAACCGACGCGCGGCACATACGCATGTGCGACCCCACCGTTGAAAGCGCCGCCCAGACCGCCCTGGAGCTGCTGAGCCGGAAGGACCGCCCCGCCGCCATACTGGGCGGCAACGACGTGGTGGCCGCCGGCGTGCTGAAGGCCGCCCACCGTCTGGGGCTGCGGGTTCCGGAGGAACTGTCCGTGGTGGGCTTTGACGACTCCACCGTCTGCGGCATGGTGGAACCGGAGCTGACCTCCGTCCACATCGACTGCCGCCGCATCGGTGAGCTGGGTGTGGACCGGCTCCACGCCCTTTTAAACGGCGAGGACTGTCCCCAGGTCACCGTCGTCCCCGCCGGACTTCGGGTCCGGGGCTCCACATAAACCGGCCCGGATTGGAAAACGCTTTCCTTTTCCGGCCCTTACGGGCCGTCTGCCTCTTCCAGCTGCGGCGGAAGGGTGCACGGAAATTTTTTCGGGAAAAACATGCATACTATTTTTGATCCATAGCTCCGCCGGTCCCGAGGACGCGAGGAGTCCGCGGTCAAATGTCACAAGGAGGCGCTCCATGAAAACCAGGAAAAAACTCATCTCCTTCGCCAAAGCGGCAGCCTGCGGCGTTCTGCTGCTGATTTCCCTGTTCCCCATCTACTGGCTGCTGGCCATGGCCATCCGGCCCACGGACGAAATGCGGGGCCACATCTCCCTCCTGCCCCAGACGCTGACTGCCGGGCACTTCGCCCAGCTCTTTACCGGCGAGGGCTTCGGCCAGGCCATTGCCAACAGCCTTCAGACCACCTTCAGCTCCTTGGTGATTTCGCTGCTGGTGGGCATCTGCGCAGCCTATGTGCTGGCCCGGAAGCGGTTCCGCTTCGGCCTGAAAAGGCCCCTGACCTACTGGGTGCTGCTGGTACGGGTTTTGCCGCCGGTGGCCTTCACCATCCCGCTGTATATCATGTTCAACAAGGCGGGCATCCTGAATACCAAGCTCCCTGTAACCCTGGCCTGTGTGCTCATCAATGTGCCGCTGATTATCTGGTTCCTCATCAGCTTCTTCCAGGACCTGCCCGAGGAGGTGGAGGAGAGCGCCAAAGTGGACGGAGCCACGGAATGGCAGCTTTTTGTGAGGATTGTTCTTCCCCTGGTGGCCCCGGGCATCGCGGCGGTTGCCATGCTGTCCTTCATGTACGCCTGGAACGAATATACCTACACCGTTATTTTCACCCGCAGTCCCGCCAACAACACCGTTCCCCTGGCTCTGGCCCTGCTGAACACGGAGGACAATCTCACCAACTTCGGTCTGGTGGCCGCCGGCGGCGTGATCTCTGTCATCCCCATTACCCTGTTTGTGATCTTTGCACAGAACTACTTGATTTCCGGTCTTTCAAGCGGCGCTGTCAAAGAGTAACAAAATATTCCCCCCAAAAACATGTCATCAAGATTAGGAGGAAAAGAAATGAAGAAGCTATGTGCGCTGATACTGTCCCTGGCTCTGGTCCTGTCTCTTGCAGCCTGCGGCGGGACCTCCGGCGGCTCCGGCGCCTCCGGAGATTCCGGCAGCTCCGGCACAGCCGGCGGTTCCGGAGATTCCGGCAGCTCCGCCGCTCCCGCCAAGCTGACCCTGATTCTGCGGGCCGGCACTTACGCCGACGTCATCAAGGAATGTCTCCCCGCCTTTGAGTCCGAGAACAATGTCACCTGCGAGGTGCAGGAGCTTTCTGAGTCCGACCTGTATTCCGGCATCGCCCTGGACGCCATCAACAGCGCCGGCACCTATGATCTGTGCATGGTGGACGGCTCCTGGATGGCCGAGTTTACCGAAAGCGGCGTGCTGGCCAATCTGGGCGACCTGGGCTATGCCCTGGACGAGGACATCATTCCCGCCACCACAGCCATCTGCTATGTGGACGGCCAGCTGTATCTGGCGCCCTACTACGGCAACGTCACGGTGCTGATGTACAACAAGGAAAACGTGTCCAACGCCGGCTACACCGCCGGCCAAATCCAGAGCCTGGACGACCTGCTGGCCATCTGCGAGAGCGCCCAGGCCGCCGGCAAGAAGGGCTTCATTTACCGGGGCGACAATCCGAACAACCTGGTGGTGGACTTCCTGCCCATCCTGCTGTCCTTCGGCGGCTGGGTCATCGACGACGCCAACAAGCCCACTGTCAATACCCCCGAATTCAAGGCCGCCATGGAATACTATCTGAAGCTCATCGCCACCGGCGAGGCCCAGGTCAAGGATGACCTCATTGCCTCCGTGGACACCGGCGCAGGCACCATGGGCATCGGCTGGCCCGGCTGGTACACCCCCACCGCCGACTCCGCCGCGGACTACACCGCTCTGAACGGGGCCGCCTCCGCCGGTGCGCAGACTTACAACGCCAATGTTTACGGCGTCTGGACCATCGGCATCCCCAACAACAGCCAAAACAAGGACCTGGCCGCCAAGCTCCTGGCCTATCTGATGGACGCCGACGTCCAGAAGTCCACCGTGCCCTCCGGCGGCGTGCCCTGCCGGTACTCCAGCCTCCAGGACCCCGAGGTCCTGGCCGCCTATCCGCAGTATGAGGTGGTCTGCCAGGCTTTGGAGAGCGGCATGTACCGCCCCGTGATTGCCGAGTGGACCCAGTTCTACACCACCCTGGGCACTGAGATGGATAACATCGTCAACGGCGTCAAGACTGTGGACCAGGGTCTTGCCGACGCCCAGACCGCTCTGGAGGCCCTGATGGGCTGACCATTCCCGGAAACAGGCCGCCGGACCGCCGGCTGAGCATGAACCCCGCCGGGACGCCCTCGCGGCGTCCCGGCCCAGCCTGCCGAAAAATCTTTTCGGCAGACCGATTGATTCAAAACGAAAGGGCCCCCTGACCTCCGGCCTGAGCGCCGCCCTGCGGGCGGTTGGCCTCAGAAACGCGCCTGCGGGCGCAGCCTTTCGAGCTATCCCCCTTTCCGGCTTCCGAAAAAGAGATAACGCACTCACTGACAGTCTCCCCAGGGGCGCCTCTCCGGCGCCGCAACCTCTTGAAAAGCGAGGCGCCTATGAAAAAAAATCAAATCGCGAACCCCCATGCCGCCGGCGGCTCCACCAGACGCTTCGGCATGAAAATGATCAGCCCCACCCTGGCGGTGCTGCTGGTCATGACGGCCTATCCCCTGCTGTTCACTCTTTTTTACAGCTTCACGGACTACAACCTTCTGCGGAATCTCCAAAAGCCCGCCTCCTTCATCGCCCTTGGGAATTACACAAAGCTGCTCAGGGACGCCTATTTCCGCCAGGCCATTTTCAACACCGTCAAGTTCACCATCCTGGCCGTGATCTTTGAAATGCTCATCGGCTTTGCCATGGCGCTGCTGGTGAACAGTCTGACCCGGGGACAGAAAACCATGCGGACCCTCTTGCTGCTTCCCTATCTGCTGCCCACGGTGACGGTGGCCCTGAGCTGGCGGATGATGCTCTCCCCCAACTACGGCATCGTCAACCAGGCCCTGACGGCGCTGAATCTGCCGGTGTTCAACTGGTTCTCCGACATGCGCACCGCCTTTGGGATGCTGCTTCTGATTGACATCTGGCAGAGCGCCCCCTTTGTCTTTCTCCTGCTCTACGCCGCCCTTCAGTCCGTGCCTCAGGCCCAGTATGAGGCCGCCCGGATTGATGGGGCCAACGCGGTGAAATCCCTCTTTTACGTCACCATCCCCAACATCAAAAACAGTCTGGCCCTGTGCGCCCTGCTGCGCACCATCGACAGCTTCCGCCTCTTCGACAAGGTAAACCTCCTCACCGGCGGCGGACCGGCCAACACCACCTCCACCATTACGCAGTACCTCTATAATTACGGCATCAAATCGCTGGATTTCGGATTTGGCAGCGCAGGCGCCATTGTCATGACCATCCTGGTGCTGCTCCTCTCCAGCCTCTATATCAAACGGGCGATGGGCTGAGCCGATGGAAGATATGAAGCTGACCTTTGTAAACGTGGGCTACGGCGAGGCCATTGTGCTGGAGTGCCCGGACCCGGCCCGGCCTGGCGGCGTCTTCGTCATGGTTATCGACGGCGGCAGCGGCGAGGCGGAGGAATACCGGGACCGCTCCACAGGCCGCGTCCCCCTGGCGGACTATCTGGCCGGCCGGGAGCTGGACCGCATCGACGTCATCACCGCCACCCACATCCATGAGGATCATCTCTGCGGGCTCCTCCCCCTGCTGGACCGGTGGGTCCCCGGGGAGCTCTGGCAGACTCTGCCGGCGGACCTTCACCGGTCTCTCCGCCCTCTGCCGCCTCTGCCGGAGGCCGACGCCTCCCAGCGGAAATTTCTTCAGTCCATCAATGATTACCGGACCCTCTGCGGCCGGGTGGAGGCCGGGGGCGGCGTTCTGCGTACCCTCTCCGCCGGCTGGGAGGCCCGGCCCTGTCCCGGCCTGACCATCCGCTGTCTGGGTCCGTCCCGGACCGGCTCGGAGGAGCTGGCAGAGGGCTACAAGGCCCTGTACCGGCCCTGCAGCCCGGAGGTGTTCCGCCGGAGACTCACCGCCCTGGACGGGGCCATGAACAACTACAGCGCCGTCCTGCTTCTGGATTTCCGGGGCTCCCGCATCCTTCTGCCGGGGGACGCCAACCGCCTGGGTTATGGCGGGATTGCCCGGGAGGACCTTGCCGCGGACCTCTTCAAGGTCGGGCACCACGGACAGAGGGACGGAGCGGACGCCGCCCTGATCCGCGCCGTCCGCCCCAGGCACGCCGTCTGCTGCGCCTCCAGCGACCGGCGCTACCACAGCGCCGCCCCGGCGCTGCTCCAGGAGCTTCGTGACAGCGGCACGTCCCTATGGTTCTCCGACTGTCCCCAGCTTCCCGGCCTCGCTCTGCCCCCTCACCGGGCCCTTGTCTTTTCGATTGGAGCCGGAGGCAGCCTCACTGCGCGCTATCTGACATAATCAACCGGCGGGGCCTCCTGTGGGAGGTCCCGCCGGTCAGGTTCAGGGGTCCATGCCGGAAGGATCCGGCCTCTTTCAGGCGCTAATCTCCATCCGCCCGGCGGATGGCCGTTTCACAGATGGACGCCGCTTCCTCCTTCGAGGCCGTCTTTTCCATGATGACGGCCATCGCGGCGATGGCCGCCAGATTCAGGCCGAAGCGGATGAGGGCGAACTTCATTCCCAGCTGCGTGATCTCAAACAGCATCATGGGAACCTTGGTGGTGGACCACGCGCCGATGAAAATGAAGACGTTTGTCAGGGAAACACCCTTTTTCAGGAATACCGCCGCCACCGGAAAGGACGCGTACAGCGGCCCCGCCGACAGGGAGCCCAGAAGAAAGGCCAGGACGCCGCCTCTGGCTCCCGCCCCCCTCCCCATGTACTTTGTCATGGTCTCCTTGGGAACCCACACGTCCATCAGACCCAGGAGCAGGAAAATCGGCGGTATGACGGACAGCATTTGCAGAAGATGATTCCCGGAGAGGGAAACGGCCTTCCGTCCAAGCTCGGGGCTCATACACAGCAGCAGCAGGTCCGCCAGCAGCATGATGAGAAACAGCCGGTATCTCGACAGTGTTTTTTTCATGTTCACCCTCCCATCGCCGCGCCCACCAGGCAGGATGTGATAACCGCGCATATTAGCGACAGCACATTCCTCTTCAGGGCGGCCCGTCTGCCGAAATACCGGATTTCCAGCGGCAGCGTGGCGATGCCGACCATCATGAGGGTGGAGATAAACAGAGCGATCTGGGCGTATCCGGCTCCGGCGGCAAGCAGAGAGGCCGCCAGGGGGAAGGCGACGAAGCCCGGAATCAGCGTGACGCAGCCGACGGCGGCGGCAATCCCCATTCCCAATACGCCGGAATCGGAGCCGAGCAGCCTGGAGATGGTGTCCGCGTCCAGCAGCGTGAGAATGAGTCCGATTAACAGCAGAATCGCCAGCACAGAGGGCAGAATGTTCTCAAAGGACTTCCACGCCTTCCTCAGCGCCAGCCTGGTCCTCTCCCTGTCCCTGAAGAAGGAGGCCGTCAGCCAGAGAATGGCCGCGCCATACAAAAACACCGTAAACATGGTTCCAATTTCCTTTCCCGCTCATTTCAGTGGTTTCAGTCCACTGTAAGCCCAGTATACCATCCATACGGGCTTCAGGCAACCGTCTCCTTGCCGGCAGCGGGTCCCCGGGCCGTTTGGCCTCCCGCCGTCTGCCAGGTACAGGAAAAATCAGGAAACTTTTCCCAATTCGAAAAAATAGATGTATACAAACTCAAAATCCTGTGCTATACTATATCGTGCTTCATAGGGGATGGACCGTCTCTGATTGCGGACGGACCCCCTTTTTTCAGACGGGAGCCTCCTTTTGTGTCCGGTTTTTTCCTTCCGGACCGCCCGGCTTCCCGTTCTTCTCTATGATTCATTTCTTTTTTTGTATTTTTCCGCTGCGGGGCGCGTTTCCCCCTGCGGTCAAATAAATGACGGACAGTTTCTCACAATACGGATACGGTCGATTCGCGTGACGCAACCAAACGTCTGCCGGCGAAACGGGGCCAGGCAGACAGCGGGCGTCTCTTCTTTGCGTGCGCTCTTTTTTCCGCTCACGCGTCTTCGTTTCCGTGCCTGTGTCCGCAGCCTGAAAAGCCCGGCAGGGGATTTTTCCGCCGCCGGGCAGGGGCTGTACATACAGGGAGACTGCCGCCGGTACATCTTGAACAGAATAGGAGTTTTATCATCTATGGCAGAAAAACTGAAAATCATTCCCCTGGGCGGTCTCAACGAGATTGGAAAAAACATGACCGCCTACGAGTACGGCGGGGAAATCATCGTGGTGGACTGCGGCATGGCCTTCCCGGACGAAGACCTGTACGGCATCGACTGCATCATCCCCGATGTGACCTACCTGATTAAAAACCGCGCCCGCATCCGGGGACTCTTCATCACCCACGGCCACGAGGACCATGTGGGAGCCATTCCCTACGTCCTCAAGCAGGTGAACATGCCCCTTTACTGCACCCGTTTCACAGCCGGTCTCATTCAGCTCAAGCTGGAGGAGCACGGCCTTGCAAAGAGCACCAAGCTCATCACCGTGGAGCCGGGCAAATCCGTCCGGGCCGGCAAGTTCACTGTGGAGTTCATCCATGTGAATCACTCCATTGCCGACTCCGTTGCCTTTGCCATCCACACCCACATGGGCACCGTGGTCCACACAGGCGACTTCAAAATTGACTCCACGCCCATCGACGGAGAGGTGATTGACCTGGCCCGGCTGGGCGAGCTGGGCAAGCAGGGCGTCCTGGCGCTGTGTGCCGACTCCACTAACGTGGAGCGCCCCGGCTACACCATGAGCGAGCGCATGGTGGGCCAGACCTTCCAGCGCCAGTTCCAGGGCTGCGACGAGCGCATCATCGTCACCACCTTCGCCTCCAACGTCCACCGCATCCAGCAGGTGCTGGACGCCGCCGCCGCCTGCGGGCGGAAGGTGGCCGTGACGGGCCGGTCCATGGAGAACATCATGAAGGTCTCCACCGAGCTGGGCTATATGAAGGTGCCCAAAAATACCCTCATGGATATCAGCAAAATCAAGGGCCTGCCCAAAAACAAACAGGTCATTGTCACCACAGGCTCCCAGGGCGAGGAGATGAGCGCCCTCTACCGCATGGCCTTCTCCACCCACAAGCAGGTGGAGGTGGGCCCCGGGGACAAGGTCATCATCTCCGCCTCCGCCATCCCCGGAAACGAGGTGACGGTGAGCCGGGTCATCAACGAGCTGTTCCGCAAGGGCGTCCATGTGGTCTATGACAAGGCCGACATGCTCCACGTCTCCGGCCACGCCTGCCAGGAGGAGCTGAAAATCATCCACGCCCTGACGAAGCCCCGTTTCTTCATCCCCCTTCACGGCGAACAGAGAATGCTCCAGATTCACAGCAAGCTGGCTCAGCAGATGGGACTGGAGCGGAATCACATCGCCATCGCGGAAAACGGCTCCGTCATTGAGATCATGCCCAAGACCCTGAAGCTGGGGGGCTCCGTCCCCGCCGGCGAGGTGTATGTGGACGGCTCCGGCGTGGGCGACGTGGGCGCCGTGGTCATGCGGGACCGCAAGCGTCTGGCCGAGGACGGCATGGTGGTGGTGGTTCTGCCCATCTCCGCCCACGACGGCGGCCTCCTCAGCGAGCCGGAGATCATCACCCGGGGCTTCATCTATGTGAAGGAGTCCGGGGACCTGATGAAGGAGCTCCAGTCTGTCGCTCTGGACGCGGCGGAATCCGTATCCCGCCGCCGGGCCCGGGACGACGGCGAGCTCCGGGGCACGGTGAAATCCGCCGTCAGCAGCTACCTTTACAAAACCACCCGCCGCAGCCCCATGGTCATTCCCGTTGTGACCCGGCTGTGAGGATTGCGCAGGGGCTCCGCCGGTTTCGGCGGGGCCTCATATAGTTCACGGTCTGTCCACCCTTAACAAAAATCCGGAGCGGCCATGCCTGTAACAGACATGGCCGCTCCGCTGTTTCGATGTTTTCTTACTTTGCCAGTCCTCGATAGAGGAAGGTCACGATCTGCCCTCGGGTACAGATAGCCTCTGGGCTGAACGTGGTTGCGCTTGTGCCCGAAGTAACGCCATTTTTCACAGCCCAGTATACAGGCTGAACAAATGTATTGCTATCTTCAAGCGGCACATCATCAAAGAGCTGTTTCTCAAATGCACCTTGGTCGAACTCAGCACCGGATGCTTTCCACATGAAAAAGACTGTCATTCCACGGGTACACGGCCAGCCATCCTCATAAGTGTCAGAGCCTATCAACTTTTGCTCCACCGCCCAAAGCAGGGGTTTATAAAAATAGACTGTCTCCTTAATGTTGGAAAACGGATTTTGAATAGTGGGTTCCGGGGAACCGTTGGCACGCCACAGGAAGGTCAAAATTTGGGAAAATGTACAGGTATCATTGGGGGAAAAGGTGGTGGCGGTCGTGCCGCTGGTGATACCCTCGGCTACGGCCCACGCTACCGCCTCCTCATAATATGCCCCCGCCGCCACATCGGTAAAGGCGGTTTTGGTGGGCGTTTCAGGTGTTTCGGGGGTGCTGGGGGTAGTAGCAGAAGCAAACGGGTTTGTTTTTGTGTCTTCTGTCACAACATAGAATGCGATTTTATCGGTATCGAAGTCATAACCGTTTGCAAGAACTTCCTCGCTCAATTCGCTCTCCGGGGTGCAGCCAAGTATGGTAAAATCGCTAAATACTTCTTCCATATATTCGGAAGTTTCTGTCCCTCCAAGGTCGTAAGCCCGATAGCCCAGGGGGCCGTCCCCAACCCCGCCGGGAATAAAACGGCCGCCTGTCCAGGCCGCAGTTACAGCCGCTCCATATTGATATCCCATGCCTTCCGGGGCGGTCACCACTGTGCCGGGCGCAACGGCATAAATCACGTCTATACCGCTCAAATATTCCTCGGCATACATCAAGCCCCCGACCCATAGAGCTCTAACCTTTTCAATGTCCGAGCCGGACATGGTGTACAAAACAGGGCTACTCAGCGTGTGGGTCTTACCTCCGGTGTCCGTCACGGTGGTACTTCCGGCGGCGTTTACGGAGCTATCTGTTTTTTCAGCGGCACAGGCTGGAAGTGTCAGGCCAAGACATAGAACCAAGGCCAATGTAAGGGATAGCATTTTTTTACTCATATTGTCCTCTCCTTTGTTTTTAATAGGGGTTTTCTCCCCGTGTCTTAATGGTACTTGCCCTTGGAGGTGGGACTTCCCGGCCCCCGCAGGCGTTCCCATCAAGACAACAAAAGCGGCGCAGGGGTATAAAGCCCTACACCGCCGAAGCTACGCACACGTCCACCTGATTTCCCCATTGATTATTGCCGGGAAAACCGTTATAATGGACTTTAGGCGCAGATAATTTCTGCTGTGTGGGACTGGACTTAACACGGCCTCCTGCATAGGGGTGTGGGGGACTGGTACTCCCTCACGCCCTGCCTTATATGCTTCTGCTGTCTCGTAAGCATATTTTACACTATTTCGACCACTTACGCAAGCGGTTTTTTTATTATTGTTAACAAAGTGGTGTGTGCTTGTCGGCGGCTGGGCGGTCCGCCACGGGCGGACGCTGGCGGTATGGGGCCGCCGCCCCCGGCGGCCCGTCGATACATCTTTATGCAGGGGCCTGTCCCGCCCCCGAGCGCATGGAGAGCCCGGAAGGAGGGGAGGGGACAGAGCCCCTCTCCTACATGGCACCCCCGCTGTAAAATGTGCAGATGGACACCCCTTCTTTTGAAAAAGGGGGTTGACAAATCTGCGATTTTGTGCCACACTATCAGACAAAGGAAACACGCAGGCATAGCCACAGCGCCGCGGCTATGCAGGTCTTGTTATACCTGATTTGTCATGCCCCAAATTCCATATTTTCGGGAACAGGCGCGTTTTACCCTTCCTTTGGCGGGGTAAGGCGGGCTTTTTTTGTGTCCAAATTTCAGAGAAAAGAGGAAAACGACATGAAGAAACACTGGTTGTCCCTTGCGCTGGCCCTGGCGCTGTGTCTGGGCCTGCTCCCCCCTCCCACCGCCTCTGCCCTCAGCGACTTCGCCATCAATAACGGCGTGCTGACCGCCTACCACGGCGAGGGCGGCGACGTGGTCATTCCCAATGAGGTTACCGCCATTGGGGACAGCGCCTTCTCCAGATGCCAGGGCCTCACCAGCGTCACGCTCCCCAGCGGTCTCACCCGTATAGAGGCCCAGGCCTTCTGGAAGTGCCAGAATCTGGCCAGCATCACCATTCCGGAGGGCGTCACCTACCTGGGAGACAGTGCATTCAGGGACTGCGAGAGCCTGACCAGCATCACCGTTCCCTCCACTGTCACCGAGATTGGAATGTCCGTGTTCGAGAGCTGCGACAGCCTGACCACCGCGGTCCTCTCCCCCGGCGTGCCCTACGTTGGATACGCCATGTTCAACAGCTGCCGGAATCTGACCAGCGTCACCATCCCCGGCAGCGCCGCCTACATCGACCAAATGGCCTTCAATCTCTGCACCAGTCTGACCAACGTGACCCTCTCGAAAGGAATCAAAACCCTTGGCAGCGAGGCCTTCGGCGGCTGCACCAGCCTCACCGCCCTGACGCTTCCGGACAGCGTCGAAACCATCGGAAGCACCGCGCTTGGCTCAACCGGCCTCACCAGCCTCGTTCTCCCCAACAGTGTCACCGCAATCAACAACCGGGCATTTACAAACTGCAAAAACCTGACCAGCGTCACCATTCCCGCCAGCGTCCAAAAGATTGGAAATGACATCTTTGAGCGGTGCGACCTTCTGAGCGATGTGTATTACGGCGGCACCGAAGCCCAGTGGAAGGAAATCCAGATCAGCAGCAAAAACGATATTCTCTTCCGGGTCAACCTCCACTACAGCACCGCCCCCGCCGCTCCTTCCACTCCTTCCGCGCCTGCCGGATTCACCGACGTGGCCGCCGATTCCCCCTACAGGGACGCCATCGCCTGGGCCGTGGAAAAGGGCATCACCAAGGGCACCACCGCCACCACCTTCGGCCCCGGCCAGACCTGCACCGTCTCCCACATCCTGACCTTCCTCCTCCGCGGCCTGGGAGAGAACCCCGACCGGGAAACCATCAGCGCTATCTGCCAGGAGTTCTCCAGTTTCCTGGAAATTCCGAACCTGACGCCGGACCAGCCCTGCACCCGCATCCTGGCGGTGACGCTGATGGCCGAGCTGATGGGCGACGGCTCCAAGGCCAGCGTGTCCTTCACCGACGTCCCCGCCAGCCCCTCCTATTATGCCGACGCGGTGGCCTGGGCGGTGGCCAAGGGCGTCACCTCCGGCACCAGCGCCACCACCTTCTCCCCCAATAATATCTGCACCCGGGGCCAGATCGTCACCTTCCTCTACCGGCTGGCCAACACCTGACCCGAACTGCGCCATCCGCCAAGGCCGGCGGGTGAGGTAAAAAAACCTGTGCTGACACCGCAAGGCCCTTTCGCGGCCTGCGCGGTGAATCATCGCCGCGCTTGTTGAAAAGAAACTGATGCTTCTTTTCAACTGCGGTGACCATAAATAGGAACCCCCGGCAGGGAGAGGTAATGTAAGGAAGTTACCTCTCCCTTACTATTTGTAGACAACCGAATGTGATTAAATTGCAGGGATATTCAGCATATCGGAGGGAAATTTATGGAGAAGTCTACATTTGAACAAATTGATGGGACTTACCGCCAAGAGGGAGATTATCCTCTCCCGAATCTCACGGTGCCGGAAAGTGTTCCTATTGGTATCTGGGGCCAGCGGCACAGAAGATATTTGCGGGAGCAAGTGTTATACATTCTGCGGATTTTATCAAGATTGACAAACAAATCCTAGCAGAATATAATATGTTGTATCATGGGAGATAGTGTCGAAGAATGGTATGAGCGTATTAAGGATCACACCGCAGTGATGCGCAGAATAAAACCTGTTTCTATCATGTTCTCGAAATATTACTTTTATTTTTCAGCTTTCATTAAAGATGAAAATGTAAAAAAAAGTTTACGATTGCAAATGATCCATGT
This sequence comes from uncultured Oscillibacter sp., assembly GCF_947654275.1. Taxonomy (GTDB): domain Bacteria; phylum Bacillota; class Clostridia; order Oscillospirales; family Oscillospiraceae; genus Oscillibacter. The sequence goes on along the minus strand of NZ_CANTJS010000002.1, from coordinate 8,744 downwards.
CCCTGCCATCTATCAAATTGATAGAATTAAGAATCCAAAGTATTGGAAGATAGGTTTTCCTTACCATATAAAAGCCGCTTTGAAGAAGGAGCGTTCCGAAAGAGAGTTCAATTCATGTATAGTGGTCAGTTGAGAAAGGTTCAATTCAAATACTGTGACTATGACATAGATGCTGTCTTAGATAGATTACCAACCGCAACTATTTTGTCGGAAGAATGTGGTGTTTATACCGTTGATCTGGAAGTATTCGGCACCGGAATAGATGTATGGTTACGAAGTCATGGCAACTTGATTGAAGTTATCAGTTAAAAACAAAGGAGGCTATTTCAGTGAGTCCAAAAACTATTGAAGAACGGCTGGATCGCTTGGATCGTAAGAACGCTTTACTACTATTGACATCTTTAGGAGCGTTCATGGCTACGCAAAGCAGGCGAAGCAAGTGGCTAAAACTGCCGTTCATTGTAGCAGATTCCCTGCTCATTGCGGACACAGCAACGGAGCTATGGCAAGAAATTAAGGATAGAAAGTAGGCTTGGAGGTAGGGCATGAATAAGCAGATACTGGTGATGAAATATCATCCCGCAAAAAGGAAGTTGAGTTCCAGCGGTTTCAAAATAGACACAATATTCCAATCAGGCCCGATAGCCGCCTAATGCAGTATATGAATCAAAAAGGGAAATTTGTTCTTCAAGATCATGGCAACGCCTTTTTTGATGATATTGCTAATGCCTTTGATGGGCTGAAGTCTGTGGATATACAGGTGGTTACAACGAAACTTGATTATGAGGACCTGGTTCAGATGGTTGATCTGTATAATGCTCAGTCTAAGAAATGTAAAATCAATTTGACCTCGCTTACTGAACTGCCTGATATGGCAACAACATATTCAGAGGTTAAGAAATATGGCGAACAGGCCGCATCTATTTTGGCAAGTCACCGACAGAAATTGTATGAAGTCGATCTGGAAAATAATCAGGTAAAACAGAGCGCAGACAGTTTCGCACGTCAAATCCATGAGGAAATCCAGAATATTAAGAGTAAAATTGATAGTCTCTCTGATAATCGCGTCAGCCTTTGTTTTGCTGGAGTTTACAGTGCAGGTAAGTCTGCCCTCATCAATGCAATTTTGGGTTATCGCATACTACCAGAGAGCATCAAATCAGAAACCGCCAAGATGTTCAAGATATGCAGTCCAAAACCGGGGGAGAATGTCAAAATTGGGTTCTCAATTTTCGGAATTACTTCTGAAATCGAATGGAATTCAGCTGCACAGTGCTTCGAATTCTCTAAGGGTCCCGCTGAAAGCACTGTTAGGACAGAAATTCAGCAAGTAATGAATGATGTTAAGGAATCCAGAAGCAAGCAACATGAGCAAATCTATAAAATCCTTCAACATCTGAATGGACACCAAGACGGAGAAATTGCCTCGGAGATAACTATCCTGTTCCCAATTCCGTTGGATAGCGAGAAGGTGCAGTTTGTAATTTATGATACACCGGGAACGGACAGCAATTATCGTGAACATCAACAAATATTAGGTGAAGCACTTGAAGAACAGAGTCAATCCATCCTTATTTTTGTTGTGAAGCCAGATGGTTTGGAGGGCGAAGGAAATAACGTCTTGTTAGATCATCTAAGGAAAGCTGAAGAAAACAGCAGCAAGACAAGTATTGACCTTGGTCGCTCACTTTTCGTAATTAACAAGGCCAACACGCAGACTGCCGATGCGCGGTGCATCTTGCAACAACAGACAATCAAAAGTAAGGATGATGATACTCTAAGTATCAAGCTATCGGATAAAAAGCTGTTTTTTATATCCGCAAGATATGGGTATGCCGCAAAGGCCGTTACAAATGGAATTGCAACTGACGAAGACAGAGGCTTTTTTGAGGCTGGAAAAGTTACACTGGAAATGGATGTAGTTCCTACGAGCTTTTGCTATCGCCAAAATCGCTGTGCAACTTCCGAAAACGCCACTGGTAAAATGCTAGAAAAGTGTGATAGCGCATTGGCAGAGGCAAAAGGGAATGGCGATGAACCTGTGGCACTTTCTATTTGTGCTGGTTTATACGCTCTTGAGCAGGAGATTATGCAATACGGCGAGAAATATGCCACAGCAGTTAAAGCCTTTGCGATTATTGATAGCGTTGACCGGGCCTTGGCTAAATTGGCCAATCGTGCAAAATCTTTGAAAGACAGCAATCAGGAGCAAATTTCTGGCATTCAAAGGAATATAGATCAGCTAAACGATACAATTACAGCTGCCATTGCCGAGGCATATGGGGCCATGCGTATGTCTTCCGATGCTATACCGATTAGCACTCTCAAAGAGTTGAAACTTGACCCAGAAACACTGAACGGAACCATCGTTGGCCATACAAAGGATGCTCTCAAACGCAGGCTGAAGGGATGGTTCTTCGGCCTGGGTAGAGTCGAGGTTAAGGATAAAGATAAAAAAGCGGTTCGTTCTATAATAGATAGTGTTTTCAAAGATTTCACTGATAATTTCCGTTCGTTTCGCCAAAAACTTCTGGAGCAGCAGAGAGACTCTTTCATGGCAGCAGTACAAAAGGCAATCTCTGAAAATGGAGAAATCAGTTAAAACGGACGGCTACAGAGCAAACAACAGAAGGAGCTAACCTGCTTGGAAAATCCGTTGAGTTGTTGGCAAATTCTATTGCTGAGATGCGGACATATGGCGAGGGATTCATTATTGCTGATCAATCTCCAGGGCTGTTAGATATGTCAGTAATTCGCAACACCAATACAAAAATTATCCTGAGATTGCCTGATTTTTCTGACAGAGAACTGGTTGGAAGGGCTTCTGGCTTGGATGACAAACAAATCATTGAACTGGGTAGATTGGAAAAGGGCATAGCTGCCATTACGCAGAGTGACTGGCTGGAACCCGTTCTATGTAAAGTAGACAAGTACGAGAGTGTCGGCTGGGTAGAACCAAAAGCACAGTCTTTAGCCTCTGATCCGCAAGGTGAGCCTATGGAGGAAACCTTGCTTGATTTCATAATGAACAAGGAACTCTACCGAAGGGGCGATAGAGTTGATATACAGCAACTTTGGGAAAGAATTGTCCAATCTCGATTGGACACAACGGTGAAGTGTGATTTTATCAAGTATATCACCGCCGAGGGTAAAAAAGCGGTTGAATCTCTAAGAACGCTGGTATATGACTTCTTTCGGGCAGAAAAAGCCATTCAAGCTTCTAAAGAATGTAAAGATATTGGAAATTGGTCAAACCGAGTCGTTGAGTTGCTGGAGCCATCCTTAAAGGGATATACACAACGGCAGATTAACCTCGTTCTTGCGCTGATTGTGTATGAACAAGCCGAACGGGATATTTCTTATCAGGATCTTTTTTGTAGGTTTACAGAGCTGTATTGGGAAAAAGGGGGCGTTGTGTGATGTTTAATGATGCTGCTGGCGGAGAAATTAAGGATTTAACGCAACGGCCAGAGGTCAACAAATATAAAGAAATCAAGCCGGAGGGCACAGTGGATTTCCAAACGTGCAAAACCTTTTGGGATAACCTATTCTACTCTGAAGCACCCGACGAAGCGTGTGATACTCCAGAAACGGAAGAAACCGATGGTGCTGAAAAAGACTTAGAACAAACGCTTGATGAGTATTTTAAGGACTTGAAAAACAAGTCTGAATGTCCCGAAACCATCCCTGATCGCCCATTTGAGGTGGCTGACTTGGAAAAATTGCCGCCAGATGAGGTTGCCAAGCGGAGGGATGAATTTGATGATGTAAAAGCAGATTTGAAAAAACAATGGGAAGGAGAACACGGACGGCCATGGCCCAAATACGAACATGACGTATATTCTGCCAATGGAAGACTCATCAGAAAAGCCGGAAGCGATTATGACGCACATCATATTCAACCGCTTGGAATGGGTGGAAAAAACGAAGTTAAGAATATCACACCGCTTAACGCAGAGGTTCATTATGATAAGCAGGGTGTTCATTCTCCGGATAGTCCATATACTAAGATGGATAAAATGCTTGGAGGTGCTGGTTCGTGACACGAAAGGAATATCTCGTAAAGCTAGAGAGCGTATCTATCAATAATGATGTTGTGCATTGTGTGGAGGCCATGTGTGGTCTTACACTACCGACAATGGTGAAGCAGATGTTATCTTTCTCAAAGGAAAGCGTCTTTTTCGATGACGAATTTAGGACGCTTTCACTTGCAGAAATTCTCGATGCCCAAGCTGACCTTCACGTTGACTTCAAAGATTTGGGCTTAATACCTGTGGTTGATTGTGGCGAAAACGACTTTATTGTTTATCATACGAGTGACGATTCTTGGTCTAAATACAACATTGTTGACGAAACTATTTTCAAAAAAAGACCACAACTAAAGGATCTATTCTGATAAAACAAATCCTGTTGAGGCTGATTTAATATTTTCGACATCAGAGGAAGTATATCGAATAGTATGTTTCCTCTGTTACCTATATGAAAAGTGTGAATCAATAGTAGAAATCAAAAAGATAAAGACGAATGGTACAAAAAGGATGAGACTGGATTTGTGGAAAACAACCTCATCGAATTATACTGCACCATTTGCCGATGCAATGGTAGCAGATTTAGAGAAGAATTACAACGCCAAAGCAACAACAATTGTCCCCAATTTACAGATGAGGAGTTGATTACGGTCTACCTGTGGGACAAAGGACAGCAATTGTTGACACGGAAAGCGATCTATAACTACACGAAAAGTCATCTTTTCGTGTGGTTTCCGGCTCTGCCCAGCTACCAGGCATTTTGCCGCAGATTGAACCGTATTGCTGGAGCGTTTTGGGCTTTATCGGAAATTTGGCTGGAGGCAATTCAAGCTCGCAGCGAGGATTCCCATTGCTATGCGGTGGATTCCTGTCCAATCATGCTGGCAAGACGTTCCAACAGCACTGGAGTCAAGGTCGGAAAACCGTTGTGCAACAAGTGCTACATGCCACACGAAAAGAGTGGTATCATGGAGTTAAGCTCCACGCCTTTGTGATGCTTTGGCCAGGAAAACTACCCATTCCGTATGCGTTCCAAATCAGCCAAACCTCTCTTTGTGACCTCCGGGCTGCCAAACAGGTTGATTTGGATTGTGCGCCTGTTGCCAACGGAAAACTCTTTGCTGACCGCGCCTACACCGACTCTGCCTGGAAAGCTGCACTTCGAGATAACCAGGCAATCGAACTTATTACGCCCAGAAAGAAAAAGCCGACGGATACTTTATCTTCTGGTGATTGCTTTAACTCCTCTGTTGCTTCTTCCAGACGACCTATCGAGTCTTTTTTCAATTAGCTCCAGATTAAATCCGCCATCCAATCCGCTTCCGGCGTTCGTTTTCTTTCAGGGCTTTTTTTCTTATCTTTTCTCATCTTGCTTTTTGTCTCTTTTTACTTCTTGTCTACTATTGATTGCCATTGAAAAGGGACACCTTATATGAGTGAAGAAAAAATGATAAATAAAGGGAGCCTTACGTAGACGCAGAATAGTACAAATCATTACTTTCTCTTGAAAATTATCTCGATGTGTATTGACAAACACCCATTTGATGGGCGAACTGAATGCGGCTTTTGAGCCGGTACATAGACAACCACACAAGAACCCCAGCGAGAGGAACACTCCCGCTGGGGTTGGTGCGTCTATGTACCAGCTTCTTTTTTGCCCCTGACGAATGATGCCAAAATTGGTGTCATGTGCCGTCACTTTCATGTGGCATCATACATGATGCCATTTTGTCTGTTCAAGTAATGGTATCACCGATGATGCCGCAACGGTGAACACGCTGAAAATTTGTATGTAACAAACTCTATAAAAATATGGAAACATTGTCCTCGTCGCTCCGTGAAAAAGTGGCCGCTAAACGACAGCCCCGCTGCCCTGTCTTGTGGGGTAGCGAGCATAGCTTTTGTGTTGCCGGGGGCACCCCAAAAACGGGCGGCGCTTTGCGCTGAGAGGGGTTCCACCCCTATCACCCCGGCCAGGAAGGAGCGTCAAATGACCGACAGAAAGAGAACGACAGCTATCCAGGTGCGGGTGACTGAGCAGGAAAAGCGGAAGCTGGAGCATCTGGCCAGACGGTGCGGCCTGCCCTTGTCCAGGTATCTCCGGCGGGTGGGCGCAGGGAAACCCGCTACGACATTCCTCCGCCAGCGATTCCAGACCCTCTATCAGCAGGTCAATGTCCTGCGGGATAACCTCACCACCCAGCCATGTAGCGGACAGCGGCCCAACTAAACGAGCTGGCGTGGCTGATCCTGACAGCTTATACCAGTGAGGGAACAAACGATGGCAACAACTAAAATCTGGCCTGTTAAGGACAGTCTGGCCCGCGTAGTGGACTACGCCCAAAACCCGGATAAGACTATTTACTCAGATTTACAAAATGTTCTCCATTAACACTGCCAACGAGGGAAAGACCGTTGAGGGAGAGGAACGGGCCATGTTCGTCACCGGCGTAAACTGCAACCAGGACACTGCTTTTCAGGAAATGCAGGCCCAGCGCATGGACCGAACTCAATATAAGCACAGGGGGAAGGAGCGTTGCCAGATGAACCCGATAATACTTAAATCGACCAAAAAGGATGCAAAAATATATGATGAAGCGATGAAAAAGGTTAATGTAACGGCGATTTTTCTCGCCGGACTGTCCCACGCTGACCGGCTGGACTGGCTGAAAAAGCACCAATTCCCCCGTGCGGGAGATTGACGGGACGATCTATACCGTCAACGCTTATTTCAACAAGGACGCCGCCGAAACCGCGGAAGGAAAGGTCAGCCGCATTCTCAATCAAAATATCGCACTGTAAAGCATTGAAGCTTTGTGCCGGTTGTGGTATGATAAGGTTACCCTGCAATTCATATCACACCCGGCTGCGGAAAGGAGCGCATTTTGAAGATGCAGCAGCCAAATAATCAGCGAATTACTGCATTATACGCCAGATTGTCCCGTGACGATGAGAAAGAAGGTATCTCCAGCAGCATCCAGAATCAAAAGGCTATTTTAGATAACCTCGCATAAAGAATGATAAATTTCAGAGTTCCACATAACCGACAAAGTTGTAATAGATTTTGATGTCGCGGTGGGTCTCCCCGGTGATTTCATACTTCTCGCCCACCTCGATGCGCTTCACCAGCCGCAGGAGCGTGGGGCGATCCAGTTCCTCAAGCTGGGTATAATCGCGGATGACGGCCAGCCATTCGTCGGTGGCCTGCTCGTCCTCCTGGGTGGCCTCCAGTTGGGCGGTGAGCTGCGTCCGCTGTTCCAGCTTGCCCCGGCGTTCGTCCTCATAGCGGTTTATCAGCTGGACACTCAGCGCCTCCGGCATGATGCCCTTCACCTTGTCCTCGTAGGGCGACACCACCAGCTTTTCCAACTCGGCCAGCCGCTTGTCCAGCAGCGCCAGCGTTGCCCGGAGTGCCTTTGTCTGCTCCATGCTGGCAACGTTTTTCTGAGCGAGGATTTTCTCCTTAAGGGTGGCGGGGCTGTTCTGCGCCAGCATCGCCTTGGCGTGGATGTCCAGCAAAAGCAGCTTCGTCAGCACCTTACAGTTGATGTAGTGCGAGGTACAGGCCGCTTTGCCACCGCTCATATAGCGGTTACATGAGTAGGCTTGAAACCCGCCAAAATGCCCATCGGCGTGGCGCTTTCGGCTGCGGTAGTCCCTTTGATACCGCATGGAGCCTCCGCAGTCCACACAGTAAAGGACACCAGCAAACAGGGAGATCACCCCATCACTGCCGGAGCGCCCCTTTGACGGATGATTGTCCAGCCTCTGAACGGCGTCCCAGACTTCCTGGGAGATGAGCGGCTCATGGGTATGCTCCACCTTGATCCAGTCCTCTTTCGGCTTGCTGACCTGCTTGTGGACCTTGTAGGAAACGGTACCGGTTTTGTTCTGCACCATGTGGCCCAGGTAGACCTCATTCCGCAGAATGGTCTTGACCGTCACATCGTTCCAGTAGGACGTCTCGCACCGCAGGTTCGGCCTGCCCTCCGCCATGTAGTAGAAGCTACGGGGCGAGGGTACGCCCTCCTCATTCAGTGTCCGGGCGATTTTCCGAAAGCTGTCCCCCTGCAAGCGCATATCGAAAATGCGGAGAACGACAGGGGCGGTCACAGGGTCGATTTCAAGAATGTGCTTGTCCGCCGGGGATTTTCGGTAGCCGATAGGAGCGTAGCACCCGACATACTTCCCCGTCCTGAAGGTGGACTGCTTGACAGCGCGGATTTTGCTGCTGGTGTCGCGTGCATAGAGATCGTTCATGACGTTTTTCAAAATGACCAGCATCTCATTGTTTTTGTGGATGGTGTCCACGCCGTCATTGAGTGCGATGAACCGGCAGCCCATGCTGGGAAACACGATGTCCGTAAACCGTCCGGCCTCGATGTAGTCTCTGCCGAGGCGACTGAGGTCTTTGCATAGTATCAGATTGATTTTCCCAGCTTTGGCATCGGCAATCATCTGATTGAACATAGGCCGGTCGAAAGACGGCGTTAGATAACGATACTTCTCAAAACACAAGAAAATCAATGGGTATGGACGGCGGGCAAGCATGGTATGTACGAAACAAAAAGTGGCGTTCCCTGCCCCAATCTGGCCGGAGACGTCGCTTTACACGCTGAAAGGAGCGGAAATGGCAATATTTCATGTCAAGAAAAATACAAATTACACCGTCATGTCCAACCACCACCTGCGGGACAAATCCCTGTCCCTGAAAGC
>NZ_CANTJS010000001.1 GCF_947654275.1 uncultured Oscillibacter sp. | reverse complement strand
GCGAAAAGAAGGAGCGGAGCGAACGCGAAAAGAAGGAGCGGAGCGAACGCGAAAAGAAGGAGCGGAGCGAACGCGAAAAACCGTTGAAAATCACGCTGCCCCATCGAAACCGGGGCCGGAGCCGGGGCAGGTAACCGAATCAAACCTGTTCATATAGGTCGAAACAACCCCCCTTTTGGGGCGGTTTGACGGTCTGCTGCGCTCAAAACGTTAAACGTGTGCGCGGCGCCTGCTGCGCTGCCGGTGACTGAACAGAATCCATGGGATTCTGTTCAGCTTTTTTTGCTGGTCCATGGGAAGAATTTCATTGCCCGTCAGGCCCTGAACAGGGCTCCGACGGGTGTTTTTCCATATTTGCCCAGGAAAGGGCTGATACTCATTTCAAATAAAACGATTTCGTTTTATTTGAAACAGAACCGCACTCTGCGTTTCCGTTTTGCGCCGGAATGGCGCAAAACACGTCTCATAAGAATCCAACGCGCTTTCAGCGCTATAAAAAGCTTTTGAAAGCTTTTGAATGGATTCTAGTATGAGGGGAACGCCGCCGCTCCCTTTGACCGGACCGGCGGGAATATCTGGAAGCGCCCAGACTGCTTCGATAAATTTCGACAAAATTCGACAAACAACTTGTCTTTCCGCCTGGAGTTTGTTATGATGTTAACTGGAAAGGCAGGGTTTTCCTCGGGTGGATGGAAACCCTGCCGCATATGCTAAAGCAGCAAATGAGAGACGTTCGGCGGTCCGGGGATTCCTTGGGAGCGTCCGTCCAAAGGACGGCGGTCCCGCCCTGCATCCGCCCGCTTTTTGCCTGAAATCCGCTTGAAAAGAGATGAGCGCCGCATTGCGGCATCTTTTTCACAGATTTTAAGCAGGGCCTTGTTCAGATGTTTCCCCTGGAAAGGAGCTTCCTGTTATGGATCTGGAATCAAATGATTTTTCATCAATTCTGCCCAATGCCGCCGCGCAGCTTCGGAATAGCCTGGGCAGTCTTTATCTGGCGGCCAAGCGCCTGGCCCCTGCCGCCGACCGGGAAACAGATCCCGATTTGGACGCCAAAGCCGCTCTGGTGGACCAGAGCTATTATCAGATGCTGCGACTGGTGAACAATCTGGAGGACGTAGGGAGCCTGGACAGCGACAGGCCCTATCCCCTTCAGGATATCGACATTGCCAGGCTGGTGGAGGAGCTTTTTGAAAAGACCACGTCCCTGGCCGCTCTGCGGGGCCTGAATACCCGGCTCCTCTGCCCCATGGAGAGCCACATCTGCGCCTGCAGCCCGGATGCGCTGGAGCGCCTGATGTTCCACCTTCTGTCCAACGCCTTCAAATTTACCCCTGCCGGGGGCATGATTACGGTGGAGCTCAGCCGCATAAAGGGAAGGGTGCTTCTGTCCGTGGCGGATACCGGCCCCGGGATTCCGAAGGAACGCCGGCTGTTTCTGTTCCGCCCCTGCCCCAGCAGCGCGCCCACGCCCTTTGGCATGGGCCTGGGTCTGGCGCTGAGCCAGCGGATTGCCAGGGGCCTCGGCGGCGTTCTGTATCTGGACCAGGCCGTTTCCCGAGGCAGCCGCTTCGTGCTCTCCATTCCGGACCGCCTGTGCGGGGATGTGCCCGTTCTGTCCGACAACGCCTTTGACTACAGCGGCGGCTTCAACCGCAGTCTCCTGGGGCTGGCGGACGCCCTGCCCACCAGGGCGTTTCTGCTCCGAAACCAGTGAGGGAAGCGCGCAGGCCGGGAAGCAGGCGGGAAAATTCCGGCGCTGAAAAGCGGAGCGGAAAAAGACCAAAGGAGCGGGGTTGCGCGGCGGCGCCGGTTCCGGTATAATAAGAGCTGATAAGAGCGAAGGCAAACAAGGACCAGGTTCCGTCTGCTGACGCATACCGCTGTGAATTGATAAGGGAGGGTCCATGCAGAAACGCTATCATGCCATTTTCCCGGCAACTCTGATATTCTCCGGAGGACTGATGTTCCTGGGCCTGTTTATGGAAGCGCCGATGGATATTCTTCGGGGCCTGTGGCACATCGTCACCATGCAGGACCTTTTGATTACGGACTATGTCCTGATTGGCGGCCCCGGCGCGGCCCTGATGAACGCGGGCATCGTCACAGCCATTTCCATTTTCCTGATTAAGATTTCCGGCGACCCCTTCAATGGCTTCACCATTGTGGAAATGGGTCTGATGGCAGGCTTCTCCCTGTTCGGAAAGAACTTCCTCAACATCTGGCCCATCATTCTGGGCACCTGGCTCTATGCCCGCTATCAGAAGGAGCCCTTCTCCAAACACGCCTCCGTGGCGCTGCTGGCCACCTCTCTGGCCCCCCTGGTGAGCTATATGGCCCTGGGCAGCGTTCACGCCAGCCTGCCTCTGGGGCTGTTGACAGGGGTGGTCATAGGGTTCATTCTGCCCTCCCTCTCCACGTATACCTATAAAATCCAAAACGGCATGAATCTCTATAATATGGGCTTTGCCTGCGGCCTGTTCGCCATGATGATTGTGCCCATCCTCAGCGCCTTCGGTGATACTCCCGATGCGGTGCTCTACTGGGCCCAGGGCTATAACCGGGGCTTTGCCACGGTGCTGGGCCTGCTGTGCACCATCTCCGTTCTGATGGGCTTCTTCGGCGTAGGCCAGCCGGCCTGGGCCGTCTGGGCGGGCTGCCGCCGCCTGCTCTCCACCACCGGCCGGGCTCCCAGCGACTACCTCCGGATGTTCGGCTACGGCCCGGTGCTGGTGAACATCGGCGTCAACGGCCTCATCGGCACGGCGTATGTCCTGCTGGTGGGGGGAGATCTCAACGGGCCCACCATCGGCGGCATCTTTACCATCATGGGATTCTCCGCCTTCGGCAAGCACCCCTTCAACATTACCCCGGTGATGCTGGGGGTGTTTCTGGGGGCCTATGGAATGCACTACACACCGAATACCCCGTCCCTCCAGCTGGCGGGTCTCTTCGGCACCTGCCTGGCCCCGATTTCCGGCTATTTCGGCTGGCCCTACGGCATTCTGGCCGGGTTTATCCACTCCTGTCTGGTGCTGGAGACCGGCGGCCCGGTGGCGGGTCTGAACCTCTACAACAACGGCTTTTCCGGCGGTTTGATTGCCATTGTACTCTATCCCACCATCATCGCCATTGCCCGGCACCGCCGTCCGGAGATTCAGAACCAGGATTATTACGACCAGTTTGAGGAGAGCGCCCCCATCGACACGTCCTCCTGGCGAACCAGCCGGAAGGCGGCGGACGAAGCCGCACGGGCCTCCGGGCCGCCGGAGGATTCTTCTGCCACGTAGCTGTATAAAAACGGAAAAAACAGTCCATCCTTGTTCCAAAGGGGCCCTGACGGGCCGGGAGAGGATGGACTGTTTTATGCTGATGCAGGAAAGGGCCGCCAGGCGGCTGAGGCTTTTTGAAATCGCGCTGATGACCGGCCTGGCGGTGTTCCTGGCCTCGGGAGCCCTGGCGCTCCAGACCGGGGACCAGCTGGCGGACCGGGTGGTCCGGCTTCACGTGCTGGCCAATTCCGACAGCGAGGAGGACCAGGCCCTGAAGCTGCTGGTCCGGGACGCGGTGCTGGCCCAGGCGGAGGACATTCTGCGGCAGTCCTCCAGCCGGACCGAGGCGGAAGAGCGCCTGGCAGGGCAGCTTCCGGCCCTGGAGCAGACGGCCCGGGAAACAATTGCCGCCAACGGCTATGATTATGATGTGTCCGCCCAGCTGACGGACATGGCCTTTCCCACCCGGGAGTATGAGAGCTTTACCCTGCCCGCCGGAAACTATCTGGCCCTCCGCATAGTAATCGGCCAGGGAGCCGGCCGGAACTGGTGGTGCGTGGTGTTTCCGCCTCTCTGCACCGCCGCCTCGGGGGATGTGCCTGCCGCCGCCCTGGCGGCGGGACTGACGGAGGACCAGGTGGGCCTGATCACCGAGTCCGAGGGCTATGTGCTGAAGAGCAAGGCGGTGGAATTCTGGCAGAGCCTGCGGGAGAAGTGGGACTGAATTCTGCGTTTCCGTTTTGCGCCGGAATGGCGCAAAACACGTCTCATAAGAATCCAACGCGCTTTCGGCGCTATCAAAAGCTTTTGAAAGCTTTTGAATGGATTCTAATATGAGCCGCCTGCCCGTAAATCGAAACAGAAAACCCCGGAATGCCGCAAGGCGCTCCAGGGTTTTCTTGTTCCAATTTTCGTTTTTTCGTTTTTTGCTTTTTTGCTTTTTCGCTTTTCCCTTATGCCTCCAGGCTGATTTCCCCGCCTGTGTCCGGCGGAAGAGGCGCGGCGGCGGCGGCATACTGCCGGGCAGCGGTCTCCACCGGGGGGTGGAGGCTGGAAGCCAGGTCCTGGGCCTGCTTCCGCAGCTCCATCTGTACGGAGGAAATATGGGTCTGCATCCGGTTGTCAATCTCCGCCTCCCGGATATAGCCGGATTCCCGAATCATCCGGGCGGCCTGCTTCCGGCGGAGCTCCTGGCGCTGGCGCCGGGCTTCCCGGGTCCTCTGCTCCTGGGCCAGCTTTTTCTGGCGGATTTCCGCCGCCCGCTCCCGGTTCAGCTCCTGTTTTTTCTTTCCCGCCCGGTTCACAGCCTTCTGGAGCTGGTTGATGGCAGCCTGGATGCGCCTGGCGTTGTCCGGGTCGGTCCGCTTCGCCGCCTTCAGCCGGGCGATCTGCCGCCGGGCATAGCCCGCGGCGGCGTTGACGTCCGCCGGTCGGCGGGCCCGGGCCAGACGGGCATAGGCCTCAATGGGGGCGTCTCCATAGCGGGTGCTGCCCTTTTTCAGGCCCTGGAATTTCTCCCGGGCGGCCTCCGCCTGCTCCCGGGCGTCCTTCATCATCTCATAGAGGTCCAGGGACGAGCTGCCGGATGTCTCCTTCTTCGCCGGGCTCTGCGTCCCCGCGCCGGATGCCGCCGTCCAGGGCGAAACGCCGCTGCTGATGCCGGACATCATCATGCCCCCTTTCAGATAAAATACAGTTCATATGTCATATCGTCCGGCAGAGGAGCCGGGAAAAGAGGCGCAGGGGAAATTTTGTAGGTTTTTCCAAAAAAACCGGCAGAATGCCGGACTCCGGCACTCTGCCAGTATTCGCAAATCAGCTCAGGGGAATCCGAATCAGGGCGTCCAGGGCGATGTCAATCCCGTCCTCCACCGCCTGGGCCACATTGGCGCCGCCGGCGGTCTGGCTGTAGCCGTCCACGCCCACCAGCTCAAAGGCAGGGGCGTCCACCGCCAGAATGGCCCCGGCCTTCACGCCGTGAAGGGAGGACACCACCAGAAGACTTGCCGCTTCGTTTTCCATGGCCTTGACGCCGGCCCTGGCATAGAGCTTCACGGTGGATTCCAGGAAGCCGGGGTAAAACAGCGCCTGGGTCAGAACGATGCCCTTGTGGACGGCTATGCCCCGGTCCCGGGCCGCCTGGCTCAGGGCGGCCACTGTTTCACCGTCAGAGACGGCGGGGTAGGACAGGGGAATCATTTTTTCCGTGACGCCCTCCTCCCGGCAGGCGGCGGTGGCAATCACCAGACTGCCGGCGGTGACCTCCGGCTGCATGCCGCCGCAGGTGCCCACCCGAATCACCGCCCTGGCCCCGGCCCGCCAGAGGCTCTCGAAGGCGATGGCCGCGCCGCCGCAGCCCACGCCGTGGGAGGTCACCGCCACCGGAACCCCCTGATAGACGCCGGAATAGGTCCAGTATTCCCGGTTTTGTGCCAGACACACCGGGTTTTCAAAGCGCCGGGAAATGCGCTCCGCCCGGGCGGGGTCTCCGCAGACCAGAACCCGGGGAGGGATGTCGCCCTCCGCCACGTGGATGCAGGGGAGCAGTACCTTTTCAGTTGCTGTGGACATGGAAAAGCCTCCTGATGAAAAGATTTGTAATGCCAGACAGACGGAAGCCCGGGAGAGGGACCGGGTCCCTTTCCCGGGCGGTTCGGTTAAGCCTGACGCCTGGCGGACCGGCGGCTGAACAGCACCAGCGCCACGATGGTGGCCACATAGGGCAGGGTCATGGTCAGCTGGCTCTTAATGACGTTTTGAAGCGCCAGGCCAATGCCCTGGCAGAGGCCGAAGAACAGGCTGGAGAAAATGGTCAGCAGGGGATGAGACATGCCCAGGCTGGCCGCGGCCATGGCGATGAAGCCCCGGCCGGAGGTCATGTTTTCCGTGAACATGGTTACCTGGCCCATGCTCAGGGCGGTGCCGCCCAGACCGCAGAGGGCTCCGGAGAGGATCACCATCTGCATCTGAATCCGGGTGGCCTTGGTGCCCAGGCTTTCCGCCGCCGCCTTATTGATGCCCACGGACAGGATGTGAAAGCCGGACACGGTCTTGAACAGCCAGACGAACAGCAGGGCGGCGACAACATAACAGATATAGTCCAGGATGGTCAGGTTTTCCAGCACCCGCCCCAGGAAGGGGATGTCCCGGATGACAGGGAGATTGATTTTGTACAGAGGCACCAGCTTCGGGTCGTTCAGCACGCCCCGGAGCCCGAACAGAAGATAGAGCAAAAACGTGGTTCCGCCCTGGACCAGCAGGTTCAGCGACGTACCGATGACCATGTCGGCGGCCTTGTACTTCACCTGAAGCAGGGCCACCACCAGACCCACCAGAGCGCCGGAGAGAATGCCTGCGCCCACAGCCAGCAGCAGACTGCCGGTGGCATAGTTGACAGCGATGGAAAAGAAGCAGCCAATCAGCATCTGAGCCTCCAGCGCCACATTGAACACGCCTACCCGGCTGCAGATGGCGCTGCCCAGCGCCGCCAGCAGAATCGGCGTGGTGGAGCGGAGTGTGGAGTTGATGATGGAAGCGATATAAGCGGAACTCATGCCTGTGCCCCTCCTTCCTTTACGTCGTCCCTGACCGGCTTTTTCTGCCGGACCTTAAAGATCAGCTTCACGGACACAAAGAGCGTAATGCAGCACTGAATAATGGTGGCAATCTCCAGGGGAATGCCCAGGGACCGCTGAATGGCGCTGCCGCCGATCTGGAGGCCGGAGAGGAAGATGGACACAAAGAACATTCCCACCGGATTCAGGTCCGCAATCAGGGCCGCCATGAGGCCGGTCCAGGCGTAGCTGGTGGAGGAGAGCATACCGTCCGCGTAGCGGTACTTGAGGCCGAAGACCTCGGCGGTACCGGCGATGGAGGCGATGGCGCCGGAGAGGGCCATGGTAATAATCATGACCTTCACCTGCTTTGTGCCGCCGTAGCGGGCAAAGGAGGGGTTGAAGCCGCCCATCTTGGACTCATAGCCGAACACCGTCCGCGTGGTGATGAAGACCATGAAAATCATCACCGCCACCGCGATGAGGAAACCGGCGTTGAAGGTGCTGGTGGTGGACAGCCGGGGCAGGCGCATCAGCTCGTGGATTTCCGGGGTTTGAAGGGCCAGGCCGTCACCGGCGGTGTCCTTCAGGGGATAGGTGACGAAATAGCTGGTGATGTAATTGGCCACATAGTTCAGCATCAGGCTGGTGATGACCATGCTGACCTGAAACTTCCAGGTCAGAACGGCGGGCAGCAGGGCGTACAGCGCGCCGGCGATCATGCCGGCAATCCAGGCCAGCAGCCCCGCCAGAATCGGCGGGCCGGGGATAAACAGGGCGCATACCGTTGCCACAAAGGTGCCGGTGACCATCTGGCCCTCCACGCCGATGTTGATGTAGCCCGCCCGCCAGGCCATGCCGGTGGCCATGGCGCAGATGATGATGGGCGTGGCCCGGGTGAGGGTGGAAAAGAGGTAATAAGGCGTAAAGAAAGACTTGTTGAACATCTCGATGTACACCGCAATGGGGTTCTGGCCGCAGGCCAGAATGACCAGCGCGCCCACCAGCAGGCCGAACGCGACGGCGATCAGCGGCTGGCGCAGGGACCGCCACAGCCGCGGGCCAAGCTCCTTGGCATTATGAGACTGCTTCATTCAGCTTTCCTCCCATCATCAGAATACCCAGACCCTCTTCTGTGGCGTCTGCCTTGTGGAACTCGCCCACGGCGCGGCCCTCGTAGATTACATAAATGCGGTCCGACAGGGACATGATCTCCGTCAGCTCCGAGGAAATCAGCAGAACCGCGTCGCCCTGTTCCCGCTTTTCCAGAAGCTTGTTGTGAATGAACTCCATGGCGCCGATGTCCACGCCCCGGGTGGGCTCCGCGGCAATCAGCAGCGGAGAGTGCTGCTCAATCTCCCGGGCTACAATGAGCTTCTGGATATTGCCGCCGGAGAGCTCCCCGGCCTTTTGGGTCTGGCCGCTGTTGCGCACGTCGTATCCCTCCAGCAGGGACTGTGTGAAGTCCCGGGCCCCCTTGTTGTTCAGCAGCCCCTTTCTGGATATCTTGGAACTGCGCTGGTGGGCCATGATGGCGGTCTCCGTCAGGCTGGCTTTGGCGGCGCAGCCCCAGAGGTAGCGGTCCTCGGGGATGCAGGCGCAGCCCGCCGTCCGGATTTCGCCCACGGTTTTTCCGGCCACATCCTGCCCCTTCAGCATCACCTTGCCGGAGGTGGGCTGGAGCAGGCCGGTGAGGCACTGAATCAGCTCCGACTGGCCGTTGCCGGAGACGCCGGCGATGCCCACGATTTCGCCGCCGTCCACATGGATGCTGAAATGGTCCAGAATGTTCTTGGCCTCGCTGCCCGCCAGAACCAGGTCCTGCACGTCCAGCACCGTGCCGGTGGGCTTCCGGGGCGGGACCTGCCGCTCCACGATGCGGCGGCCCACCATGAGATAGGACATCTCTTCAATGCTGGTCTCTGCCTTGGGCATTTCCTGGATGTACCTGCCCAGGCGCATGACCATCACCCGGTCCGCCACCGCCATGACCTCATGGAGCTTGTGGGTGATGATGATGAGGCTCTTGCCCATCTCCGCCAGCTTCCGCATGGTCCGCAGCAGCTCGTTTACCTCCTGGGGCGTCAGCACGGCGGAGGGCTCGTCGAAGATGATGATGTCCGCGTCCTGATAGAGGACCTTTAAAATCTCCACCCGCTGCTGAAGACCCACGGGACAGTCCCCCACAAGGCGGCGGGGGTCGATGTGGAGGCCGTACTTCTCACAAAGGGCCTCGGTGACCCGGACAGCCTCCTCCCGGTCAAAGAAGAGGCCCTTTCTGGGCTCCCGGCCGTAGACGATGTTCTCCGCCACCGTGCAGGGGTTCAGAAGCATGAAGTGCTGCTGAACCATGCCGATTTTCTGGTTGATGGCGTCATGGGGGGAACGGAAATGCTGGAGCTGGCCGTTGAGATAAATCTCGCCGGAGGTGGGCTGCTCCAATCCATAGAGAATTTTCATCAGTGTGGATTTGCCTGCGCCGTTTTCTCCCACCACCGCCAGGATCTCACCCTTGTCCAGGGTGAGATGAACGTCATTGTTGGCGTACAGGGAGCCGTACACTTTGGTGATATGCTTCATTTCCAAGAGCAAGGAGATTCACCTGTCCTTTCCTTCCGGGTTTTCTCACTGCTGTTGCCAGCGCCTTGTAAAAAAGCAGACGGGAAGAGGGTATTCTTCCCGTCTGCCGGAACACTGTGAGTCAAGTGCCGTCAGCCGCAGACTTACTTTTTGCCCGCGTTGAATTCTTCCTCCGTGGGGAAGGTGGTGAAGTCCAGCTCGCCGGAGCCGATCTGCTCCGCTACGGCACGGATTTTGTCGATCTCCTCGTCGGTGAGGCGCTCGCTGCGGGGGTTGGGGGATTCATGGGTGACATACACGGCGCCGATGGTTCCCTCGGCAATGCCCCAGGTGCTGTCGGCCTTGCTGTAGCTTCCGCTGTAGAACTCATCAATCAGGTTTTTCATGGTGTAGTAGGTATCCTTGATCTGAGAGGACACAATATAGGGGTTGTCCGCATTGGTTTCGTCGATGTCCTGGCCGGAGGTGTAGAAGCCCTTTTCAATGGCGGCCTCGTACACGCCGCTGTCGCCGGCGGCAGCGGCTCCGTTGATGAAGAGGCAGCCCTGCTCAAACTGCTGAAGGGCCAGCTCCTTGGCCTTGGCGGGGTCGGAGTAGGAATTGGTGTAGTTGAACACGAACTGAGCGTCGGGGTCCACGGACAGGATGCCCGCCTGATAGCCCCAGCGCCACTTCCAGGAACTGGAGCTCTCGTTGCAGTGAACGCCGCCGTACATGTGGGATTCGCCATCTACGGTATAGGCGGCCAGCAGACCGATGAGGTAGGCGCCTTCCTGCTCCCGGTAGGAGATGCATTTGACATTGTCGTTGTCGACCTCGGAGTCAATCAGCACATAGTTGGACGCGTCGGGAAGCTCCTTGGCAATCTTGTCCAGACCGTCGCCTGCGGCCCAGCCGCCGCCGATGATCATGTCGTAGCCCTCGGCCGCCAGGGCGCGGATGTTGTCCTCAAAGGCGGCGGTGTCGGCGCACTCCACCACGGTGGGAGTGAAGCCATAGGTCTCGGCGGTCTCGTTCAGACCCCGCACCATCTCGGTCAGGAAGGGGTTCACGCCGATCTTGTCGCAGACCAGGCCGATTTTCATGCCGGCGCCGGGCAGCTCGCTGCCGCCGGAAGACTGGTCGCCGCCGGAGGGCTGGGACTGCTGGGCGTCACCGCCTGAGGGCTGAGAGCCGCCGGAATTTCCGCCGCCGCAGGCGGCCAGAGACATGGCCAGCGTCAGAGCCAGAACAAGAGCCAGAATCTTTTTCATTGTACATCCTCCATCGTTTATGATTTGTTCGATTTGTGCCTGACGTGCGGGATATGGGTGCTTTTCACAGGAACCTCCAGGGAACGGAAAAGTGACAAAATCCAACACTGCACCTGTAAAGCATTATAAATCAAGGTGTAATCTCTTGTCAATTTCTTTTTCATTGGCAAATTCATATTCAACACAAATGCACAATGACGCATGTGCTGTTTTGTTGAAATGTTGAAATTTGAAAGGTACTTTTCTTGGGATTGACAAGGAAAGCTTCAACAAATAGACCAAAGTAAACGCGCAAAAGCTCAAAACAACAATTTTCCACAGGAGATATGCAGGAACTGGAAAAGGGGCGGCGGACAGGCGGGGGACCGGCGCGGCTGCGTGAGCGTCTCCCGCGGCCCGGATTCCGCCCCTTCTCACCGGCGGCGACCCTCTCCGCATGGACGCCGCCCGGCCTCTGGGACAGCAGGCTCTGGAGGCCTCAAGGGGCCGCTGCGGGGAAAGCGAAAAGGGACCCTTTCGGGTCCCTTCGCCGCTGTGTCTGTTCTGTTTCCGCCGGAATTTCTAAAGAGAACTTCCCCGTCCGGCCTTTTCCGGCCATGAATCCGGGTTCTTACAGGCTCATTTTATAGATTTCCTGAATGTCCTCCACGCTGAGAGGCACGAAGGTCCGGTCGAAGTTGGCGGTCCGGGCCTTCCGGGCCATCTCGGCAAAGTGCGTGCTGTCAATGCCCACCTCCGTCAGCGTGGCGGGCAGACCCAGGGAATTGAAGAACTCACGGGTCTTCTGAATGGCGGTCTCCGCCTTTTCCCGCTGGGGGAGCGCCCGGTCCAGACCCCAGACCGCCTCGCCGTACCGGGCGAACCGGGCCTCGGTCTGTTCGCTGAGGACATAGCGCATCCAGTTGGGCGTCAGAATGGCCAGGCCCACGCCGTGTGTGACGTCGTAGAAGGCGGAGAGCTCATGTTCCATCCGGTGAACGCTCCAGCCCACCGGCTTGCCCATGTCCAAAAAGCCGTTGATGGCCCAGGAGGCGCACCACATGAGGTTGGCCTGGGCGTCGTAATCGTCGGGGGCTTCAATGGCCCTGGGGCCGTACAGCACGCAGGCCCGGAGAATGGCCTCCGCCATGTTGTCGGCCAGGTAGTTGGTTTCAATGGGACTGAAATAGTTCTCCAGGGTGTGGGATATAATGTCGGCGGTGCCTGCGGCGGTCTGGGACGCCGGGAGGGAACAGGTGTAGCTGGGGTCCAGGATGGACACGGCAGGCAGGCAGCAGGGAGCGCCGAAGGCCTCCTTCTCGTTGCTGTCCGGATTGGAGATGACGGCGATGTTGTCCATCTCGGAGCCCGTGGCCGCCATGGTCAGCACGGTGAAAAGGGGCAGGGCCTTCTCCGGCGCGGCCTTGCCGGCGGAGAAGTCCCAGGGGTCCCCGTCGTAGAGGGCGCCGGCGGCAATGGCCTTGGAGCAGTCGATGACGCTGCCGCCGCCCAGGGCCAGAACGCCGTCCAGGCCCTTCTCCCGGCAGAGGCGGACGCCCTCCCGGACGGTGCTGATGCGGGGGTTGGGCTCCACGCCGGGCAGCTCCGTCCACTCCACGCCGTGGGCCCGGAGCTGGGCCGCGGCGCCGTCATAGACGCCGTTGCGCTTGATGCTGCCGCCGCCGTAGACCATCAGCACCCGGCTGGAGCGGCTGGCTACCTCGGCCCCCAGCTTCTCAATCTGGCCCTTGCCGAAGTGGACCACAGTGGTAATGGCATAGGTAAAATTCTTCATTCAAAACATCCTTTCTTTCTCCGCTGGAGCGGGACATTGCTCACAAAAACTGAGGAAGTGCAACAATATTCAACAAAAAATTCAGCCGGTTTCAAGAAAAAATTTGCGGATATTTGACGGGAATTCCGGCCTGCGGGATTGACAGGGAAATATATTTGTGACATAATATGCAAAAAATGAGCCAAAAGTGAGAGAACCGCAGATGTTTTTCCGCCGGACCTGCCGGGCCGCTTGTGTTCCGGTTTTTGGAGAATCGGGAGGCCCTGCCGCCGAATGTGACGGAAAACGCGGCGTTTTATGTCAAAGTGACAGAAACGGAACAGGAGTGAGCTGCCTATGATGACTGCCCAGAGACGGGAGAAGCTGAAAAAGTATCTCCTGGAGTATAAGTCTGCCACCGTAGCGGAGATGGCCCGCCGGTTTCAGGTCAGCGGTCAGACCATCCGGCGGGATTTTGAGGTTCTGGAGATGGAGGGCTTCCTGCTCCGTTCCTATGGCGGGGCCACCATCAAGGACCGGAAGACCAACATGGTGCCCAATCAGCTGAAAAGCGGGCTGTTTGTGGACGAGAAAAAGTCCATCTGCCAGCAGGCCGCCCGGATGATCTATCCCAACGACTGCATTTTCATCGACCACTCCACCACCGCCCTGGCCCTGTGCGACGAGATTCGGAACCTGCCTCTGACGGTGGTGACCAACTCCTACCGGGTGATTGGTCAGCTCTCCGGCTGCACCAATATTCAGCTGATCTGCACCGGCGGCACCTATCACGGCGGCATCGAGGGCTTTACCGGACTGGAGACCGTCCGCTACCTCCAGCAGCACTGCATGGACAAGGCGTTTATCTCCTGCCGGGCCATTGATCCTCTCCGGGGCGTCAACGACGCCTATGAGACGGTTGCCAACGTGCGGCAGACGGTGATTGAGAACTCAGATCACGCCATTCTGCTGGCAGATCACACCAAGTTCGGCAAGTCCGGTTTTATCTCCGTCTGCTCCCTGGAGCAGCTGGACTGCATCATCACCGACCAGCCCCTGGACGCCGAGTGGCAGCGGCTGTTTGACGAAAAACAGGTCAAGGTGCTGGACGGCGCCTGATCGCACTCTCTTGGAAGCCGGGGAACTTTCCCCCGGCTTTTTTGCGCCGCGTTTCGGTCTGGAGGGTATTGGGAGCATGTCCCACGCGGCTGGGGGTTGGGTGTTCCCGACAGTTGCCCCTCTTTTTTGTGCCACGTTTCGGCCTGGAGGTTCCGGGGGCCTGTTCCACGCGGCTGGGAGCCGGGCGCTTCCGCCGGTTGCACCCTCATTTTTGCGCTGTGCCGTGGGTTCCGCCCACCTTGCGGCGGCGTCCTGTAGGGGTCGGGCTCTGTCCCGGCCCGTCTGCCGGAAGCCCGGCACAATTGGGAGCAGGGGCGGGCGCAGAGGCCCGCCCCTACGTCTTATCTTCCTGATAAAATGCGTGAACGAATACTCCTGCGCCCTCATTTTTGCGCCGCGCCGGGGGAGGAATTCCCCGGCCCGTCTGCCGGAAGCCCGGCCTGCATTTCATCGCCGGAAACGGCTCCGGGGCGGGCCGGTCCCTGTGGCAGGGCCGGTATCTCTCAGCCGTACAGACGCTTCACGGCGGCTTTGGCCTCGTACATGATTTTGTCCGCGTCCAGGGTCAAAAATTCCCCGTTTTCATAGAGAATTTTCCCGTCCACCATGGTCAAAACCACGTCGCTGCCCTGAGCGGCGTAGGCCACCAGTGCCAGGGGATTCAGATTGGGATAGAGATGAGGCCGCTGGAGGTCCAGGGCAATGAGATCCGCCTTCTTCCCGGTTTCCAGCACGCCGGTGTCCTCCCGGCCCTGGAGCTTCGCGCCGTTCCGCGTGGCCATGGTCAGGACCTGAGCGGGCTTCATCAATGTGGGGTCGTGGGTGAAACCGTTGTGCAGGATGGAGGCCAAGTGCATTTCCTCGAACAGGTTGAGGTTGTTGTTGCTGGCGGCTCCGTCGGTGCCCAGGGTCACATTGAGCCCCAGGTCCAGCATCCGGGGGATGGGGGCGAAGCCGCTGCCCAGCTTCATGTTGCTGGAGGGATTATGGATGGGGCTGACCCCCTTCTCCAGCAGCAGCTGCAAATCCTCCTCCGTCACGGCCACGCAGTGGGCGGCGGCGGTGGGGGAGTCGAAGGTACCCAGGTCATAGAACCACCGGGCGGGGGTCTTGCCGTATTTGGCGACACATTCCTCGTGCTCCCGGACGGTCTCGGAGAGGTGGACCTGCATCCGGCCGCCCAGGGCCTTGCAGTCGGCGCTGTAGGCTTCCACGATATGGGGGAAATTGGTATATTCGGCGTGAATGGCGAAGTCGATGCGGATGCGTCCGTTCTCCATGCCGTGGCAGTCCCTGAAGAGCTGGATGGACTCCGCGGCCCGGCGGTTCTGCGCGTAGGAATCCTCTTTGGAAAAGGCCTGACAGGGGCGGCAGAGGTTGGCCTTGATTCCCGACTCCGCCGCGTTCTCCACGGCGGTCATGGTTTCAAAATACATGTCGGAATAGCTGGTGGTGCCGGTGGCAATCATCTCCAGCAGGGCCAGGGCGTTGCCGGCCTTGATGTCCTGAGCGGTGAGGCGGTCCTCCACGGGCATCATCTTCTCAAACAGCCATTCCTGAAGGGGCAGATCGCTGCCGATGCCCCGCAGGAGCACCATGGCGGTGTGGCCGTGGCAGTTAATCAGGCCGGGCAGCAGCAGCTTCCCGCTCATGTCCTTCTCCTGCTCGTAGGCGGCCTGGGGCCGTTCCGTGCCGATATAGTCGATGGTATCCCCGTCAATGCCCAGATACGCGTCTTTCAGACAGCGGAAGTCCTCTCCCGCCAGAATGTCGCAGTGCTTTAAAAGCAGTTTCACGCGGGTTCCTCCTTTATTTAAATTGCGGCCACGATTTTCTTCATGTAGTCGCTGAAGGCTCCGGCCACCATCTGGGCGGTCTCGCCTACCTCGCCGTCGGTCAGGGGACGGTTCAGCACGCCGGCGGCCATATTGGTCATGACGGACAGGGCCAGCAGGGGCATCCCGCAGTGGGCGGCGGTGAGGGCCTCGGTGACGGTGGACATGCCCACGGCGTCGGCGCCCAGCAGCCGGGCGGCCCGGATTTCCGCCGGCGTCTCAAACTGGGGGCCGGTGAAGAACATATAGACGCCCTCGTGGACCCGGAGGGGCGAGTCCTCGGCGCAGCGCAGGGCCAGCTGCCGCAGCTCCGGGGTATACATCCGGGAGATGTCGAAGAAGCGGGGGCCGAACTCATCCACATTGGGGCCCCGGAGGGGGCTGTCCCCGGTGAGCTTGAGATGATCGGAGATAATCATGACGTCTCCCGGGCGGTAGCCGGTGTTCACCGCGCCGGCGGCGTTGGTGAGAATCACCGTTTTCACGCCCAGCAGCTTGAAGACCCGGACGGGGATCACCAGCTGCTCAAAGGCGTATCCCTCATAGGAGTGGAAGCGGCCGGACATGCACACCACTTTTTTCCCCGCGATTTCACCGAAGATGAGCTTTCCGGCGTGGGACTCCACGGTGGAGACCAGGAAGTTGGGGATGTCGGCATAGTCGATTTCCACCGGGTTCTCAATGGCCTGGGCGAAGGGTCCCAGGCAGGAGCCCAGGACAATGGCGACTTCCGGGGTGTAATCCACCTTGGTTTTCAGGAAATCCGCGCTTTTCTGGAAGTATTCATAGGTATAGGTCATGGGGACGCCCTCCTCTTTTGTCTCCGCGGGGAGTTTCACCGCCGCAGGAATTTTTATCATTGTAACACAGGGCCAGTTTTGTGTCAATTAGACAGAAACCCACAATAATAAACGCAAAATGGTCAAAAAATAAAGAGCCTCTTGGGGGATACGGCAGGAGGCCGCTGGCGAAGCAAAGCGGATTTTTCCGTTTTTCTCCGAAAAAGCTGGACAAGTGCGGGAAGATATGTTATTTTGGTACTGTCAACAGCGGGTTTTCCTCCCGGGGAGGAAAACAACGAAAATCAACAATTGTACAAAAGGGACGGAGGGGGGCACTATGGAGCAAACAGTTTTGGAGTGGGCCCGCCGGGACCCGGTCCGCTACAGTTATCTGCTGGACTTTTACCGGCGGGGCGCTCGGATTTTGCGGGCCGACGAAACGGCCCTGGTTCTGAAGCATGATGAAATCAATATCTGCTACGCCGCCGGTCCCGCCGCGGATCATCCGGCTCTGCGGGGCTGTTTCCTGGTTCTGACCGATGATGAGGACACGGTGAAGGCCCTGACGGAGGCCGGAGTCTACCGGGAGATCATGCCCTGCGCCCAGGCTGTCTATCTGAAGGAGGAGGCCCCCCGGGTCTCCCGGCCCGGCGTCAGCCTCCGGCCCCTGACCATGGAGGACATGGACTTTGTACTGGAAAACTACCACCATCCCGGCGCTTATGAGGAGCACATCTGCCGCCGCATTGCCGAGGGCATGACCGGGGCCGTGGCGGACGGGGCTCTGGCGGGCTTTGCCGGCTTCCATGAGGAGGGCAGCATGGGCCTTCTGGAGGTCCTGCCCCAGTTCCGCCGCCGGGGAATCGCGGAGGTGCTGGAGTGCGAGCTGATCCGGCGGCAGCTGGAGCGGGGCCTGCTGCCCTACTGCCACATCCAGCCCGGCAATGACGCCTCCACCGCCCTGCAGAAGAAGCTGGGCCTGACCTTTGACAGCCGGACGCTGTACTGGCTGGGCTGAGGGCCCCCGGCGGTTCTTCCCCCTTTATATCTTTAATCTCAAAATTCCAATGGGTACAATCAATACAGAAAGGACACACAGCCTATGACGATTCAGGAAATGCGGCAGGCGGTATGCGACTGGTCCAAACAGTCCTACGCCGAGAAACTGTTTGCCGGCACCAGCGGGAACCTCAGCGTGTACGACAAAGAGCAGGACGTGATGGTCATTACCCCCACCTCCGTCCCCTACGAGACCATTACCCCGGAGGATATGGTGGTCCTGCGGCTGGACGGCGAGATTCTTGAGGGAAATTACCGTCCTTCCTCCGAGTGGCGGATGCACGCCGCCGTTTACCAGGCCAAGCCGGAGGTGAGCGCGATTATCCACACCCATTCCCCCTACGCCACGGCCTTCGCTGTGAACAACAGGGGCATCCCCACCATTCTGATTGAAATGGTCCCCTTCCTGGGGGGCGATGTGCCTCTGGCCAAATTCGCCGTTCCCGGCACCCGGGCCGTGGGAGACGAGGCGGTGAAGGTCCTGGCGGAGCGGACCGGCTGCCTGCTGGCAAACCACGGGGTCCTGGCCATTGGGGCCAGCCTGGAGCAGGCCCACATCCGGGCCGTCTACATCGAGGACGCCGCCAAAATCTGCTCCATCGCCATGGCCAACGGGCCCATTGTCACCATGAGCGAGGCGGACATTGCCGCCATGAAACACGGGTAAGGGGGACACGGATTATGATGAAACGCGCAGACGAGGGCGTGGGCTTCCTGCTCCGCTATGAAAATGTGGCCTGGTACGAGGACGGCGCGGTCCGCATCCTGGACCGGCGCATTTACCCCGTCCGGGTGGAGTATGTCACCTGCCGCCGCCACGAGGAGGTGGCCCAGGCCATTGCCGACATGGTGACCCAGAGCGGCGGGCCCTATCTGGCGGCGGCCATGGGCATGGCCCTGGCGGGCTATGAGGCCAGGGACCTGCCGGAGGCGGACCTGCTGGCCCATCTGGAGCAGGCCGCCTATCACCTTTCCCACGCCCGGCCCACCACCATGGCAAAGATGATCCGGGTGACGGAGCGGGCCATGAACGCCGCCAGGGCCGCCCTGGAGGCGGGGAAAACCGGCCTGGAGCTGGTGGAGGCCCTGCGGGAGAACGCGGTGAATCAAATCAACGAGAACTATATCCGCTACACCGCCGTGGGAAAGCTGCTGGCGGACAAGATTCCCCAGAACGGCACCATCATGACCCAGTGCTTTGCGGAGACCGTCATCGGCACCATGCTCCGGGAGTGCCGGGAGCGGGGCAACGCCGTCAAGGTTATCTGCCCGGAGACCCGGCCCTACTTCCAGGGGGCCCGGCTCACCGCCAGCGTGGCCTGCGACATGGGCTTTGACGTGACGGTGATTTCCGACAACATGCCGGGCTACACCATGAAGGAAAAGCACGTGGACCTGTTCACCTCCGCCGCCGACGTCATCACCATGGACGGCCATGTGGTCAACAAGGTGGGCACCTTCCAGATTGCCCTGGCGGCCCGGTACTGGGGAATTCCCTATTTCGTCACCGGCTCCCCCAACCCCAGCCACCCGGACATGAGCTCTGTGGTGATTGAGGAGCGGGACCCCCTGCTGGTGATGGACGCCATGGGCACCCGCACCACCATGGAGGGCGTCAAGGGCTACTATCCCGCCTTTGACGTGACGCCGCCCAAGCTCTGCGACGGCGTGGTTACGGAGAAGGGCATTTTCTCCCCCTTCGATCTGGGGCGTTATTTTGAGAATTGAAAGCTGACTGCTGAAACTGAAAAACCGTAACGAGAGCGGGAGACAGGCCGACGGTCCTGTCTCCTGCTTTTTCGCCGTTTAGAGCCGGTTTCCCAGGGGATTCGTCGGTTTTGACGGAAAATAATGCGGCTTTCAATATTTTTTGGGGAATTCCTCTCGACAGGGCTCCCTTTTTATGGTATAATCTTTGCGAGAACACAATTTCGGAGGACCGCGGCGTGCTGTCCCGCCTGGCGCCTCCGGCAAAAAAACAGCGGAACTTGTGTGGAAGTGCCTGATGATGCGGACCGGCCCGGGGGAGGGCGCCGGTCCGCTTTTTGCAGTTTTTCGCAGGCGTTATCGTCACCGCAGCCGAAAAGAAGCATTTGCTTCTTTTCAACAAGTACGGCGATGATTCGCCGCCCAGGCCGCAAAACGGCCTTGCGGAGGACTTCATAGTAAGCACATCGGGTTTTTACCTTACCCGTCAGCGGCTCCGCCGCTGTTTGAAAATCGGTATCTGCCGATTTTCAACTGTGCTGACTATATCAGGCAGGACGATGCTTCCCCGCTCTGCGGTCTTGGGTCCAACCAGCCGTTCCGCGAGCCCCCGGATGCGGGGGAGCGGATGGAACACAGGCGGCCGCCGTGACCGGCGGCTGAATCCAAAACAGGAAAGGATGATTCAATTGATCAATCACAGTGAGCTGAGCGTACTGGACCTGATGATTATCGGGGCCTATCTGGTTTCCATGGTGGCGGTGGGCGTCTACTTTGTCAGGCGCATCAAAAATGTGGGCGATTACTACGTGGCGGGCCGGTCTCTGGGGCCCCTGGTGATGATGGCCACCGTCTGCGCCACCATCATCGGCGGCAGCGGCCTGATGGGCCGGGCGGGCGTCGCCTATTCCAGCGGCTTCAAGGCGGTGATGACCGCGATCCCCTATCTGCTGGGGATGTTTATTTTTTCGGGCGTCTCGGGCCGCATTTCCGACATCGGCATGCAGCACGACGTGACCTCCATCCCGGACCTGTTCTCCCGCCGGTTCGGGAGGACCGCCAAGGTGTTCCTGGCGGCCATGGTGGCCTTTACCATGATGGGCACCGTCGCCTCCCAGGTGACGGCCACCGCCACCATCATCAACATGCTGGGGGGCCAGGTGGGACTGTCCTATGAGGCGGGGGCCCTGATTGCCTGCGTCATCTTTATGGTCTACACCGCTTCCAGCGGTCTCTTCGGCGTGGTCTACACCGACGTGCTTCAGTTTTACATGCTGATTCTGTTCGTGTATATCCTGATTCCCGCGGCGTCCCTGAGAAGCATCGGCGGTTTCTCCGTCTTCGCCGCCAATCTGGACCCGGCCCTTGCCCGGCCCTATCTGGACGGCAAGATTCTGGGGGATGTGGTGACCTATCTGGTCTTCACCATGGCCGGCGCGGAGATGTGGCAGCGGGCTTTTGCCGCCAAAAACCGGGGGGCCGCCAAGAAGGGCATGTTCCTGGGCACGGCGGTCTACGGCGTCACCATTGCCCTGGTGTACTTCATGGGCGTGGCGGCCCACCAGATTATCGGTGACGATGTTCTGGCCCGGTACGGCAATACCGACGCGGTGGTGCCCGCCCTGGCTATCCATGTGCTGCCTGTGGGCCTGACGGGTCTGGCGTTGGCGGGCATTCTGTCCGTCATCATGTCCACGGCGGACAGCTATCTGCTGGTGTCCGTCCAGACCTGCGTCCACGACATCGGCAAGACCTTCTTCCCGGAGATGAAGGACAAAACGGAGATTTTCCTCTCCAGAATCTTCTCCATCATTCTGCCCCTGGGCGCATTGGTCATTGCGCTTTACATCAAGAACGCCTATAATATCCTTATGTTTGCCTGGAGCTTCTACGCCGCCGCCGCCGGACTGCCGGCCTTCGCGGCGCTGTACTGGAAAAAGGCCACCGCCCCCGGCGTCATCGCCGGCATGGCGGCGGGCTTCGCGGTCTGCGTCGGCTGGAAGCTGATGGGCGAGCCTCTGGGGCTGGGCTCCGCCGTCCCCGGGACCGTCGCCTGCGGCATCGCCCTGGTGTCGGTGAGTCTGGCAACCTGCAAAACACATCCCTCCGTCTTCCTGACCGTGAAGAAGCAGGAGGGCTGAGGGCGGAGCGAGTCATTTCACCCGGGGCCGGGCCCCGCGAAAGGAGCGGTTTATCATGACGCTGACACTGAATATGATCTGGGACGCGCAGCAGGCCCTGTCCGGCATTGCCCGGCGGACCCCCCTGGACCCGGCCCCCAGGCTGGGGAAGGGCGTTTACATCAAGGCGGAAAATCTCCAGCTCACCGGGGCCTTCAAGCTCCGGGGGGCCTATAACAAGATTCGTTCCCTGACGCCGGAGGAGGCCGGGCGGGGCGTCGTTGCCTGCTCCGCCGGGAACCACGCCCAGGGGATTGCCCTGTCCGCGTCGAAGCTGGGCATCCGTTCCGTCATCTGTATGCCCGCCGGCGCGCCCATCAGCAAGGTGGAGGCCACCAAGGGCTACGGCGCGGAGGTGGTTCTGGTCCCCGGCGTCTATGACGACGCCGCCCGGGAGGCGGAACGTCTGGTGGCAGAGGAGGGCTATACCTTTGCCCATCCCTTCAACGATCCCCTGGTCATCGCCGGGCAGGGCACCATCGGCCTGGAGATTCTGGAGCAGCTGCCGGAGGTGGATCAGGTGGTGGTGCCCATCGGCGGCGGCGGCCTCATCGCCGGCGTGGCCTTTGCCATCAAGCACCTGAAGCCGGACTGCCGGGTGGTGGGCGTCCAGGCCGCCGG
Source organism: uncultured Oscillibacter sp. (assembly GCF_947654275.1). GTDB lineage: Bacteria > Bacillota > Clostridia > Oscillospirales > Oscillospiraceae > Oscillibacter. The sequence goes on along the minus strand of NZ_CANTJS010000001.1, from coordinate 137,993 downwards.
GGCCCCCTCTATGTACCTCTCTCTCCAGGAGGGGCGGCCCGCGGAGCTGTCCGGCGTGTCCACCATTGCCGACGGCATCGCCGTGAAGCGGCCGGGGGACCTGACCTTTGAGCTGTGCCGGAAGTACGTGGACGAGGTGGTCACCGTGTCCGAGGATGAGATTGCCTCTGCCATTCTGGCCCTGATGGAGGAGCAGAAGACCGTGGCCGAGGGGGCCGGGGCTACGCCTGTGGCCGCCTGCATGTTCGGTGAGGTGCCCACCGAGGGGCGGAAAACCGTCTGCGTGGTCTCCGGCGGCAATGTGGACGTGACGACGCTGTCCCGGGTCATCACAAAGGGCCTTTCCAAGGCGGGCCGTCTGGTGGAGCTCACCACCAAGGTGGCGGACAAACCGGGGAGCCTCCTGCAAATGCTTCAGGTGGTGTCGGACAGCGGGGCCAATATCATCAGCGTCAGCCACAACCGGGAGGACAAGGAAACCGACGTGGCGGCCTGTATCGTGACCCTGGTGCTGGAGACCCGGGACCAGAGGCACGTGGAAAATCTCTGCCGGGAGCTCACCGCCCACGGCTACCTCATGCGCTAGGAGGCAGGGACCGCCGGGCGGTTCCGGAGCCGCCGGACTGTGGAATTCTGCACAAAAAACGGCGATCTATTTTGTGCGCTTTGCTGGTTTTTTCAAAAATCCAAAAATTTTTTCCGAAAAAATAAAACCTCGGCGTTTTTCAAACGCACTTATTTATAGAGGGCAAATTCAGGCCCGAATATAAAAAGGAGGATCTTGAAGAATGAGACGACTGAAACGATGGACGGCGGCGCTGTGCGCGCTGGTGCTGATGGTGTCCGCCATACCTGGGGCAGGGGCTTACGAGCATAAAAGCGCGTGCCCCAAATGCGGTACGATCATGGAGTACACGCCGGTCCAGCCCACCTGCATTGACAACGGCTATATGTATATAGTCTGTCCCCAGTGCGGCAGCTGGGGCACCGGGGTGGGCGCCTATGATGAACTGGAAAACGGCGGCCGCTCCCTGGGCCACGACTACGGCCCCAACAAGGACGGCGTCTGCTCCCGCTGCAACGACGACGCCCGGCCCCCTCAGACCCGGCCCGGTCTGGACATCGACTCCAGCTATCTCGTTGGCGAGGACGGCCACACCCACAACTTTAAGCTCATGGGCAATATGTTTGCCCGAAAGGACAACGAGGGGCACAAGGAGTGGGTCTGCCAGACCTGTAAGTTTAAGATGATGGAGGATGTGCCTCCGCTGGATGAAAACGGCATGGCGCAGCCGGGCAGCACCTTCCGGATACCCGGCTCCTCCGGAAGCGGGTCTACTTCGACCAGGCCCGGCGGTTCCACCACCAACCCCGGCGGTTCCACCACGAACCCCGGTGGCTCCACTACAAACCCCGGCGGCTCCACCACGAATCCCGGTGAGACCACCAACCCTGGCGGGTCCACCACCAACCCCGGTGAGACCACGAACCCTGGAGGAACCACCAACCCCGTCACACCGGAGCCTCCTGTTACGCAGCCGCCGGTTACACCCGGCACCCCCTGCGCCAATGGCCGGCATACCTGGAAATATCTGACGGAACAGGCGACTTGTACCAAAGAAGGCCGCTATTACCGGAGCTGCTCCGCCTGCGGCGCAGAGGAGAGCATCCGGACGCTCCCCAAGAGCGATCACGGATGGAAATATGAGACCGTTCCTGCCACCTGCACCGCCGAGGGCAAGGCTACCCGAAGCTGTCCTGACTGCGGTGCGGAAGAAACCTTGCGGACGATTCCCATGCTTGCGCACAGCTGGGAGAAAAAGACCATTCCTGCCACCACCTCTTCTGCCGGAAGGATCTATCAGGTCTGTTCTGTCTGCGGCCAGGAAGAGACCCTTTCCGACATTCCCCGGAAGCTCCATGATGGCAGCGGAAGCACGGAGATGCCCAAGCTCAGCCAGGCGGAAATTACTCAGCTGCTGAAAAACGCGCCTTTGCGGGGCAGCAGCATTTACGACAAGGAATATGACGTGGAGCCTTCCTATAAGGCTCCCTACGCCATCGGCAAGGTTACGGACAGTCTGCTTCAAGAGGCCGCCGCCCGGCTGAACGCCATGCGGCGCATCGCGGGTCTGCCCTCTGTCACCCTGGACGCCAGCATGTGTGAAAGCGCCCAATACGGCGCGGTGGTCAACGCCGCCCTGAATGAGCTGACCCACTATCCCAGCCAGCCGGCGGGGATGGACAAGGGATTTTACCAGAAGGGCCGGGCTGCCGCCAGCTCCAGCAATATCGCCTGCGGCTATTCCCTGGTGGGCTCTGTGGACGGCTACATGGATGACAGCGACGCCAGCAATATCAGCCGGGTGGGCCACCGAACCTGGCAGCTCAATCCCAAGATGGGCAAGGTGGGCTTTGGCATGGCCGGCGCTTATTCCATGGAGATGGCTCACGACCAGAGCGGACAGGGATGCAGCTTTGACTATATCGCCTGGCCCGCCTCCGGCAGCTTCCCCAGCGACATCTTCGGTAAAGACTACGCCTGGAGCGTGCATCTGAATCCCTCTGTTTACGCCGCCCCTGCCGTCAGCAGTCTCACCATTACCCTCACAGGAGACGGCAAAACCTGGACCTTCCGGGGCAGCGAACGCTACACCGCCGCCCATTCCGGAAAATATTTCAACTACATCAGCGGTTACGGCGGAGTGGGCTATGGCCTCATCTTCCGGCCTGACGGCATCAGCGTCTACGACGGGACCTACTCCGTCCGCATCGACGGGCTGAAGCTTCGGGACGGTACTCCTACCTCTCTCAACTTCCAGGTGGACTTTTTCAATACCGGCCTGGAGGACACCGGCATCCCCCAGGGCCAGCAGCCAAATCAGATTCCCCAGCTGCCCGACTCCGTGGCCAGCGGCAACCCCTTCACCGACGTGCCGGAAAGCGCCTACTATAAGGACGCGGTGCTCTGGGCCCTGGGGAACAACGTCACCACCGGCGTGACGGAAACCCAGTTCCAGCCCAATTCCACATGCACCCGGGGCCAGGTGGTGACGTTCCTCTGGCGGGCCAAGGGCTGCCCCGAGCCCCGGACCCAGAGCAACCCCTTCACCGACGTGAAGAGCTCCAGTCCCTTCTACAAGGCCATTCTCTGGGCCCAGGAGAACGGTATTACCACCGGCACCACAGCCACCACCTTCAACCCCGGCGGCACCTGCACCAACGGCCACGTCCTCACCTTCCTGTGGCGGGCCAACGGCCAGCCGGCGGCCGGCGGCTCCAGCTCTCTGGCAAGCCAGTACCCCAACCAGTACTTCACCGGCGCGGTGGGCTGGGCCCAGTCCAAGGGGCTGCTGAATAACGGCGGCTCCGGGCTGAACCCCCGGGCCCAGTGCCCCCGGTCCGATATCGTGACCTATCTCTACCGAAACGCGTCCAACAGCTGAAAAAGCCCGGGAGGGACCCCGTCAGGGGTCCCTTTCCTGTTTGCCGCCCTTTTCTTCCCGTCTCTTCTTGACATCCGGCGGCGGGCCCCGTACAATAAAAACCAGCAGCCTTCCCATGGCCGCCGGAAAGCCGCCGCGCTTCCGGCGTGCCGCCGGGCGGGCTTACATCCATGGAGGTTGAATGAGTATGAAGCGTTCCGCAGGTATTTTGCTGCCCATTTTTTCCCTGCCCTCGGCCTATGGCATCGGCTCTCTGGGGGCGGAGGCCCGGGCCTTCGCCAACTTTCTGCACGACGCCGGTCAGGCCTGGTGGCAGATTCTCCCCGTGGGCCCCGCCGGGGCCGGGGACTCCCCCTATGCCAGCGAGTCCACGTTTGCCGGAAACCCGTATTTCATTGATTTGGAGCTTCTGGCCAAGGACGGGCTGCTGACGGATGAGGAGCTGGCCTCCGCCCGGGTCCCGGAGGGGGACCGGGTTGACTACGCCGCCATTCACGAGAGCCGGGGCGAGCTGTTGCGGAAGGCCTTTCAGCGGGTCAGCGGCGAGACGGCGGAGGCCGCCCGGGCCTTTACAGAGCGGAATCCCTGGGTCAGGGAATACGCGCTGTATCGGGCTGTGAAGAAGCATTTCAACAATGCCGCCTGGTTTGACTGGCCGGACGCGGCTTTGCGCCGCCACGAGCCCGCCGCCGTGGAGCACTGGCGGGCGGAGTTGGCGGAGGAGGTGGCTTTTCAGACCTGCGTGCAGCACTGGTTTTTCACCCAGTGGGAGGATTTGAAGAGCTATATCAACGGCCTGGGCCTGGGCCTGATTGGCGACCTGCCCATTTACGTCTCTCTGGATTCCGCCGACGTGTGGAGCGAGCGGCGGGAATTCCTGCTGGACGAGGAGGGGCGGCCCTCCAAGGTGGCGGGGGTGCCGCCGGACTATTTCTCTGAGGACGGCCAGCTCTGGGGCAATCCCCTCTATGACTGGGATGCCATGCGCGCCAACGGCTTCGGCTGGTGGATACGCCGGGTGGAGGGCGCCTCCAGACTGTTTGACGCCATCCGCATCGACCATTTCCGGGGACTGGAGAGCTATTGGGCGGTTCCGGCGGAGTCGGACACCGCCAAGGTGGGCGCCTGGGAGAAGGGGCCCGGCATGGATCTGCTAGGCGTCCTGACCGGCTGGTTCCCCCAGGTGACCCTGATTGCCGAGGACCTGGGCATCCTCACCGACGGGGTGCACGCCCTGCGGGAGGCCTCCGGCCTGCCGGGGATGAAGGTGCTGGAGTTCGCTTTCGACCGGCCGGACAACGCCTATCTGCCTCACAATTACGCCTCCCCCCGCTGCGTCTGCTACACGGGCACCCATGACAACGACACCGCCGCCGGGTGGTACAGCCAGGCCGGAGAGCAGGAACGGGCCTTTGCGGCGCAGTATCTGGGCGTGGAGGACCCGGACGCCGGGAAGATGGAAAAGGCCCTGCTACGGGCCGGTCAGGGCAGCGTGGCGGAGCTGTTTGTGGCCCAGATGCAGGATTATCTGGGTCTTGGCAGCGAAGGCCGCCTCAACGTCCCCGGCGTGGGCAGCGGCAATTGGCGCTGGCGGATGAGGTCCGGCCAGGCCCCGGCGGAGCTGGCCCGGGACATCCGGAGCCTCACCGCCCTCTACGGACGCTGCAACCCGGCGGAGGAACCGGGGAAGCCGGAAGAGGATGAGAGAGACCGGGAGGACTGACGGCAGAACCGTCAAAAGAACCAAATAAGGATAAAAAATTTGTGAGATAAGACAAAGATTTACGCAAAATTTGCATTTGGTCATTCCGCCGATTGGACAGGAACCCGCCGGCATATATAATAAACTGGAGCGCGTCCGCCGAAACCCAGGGGGCGGACGAAGGAAAACGCGGGAACCACAAGCGGAAAAACCGGTCCGGGAAGGGCCCTGAAAGGTAAGGAGCGCACCATGGATATTTTTTCCCTGTTCACCCTCTGCGGCGGTCTGGCCTTTTTCCTCTACGGCATGACCACCATGTCCAAGAGTCTGGAGAAGATGGCCGGCGGCCGTCTGGAGCGGCTTTTGAAGCGCATGACCTCCAACCCCATGAAGGGCCTGCTGCTGGGCGCGGGCATCACCATTGCCATTCAGTCCTCCTCGGCGGTGACGGTGATGCTGGTGGGTCTGGTGAACTCCGGCGTCATGGAGCTGGGCCAGACCATCGGCGTGATTATGGGCTCCAACGTGGGCACCACCCTGACGGCCTGGATTCTGTCCCTCACCGGCATCGAGAGCGAGAGCATCCTGCTGAACATGCTGAAGCCGGAGAACTTCTCGCCCCTCTTCGCCCTGGCGGGCATCCTGCTGATTATGGCCTCCAAGCGGCAGAGGCGGCGGGACGTGGGCCGCATCCTCATCGGCTTCGCCATTTTGATGTACGGCATGGAGCTGATGAAGCAGTCCGTCAGCCCTCTGGCGGAGATGCCCGGCTTCGCGGACCTGCTGACGGCCTTCAACAACCCCTTCCTGGGGGTGATTGTGGGCGCGGTGTTCACCGGCGTCATCCAGTCCTCAGCTGCCTCCGTGGGTATTTTGCAGGCTCTGGCCCTCACCGGCTCCATCACATACGGCATGGCCATTCCCATCATCATGGGCCAGAACATCGGCACCTGCGTCACGGCCCTGATTTCCTCCATCGGCGTGTCCAGGGGGGCCAAGCGAGTTTCCGTGATTCATGTGTCCTTCAATGTCATCGGCTCCGCGGTGGGCCTGCTGCTGTTCTGCGGCGGCGACCTGCTGTTCCGTTTCACGTTTATGGACGCCGCCGTAGGGGCCGTGGGCATTGCCCTGTGCCACACGGTTTTCAACGTCTTCACCACCGCACTGCTGCTGCCCTTCTCCCGCCAGCTGGAAAAGCTGGCGCGGAGCGCTGTCAAGGAAGAGGACAAGACCTCTCAGGTGGCCTTCCTGGACCCCCTGCTCATGCGGACGCCCGGCGCGGCGGTCAGCGAGTGCACCGCCATGACCTGCGAGATGGGCGCTCTGGCCTGGGAGAGCCTGCGGGCCTCTCTGAGCCAGCTTTGGGACTACAGCGCGGAGGCGGAGACCTGCATTGTGGAAAACGAAGACAAGCTGGACATCTATGAGGACCGCCTTAGCGGCTATCTGGTCCAGATTTCCCAGCACGGCGTTTCCATGGAGGATATTCATACCGTCTCCCGGCTGCTCCACGCCATCGGGGATTTCGAGCGCATCGGAGACCATGCCCTGAATATCCAGGAGTCCGCCCGTGAGCTGAAGGAGAAGGGCCTGAGCTTCTCCGGGCCTGCCGAAGCGGAGCTGAAGGTTCTGCAAAGCGCCCTGGAGGACATTCTGACCGCTGCCGTCACCTGCTTTGAGGAGGATGACCCCGGCGCGGCCAAGGCGGTGGAGCCCCTGGAGGAGACCATCGACCAGCTCACCGACGAAATCCGGGCCCGGCATATCCGCCGCCTCCAGAGCGGCGAGTGCACCATTCAGCTGGGCTTTGTACTGAATGACCTGCTGACCAATATGGAGCGGGTGTCCGACCACTGCTCCAACATCGCCGTCTGCGTCATTGAGGAGCGGGAGGACCACCTGGAGCGCCATGCCTATCTCCACGATGTGAAGGCCGCCGGGGAGTTCACCGAGAGTCTGGACAGGGACCTGGAGAAGTACCGGCTGCCCTGATTCAATTAGGAGTTAGGAATTAGGAGTTAGGAATTAGGAGTTAGGAATTGGAATGGGGAGATGACTGTGAAAACTGCTGTTGAACGGTATCTGAGGGACCCGGAGGGGGAGGCGGACGGTTTTTGGCAGAACGGCCCCCTGCTTTGGGTGGACTGGAGAGATTACGACGAGTGGATTGTGCAGGGCGTTTGCGAACAGCTGCCTGCCTGCTTCACGTATGAGGTGCGGGACAGCGTTCTGCCCAGGGGACAGGATATCCTGCTGGTCCGGGACGGGACCGCCGCCGCCATTCCTTACGCCCCGGAGCGGATGGACCGGGACACCACGCTGCGGGCGGTGCAGGCCTTCATCGCGCCGGATTACCAGCTCCGCTGCTTCGTCCCCTCCATGGAAAACGATACCCTGGGCTTCTGCCTCCTCCCCGCGGCAGACTGGGGACGGCTGGAAGCGGAATTCGGGGCCCGGGCTGTGGCACAGCAGTTCCGGCCCATCGGGCCCGGCAGCCGCATGTTCGGCGGCTGACGGCTTGAAAGGACCTCGTTCCCGCTGCTGGGGAATTTACCGAGAGCCTGGACAGGGACCTGGAGGAGTACAAGCTGCCCTGAATTCAGACCTGAATGACAGGCGCCCGCAGTGCTTGACAAAAAAACCCAATTCTGTTATAGTATAAGAAGTCGGAAAACGTTGAAATCTGTTTGAACGATGCGGCACGCGGGCTGCTGGCTGAAAGGAGAGGGAACGGATGTTATGGGTTGACGAGGAAACAAAGCTGGGTTTAATCGTTGATGAGATCGTTGGCTTTGAAAATGACCAGTTTACGTATATGAAGACGACGATTGATGATGACCAAACTGTCACCAAGGAATGGATGATTGAAATGCTGGCCGAGAAGCTAAAAGAGGGATATCCATCGGACATGCGCAATAATACCTGGTTTCCCATTCGCTTCGCCACGGAGAGTGGACAGCCTGCCAACATGCGACGCGTGGTGGATATGACGATTGATGGAAACCCCACTCTCTGGATGGGACGGGACGGCCCTTATTTCTACAGTGAGGACGACCGGCGGCGAATCGTGCGAAGATGCGCGGAGGGAATTGCGAAACGGTTGAAAAAGTACGAAAAGAAGCGTAAGATTCAGTTTAAAGTTTTTGATAACGGAGAAGTGGGATTCAGATACGAGTGAGAAGGAGGATGATGTATGCGTCTGATAAAGAAAATTTTGCACTATTTCCGTGTGTGCCGTTTCTGTGGTTACAGCGGGAGCGATTGGCCGGATTCCGGGGAGTGCCCCTCCTGCGGTGAAGTCAACTGAGCATTATTCCGAACCCTGGGTTTGGAAACGATCAAATGCTGCGAAAAAACCGCCTGAACATCCAAGATGTTCAGGCGGTTTTCCTGATATTACAGGGGGCGGTATTACAGGTAATTCAGCGGGTTCCGGGCCACGCCGTTATAGCGGACCTCGAAGTGGCAGTGATTGCCGGTGGAGTTGCCGGTGGAGCCCGCCCGGGCGATCTGCTGGCCCTTGTAGACGTGCTGGCCTACGGAGACCGTCAGACTGCTGTTGTGTCCGTAATAGGTTTCATAGCCGTTGCCGTGGTCAATGCGGACCAGGTATCCGTAGCCGCCCATCCAGCCGGCGTAGGTGACCGTGCCGCCGTCCGCAGCGTAAATGGGCGTTCCGTAGGGGACGGCAATGTCGATGCCCTTGTGGTTGGTGGAGCCGACGCCGCCGGGGGACTTCCGGCCGCCGAAGCGGGAGGTGATGCGTCCGTTGGTGGGCCAGCGGAAGGTACCCGTGGGATACCAGGTGGGCCGCACCTTGGTGCCCCGAAGCTGATGTTCCGTGACGGGCTCCCGGAGGGTGACGGAGGAGAGAACCGTCCGCTCGGTTTCCGTGCCGTTGACATAGGTGACGTTGGCGACTACGTCCGCCGCCCCGTACTGGCCGGGGGAGGTGACCTTGTAGTCATACTGGTAGAGATCGGCGGTGTCGGTGTATTCGATTTCATAGGCCACGTCGTCCACATAGCGCTCCTGCTGGACCACCGTCATGGTCAGGTAGGGCACGGAGGCGGACAGGGTCAGCACCTCGCCAATCTGGAGCTTGTTGATGTCATAGCCGGGGTTCAGGGCCAGAAGCTCCTTGGAGGTCAGGCCGTTCTTCTCCGCAATCTGGGACCAGGTATCTCCCTTGGACACGGTGTAGTTGGTTTCGGCGGTCTTGGTGCTGTAGAGGGTCTCGGCAATATAGCCCAGATTCATCAGGTCCTCGGTGGGCACATATTCCTCCTGCACCTTCACGTCCTCGGCAAAGCTGATGGAGATGGTGCCCTCGTTGGTGGCGGAGAGCTTCATCTGCTCCAGCAGCTGTTCCAGGGCCCCCTGGTAGGGCGTGGCCCCGATGCGCTCACCGTTGACATACAGACAGTAGGCGGCGGTGACCATGCCGATCTCCTGGGACAGGTCCTCCTGATAGACCTCGATATCCACCAGGTCCTGCCGCCGGAGAAGGCCGGAGTCGTACTGAATCAGGGAGTCGTCAATGGTGAAGGTGCGGCCCAGGGTCTGGGCGGTGACCCGCTCCAGGTCCGTCCGGGCTTCCTCGGCCGCCTCCTCGGAGGAAACCGCGGCGATGACCCGCCCGTTATAGGTGACCGTGGTGCCCATGGTATACATGGAGAAGAAGAGGATGACCGCCGCGGCGGCGCAGCCGCCTCCCAGGAACAGAACCGGGTGAATGCCCCTCCGGCCCTCGGCCCTGGCGGAGCGCACGGCGCTCTTCTGGCGGCTCTCCTGGTTTTTCGTCAGAACCCGCTCCTGAATCCGGCTGCCCAGCATGGGGAGCATGGACCAGATGAACAGCAGCAGCTGAATGGAAACCCGCTCGGACTCGGGAAAACGGTGATTCCGTTTCTCCCGGACGATGCGCCGCCACCGGCGGCGGACGTGCCGGGTCTTTTGTGAGATGGCCTGGAGTACGCCTGCCGGACTGTCGGCAGGGGCTTCCTCCCGCCGGGGGCGTCCGCTCTGAGAACGGGGGGACTCCGTCCGGCGGCTTCCGCCCTGAGGGGTTCCGCGCCGGCGTTCCCGCTCCGTCTGTCTGGAGGCCTCAGAGGAGCGCTCCGGGTCCCAGTTCCGAATGGAGGCCGTCCATTCGTCCTCTCTGGGGACCTGCTTCTGCTGCTCCCGCTCTTCCCGAACCGCCGTCCGCTGACGGGCGGAGGAGGCGCGGCGTTCCCGCTGGCGCTCCGTCTGCATGGAGCGCCGGGATGTTGTGGTTCTGGTTGGCTTTCTGGTATCCTGACTCATAGATATCCTTTCATTCGGTCCTGAGCAAAAACCGCACGCTTAGCTCCCGCCATGTCCCCGGGGCCGGCACAGGGGGCCGGGAGGGACATGGGTGATTCCTGTCTCATGATATGCCCTTTGGAGATATGCCTGACGGAGCCGTTTCATCCGGGGCTCCCCGGACAGACATAAGGGACATAAAAAGTTACAATTTGTTACCGGCACTATCATACCGCTTTTTCCCACCCCCGTCAAGCCCTGGAAGGGGCAAAAAACCTCTGTTTTCGCAAATTTTACAAATGCCGCCGCCGGTCCGCCGGGATTTTTAGCCGCCGGTTTGGAAAATTGCCGTCGAAGCCGCAAAATTTTAGGGCAAAAATCCAAATTTTACATTGACCGCAAGGCGCAAACGTGTATAATGAAAGCCAGAGAAACTTCTCTCAAAAGACGCGTTTGGAGGAACTGCACATGTTTGAATTCCTGATTAAGAAGCTGAAGGCCCATCCCAGAAAGATCGTGTTTACCGAGGGCACCGATCCCCGCATTCTGGAGGCCGCCGCCCGCCTGCTCTCCGCCACCTTCCTGATGCCCGTGCTGGTGGGAAACCGGGAGGAAATCCTGTCCGCCGCCGAGGAAATTGGCTTTAACGTCAAGGGCGCGGAGATTCTGGACCCCGAGACCTTTGAGGATATGGACAAGATGGTGGCCGAGATGGTGGCGCTCCGCAAGGGCAAGATGACCGAGGAGCAGTGCCGCACGACCCTGAAGCAGGGCAACTATTTCGGCACCATGCTGGTGAAAATGGGCTATGCCGACGCTCTGCTGGGCGGCGCTACCTACTCCACCGCCGACACCGTCCGGCCTGCTCTCCAGCTCATCAAGACCAAGCCCGGCTGCAAGATTGTGTCCAGCTGCTTCATTCTGGTCCGTCCCTCCGCCACCGGCGACCCCGACGTGTTCGCCATGGCGGACTGCGCCATCAATATCCAGCCCTCCGAAGACGAGCTGGTGGAGATTGCCGTGGAGACCGTCCAGACGGCCCGCACCTTCGGCATCAACCCGGCTGTGGCCTTCCTGAGCTACTCCACCCTGGGCTCCGGCAAGGGCGAGGACGTGGACAAGATGCGCAACGCCTGCGAGAGAGCCAAGCTGGCCCTTCCCGGCGTGGACGTGGACGGCGAGCTCCAGTTCGACGCGGCGGTCTCTCCCCGGGTGGCCCATACCAAGTGTCCCGATTCCAAGGTGGCCGGCCACGCCAACACCTTCATCTTCCCGGATATCAACGCGGGCAACATCGGCTATAAGATCTGCCAGCGCATGGGCGCCTTCGACGCCTACGGCCCCATTCTCCAGGGCCTCAACGCCCCCATCAATGACCTCTCCCGGGGCTGCAACGCCCAGGAGGTCTACTCCATGGCCATCATCACCGCTGGTCTCTGCGCGGACTGAGGGCCGGACAGCTGCAATGACGGAAGAGCCCGGGAATACTCCCGGGTTCTTTTTTCGGGCATTGCCTGAAAGGCTTTGGAGGAAAGGACCATCGGTTTTTTCCCACATGTTCCATCAACAGCATTTTACCGGGGGCAAAATGCTTACAAACGGCTGGCGCTTAAAAAGCGCCAGCCGTTTGTTTACAAAATGTTTATATCCATCCATTGACAATATTTTGAGGCGGTGGTAAACTCGGTTTAGCACTCTGGGAAAAGGAGTGCTAAATTATCTGATGATGAATGGGGCGCGGCTGGTGGAACTGACGGAGCGAAAACGGCAGATACTGAAGGTGGTCATTGAGGACTACATCCGCACCGCTGAGCCGGTGGGCTCCAAGGCCATCGCCGCCGAGATGGGCGGCAGCGTCAGCTCCGCCACCATCCGCAATGAGCTTTCGGATTTGACGGAACAGGGCTATCTGGAGCAGCCCCACACCTCCGCCGGACGGATGCCCTCCCCCAAGGGATACCGGCTGTACGTCAACGAGCTGATGGAGGAGCAGCGGCTTTCCCTGGCGGAGACGGAGCATATCCGCCAGTCCCTCCAGCTGAAAATGGAGGAGCTGGACCGGTTTCTGGGCCAGGCGGGCCGGGCGGTCTCCGCCCTGATGCGTTATCCCGCCTATGTCAGCGCCGCAAGAAAAGGCGGCGTCACCGCCCGCCGCTTTGAGCTGCTGCCGGTGGACGAGAACAGCTGCATCGCAGTGCTGATGACCAGCGACAGCCGGGTGAAGAGCCAGCTGCTGCGGATGCAGCTGAAGGTGCCGCCGGATCAGCTGCCGGGTCTGGTGAGTCTGCTGAACAGCCATTTTACCGGCGTCAGCCTGCAGGAGATGAGTCAGCGCCTGATGTCGGTGTCGGACCAGATCGGCCCCCAGCTGTTTCTGCTGTTGTCCCAGGTGGTGGCCTATGGGGCGGACGTGCTGGAGGAGGCAGGACAGCGGGAAATCTTCACCGCCGGAGCCAGCCGGCTTTTGAAGCTCCCGGAGTTCCGGGACGCCGACAAGGCCCACGAGCTGATGAGCTTCCTGGCCGACAGCAAGGAAAACCTGCCCATGCCGGAGAACCGGCAGATGGAGATTCTCATTGGTCCGGAGAATGTCAGCGACGCCTTGAAAGATGCCAGCGTCGTGGTGGCAAGCTATGATATCGGTGAGAATATGCGGGGCCTCATCGGCGTGGTAGGCCCCACGAGAATGGATTACGCGGCAGTGGCCGCCCGGCTCTCCAGCTTTGCCGAAGGGCTGACGCGGCTGTTTGAAAAAAAGGAATTACTCCCAAAGGAGGAACGGGAATGAGCGAGCAGGAAAAAAACAAGGAGCTGGAGGCGGAGCAGACAGCAGCTCCGCAGGAGCCGGAGGTTTGCCGGGAGGAGGCGGAGCCCGCCCCTGAAAAGAACAAGGCCAAAAAGAAGAAGGAAAAGGGCGTCACCTTTACCCGGGAGCAGGTGGAGCAGATGGAACAGGCCGTGCAGCAGCTGGAGACGGTGAAGGACCAGTTTACACGCCTGGCCGCGGAGTACGACAACTACCGCAAGCGCACAGCCAAGGAAAAGGACTCCCTCTATCAGGACGCCAAAGCGGACACCATCCGGGAGTTCCTGGCGGTTTACGACAACCTGGAGCGGGCCGCCTCCGCCCCCGGCGGCGAGGACGACGCCCATAAAAAGGGTCTGGAGATGATTTTCGCCCAGTACAAGGAGATTCTGAAAAAGCTGGGCGTCACGGAGATTGAGGCCCAGGGCCAGCCCTTTGACCCGGAGCGGCACAACGCCGTCATGCATATTGATGATGAGCAGTTCGGTGAAAACGAGGTGGCCCAGGTTTTCCAGGCGGGCTTTCTGCTGGGGGATAAGGTGATCCGCCACGCCATCGTACAGGTCGCAAACTAAATTGGGAATGAGGAATTAGGAATGAGGAATTATTCAGGGCGATACAATTCCTGATTCCTAACTTCTAATTCCTAATTGACAGAATATCCTGCAAAATCAATCATTATTTATACGAATATAGGAGGCAATCATTATGTCTAAAGTAATCGGTATTGATTTGGGAACCACCAACTCCTGCGTGGCCGTGATGGAAGGCGGCGAGGCAGTGGTCATCGCCAACGCCGAGGGCAACCGTACCACGCCCTCTGTGGTGGCCTTCTCCAAGACCGGCGAGCGGATGGTAGGCCAGGTGGCCAAGCGCCAGGCCATTACCAATCCGGACCGGACCATTTCCTCCATCAAACGGGAAATGGGCTCCGACCACAAAACCGCCATCGACGGCAAAAACTACACCCCCCAGGAGATCAGCGCCATGATTCTCCAGAAGCTCAAGGCGGACGCCGAGAGCTATCTGGGCGGTCCCGTCACCGAGGCGGTCATCACCGTCCCCGCCTACTTCACCGACTCCCAGCGCCAGGCCACGAAGGACGCGGGAAAAATCGCCGGGCTGGACGTGAAGCGCATCGTCAACGAGCCCACCGCCGCGGCTCTGGCCTATGGCGTGGATAAGGAGCAGGCTCAGAAGATCATGGTCTATGACCTGGGCGGCGGCACCTTCGATGTGTCCATTCTGGACATTGACGACGGCTTCATCCAGGTTCTGGCCACCGCCGGCAACAACCGTCTGGGCGGCGACGACTTCGACGAGTGCGTCATGAAATGGTTGGTGGCCGAGTTCAAGCGCACCGACGGCGTGGACCTCTCCGGCGACAAGGTAGCCATGCAGCGGCTGAAGGAGGCCGCCGAAAAGGCCAAGATTGAGCTCTCCGGCGTCACCACCTCCAATATCAACCTGCCCTATATCACCGCGGACGCCAACGGCCCCAAGCACCTGGACATGACCCTCTCCCGGGCCAAGTTCAACGAGCTTACCGCCCATCTGGTGGACGCCACCATGGGTCCCGTGCGCCAGGCCATGAGCGACGCGGGCCTCAAGCCCTCCGATCTCTCCAAGGTTCTGCTGGTGGGCGGCTCCAGCCGCATCCCCGCCGTCCAGGACGCCGTGAAGAGCTTCACCGGCTCCGACCCCTTCAAGGGCATCAACCCCGACGAGTGCGTGGCCATGGGCGCGGCCCTTCAGGCCGGCGTTCTCACCGGCGACGTGAAGGACCTGCTGCTGCTGGACGTGACCCCCCTGTCCCTGGGCATCGAGACCTACGGCGGCGTGTGCACCAAGCTCATTGACCGCAATACCACCATCCCCGTGAAAAAGAGCCAGGTCTTCTCCACCGCCGCCGACAACCAGACCAGCGTGGAGGTCAACGTCCTCCAGGGCGAACGGGAGATGGCAGCCGCCAACAAGTCCCTGGGCCGCTTCCACCTGGACGGCATTGCGCCGGCCCGCCGGGGCGTGCCGCAGATTGAGGTTACCTTCAACATTGACGCCAACGGCATCGTAGAGGTTTCCGCCAAGGACCTGGGCACCGGCCAGGAGCAGCACATTACCATCACCTCCTCCTCCAACATGAGCAAGGAGGACATCGACAGAGCCGTGAAGGAAGCCGAGCAGTATGCCGCCCAGGACAAGAAGCTGAAAGAGGAAGTGGAGACCCGGAACCAGGCGGACCAGATGGTCTATCAGAGTGAGAAGACCCTGGCGGAGATGGGCGACAAGATTCCCGCCGACGACCGGGCCAAGGTTCAGTCCTGCGTAGACAAGCTGAAGGAGACCCTGAAGGGGCAGGATGCCGCCGCCATCAAGGCGGACACCGAGGCCCTTCAGCAGGCGTTCTTCGCTGTCAGCGAAAAGCTCTAT
Organism: uncultured Oscillibacter sp.; assembly: GCF_947654275.1. Lineage (GTDB taxonomy): Bacteria > Bacillota > Clostridia > Oscillospirales > Oscillospiraceae > Oscillibacter. Next base: position 122,323 of record NZ_CANTJS010000001.1, on the reverse strand, counting down.
CAGCAGGCCAATCCCCAGGGCGCACAGCCCGGCCCCGACGCCGGAGCCGCCCAGCAGGGACAGTATTACGACGCGGACTACAAGGTTGTGGACGACGACGATCAGAACAAATAAGTGAAGAGATACATTCAATGGGACGGGGAACGGAAACATTCCCCGCCCCATTGAATGGCGCTGTGGAATGAATTAGAAATTAGGAATGAGGAATTAGGAATTCTCCCGGGACCGGCAATTCCTAAGTCCTAAGTCCTAATTCCTAACTGTTCAGGAGGCAATATGGCTGATAAACGAGACTATTACGAGGTCCTTGGCCTTTCCAAGGGCGCTTCTGAGGACGAAATTAAAAAGGCCTACCGCAGAAAGGCCAAGGAGACCCACCCGGACCTCCATCCCGGCGACAAGGAGGCGGAGGCCCGGTTCAAGGAGGTCAACGAGGCCTATGAGGTTCTGTCCGACTCGGATAAAAAGGCCCGGTATGACCAGTTCGGCCACGCCGGGGTGGACCCGAGCTTCGGAGGCGGCGGCGGGTTTGACGGCGGCTTTGACTTCGGAGACCTGGGAGATATCTTCGGCAGCTTTTTCGGCGGCGGCTTCGGCGGCGGCCGGCGGAGCAACCCCAACGCCCCCCAGCGGGGGGAGAGCATCCGCATTTCCCTGACCATTGACTTTGAGGAAGCCGCCTTCGGCTGTGAGAAGGCCGTCACCATCGAGCGTTCGGAGGCCTGCCCCACCTGCCAGGGCAGCGGCTGCGCCTCCGGCACCGCGCCGGAGACCTGCTCCAAGTGCCGGGGCACCGGCACGGTTCAGGTGCGCCGGCAGACCCCCATGGGCGTGTTTGCCACCTCCTCCGCCTGCCCCGACTGCGGCGGCAAGGGCCGGATTATCCGCCAGCCCTGCAAGGACTGCCGGGGCTCGGGCTTCGTCCGGAAGCGGAAGACCATCCAGGCCAGCGTGCCTGCGGGCATCGACAACGGCCAGACCATTTCCATCCGGGGTCAGGGCAGCGCCGGCAAAAACGGCGGTCCCGCCGGCGACCTGCTGATTACCATTACCGTCCGGCCCCACGAGCTGTTCCGGCGGGAGGGCACCTCTGTCCTCTGCGAGGCGCCCATCACCTTTGCCCAGGCGGTGCTGGGGGCGGAGCTGGAGATTCCCACCATCGACGGCAAGGTGAAATACGACCTGCCGGAGGGCACTCAGAGCGGCTCCACCTTCCGGCTCAAGGGGAAGGGCATTCCCTCCCTCAATGGCCGGGGCCGGGGAGACCAGTATGTCACCGTCTACATCGAGACGCCCCGGAACCTGAACCACGAGCAGAAGGAGGCCCTGAAAAAGTTCGCTGAAACCATGGGGGACGACAACTATCAGGAACGGAAGGGCTTCTTCGGCAAGAACAAGAAAAAGAGGTGAGGCCCGTGTATCTGGCTGACTGCCATACCCATTCCCGCATCTCTCCCGACGCCTCTGTGTCCATGACGGACATGGCGGAGGCCGCCCTGGCGGCGGGACTCCGGGAAATCTGCTTTACCGACCATGTGGAGCCTGTGGCCTGGAATGGCCGGGACCCCATTCTCAGCTATGACTGGGACGCCCTGTTCCGGGAGTATCAGGCGGCCCGGGCCGCCCTGGGGGACCGCATCCGGGTCCGGCTAGGCATTGAGCTGGGTGAGGCCTGCCTGGACCTGTCCCGGACGGAGGCACTTCTGTCGGAGGCCCCGGAGCTGGATTTCATCATCGGGTCCACGCACATCCTGTCTCCGGCCTTTCAGATGATCGACCTCTATTTCTTTCATCCGAAGGATGAGGCGGAGGCCCACCGGGGCATCCGGGACTATCTGGAGCTGGTCCGGCGGAACGCGGAGTGGGGCGGCTTCGACGTGCTGGGACACCTGACCCTGCCGCTGCGCTATCTCAACGAGAATCAGGGCTTTCACATGAGCTTTGACGGCTATGAGGCGGAGATCGGAGAGATTTTCCGCATCCTCATCCAAAACGGCTGCGGCATTGAGGTGAACACCAACCGGGGCAACACCCCCCTGCCCGACGGCAAGTGGCTGCGGATGTACCGGGAATTGGGCGGCGAAATCGTCACACTGGGCAGCGACGCCCACACGACGGAGTTCGTGGGCTGCGCCATTCGGGAGCGGCAGGAGCTGCTGCGCCAGTGCGGTTTCCGGCGCTTCTGCACCTTTGAGAAGCGGATGCCGGTGTGGCATGAGCTCTGAGCCGGGCCCCCCGGAGCGCCTCCCTTGCCGGCCCTCCCGGGGAAATGGCCTGGTCAGGGGACCAGGCCCCACATGGTGTTCTGCCGGTATAATCAGCACAGTTGAAAATCGGCAGATACCGATCTTCAAGCAGCAACAGAGCCGCTGACGGGTAAAACTGGCTATAAAATACGCAGATGGGCGCTCCCCGCTGAGGGTTCATATTGATTTTTTTCTTCGTCTGGAGTACAATAGAGGCGGAAAGCCGGAGAGAAAGAAAGCCCCGCGGGTTTTGGACGCGGGCCCTCCGGCATGTCGGGGGTGTCGGGCGGCCTGACATAAAACATATCAAATCTGAGAAGACTGGGAGGAAATCCACCATGAAAATTGCGTTAGGCTGCGACCACGGCGGCTATGCCCTGAAACAGCACGTCATTCAGGTTCTGGAGCGTCTGGGCCATACCTATGAGGACTTTGGCTGCTTCTCTACGGAGAGCTGCGACTATCCCGATTTCGGCGCTGCCGCCGCCCGGGCCGTGGCGGAGGGCAGCTGTGAGAGGGGCATCGTCATCTGCACCACCGGCATCGGCATCTCCATCGCGGCCAACAAGGTCAGGGGCGTCCGCTGCGCCCACTGCGCCGACTGCCTTCAGGCGGAGATGACCCGCCGGCACAACGACGCCAACATGATGGCCATTGGCGCGGGCTTCACCGGGCCCAACATGGCGGAGCGGATGGTGGAGGTTTTCCTCTCCACCGAGTTTGAGGGCGGACGCCACGCCCGGCGGGTGGATAAGATGATGGCCCTGGAGGGCTGAACCCGGAGAGGCGCGGTTTTATAGAAAAGAGGTGCGGAGATGGCGGGAGCCAAAGGCTACAGCAGCTACCGGGGCCGGGAGCCCAAGCTGAAAATCATTCTGGCGGTATTTCTGGTTCTGGTGATTCTGGCTGCCGCCGCCGTAATCTATATTCAGCAGAACCTTGTCTATGGCGACGACGGCCGCTACCGGCTGGACCTGCCCTGGCAGGAGGACATCGCCGCCCCGGACGCCGGCACGCCGCCGGAGGAGCCGCCGCAGGTGGAGCTGGTGATTCAGGAGCCGGAGGCTCCGCCCTCCTCTCTGACGCTGTCCCTCTCCGCGGCGCCGCTGACCATGGAGCTCTGGGAGGCGGCACAGGGACAGGCCTGCGACGCCGTCTGTGTGACGCTGAAGGATACCGCCGGGAGCCTGTACTTTGACGCGGCGCACGGGGTTTCCGGCGGGGTGCGGACCCAGGCGGACACCGCCGCCGCTCTGGCCGCCCTCACCGGACGGGAGGACGTGGCCGCTGTAGCCCGGTTCTCCTGCCTCCACGACCCCCGGACGGCCAATTCCAACGTTCGGAACCTGGCCCTGCGGAATACCGGCGGCTATATCTTCTACGACGGGAACAACAGCCAGTGGCTGGACCCCACCAAGCCCGCCGCCCGGGAGTATCTCTGCGGCCTGGTGGGCGAAATCGCGGCGCTGGGCTTTGACGAGATTCTGTTGACGGACCTGAGCTATCCCACAGAGGGGAAGATCAACAAGATTGACTACAACGGAGACGGCCCCCTGGAGGACAATCTCAGGCTGCTGCTGACAGAGCTCAAGGCGGCTCTGGAGCCTTATGAGGGCGTGACCCTCTCCCTGGAGCTGCCGGAGACCGTCATCACCGCGGGCTATGACCCGGTTTCCGGCCAGAAGCTGGCGGACCTGGCCCCGCTGGTGGACCGCGTTTATGCCGTGACAGAGCCGGACCGGGCGGAGGTCCTGGCTGAAGCCGTGAAGACCGCCGGCGAGGATACCCTGTTTGTGCCGGAGCTGGCGGCGGACGACCCGGATTTGAAGGGTCCGCGGCTTGTGCTGCCCGCCCCGCCGGAGGCCTGAGTGCCAATCAGACAAAACCGTGAGGACGAAGGAAACGTCCTCACGGTTTTTTGTTTTTTTGACTTACGCCTCTGTCCAGAAGCGCCGGAGGTCCCCCAGGGACCGCCGTCCGGCAAAATAGCCCTCCTGCCACAGCGCGCGGAGAATGTCCAGGTTTTTCTCCGTACGGGAACAGCCCAGGGTGTCCTCCGGGGCGATGACCAGGACTTTGCCCTCCCGTTCCAGGGCGAACAGCTCTTCCCGGCAGGCGTTGTACCGCTCCGACCGGCCCCGAAGCGTGTCCATAAAGGCGGGGTATTTCCGGAAGGCCCGGCCCAGGGCCCGGAGGGAGCCGTCTCCCCGTTTGTGATAGTCCCGTTCCCGGGTCAGCACCACCGCCACCCGGTCGCAGCCCGCCTCAAAGGCCCGTTTCCAGGGGATGGCGTCGGCGCAGCCGCCGTCCAGATAGGGCTGGCCGTCCACCCGGATGATGGGGAACATCAGGGGGATGGCGCAGGTGGCCTCCAGCAGCAGGTTGGGGGAGTCCCGCCGGGGAACCGGCAGGTATTCCGCACGGCCGGTGTTCAGGTTGGTCACCACCGCCTCCACGGTGCCGGGATAGGCCTCGAAGGTGTCATAGTCAAAGGGAATGAGCTCGTTGGGAATGGTCTCATAGGCGAATTTCAGCCCGAAATAGCTGCGGTTTTTGGGATTTGCCAGGTTCCGCCAGCCCATGTAGCGGCGGTCCCCGGCGTAGTGAGTAATCAGCTGGAGATTCCGCCGGCTCTGCCGGGACAGATAGCTGACGCCATAGGCAATGCCGGCGGAGACGCCTACGGTGTAATCCGGCAGGGGCAGGCCGCCGTCCAAAAAGGCGTCGCACACCCCGGCGGAAAAGATGGTCCGCAGGGCTCCGCCCTCCAACACCAATCCGGTTTTCATAAAAAGGTCACCTCATTTTTTTGCTGTTTGCTTTTCTCACAGTTCGGAACAGGGACGGTTCAGCACGGCGGCCCGGCCGTCCCGTCTTTCAGACCCCGGTATTTCCGGGGGACAGGCCGCCGAAGGCGGCGGCTCCTGCCTGCGTACCGGTTACGCCCGGAAGAACCGCTTCCGCAGGCGGAGCCGCCACAGCTCTCGCCGTAGGCAATGCCGGCGGAGACGCCTACGGTGTAATCCGGCAGGGGCAGGCCGCCGTCCAAAAAGGCGTCGCACACCCCGGCGGAAAAGATGGTCCGCAGGGCTCCGCCCTCCAATACCAATCCGGTTTTCATAGAAAGGTCACCTCATTTTTTTGCTGTTTACTATTTTGCAATGGAGGCTCCGGTATTTCCGGGGAGATGGGCCGCCCAAGCGGCCCCGCAAAGAGTTCCCCGATGGAGCACGTTCCGCCGCGGCGGTCACGCCTGGAAGAACCGCTTCCGCAGACGGAGACGCCACAGCCGTTCCATCCGCTCAAGCACCCGGTCCGTCAGCAGGAATACCAGACTGCCCAGGACCAGCAGCAGGGCGGTCCACAGAGGCCCGCCGGACTCCGCCGGAAGGCCCAGCAGCCGCCAGACCAGACCGTAGAGCAGGAGCATGGCGGTATTGCAGACGGCCAGCCGGACCGCCAGCCGGAGAAGCTGGGAGGGCAGGGCGGCAATCCTGGGCCGGAGCATGGGATACCAGCCGAAGAACAGGTACACCAGGGCCGCTTCCAGATTTACCGCCAGAGGCAGGGCCAGAAGGGCCGCGGCGGCGTAGGCGGTGGCGGCGGTCCGGGTCCCGTATTCCAGCCGCACCGGCAGCAGCACCACCATGGCCAGAATGGGGGAGCAGAGAACGGCGGAGGGGGTGGACAGAATCAGCAGAACCGCAGCCAGACTGACCAGCACGCCGCAAAAGGCCATCCGGCGGCTCTGGGTCCTCATTCGATCTCCTTATAGCAGAGCTTGTAATAGCTCCACTGCCGCCATTTTTGAAGCAGCTCTGTCTGCGTCTCGTTCAGCGCTCCGGCGTCACTGCCGTCAGGGAGGAGGCAGGCCGTTTTCTGCACCACCGGCAGTTCCCGGCGGAGCTGGTTGAGAAAGGCGAACCAGGCCGTTTCCTCGCCCCGGCCCGTCAGCTCCAGCACCAGGGCCCCCAGGAAGCTGGCGGAGAGTGTCCCGTTCTCCGGCAGGTCCAGTCTCCGGACGGTCCGGGCCCAGTCCAGGGCCTCCGCCGCCGCGTCGTTGGCCCAGATGACATAGGGGGTTTCGTAGGAGGACAGGGACATCTCGCCCCCCTCCTCCGCCGGGCCCACGTCCAGTCCCAGCTCCCGGTAGGCCAGCTGGCGGTCCCCCAGATAGGGCAGGTGGTCTCCGAAGAAAACCAGCACCACCGGTTCCTCCTGCGCCTCAAAATAGCTCCGGAGGCGGCCTAGCATGGCGTCGGCGTCCCGGGCCCCCTCCACATAGACCCGCAGAAGGGTTTCCGCCTCCTCGGACAGCTCCGCCGCAGTCTCCAGAGGCGGAAAAACGTAGTCCGGACCGTATTTGTCGGCGGTGTAGGACATGTGGTTTTGAATGGTGGTGGTGAAATGGAAGAGGGGCGTCCCCTCCGCCAACTGGAAGTCCTCTTCAATCAGGTCCGCCAGATAGCTGTCGGTGACCCAGCGGCCCTTGTACTCCAGGTTCTCCATTTGATTGGCAAACAGGGTTTCCTCCGCCCCCAGCCAGCGGTAGACATTTTCCCGGTTGTAAAACCAGTTGTCGCCGGGGTGAAAGAAGGACGTCTCATACCCCTCTCCGGCAAACACCCGGAAAAGACTGTCCAAATCCCGGTTTACCACCCGGAAGGCGGAGGTGGCGGAGGCGGACAGGGCGTTGGTCTGCATACCCGTCAGCACGTCGAACTCCGTGTTGGCGGTGCCCCCGGCGAAGCCGGGCACCACAATATGGCCGCTGATGGCGTGGGGGTCCCGCCGCAGGGCGTGAAGATTGGGCAGGGGGTCGTCCTCCGGACCGTAGGTGAACACCGGCTGATCGGTGATGTCGGAGAAGGCCTCGTTCATGACCATCACCACGCTGACCGGCGCACCCTGGCCGGGCTGAGCGGCGGCGGCGTCCCAGCGGGCGGCCTCCGTCTTGCTGAACCCGGCGGGCCGGTCGATGGGATAGGTGGTGAACTGATGGCAGAAGCTGTAGGGAAACCCCAGCTCGTTGAACACCGAGGGAATATAGTAGGGATTGGACACCTGAAAGGAATTATACAGGCCGTCGGACGCGTAAACGGTCAGAATCAGTCCCGCCAGCACCGCCAGGCTGGCGGCGGCCCCCAGCAGCCGCCCCGTGCGTTCCCGCAGGTGGGGGATAGGACGGCAGCCAATCAGACGGCCCAGCAGAAGCAGAATCAGGGTGGCCAGAAGAAGGGCGGTGATCTGTACCATGGGATAGGAGATGTCATAAGTTCCCAGGGCGCTGCCCACCTCCTTCAGCAGGGCGAAGTCCCGGGGGAACACCGGTTCGTCCCGGACCTCGATTTTGACCCGGTTGGCGATGGACAGGGTCCCCGCCAGCAGGTTTACCAGGGCGGCGCTGTAAAATACGTTTCGGAACAGGCAGGTCCCCGCCAGAATCAGCAGTCCAATGGGCAGGGCGTTGAGGACAATCAGCAGGGGCTGGCGGAGCAGGCCGGAGAGCATTCCCCGGAAGGCGTTGGGCTGGCACCAGAGCACCAGCAGCGTGACGGCTCCCGCCAGCAGCACTGCCGCCAGAAACGTCTGGCGCAGAGTGAGCTTCTTAAGCTTGACATAGCGTTCTTTCAAATCGGCAGATCCTTTCATAGGCGATATCCTCTATTATAGGACGTTTCTCTGAAAAATCAAGAAAAACCGGCGGCTCTATGATTCATAGGGTGACATTTCCCCGGTTTTGTGGGATACTGATGCCACCGGAAAACAAACGGCTCCCTCTGCGGCGGGGTTTCCTTCCCGGGGAGCGGAACAGGAGGTGGTCTCTATGGACGCAAAAGCAACCGGCGAGCTGATCGCCGCCCGGCGGCGGGACCTGGCCCTCAGTCAGGCGGAGCTGGCGGAGCGGCTCCATGTGACGGACAAGGCGGTGAGCCGCTGGGAGACCGGGCGGGGCATGCCGGGGCTGGACAGCCTGGAGCCCCTTGCCGAAGCTCTTGGCCTGTCGGTCAGCGAGCTGCTGAGCGGGAAGGAACTAACGCGGGAGGAATTGCCGAAAGCGGCGGGAGGACAGATTATGGAGAGCATGAAGCGGGAGCACACTTGGAAGCGGCTGGCTTGGCTGGCCATGGCGGCAGTGACGGCTCTGGCCGTCTGGGGCGCCGGCGTGTCCCTCCGGACCCAGCGGGAGCAGGCGGAGCGGGACGCCCACTATGCCTCCTCGGCTCACTTCGAGGACGAGGAGGCCCTGGCCCGGATGTCGGCGGAGTATTTTGAGGACCGAAGCCCCAGATTTGACGCTGAGACTCTGACGGTGCGGGAGCGGACAGAGCTGGGGGACTGTCTGGCACTCCTCTGTGCCGACAGAAGAGGAGAATGGTGCATGACCGTCTGGCGGCGGGACGCGCTCTTTCCGGACCGCTACCGTCCCATAGGGGGCCGGGTCCGGGTGGAGCCGGGGATAGACGGTCTGATGGTCTGGAATTTTGGAGACGCGGAAAACGCCGTGGTGGCGGCTTCCGGCGTGGAGCTGCCGGAAGAGGCGTGGCAGTACGAGTGGCTTAACGGCGGCACCATCTACACCGGGATTGTGTCACCCGCCTGCCAGGAGACGCCCAGTTATGTGCTGGACCTCTATCTGATGACCCTTGAGGACAGCGGAAATCCCATATCGCCCCGTCCCAGCCTTTACGATGATTACGGAAACTATATCTACAGAGATTGACCCAGTCGGACAAAACGCCCCTCCGTCTTACAACGAAGGGGCGTTTTTTCTGGTTTTAGTACAAAGCGTATTAGAAATTGACAACCTCCTGGGCGGGCTTCCCGCAGGGACCAATGCTCATGACGTGCATCACCGGGCCCTTGCCCTGATAGGCGTCGTGGTTCTCCACCGCCATGCGGACAGTGACCTCGATCCAGTCCCGGTTGCTGTAGTCCTTCAGGCCGATGCCCTTGGCGATCAGGCCCAGGAACTGGATGTCGTTCTCGCAGCAGACCATGGCGAAGCGGCCGGGGCAGTGGATGCCGGGGTACTTTTTTGAGTGGCACATGATGAGCTTCATGTGAACCAGCTTCCCCGCCCAGCGCTCCGGGTGGTCCATAACGTCCACGTACCACACGCCGAAATCCTCGTCGGGGATGTCCACAACGTCCTGAGTCAGGTCGAAGGGGCACTCGTCCCCGGTGAGATAGTCCTCGCTGCTGCCGTCTACATTTTCAAAATAGATGTCCGCCCGGCGGTTCACCATCCGCAGATTCCGCTTCCGCAGAGATTCCCGGAGCTCCGGCGTGGCCCGGTTGAACACCAGCAGGTCCGCGTTGGTGATTTTCTCCATCATCAGCTGGCCCATGTTCTTCACATACAGCTCAAAGGTCCCGGCCTCCACAAAGGTCATAATCTGGTAGAGCACCCAGTTGGCAGGCAGGACCTCCCGGTAGAGCCGTTCCATCTGCCACATGCCGTTGTACTCAATCAGCACCTGCCTGGGGCGGTATTTCTTTTCCAGCTCCTTCATCCGGGAACAGGTCAGGTCCGCCTCGTCCTCAATGTCCACCACAGTGACATTGTCCAGCGCCCTGGGGTTATATTCCTCCTCGCCCTCCTCGCAGCGGAGAAGCAGCGTTTTGTCCTCCCGGGCAAAACCGTCCTCCAGGACGCCGTTGATAAAATTGGTCTTGCCGGAATCCAGAAATCCGGCAACCAGATAAACAGGAATATCCATTATAAAGCAAACTTCCTTTACAGACTTACAGGCCGAATAGGTCTGCCAGCTTGTCTTCCTTCAGCTCAGCGCCGATGACGCAGAGGCGGCCGGTATAGTCGGGATGTCCTGCCCGGATTTCGTGTTCCTCAGGCACATAGTCAAACTCAATCCACGCGCCGTCCTGGCCATTGACGATGCCCTTGGCGCGGAGAATGCTGCCGTATTCCCCGGAGTCCAGGGCGGCGAGAATCTTCTCGATATCCGCCCGGGTGAAGGTCTTGGGAGTCTCCCGGCCCCAGGAGGCAAAGACCTCGTCGGCATGGTGGTGGTGATGGTGGTGGCAGGAGCAGCCGGGGTCATCGCACTCGTGGCCATGGTCGTGGTGGTGCTCATGCTCCCCGCACTCCCCATGGTCGTGGTGGTGCCCGTGCTCCCCGCACTCCCCATGGTCGTGGTGGTGCTCATGCTCCGCCTCTCCGGCAGCGTGCTCCGCCCGCATGCTCTCCAGCAGCTCGTCCGCCAGGGAGACCTGTTCAATGGCGGAGAGAATGGTCTTGCCGTCCAGCTGGTCCCAGGGGGTCGTCAGGATGGCGGCGCCAGGATTCTTCTCCCGCAGCAGAGCGGCCGCCGCCTCCAGCTTTTCCTGACTCAGCTTCTGGGTCCGGGAGAGGACAATGGTTCCGGCGGATTCAATCTGATTGTTATAGAATTCACCGAAGTTTTTCATGTAGACCTTGACCTTGCCGGCGTCGGCCACGGTGACGAAGCTGTTGAGCTTCATGTCCCCGGTTTCCGCCGCGGTGTTCTCCACCGCCACAATCACGTCGGACAGCTTGCCCACGCCGGAGGGCTCAATGAGAATGCGGTCCGGCTGGAACCGGGCTTTTACGTCCTTGAGGGCCTGATTGAAGTCCCCTACCAGAGAACAGCAGATGCAGCCGGAGGACATCTCGGAAATCTGGACGCCGGAGTCCTTCAGAAAGCCGCTGTCGATGCTGATTTCGCCGAACTCGTTTTCAATCAGAACCAGCTGCTCTCCCTGGTAGGCTTCCGCCAGCAGCTTTTTGATGAGGGTGGTCTTGCCCGCCCCCAGGAAGCCGGAGATAATGTCAATTTTAGTCATGGTATCAAGTCCTTTGTCATCAGTTTATTTGCCCATATCATACCACTGAATTTGAAAAATGCAACAATGCTTACAAAAATTTTACACATGGAGCGGAAAACGGGGCGGGCTCATGGCTCCTCCCGGTCCTCCATCTGGTGGGTCTCCGGATGGCCGGTGGCCTCGTTTTCCTCCCGGGCCTGCCGGAGATAGTCCGTGTCCGCCGTTTTCCTGCTGGGAACGAAGCCCTGGGCCGCCGTCCGGCGCAGTCCTTTGCTCTTGGCGTAGAAAAAGCCGGTGACGGAGAAGACCACAGCCCCGATGAAGTTGACGAACAGGTCCTTCATGGTGTCAATGAGACCGATGTCCAGATAGCCCCCCAGCCCCAGGGACTCGCCGTTGACAAGCACGTCCTGAATGCCGGTGACGCTGACCACCCTGTTGGACCGGGTGGCGTCCAGAGTGGCGGAGTGAATGGCCTGGATCACCGTGTCCCGCTGCATGTCGGTGTGGAAAAACCAGTCCATACCAAACTCGAAGAACTCCCACAGCACCCCCACGGTCATGGAGAAACAGAAAGCCATTAAAGCCAGGAAAAAGGGAGAGAGGTCGAAGGTCAGCCGCTCGTCGTCGTTGAGCAGCACCACCATGGCGAAGCCCACGGCGGCGGCCAGGAAGCCGTTGAGGGTGTGGAGCATGGTGTCCCAGTGGGGCACCACCACATAGAAGGCGTTAACCTCCCCCAGGACCTCCGCCGCGTAGATGAAGCAGAGGACGGTGATTTCCAGGGCGGGGGGGAGCTCGATGTGAAATTTCACCTGAATCCAGCTGGGGACATAGAGCAGCAGATAGGCCAGGGCGCAGTAGAAGGCGCTTTCATAGCCGCCTATTACAATCTGACGGACGAAGATGACGATGACCAGAAGGCGCAGCGTGTAGAACACAACGAAGGAACTCCTGTGTTCCCGCAGCTCCTTTTCCATGGCCTGGCGAAAGTTTTTCTTTTCCCGCTGTTTGGCCTGTTTCCGGTCTTTTTTGCTGAGATTGGTCAAAATGAGTACCTCCTGTTCACGGCTGTTCGGATTCTGTTCTCTCTCCGGGCGGGACCGCTCCCAAAGCGCCTGCCCGGATTATTTTGAGCGGAATTCTGAATTTGCTTCCAACCATAATACGCCATTTTATCACAAAACGGCTCCGCTGGCAAGCGGAGCCGTTGAGCGGACCTATATCAAAAGTTTGTGTCTACCAGCCGGTGCCTGTGCCGTCGCAGCGCCAGCCCTCCTCCGTCCGGTACATATAGCCACAGCGGCCATAGGAGAAGGCCCCCTCCGGCGCGCCGTCCCCCTCGTATTCTCCGGTGTTCCCTGCCATGAGCCAGTGCAGGGCCCGGTCGTTCTCCGGGACAAAGACCGTCTGATACTGGAAGGCGAAGCGCTCCAGGCCCCTGGTATTGGCGGGGAAGAAGCTGTCCAGGTCCTCCGGCTCCAGCCAGTCCATGGGGTCCTCCCGGGCGGTGTTTTTCACATAGGTGCAGGCATACTTGCTGCCGGGGGAGACCCGCAGCATGGTCCCCTCGTTGGCATCCACCCATTCCTGGGCAATCTCGCCGCGGCTCTGGCCCCGGTCCGGGATGACGATGTCCGCCGTCAGGGCCTCCGCCTCCGCTTCGTCGAACCACATCCGCCAGTAGTCAAAGAGATTTTCCTGAAAGGCGCCCTCCGGGTCGGTGGGAGGGGCCTCGTACCAGACTGTTTCACCGTTTTCATAAATCCGCAGCAGGTCTCTGCCCCGCCACATCTGGATGGCGGCGGTCCCATCCGCCGACTCCAGAGTCAGGGACGCGGTCCTGGGCAGGGCGGCGGGCTCCTCCGCCGGCAGGAAGAGGAAGGAGAGGGGGAAGCCCATGACCCGGTTGTGTCCGTTCCAGCGGTCCAGGTCGGCGGTGCAGCGGACCGGCTCCCCGTTCATGGGCGCGTAGGTGAACACCGGGTAGGGCGTTTCCGTGATGCGCTCCGCCAGCCGCCCCAGGGCGAGGGCGGTCTCGTCCAGGCCCTGCCAGTATGCCGGCACCGGCTCGCCGGGCGTTTCCTCCGGCCCGGAGCCCAGGGTTACCTCGGTGACGCCCCCCAGGGAGAAGCAGTCCGCCGTCACGTTCTCATGGGCGAAGGTCTCCCGGACGAAGCGCAGCAGTACCTGGATGGGGTCCAGGGCCCAGGGTTCATAGCCGTTGTCTACCGCTGTCTGGAGCCGCCGGTAGTAGTTGTCCGCAGAGCGGTCCTCCAGGTATTCGCCGGGATCCAGGCTGTCCACGTTGGGCCGGACGGGGTGGCTCTCTCCATCCCCGTAGAAAATCCGCTCCACGCCCCAGATGCCGCCCTCGCCCTGGGTCACCGGCTGGACCATCCGCAGGGTCCAGGCCACGCCGGTGGACCCGTTCACCGGCTTGTAGGGCCAGTAGGTCACGTCCATATAGTTGCAGCCGCTGTGGAAATAGGGCTGGTTCAGATAGGCCTCGCAGTCGAAGTCCTCTGCGCCCTCCTGGTCTTGGATGGTCTCCCACACCCAGTTCATCAGGGCGCTCTGGGCCTCGTGATAGTCCTCCTGCCGTTCCACGGGGAAGTTCACGTCGGTGGGGAACAGGGTGGCATAGTACAAATCGCCTATTTTGGCTCCGCAGTACCAGCCGCTGCCGTCCAAGTTGTCCACGAAGCACTCCTCAAAGCCCCCCTGGTCCAGCTCGTAGACTGTCAGCAGCCAGCCGCCCCATTGCTTTTCTTCTTCGGACAGCTTCAGGGCGTATTTGGCCAGAGAGGGCCTGCCGTCGTCAGGGATGATCTCCACGTTTTTCGCCAGCTCCTCCGGCAGCGTGAACAGCTGCTCACTGAGGCCGGACTCCTCCGGTGCTTCCGGATTCGTCGGTTCCTCCTCCGGCGGCGCGGTGAAGGCACAGCCCACCGCCAGAGCCAGAATCAGCGCCAGGGCCGCCGCGGCGGCGGCCACGGTCCGGGGTTTTCGGGCAATCAGCGTCACCCGCTGGCGGATGCGGCGCTTGCTGCCGCTCATGGTGGTGGCGGTTTGCAGCAGAGGCGTCCGCCCGGCGGCAATCATGTCCACCAGGGTTTTGCCGTAGGCCAGGCGCTCCCCCTCGCCCAGCCGCCGGATGGCCCCCTCGTCACAGGCCAGCTCGCAGTCTCTCCGGCTGAGGGCCGCCGCCCACCATACCAGGGGGTCGAACCAGTAGAGGCACAGGCACAGGCACCGCAGCACCGCCCACCAGTGGTCCCCATGACGGTAATGGGTCCCTTCGTGGGCCAGGATGTGCCGCAGCCGGTCCGGGCTCTCCAGGGCGGCGGGGGTGACATAGACGGCGGGCCGGAACAGGCCGGAAAGACAGGGGGAGGCCAGCTCCCTCGACACATAGACCGGCAGGGGGCACCGGACGCCTATCATACCCGAGTCCACAGGCTTGGCGTTTTTCTTGAGCCTCCGCCGGAACCGGAGATTTACGGCCAGGAACCACAGGGCCATAAGGGCCGCGCCCCCCAGCCAAAGGGGGATTGCCCACCGGGCCGCCAGGTCCGACAGGGGTATTTCCTCCGTCAGGGTCCGGGCCTGGGCCTCCAGATTGGCCTGTTCGGCGGCGGTGAGAGCGGAGAGGTCCGCGCCCCGCCGGCGGTATTCCTCTTCCACCTGACGATAGGCGTTTTCATAGGAGCGGGTGGGCACCGGCGTTTGGGCGATGCGCTCCAGCAGCTGGGGTTCCTCCGCCCGGTCCAGCAGGGCCGAGGCGCTGAGGGCGCTGCGCACCGGATTCACCGGCACCAGCAGCCGCAGAGCCACCAGCAGCCACAGGGCATACTGGACCCGTGGGCTGATCTTTCCCCGCAGAACGGGTCCCAGAGCCGCCAGCAGCAAAATCAGAATCGAGGACGACAGTAAAATCGTTTTCATTGCTCTTCCTCCTCCGCCCGGCGCAGAATGGCGTATAAACCGTCGATGTCCGATTTGCTCAGGTCGTTTCGCTCCACCAGAGCGCTGACCAGCAGTCCCACGCTGCCGTGATAGGCCCGCTTCAGCAGGGAGTCCGTTTCCGCCGCCGCCGCGTCCTCACGGGCCAGCGTCGCCCGGAAGACCTTGGTCCGGCCCTCCGTGGTGTAGGCGATCAGCCCTTTCTGCTCCATCCGCCGCACCATGGTGGTGACGGTGCTCTTGGCCCAGCCGGGGTCCTCCCCCAGCGCCCGCACCAGCTCCATCAGCGTCTGCGGCCCCGTCCATAAAACCTCCATCACCCGCCATTCCCCGGCGGAGAGAGATACCCTCTGTTCCTCCATGTCCGTACTCCTTTCGTCCGGTCTCCTCGGTTGGTTTACTCCTGTAGTCCATAGTATAGCAGAAAGGCTTACATCTGTCAACCGGCTCAGGCGTTTTTCGGAGCGGAAACAGGACAGGCCTCACGCCGGTCCTGCTGCGGAATCCGCTTCCATCGAAGGGCGCGGCCGGACACATTTGCCAAAAAGGGAGTGTCCTTTTCGGAGATTTTATGCAGGCGCCTGTCCCGTCCGCCGAAGGCATGGAGGAAAAACGGAAGGGGACAGAGCCCCTCCCCTACATGGCATCCCCGCTGTTAAATGCGCAGATGGACACCCCTGCCAAAAAATCACAGTTGACAAATGGGCCGGCATTTCTTATAATACCCTAAAAGCGATGATGGAGAGGGACGGGGATACGGACCTTCAGAGAGCTGCCGGGTGGTGCGAGGCGGCAGGAATGGTCCCCAGGTCTTATGGCTCCTGAGCTGGACGTTCGACAGGTAGGGCGTCACGTGCGCCGCGTTAAGGCAAAGGGGTTGTTGGACCCTGTGAGGGGCGTCGGGCCGTGAGGCCGGCGCAATTTGAGTGGTACCGCGGAAGCATTGGCTTTCGTCTCAAAGGAATTCCTTTGGGACGGAGGCTTTTTTCTTTTCGTCCCAAACCTGAAAGGAGCACACAACTATGAGCAGCTATCGTCCCGAAACCATCTGTGTCCAGGGGGGCTACACCCCCGGCAGCGGCGAACCCAGACAGATTCCCATTATCCAGTCCACCACCTTCAAGTATGCCACCAGCGAGGACATGGGGAAGCTGTTTGACCTGGAGGCCGACGGTTATTTCTACTCCCGTCTCCAGAATCCCACCTGCGACCACGTGGCGGCGAAAATCGCCGCGCTGGAGGGCGGAACCGCCGCCATGCTGACCTCCTCCGGTCAGGCGGCCAACTTCTTCGCCCTGTTTAATATCGCCTCCTGCGGCGACCACGTTGTTTCCTCCTCCTCCATCTATGGCGGCACCTTCAATCTTATCTCTGTCACCATGGCGAAAATGGGCGTGGAGGTCACCTTTGTCTCCCCGGACTGCACGGCGGAGGAGCTGGACGCCGCATTCCGGCCCAACACCAAAGCCGTCTTCGGTGAGACCATTGCCAACCCTGCCCTGACGGTGCTGGACATCGAGAAATTCGCCGCCGCCGCCCATGCCCACGGCGTGCCGCTGGTGGTGGACAACACCTTTGCCACACCCATCAACTGCCGTCCCTTCGACTGGGGCGCGGACATCGTGACCCATTCCACCACCAAGTATATGGACGGACACGGCGTGGCCGTGGGCGGAGCCATCGTGGACGCCGGGAAGTTCGACTGGATGGCCCACGCGGACCGCTTCCCCGGCCTGTGCACCCCGGACGAGAGCTATCACGGCATCACCTACGCCGAAAAGTTCGGGAAGGAAGGGGCCTTCATCACCAAGTGCACCGCCCAGCTCATGCGGGACTTCGGCTCCACGCCCTCGCCTCAGAGCGCCTTTTACCTGAACCTGGGTCTGGAGAGCCTTCATGTCCGGATGAAGCGCCACTGTGAGAACGGCCAGGCCGTGGCGGAGTTCCTGGCGGCCCACCCCAAGGTGACCCATGTGAACTACTGCGGCCTGCCCGGGGACAAATACCACGCCCTGGCGGAGAAGTACCTGCCCAATGGCTCCTGCGGCGTGGTGTCCTTTGAGCTGAAGGGAGGCCGGGAGGCGGCCGGCGTCTTCATGAGCCGCCTGCGGCTGGCGGCCATCGAAACCCATGTGGCGGACGCCCGGACCTGCTGCCTGAACCCCGCCGGCACCACCCACAGGCAGATGACGGACGAACAGCTGGCCGCCGCCGGCGTTCCCGCCGGACTGGTCCGCATGTCCTGCGGCCTGGAGAGCGGGGAGGACCTGATTGAGGATATCCGGCAGGCCCTGGAAGCGGTGGACTGACCATGCCCATCAAGATTCCAAACCAGCTTCCCGCTACCCAAATTCTGCGGCAGGAGAACATTTTCGTCATGACGGAGACCCGGGCCGTCACCCAGGACATCCGGCCCCTGCGGATTCTCCTTCTGAACCTGATGCCCACCAAGGTGGAGACGGAAACCCAGCTGGCGCGGGTTCTGGGGAATACGCCGCTTCAGATTGAACTGGAGCTGATTGCCCCCGCCGGTCACGTCTCCCGGAATACCTCCCAACGGCACATGCTGGCCTTTTACAAGACCTTTCAAGAGGTGAAAAACCAGACCTTTGACGGACTGGTCATCACCGGCGCGCCGGTGGAACACCTGCCCTTTGAGGAAGTGGACTACTGGCCGGAGCTCTGCGAGATTATGGAGTGGAGCAAGAGCAATGTCCACTCCACCCTTCACATCTGCTGGGGCGCGCAGGCGGGGCTGTACTATCACTACGGCATCCCCAAGCGCCTCCTGCCCCAAAAGCTCTTCGGTGTGTTCCGGCACAGGGTGGAGTCCCCCAACTTCATGCTTTTCCGGGGCTTTGACGATCAGTTCTGGGTGCCTCACTCCCGGAATACCACCGTGCTCCGGGGGGACATTGAGGCGGTGCGGGACCTGAAGATTCTGGCCAGCTCGCCGGAGGCGGGGGTCTACGCCGTCAAGACCGCCCAGGGGCGGCAGGTGTTTTTGATGGGTCACGCGGAATACAGCCAGGATACGCTGAAAAAGGAGTATCTCCGGGATTTGGAGGCGGGGGTGGATATCCAGATTCCCCGGCACTACTTCCCCCAGGACGATCCCGGCCGGGAGCCTATGGTCCGCTGGCGCTCCTGCGCCAACCTGCTCTACGGCAACTGGCTGAACTACTTCGTGTATCAGACCACGCCCTATGACATCGGCGGCATCCGCCGGGGCGTCCGGACCGACGAGCTGTGGCATTGACGGTTTCCCGGAAAATGGAAAAACGGACGGCCTGTGGCCGTCCGTTTTGCCGCCTTTTCGCCGGACTCTGAAAAAATGTGAATGAGACGCCCCATATCAGTCGTACACCCGAGGCGTCCCGGACAAAAAACAGACGGCCCGGAGGCCGTCTGTTTTTTGGAACTGCCGGAATGCGGGTCAGCCCTTCACGCCGCCGGAGGCGAGGCCGCTGACCAGGTTCTTCTCGATGCACATAAAGAGGATGACTACCGGGATAATGGCGAAGATAGAGGCGGCAAACAGGTACTGCCACTCGATGATGTTGTATCCGTTGAAGATGTTGATGCCTACCGTTAATGGTTTGCGAGTGTCGGTGGAAATCAGGCACAGGGCCACGGTGTACTCGTTCCAGGCGTTGATGAAGATGAAGATCAGCGTGGTGACGATGCCGGGGGCGGCCACAGGCAGCAGCACCCGCAGCATGGACTGGACCCGGGTGCAGCCGTCGATGGTGGCGGCCTGCTCCATCTCGGCGGAGATGCCCATAAAGGTGCCCCGGAGGAGCCAGACGGTGAAGGCCTGGTTGAAGGCCGCGTTGATGAAGATCAGGCCCCAGATGCTGTCTGTCAGGTGCATGGACAGCATGACCTTGTAAATACCGATGAGCAGCACCACCGGGGCAAACATCTGGGAGACAATGACAAAGCCCAAAAAGGCGGTCTGTCCCCGGAAGCGCATCCGGGCCAGAGCGTAGGCGGCGGGGATGCCGCAGAGCATGGCGATGACGGTGGACCCGCCGGCAATCAGGAAGGAGTTCAGCATGTACCGGCCCATAGTGGCCCGGCTCCAGATGTCAATGAAGTTGGACCACAGGGCCGTCGCCGGCAGGATGGTGCCGTCGGCGGTGAAAATCTCCGCCCGGCCCTTCAGGGCGGTGCAGAGCATGGCGAAATAGGGGTACAGGGTGATGATGCAGACGTCCAGAACGACGAGGTACAGCAGCACCCGGAGAATGACTTTCTTGGCGGAGAGCGGCTTTTTTACAGAGTTGGCGGGCTGGCTCACAGGTCGTCATCTCCTTTCCGAAGGGTGTAGATCATGTAGGTGCTGGCGCAGATCAGCAGAATGATGAAGCCGATGACCGACACGGCGGCGGCCTCGCCCTGCTTGTTGTTGTAGAAGGCCAGCTTGTAGAGGTAGGTGACCAGGGTGTCGGTGTGGTTGGCCGGGTCGCCCTTGGTCATGGTCCAGATGATGGGGAAGGAGTTGAATACATAGATGATGTTCAGCACCGTGGACACCGTCAGGGAGGACTTTACCAGGGGCAGGGTGATTTTGAAGAGCTTCTGGAAATAGGTGGCCCCGTCCACGGTGGCGGCCTCGTAGTAGGAGGTGTCGATGCTCTGGAGTCCGGAGAGGACGCAGAAGGTGACAAAGGGGATGGTGACAAAAATGCCGCAGGCGATTTCCCAGGCGAAATAGGTTCCCGGTGTAGGCGTCCAGTTGACGGACTGCTGAATCAGGCCCAGCTTCAGCAGCAGGGTGTTCAGCGTGCCGTAGTCCTTGTTGATGATGAAGTTCCAGGCGCTGGCCTGGATGACCAGCGTGGTGGCCCAGGGGAAGACCACAATGGCCCGGGCAATCTTCCGTCCCCGGAACTGGTTGTTCAGGATCAGGGCCAGCATGAAGCCCAGAACAGTGGAAATCACCACCACGGCGATGGTCCATACAATGGTGTTTTTCAGGACGATGCCGAAGGCGGAGCTGTTCAGCACCTTGGTGAAGTTGGCGAAGTTGTTGAACCCCTGAATTTTGCCCGTTTTGCTGACCTTGTTCAGGGACATCTGGAACACGGAACAGATGGGAATCAGAATGAAGACCGCCATGAGGATGATGCTGGGAGCAATCCAGATATAGGGCTCGATTTTACGAAAGAGCTTTTTCCCGCCGGAAGACCGTTTCAGCGGAGGCTGAGGCGATGCCTTCAGGGGGACGTGTTGGGTCTTTGTGATCACGGGGACACCTCCCTAAATTGTGAGAATGGTGGACCTTCCGACCGCTTTCAAAGCCCGGCGGAGAGGAAGGGGCCGCGCTTTGAAAATGGCCGGAAGAAAGCCGGCGGGGCCGGGCCGTGTCGGCCCGGCCCCGCGGTGGCATGTCGGTGAACGGTGAAGCGATTGGAGGCGTCAGCCGGCAGCCTCGGCCTCAATCTCGGCCTGGAGCTCATCCAGCAGCTCCTGAACATTGCCGCCCATCAGAGCCTGCTGCTCCACATTGATGACGCCCTGCTTCACGTTGGCCCACTCGGCCTTGGCGGTGGGATAGAACTTGCAGGAGCCCACAATGTCGACCCAGGCGGCCATCCGCTCGTCGGCGGCGGCCACGATCTCGCCGCCGGTGGAGGTGGCGGGCAGGAAGTCCTCCATCAGGACCCAGTCGGAGTAACGCTGATCCTCATAGAAGAAGTCGAAGAAGGTTTTGATGGCCTCGATCTTCTCGTCAGAGTGGCCGTTGTCGAAGCACATGAACCGGTCCATAACGCCGGCGGAAACGGAGGGCTTGCCTTCGTTGGTGGGGATGGGAGCGGTGCCGTAGTTGATGACGTCTTCGGGTTCTTTGTCAACGGCGATATAGGTGGGAATGGAGTTGGGGCCAATCATCATGGCCAGCTGGCCGGCGCCGAAGAGGTCCTGAAGGGTGTAGCGGGTCTCGTTGGCGGGGTCGGAGTTGGTCAGCTTGGAGTTAACCAGGCCAATGGCAAACTCAATGGCCTCCACATTTTCGGGGCTGTTCAGAGTCCAGTTGCCGTCGGCGTCGGTAAAGTCGCCGCCGTTGTTCCAGATGTAATAGGCAAAGGCGGCCTGGCCTTCGTCGGTGGTCATGTCGATGCCCCAGGGATAAATGCTGGAATCATAGGCCTGGAGCTTCTGGCAGGCGGCCTCCAGCTCGGCCCAGGTGGTGGGAACCTCCACCTCGGCAGCTTCCAGAATGTCCACGTTGTAATACAGAGCGCGGGCGGAAGCCAGATCGGGCACGGCCCACACGGTGCCGTCCACCACGGACTGATCCAGGAAGGCGGGATAGAACTTGGCATAGGTCTCGGCAGAGACGTAGTCCTCGGCGGGCAGCAGCAGCCCTTCGGCCTGATAGTCGGCGAACACGTCGATATTCAGGATGTCCGGGGCGGCGCCGTTGGAGATCCGCGTATTGACCACGGTGTAGATGTCATTCCAGGAGACAACCTCCACATTCAGGTTGATGTTTTGATTGGCTTCGTTGAATTCCTTCTGGAAGTTGGCCCACCAGTCGCTGGTTTTCTGGCCGTACTGAGCGGCGATGACGCTGATGTCAATTTTCTCTCCGCTGCCTTCGGCAGGGGCCGGATCGCCGCCGGAGGAGGCGGGGGGCTCGCTGGTCTGCCCGCCGCTGTTTCCGCCGCCGCAGGCGGCCAGGGAGAGCACCATCATGACGGCAAGCAGAGCTGCAAGAAGTCTTTTCATCGTTTTCTATCTCCTCTTCTTAAAAAATGCGGGTGTAGCGCCAGGCTGCACCTCTGCCGGACAGCCCATTGGAATAATTCACAAAGGCCTCCCGGTAAATTCCATTATAGTTAGTCATTCTGTTTAGCAATAGAGCAAAAAGTCCGGTTTATATGAAAATCGTACGAATCATGAAAATTCGTACGATTTGCTGTGATGTTCGGAAGAAAATGCCGGCCGGTTTTCAGACGGCCTCGATGCCGCTGAGCTCCCGGTACAGGGTGCGGGCGTAGGAGTCCGTCATGCCGCTGATATAGTCGGTGACCATCAGGAGGCGGAGGTAGAGATCCCGGGCCTCGTCTCCGGTTTTGGCGTTTTCATAGTCCTGCTTGTAGTTGTCGGAGAAAATCATGAGGTATTTCCGGTCGGCCTTGGAAGGGAGGTAATCCTCATCCTGAGAACCGTAGTACAGCGCCGCGCCCACGAACCTGCCCAGCAGGAAGGAGAGGATGGTCTGGGCGGACAGCTCCAGCTTCAGGATGCCGGGGGCGTCGTAGGCGAATTCCGCCATGGCCTTTTTCAAAATCCGAATGGTCAGGCTGTGAAAGGTCTCCGCAAACAGGTCGTCCCCATAGGTTCCGGCCATAATGGACCGGTATTTGAAGGAGAAGCGATAAACGGTTACGTACATCAGCCAGCGGCGGACCCGGTTCAGCCACTGCTTGAAGGCGCTGCTGTCGCCTCTCGCGCTGTGCTCACTCCCCCGGAGGGACTGGAGCAGCAGAATGAGTTCGTTGGAATAGTAGGCCGGGCTGTTGTGAATCGCCAGGTCCTCCTCAGTGTAGAAGCTCTTAAAGAACTCCGTAAAGGCGTCCAGGGTGAACAGGCCCTTTTTAAAGGCGTCCTCCAGGTCCGCGGTGGCATAGGCGATATCATCGGCGGCCTCCAGCACATAGGTCAGAGGATGGCGGCAGAAGTCCCCGGAGGCAGTGACTGTGCCCACCGTCTCCGAGACGCTGCGGAAGGCCTCCTGCTCGGCGGCGTAGAAGCCCAGCTTGTGCTTCCGGATATCCGGGTCGCCGCCGCGGAAGGAAAGGGAGTCCGTGGGATATTTCACCAGGGTGCTGATGATGGCCTTGGAGAGATTGATCTCGGAGCGGTGCCCGGCCTTCAGCAGGATGCGCAGGGCCTGGGCGTTGCCCTCGAAGTGCTCCAGGTCGGAGGCCATCTGAGGGGTCAGCCAGGACCGCAGAGGCCGGCCCTTATAGTCAATCAGGTCCAGATGCTCCTTGAACCAGTCTCCAATGACCACCTCGCCAAAGTGCCCGAAGGGCGGGTTGCCCAGATCGTGGAGCAGACCGGCGCAGAGCAGAACGGAGGCGATGCCCTCGGCGGCGTCCCCGTCGATGTCCGCGGGCTTGTAGGGGGTGTTGTTTTTGGAAATCATGATGCCCAGCTGCCGGGCCACCGTGGAGACCTCGATGGAGTGGGTGAGACGGGTGCGGACAAAGTCGCTCTTGTCCAGGGGGAAGACCTGCGTCTTGTCCTGAAGCCGGCGGAAGGCAGCGCTGGACACAATTTTGTGATAGTCCTTTTCAAATTCGTTGATGGGATATTGGGCGAATTGAGTGGGTTCCGCCTCTTCAGGGCCCGTTTTCTCTGTTGATAACAGTGTGTTCCATTCCATATGCGGTTCTCCTCCCTGCGGCTTGTGCCGGATTTTCAGATAGTATAGCATATTTTGGAGAAAAGGACAAGAGAGGAACCCGCCTGCTTCTTTTAAGAAACGGCCTGCCGGCGGAAGGCTTCGGCGGAAATCTGCGGGCAAGGAGTTTTTACGAACACATAGGCTTCAAAGCCTGTAAAAGAAGCGAATAGGACGAACAGGGCCGCCCCTGTCCTCAAAACGGAAAAAAGCGCCGGCTGGCAGCTGCGGGCCGGCCGGCGCGTGAGCGCTGAGGGAAAGAAAAACCATATTACCGCGTTTCGCCGCAGAGTCTGACGCCGCAGAGCGCCACGGCGAAGACAAACCAGAAGATACACATGACCCGGGGATAGTTCCACAGGTAGTCCGCCAGGCCGCAGACCATGCTGCCGCAGAGCGCGGCGGCGGCGGCGCAGGTGAGGGTCCGGGCGGCGGAATCGCCGCAGTGGCGCGCGGCGTGGGCCGCCCGCTTGATGTTCCACAGCATGGAGGCCAGGAAGCTGGCGATGCCCAGCAGGCCCGCCTCAATCCAGACCTGAAGGTAGAAGTTGTGGGCATGGACGAAGGGGGAATTGCCCCTGTAGAGGTTGTGGAGGCGGATATAGCGCTGAACCGCGGCGGTGCCCAGGCCCGCGCCGGAGACGGGGACCTTCGCAATGACACGCAGGGCCGCCTCGTACAGGGGGAAGCGGCTGGCGGTGGAGGAGTCCGCGGGATTGCCGATGGTGAGGATGCGGTTCCAGATGGAAACGGGCAGGAAGGGAACTGCCAGACAGCACAGCAGGAAAAACAGGGGCAGCAGCCTGGGCTTCCACAGAAAGAGCATTACAACCATGGCCACGGCGAAGCCCACCCAGCTGGCCCGGGAATAGGTCATCAGCAGGGCCCCCGTCCCCAGGACGAAGACGCCCAGGGCTGCGAGACGGGCCGGCAGGCTCTTGGAGCACAGCGCCAGGGCCAGCACCAGGGGCAGCAGCAGCAAAAGCACCTCGGCAAAGGTGTTGGGATTGTCGAAGAAGGACATCACCCGCCCTGGCATGGTCTCGTTGAGAGCCAGATCCAGGTCCACATAGGAGGCGTTGACCTCAATGCCCTGGAGGCGCTGGGCCACGCCGTACAGCGAGGAGACCAGCACGCAGCCCGCCGCTCCGGCGGCCAGGCGCTTTAAATCCTCCATGTGCCGGACGGCGCTGACGGTGACCAGCACGCAGAGGGCGGCGGACATGTGATAGACCAGGAAGCGGGTGGAGAGGCTCCGGCTCCGGGAGAAAACCACCGCCAGGAATATGGAGCCGAAGAGGACCAGGGGATAAAAGCCCAGAGCCTTCACATTCAGCCGGAAGTCCGTCCGGTGCATGGCGCCGGCGTGGAACAGCAGCAGGAGAAACCCGAAGGCCATGAGGGTATAGGCGTTGTTCCAGCGGCTGAAGGGAATCACCCACAGCAGCAGGATCAGCCAGGATTGGGCGGCGGCGGTCTCGTCCCCCAGGGTGAAGGCCAGACGGGCAAAAAAACTGTCCTCAAAACTGGCCTGCAGCAGCCGGTAAACCCAGCGGAGCAGGCGGGCGGGCAGGTCCGCCAGAAAGCTCAGCAGGCGGCAGAGCAGGCTGTCCGGCCAGACCCGGGCCGCTGTGCCCTCCCGGCACAGGGGACGGAGGACGCGGCTTTCGTCAATCTGCCGGCCGCACCAGCCGCCGGCGGTGGAGAGAAGACGGCAGAGGGCGCTGTCCTGAAAGGAGGCCAGGAGAAGGAGCCAGAGGCGGCAGAGGGCGCTTTCACGAAGCAGGGTCATAGGGGAACCTCGTTTCTTTCAGTGTTCAGATTCGGTTTTTCAGGCGGTAGAGCTGGGTCAGGGTGAAGAAGTGCTTCCCCCGAACCAGATTGGCCACCATCTGTTTGTTGGGATTCAGGCCCGCAGGGGCGATTTTGGCAATGGCCTGGGCCATGTCGGGCCGGCGGCAGAGCTCCTGAACGGCCTTCTGCCGCTGGCGGACGGGCACCTGACGGTCCCGGGCGTACTCGTTGCCAATGGCAATCAGCAGTCCCGCCCAGTTGGATTCCTCCCGCCACAGGGGCCGGGCGGACTCCAGGCCGTAGCGCTTGACCAGGGCCTCCTTCCGCTCCATGAAGCGTCCGAAGACCTTCAGAAAATCCTTCATGTAACGGTGGGTGGCGGAGCTGAGGTTCAAAAGATAGCGGTAGAGGGGGTCCTCCGTCACCGCCAGCTTTCTGGCATTGCAGAAGTACTCCATCAAGAAGAGTTCGTCCTCCAGATAGGCCCCCTCAAAGGTGATTTTGGCGGCTCGGAGGATTTTGGCGGAGAAGAGATAACGCCAGATGAAGCCGTTGAACACCGGGACCCGGAGCCGGTCCCCCAGCAGGGGATAGACAATCCGCTCCCGGATGGCCGCCTCGTCATAGGTTCCGGCGGGCAGCAGCAGTTCCGTCTGCTCGCCTCCGTCAGGGGTCAGGTTCACATGGGCGCAGCCCACGGTGTCCGCCCCGGTCTGCTCCCGGAGAGACCAGAGGGTTTCCAGTGCCTGGGGGACGAAGGCGTCGTCCGCGTCCAGAAAGGCGATATAGTCCCCCCGGGCTTCGTTGAGCCCCAGATTCCGGGCCTCGCTGACGCCGGCGTTCTTTTTGCGGTGGAAGACCCGAACCCGGGAGTCGGCGGCGGCGAACCGGTCGCAGAGGGCGGGGGAGCCGTCGGAGCAGCCGTCGTCCACCAGCAGCAGTTCCCAGTCGGAAAAGGTCTGGGCCAGCACGCTGCCCACAGAGGCCTCCAGGAACTTTTCGGCCTGATAGACGGGGACAATCACGGAAATACTGGGCATAAACGAACCTCCCTGTATGTTTTCGGCTCCTGGGGAAGAAAGGGGGCGGCGTATGGCCCCGGGGGCGTTTCCATCGGGGAGAGCTTCCGTGCCCGGGAGGGAGCCTGCCATCATAACTGCCATTGTACCCCATTTTTTCCTGGAGGTCAACGTCTTTTCTCTGCCGGGGAAGGTCCGCTGACGCATTTTATTTGGAAGAAGGCGCCGGGCTTCCGGCAGAGGGGCCAGGTCAGGGCCCGCCCCCGGCGGACGGAGTAAAGCCCGGCCGGAATTCCCATCAGGACATATACATCCGGCGGGCCGGAAAGGCCCGCCGGATGTATATGTCACCTGTTCCTTGGAGCGGTTGGCGTTTCTTCAGGGGGTCCTTCTAAAAACAGCTCTTCCGCCTGCCGCTGGGCCTCGATCAGAGTTTCGTGAAGTTGGGCCAGAGTTTGTTCCGCATCAATCACGGTGTTGAACAGCAGCAGATACTCCTTGGAAATAGCGGTCATGTCATATCATCCTTTCCAGTGAAACACAAAATGTAGCAGGGGACTAAGAGGATGATACACAATATCCAGTGAAATTCCTGTCTGAATTTGTCGAGAGCTCCTGGAAATTGAAAAAATTGGAAAACACGGCTCGGCTGGCGGCGAAGAATCAGAGAATGGCCCGTTTTTTCTGTATTTTGAAACATCCTCATTGAGTTGACCGGACCGGCGGAGCCGAAAATCTGCGGATTGCCGAGGATGGCCCGGCGAACGGAGGGGTTTGCCGTCTGCCCGGGCGGACGGCGGAGCCGCCCGGTTTGATGGCTGAAGATGACATGGCACGGATTTTCACGGAGAATGAGGGACACAAAAATCACATACCCGCGAAAAACGGGGAATCTTGACGGAGGGACGGGACTGCGGTATGCTTATAACGACTGAACATTCCCGACACAAGCGCGGGGGAGCGGGGGGCAGGGAGCCGCGCCGCCGTCCTGAGCGGGGCCGTTTTTCCCTTCCCCGCGCCATTGGACCTCTTAATTCCACGGGAACAGATTCTGAAAAAGGTGAGAGAACCAGAAAGAGACAGGAGGAGCACTGCCATGCCGGAACAAGAGAATCGCACCAGACGGGGACTGGACGAGGCCATGCGGATTCTGCTGGCCCGCAAGCCCCTGGATCAGCTGCGGGTCCGGGAGCTGACGGAGCTCAGCGGTCTCCGGCGGCAGTCGTTCTACTACCATTTTAAAGACATTTATGATCTGTTTGCCTGGTCCGTCCGGAGGGAGCGGACGCTGCTGCTGGAGCGTCAGGGGGAATGCCTGACCTGGGAGGAGGCCGTGGCGGACCTGCTGGCCCGCATGGAGGAGGAACGCCCCTTTTACACCGCCCTGCTGGACAGCCGGGGCAGGGCGGGGCTGCGGGAGGCCCTTCCCCTGGCGGACATGCTGGAGCGGACCCAGGCCTATTACAGAGAGCGCTGCGGCACGCCGCCGGACCCGGAGGGGGAACCGGCCCGAATCCGGTGCTGGGAGACCATTTTGCTGTCTTTGCTGGAGGGCTGGATACGGGGTGATTTGGAGGTGGAACCCAGGGCGGTGCTGGAGGTGCTGCGGAGCGCCGCAGAGCAGCACGCCGCCGGAGCGGTCTGGCAGACGCTCCGGGCCAGAGGCTGCGGAGGGGACATGCTGGGCTGACCGGGGAACTGCATAGGCAATTCGAAAAAGGACGGGATTTTCCCGCCCTTTTTTGGCTTTTTTGGCTTTTTTTGGCTGACGGACCGCCGTCCATATTTCATGGACGGCGGTCCGTTTTTCTGCGCCGGGCCGGGAGAGGGGGGTCAAACGGACACGCGATTTTGACAATTTCATGAAAAGTGTCTGAAATTAGACGTTTTTTATAAAATTGTCTCTTCAGGCAAGAAAATTGTCTCATTATAATTCGGAACAGGAGTGATGTTGTGAAGAAAATCAGCTATGCCATCGTGCTGCAAAGCCAATTGGGGCCCCGCGCCGGAACCCTGCTGCTCCAGGAAGAGGATCATGTGGTTTCCGGGGAGCTGTGCCTGCTGGGAAGACACAGCCGCTTCACCGGCAGTGTGCTGGAGAAGGGGACCAATCCCAAGTACCTGATCTCAGGCGCGCTGCGCACCCGGACAGGCAGGGAGGACTACGACGCTATTTTTACCGTCTGTCAGGGCCGTCTCTCCGGCGGGCTGGTGACCCGGCACGGCTGCTGGGACCTCACCGGCATCCAGGCCGCCGCTCCCGCTGAAAAGCCGGAACGGACCGCGGCGGCTACATAAAAAACAGGAACTAAAAAGCTGCCCGAATGGGAAGCAGGTGAACTTTTCTAAAGAGTTCGCCTGATTTGCTATGCATTCATAACCAAAAGCGCGGAGGAAAGGGGGGACGGCGTCATGGGACAGGAACGGAAAAAGACACAGAGGCTGGAGGAGGCCGCCCTGCGCCGTCTGCTGGAGCGGGAACAGACCGGCCCGGAGGCCGTGGTGCTCCGGCTGGCCTGGCTGGAGGGCCTGACCCGGGAGGAGATCGCGAACCTGACCTGGAGCCAGGTATCCTTTCTGGACGGGCGGCTGGAGCTGCCGGACAGGGCGGTCCCCCTGGACCCGGAGCTGCGGACGATGCTCTGGCGGCTTCAGGAGGCCCACAGCGAGGCGTCCCCCTATGTGGTCCTTTCCGCCCGGAGCCGGACGCCCCTGCGGCCGGAATCCATCTCCCGGCTGGCCCGGCAGGCCCTGGACCGGGGCGGTCTGGCGGGGGTGCGGCTGCTGGACCTGCGCTATGACTGGATTCTCCGCCAGCTGGAAACCCTGGATTGGCCGGAGGCGGCCCGGCTCAGCGGCATGGAGGTGGCCAGTCTCCAGATTCGGTTTTCTGGCGGCGTTCCGGCGGCAGACGACGCTGAGAGGCGGCGGAAGAACCGAGGGAAAAAGGTCTCGGCGGCGGACCAGATTGATGAATTCAAGCTGTGGAAGGTCCTCCAGGCGGAGCGGGGAACCCCGGCGGGCCTGGCTCTGTGGCTGGCCTGGCAGCTGGGCCTTCAGGCCCGGGAGATGACTGCCCTCACCTGGGATCAGATTGACTGGGAGGGGGACCGGGTCCGTCTGCCGGACCGGGAGGTGGTCCTGAGCAGCACCGTCCGCCGCCTCCTGGAGGAGGAGCGCCGGAGCCGCGCCCCGTCGGATGACCCCCACGTCCTCCTGACGGAGCGCTCCCGGCGGCCCATTGACCTGCCCCGGCTGTCCCGGATGACCCGGGCGGCCCTGATTCGGGGCGGCATGGAGCGGACGGCTCTGCGGGACCTGCGGCGGAACGAGGGCCGGGACTCCGGCGACGCGCTGATTCTCCAGCAGGCCCTGAACGCCGGGGCTGTCTCCCGGGGGGAGGTGTCCCGGCTGCTGGGCCTGTCCAAAACCGCCGCCTATCACCGCCTCCGCCGCCTGACGGAGCGGAAGCGCCTGGTTCGGGTGGGCGGGAAATACTACCTGCCCGGCACCGTGGTGCCCCCGGAGCGGCACCTGGAGACCGTCCGGGCCTATCTGGAGCGGGAGGGCTTTGCCTACCGTCAGGACGTGGCCGCCCTGCTCCATATCCAGCCCAAGCAGTGCGGTCTGGTGCTGCGGCACATGGTGGAGGCCGGCCAGCTGGTCCAGAGGGGCCAGCGGTATGTTCTCCCCGGTCTCGCCGGAGAGCGGAAAGCGGAATAAGGAGGGCCGCCGGGCCCTCCTTTTTGTTGTCCGGGTCCGGGGAAGAAAATGGAAAAAACTGGGCTCCGTTATTTCCCTCCGGCAAATGGGCGCGGCGGATGATACGGCGGTTTTCACTTGGGTTAAAAGGGACCCGAAACGCTGGACAGCACAGGGTTTTCGGGGTACATTGCAGGTGCGTGAAGCGCTGGGGCGTTCCCCGAGCCGGGGCCATCAACGGGGTTGGCTAGCCCCCGATACCGTGGGCCCTGAACGGGGAATGTTCCGGACTCTTCCGCAAATTTAAAAGGAGGAATGTTTCATGAAGAAATTCCTGTCCCTGGTGCTTGCACTGGTCATGACCATGTCCCTGGTCACCGTCAGCGCGGGCGCCACCGAGTACAAGGATCTCACCGACAAGGACGAGATTCAGTACGAGGAAGCCGTCGCGGTTCTGAACCGTATCGGCATCATCACCGGCTACACCGACGGCAGCTTCCAGCCCAAGAAGGAGCTGACCCGCGGCGCCGCCGCCAAGATCATCGTCTCCCTGATGATCGGCTCTGAGGCCGCCAGCAATCTGGTTGCCGCCTCCGCACCCTACACCGATGTTCCCGTGAATCACACCTTTGCAGGCGTCATCAGCTACTGCAAGAATTCCGGCTACATCAACGGCTATCAGGACGGCTCCTTCAAGCCCGAGGGAACCCTGAGCGGCTACGCCTTCGCCAAGATGCTGCTGGGCGCTCTGGGCTACAAGGGTGAGCACGAAGGCGGCTTCACCGGCGCCGGCTGGACCATGAACGTGGCCCGCATCGGCAACGAGTGCGGCCTGTTCGACCGCCTGAGCTTCAAGGGCAACGAGTCTGTCAACCGTGAGCAGGCCTGCCAGCTGGCTCTGAACACCCTGAAGGGCACCCTGGTTGAGTACACCGGCGGCATGAACATTGTCAACGGCACTCAGTCCGTGGTCGTGAATCCCGAGCGCAACTACAAGGTCAGCAACCAGGAATTTGCCAGCCACATCAATAACAAGAAGGCCAGCGGCAATTCCAACTATGATAAGGACAACTGGTACACCGTTGAGTTCGGTGAAGAGCACTTCGTTGACCTGCGCATGAAGCAGGAGCGCAGCACCGAGGACGATTTCGGCCGTCCCTCCAACGAGTGGAGCTACAAGAAGGTCACCATCGGCACCTATCCCGTCGAGGCTGACTTCACCTATACCGAGCAGATGGAGCACGATGTCACTGGCGTCAGCGACGCCACCAAGGTCCGCGCTCTGGGGCTGAACGGCTATAAGGTGGACGGCAGCACGGAGCTGCATGTCAACGGCGAGACCAGCACTCCCTTCGGCGGCGAGAAGGTCGGCGACATCGCCGACTACACCGACAACGGCACCGTGGTGGAGGTCTATGTCTCCGAGGATACCGCCGACTACATCACCGACGTCGTGGTGGTCAAGACTCAGCTGATGGAGGTCAAGCGCGTGGGCGCCGACTCCGTGACTCTGGACGTTATCAAGCCCGACAACAAGACCGCCAAGGCCGAGTCCGGCTATAACCAGGCGCCTATCTTCGAGGATGTCGAGGATGTTGAGAGCGACAACGCCAACTACGAGTTCCTGAAGGGCCTGAAGGCCGGCGATCTTGTGGCCGTGGTTCCCGTCACCACCGACAACGGCACGGAGTTCGAGGTCTACGACGCCTACACCCCCGAGACCGTGGAAGGCAAGCTGACCCGCGTCAAGACCTACGGCAACAGCAACGCTACCCGCCAGGCCGTTGAGGTCACCGTGGGCGGCACCGCTTACAAGGTGTCTCTGTGGAACAAGGACCTGGTTGAGATCAATGCTGACGACATCAAGGTTACCCGCGAGGACGTCAAGCTGTATCTGGACAAGGCCGGCAACGCTCTGCGTGCCAAGAACGTGGGCGATACCTCCGACTACTTCGTGATTAAGGGCTACTTCACCAGCACCATCGACCGCCGCAATGTCACCATTGTCGAGGGCTGGGACATCAAGGGCAACCTGCTGGAGCTGAACCTGGGCACCAATACTGAATATACCAGCAGCATGAAGCCCGGCGACCTGGTGAAGTACACCAACAAGGGTGTCACCGGCTCCGCCGACTGGAAGCTGGTCAGCGGGCTTGAAACAGTCGAGGACGTTACCCGGGGCGTCACTGACGTGTACACCGGTACTGATAGCGCCACCAATGCACCCTATGAGATCAAGGCCAGCAACAACCGCATCGCCTATCAGGTTGGCGCGAATCCTGTCGAGAAGCCTTACACTGCCAAGGGCGTGAAGTTCATCTATGTGTCCTTCAACGACGACGGCAGCGAAGTGGACTCCATTGAGGTTCTCAGCGGCGTCCAGAACGCGTCCAACGCCGACCTGACCTACAAGTGGAACTCCGCTAACTACAACCCCGCTCAGCTCTGCCTGAATGACGACGGCGAGGTCGAGGCTGTTGTCATCAAGCGCGAGTCCAACCAGGCTATCAGCACCAACCTGCTGTACATCCGCGACTGGGACGGCTCCTATGAGGTCGATTCCACCGGCAAGAAGATCTATGGCTACACTGTGGCCATGATGACTCCCGACGGCCTGAAGGATAAGGAATTCATCTATTCCGACAAGGAACTGGACGTGGGCGATTTCGCCAGCTACAGCGCCGCCACCCGCGAAGGCTTCGAGCCCTTCTACACCCTGCGTGAGCACACCTCCGTGAAGAAGACCACTTCTGTCAACGAGGCGAAGGTGTATTCCGTTGTCAACGCCGACAAGCACCTGGTCAAGCTGACCGACTATGCTGTCAATCAGACCAACATCGCCTTCAACCTGTCCGCCAGCCTGGGTATCGGTGACGAGACCCACGTGGTCCGCATGGCTGACGCCGAGTGGCTGGACCTGACCCGCAACGGCATCAACTCCGTGGGCGATCTGAAGGACTTCGTTGAGCGCGCCCCGGCGGACGGAGGCCCCAAGTATCCCGTCATCCAGTTCATCTACAACGATGATTCTACCAAGGACGCTTTCCGCAACGTCTCCCTGGTCATCATCACCGAGATGGCGAACAGTGTCACCACCGTTCCCGATGTTCCCATTGTTGACGAGACCATTCCCGTTCCCGCGCCCGGCCAGCCTCTGGATCCTTCTGTGAAGGACGATCTGGACGGTAAGAACCTGACAATCGGCAACGTCGAGTATCCCCCTGTTCACAAGGATACCCCCTCTGATCCCGCTGTCAAGATTGCTCTGACTGAGGCCGCTGGACATGAGGGTGTCTATGACTTCGATACCAAGCAGATCGACGTCACTGTGACACCTGAGGCTGCCGCCCGTGCCGCCGGCGATCCCGTGGTGTTTGCGTGCACCAAGGCCAATGGCCGTCTGGTGAAGGTCACCGAGGGCAGCGCCGCTGTTGATGCGGTCAACACCTACACCGCTGTCGGTCCCTTCAACGACGAGGCCGCATTCAATGCGGCCAAGACCGCTGCTGAGGGCGGTAAGCTCTACAAGCTGGCTGACGGCAAGGACGCCACCGCTGAGGACTTCGACTTCACCGACTCCACCAACTTTGCCGAGGCTACCTATGTTGCGGCTGTGGAGAATCCCGATTTCTATCAGTGGGACGCTACACTCAATAATGGTAGCGGCGCTTGGAAGAAAGTGACCTTCGAGACTAAGGACGAATTCGACCAGGCTACCAACGTTAAGAAGCTTGCTGAAGGAAAAACTGAGGAGGAACTCCTTGCGGCTGATGAGACTGCCAGCGGTCTGATTGAGGAAGCCACTTGGGCGAAGGTCGAGCAGCCCACCTACTACAAGATCGTTGTGACTCCTGCTGAGGAAGCAGTTGCCGCCGTTTGGAACATCGTTCTGACTGCTGGCGACCTGACCGCTGAGGGCATCACCGGCGCGTTCTCCATCACCGCGATTGCGGAGCACGCGGATCCGGTTAGCTGATTTCCCCTGACTCCATTTGATTCGTGTATCCGGCAAAGGACCCGCCCCATTGGGGCGGGTCCTGTTTCACCGGGGGAGGAATCCCCCCCTCTTTTTGCTTCCGCCCGCCGAAAGGCGGGCGGCTCTTTTTGCTTTCCCCTCCGCAAACCAGCGTAGCGTTTGCGGAGGGAGAGCCGGAGCGGCGGAATGAGCGAGCCCCGGCCCATAGGCCGGGGCAAGTGATATGGAGCACGCGACGGCGAGGGGGAGGTGGTGCGGATGTGGAAAAAGAGGATTTGCCAGGTTTTTCGGTTCCTGGTGTGTACAGCCATTGCGCTGTACGTCCTTACCACAAAAGCGTGTTGACCGTCCGGCTGTCCCCCGAACGGTCAACTTTGATGTTTGACTAGCGTGGAGGGCTGACCGTCTTGTGACAGCGCCCTTCTGTTTTCATTATACCGATTTGAGCCGTTTTGTCAAGGGCTTCCGCGCCGGTTCCTTTTTTCGACACCAAAGGAAGCGGCGGAATTGACAAAAAGCGACACAGCGTGATAGAATCAAATCAGCGTTGCTGTATAGTGGCGGTTGGCCCATTTTCTCCCAGGCAAATACCAATCGGGGGGAGGTGGTGCGGATGTGGAAGAAGCGGTTCATCACCGTAGTGCGGTTTCTGGTGTTTTTCATCGGAGCGGCGCTGATACTTACCACAAAAGCGTGCTAGCCGTCCGGATGGCTCCCGAACGGCTAGCTTAGTTTAGCTGGCATGGGACGACCGCCGTACAGCAGCGCCCTTCTGTTTTCATTATACCGATTTGAGCCGCTTTGTCAAGGGCTTCCGCGCCGCTTCCTTTTTTGCCGTCAAAGAAACCGGCGCGGCACAGAGGCCGCGCCCTACAGTATAACAGCTTTCGACAGGCGCCGCAAGAAAAACCGCCGCTGTCCCGTGTGGACAGCGGCGGTTTTGTCAGCAAAATTATTCCACCGTCACCGACTTTGCCAGGTTCCTGGGCTTGTCGATGTCACAGCCTCTTTGCAGGGCCACGTAATAGGCGAACAGCTGGAGGGGCACGATGCCCAGGGACGGCTGAAGCAGGGGATGAGTCTCCGGCACAGAGAGAACCGCATCGGCGGTTTTGGCCATCCGCTCCCGATGGGGCTCGGTGGTCACCGCCAGCACCTCGGCCCCACGGGCCTTGACCTCCACCACATTGCTCATGGCCTTGTCAAAGAGGGCGGCGTGGGTGCCCAGGGCCACCACCAGCGTGCCGGGCTCAATCAGGGAGATGGTTCCGTGCTTGAGCTCGCCGGAGGCGTAGGCCTCCGAATGGATGTAGCTGATTTCCTTGAGCTTGAGGGAGCCCTCCAGCCCCATGGCGTAGTCCAGGTTCCGGCCGATGAAGAAAATGGAGTCATGATTGAAATAGCGTGAGGCAAAATACTGGGTGCCGGCGTAGTCCGTGAGATACTGCCGCATTTTGTCCGGCAGGCGCTGGAGCTCCGTCAGAATGTCCCCGTATTCGGCGGGGGAGATGGTGCCCAGCAGGTCCGCCAGATACAGGCCAATCAGGTCCAGGGCCGCCAGCTGAGTGGAATAACCCTTGCTGGTGGCCACGGCGATTTCCGGCCCGGCCCAGGTGTAGAGCACATGGTCCGCCTCCCGGGCGATGGAGCTGCCCACCACGTTGCACACCGCCAGAGTCCGGCCCCCCAGCCGCTTGGCCTCTCTCAGGGCGGCCATGGTGTCCAGAGTCTCGCCGGACTGGCTGATGGCGATGACCAGGGTGCGGCTGTCCACCAGAGGCTGACTGTACCGGAATTCAGAGGCCAGAGCCACCTCCACCGGGCGGCGCAGCAGACGTTCCCAGACGTATTTGCCCACGATGCCCGCATGATAGGCGGAGCCGCAGGCAATCATGTAGATGTGAGAGATATTTTTTGCTTCTTCCGCCGTGAGGCAGAAGCCGTCCGGCACCACCCGGCCCTCCCGGATGCGGGGGGCGATGGTCTTCTGTATGGCGTCGGGCTGTTCCAGAATCTCCTTGAACATGAAGTGAGGATAGCCGCCCTTTTCCGCCGCCGCCGCGTCCCAGTCCACATGACTGTGCTCCTTCACCACGGGGTCCATCTCGTGGTTGAACACATCCGCGCTGTCCGCCGTCAGGACGGCGATTTCCCCGTCGCTCATGTAGACCACGTCCCGGGTGTGGCGGAGGATGGCCGTCACGTCCGAGGCGATGAAGTTTCCGTTTTCACCGAAGCCCAGGATCAGGGGACTGTCCTTCCGGGCGGCGATGAGGGCGTTGGGATAGTCGGCGCAGATGATGCCGAAGGCATAGCTGCCCTCGATGCGCCGCAGCACCCGGCCCACGGCCTCCAGCATGCTGCCGCACTCCTTGTAATGGAATTCCAGCAGCTGGGCCACCACCTCCGTATCCGTGTCGGAGGTAAAGACAACGCCGTGGTTCAGAAGCTGCTCCTTGATTTCCAGATAGTTTTCGATGATGCCGTTGTGGACCAGGGCAATCCGCCCGTCGGAGCTGACATGGGGGTGGGCGTTGACGTCGTTGGGCTCGCCGTGGGTGGCCCAGCGGGTGTGTCCAATGCCCAGACAGCCCTCCAGCTCTGCGCCGCCGCGGGTCAGGTCCGCCAGGACCTGGAGCCGGCCCTTGGACTTGCGGACCTGCAGGCCCTTTTCCCGGGACCGCACCGCCACACCGGCAGAGTCATAGCCCCGGTATTCCATCTGCCGCAGGCCCTCCAGCAGGATAGGGGCCGCCTGTTCCCGGCCCACGAATCCGATGATTCCGCACATATGAAATGAGTTCCTCCTAATTCGATATTCGATCAAGAGGACAAACGCGCAGTGATCTGTCTTCTTCTGGCGGCCGCGGCCCCTCTGTTTT
This sequence comes from uncultured Oscillibacter sp., assembly GCF_947654275.1. Classification (GTDB taxonomy): domain Bacteria; phylum Bacillota; class Clostridia; order Oscillospirales; family Oscillospiraceae; genus Oscillibacter. The sequence goes on along the minus strand of NZ_CANTJS010000001.1, from coordinate 85,505 downwards.
GCGGTCGCCCGCATATTTAAGGCCGCGTATCGCGCCCGCCGGCGCGGAAGGGCATCCGCCGAATGCTTCGATTGCAGGGCTTGACAGCCCTGACGCTCCCTTCTCCTCGTCTTCGTCGGCGCAGGCTCCGTATCCTGCTTTTCCGGGCCCCGCCCTTTAGGGAAGGGACCGGAACGGACCGGAATCGTGACGCCGAGATCTGGCGCTTCTGCATGGAATCCTGAGTTCCATGAACCTCCTTTCTCTCTGCGCTTTACAGCCTATGAAAAGCTGATGGTTTATTATACTGAGGACAGAGAAAAAAGTCAACGCCATGCAGGGGGTGTCCGTTCCCGCGTTTTATAGCGGGAATGCCATGCAGGGGAGGGGCTCTGGCGGGGAAATGGCCTGGTCAGGGGACCAGGCCCCACAGGGTGTTCTGCCGATATAGTCAGCACAGTTGAAAATCGGCAGATACCGATTTTCAAACAGCGGCGGAGCCGCTGACGGGTAAGGTAAAAACCCGATGTGCTGACTATGAAGTCCACCGCAAGGCCGTTTTGCGGCCTGTGCGGCGAATCATCGCCGCACTTGTTGAAAAGAAGCAAATGCTTCTTTTCAACTGCGGTGACTAAAGAAGAGGTGTGGGGCCCGGTCCCCTGACCGGGCCATCCCTCGGAATCACACCGCTCCCGGAGTTGCGGGAGGAACCGCCCCCAATGCCGGGGGACAGTGAGGGGCCTTCGCAGGAACTAGCCGGCAAAAAAATTCAAAAAAACTTTGATTTTTTGAAAAGTTTTCCCCCGGGATGCCTTGCCGTCAACCTGACAAGATGATATACTTGTTTAGAATCGGTTTTTGGTGAGAACCACAAAGACCGCAGTATAGAGTGGAAAGGAACATGTGATATGGTAAACGTTAAATCCTTCCAGATGGACGCCTTCCTGCCCGCGTCCTATGAAGAGGCCCTGTCCTCCAGACTGGCCGAGGCTCAGGAGAAGCTCCAGAAGGGCACCGGCCTTGGCCATGAGTTCACCGACTGGGTCCGGCTCCCTGAGAACTACGACAAAGAGGAGTTTGCCCGCATCCAGGCCGCCGCAGCCAAGATTCAGGCCGACTCCAGGGCGCTGGTGGTCATCGGAATCGGCGGGTCCTATCTGGGCGCCCGGGGCGTGATTGAGTATCTGGGCTCTCCCAACTATAACCTGAAGAAAAAGGATACCCCCAACATCTACTTCATGGGCAACGGCCTGTCCTCCGACGCCATGCAGGAGGTGTTCGACATGATTGGGGATGATGATTTCTCTGTCAATGTCATCTCCAAGTCCGGCACCACCACCGAGCCCGCCGTGGCCTTCCGCTTCTTCCGGGAGGCTCTGGAAAAGAAATACGGCAAAGAGGCCGCCAAGGGCCGCATCTATGCCACCACCGACAAGGCCCGGGGCGCGCTGAAATCCCTGGCCGACGCCGAGGGCTGGGAGAGCTTCGTGGTGCCCGACGGCGTGGGAGGCCGCTATTCCGTCCTCACCGCCGTGGGTCTGCTGCCCATTGCCGTGGCCGGCATCTCCATCGAGGAGCTGATGGCCGGCGCCGCCCGGATGATGGAGACCTGCCGCACGGCCTCCTATGAGAGTCCCGCCTGGAAATATGCTGCTCTCCGCTACTCCCTCTACGAGGCGGGCAAACCCATTGAGGTGCTGGCCTGCTATGATCCCGCCTTCCGCTTCATGCTGGAGTGGTGGAAGCAGCTCTTCGGTGAGAGCGAGGGCAAGGACGGCAAGGGCATTTTCCCCGCCAGCGTGGAATTCACCGCCGACCTGCACTCCATGGGCCAGTATATGCAGGCCGGCACCCGGAACATCTTCGAGACCGTGGTGCGCCTGGGCGCTTCCGCCCATCAGCTCTGCGTCCCCTCCGACGAGGTCAACGGCGACGGTCTGAACTTCCTGGCGGGAAAGTCCATGGACTATATCCGGGACAAGGCCATGGAGGGCACCCTGCTGGCCCACACCGAGGGCGGTGTGCCCAACGTCATCGTGGAGACCGGAGGCAAGACCGCCGGGGCCCTGGGCGAGCTGATTTATTTCTTCGAGTATTCCTGCGGCCTGTCCGGCTACCTGCTGGGAGTGAATCCCTTCGATCAGCCCGGCGTGGAGGCCTATAAGAAAAATATGTTCGCTCTGCTGGGCAAGCCCGGCTATGAGGAGCAGAAGGCCGCCCTGGAGGCCAAACTGGCGAAATAACCGGAATGCTGCGGAAGGAGGGAAACCCCCTTCCGCCAGCCCCGGGGCTGGCGGCTTCCTCCGTGAGGAGGCCGGGGGCTGCGGGTGCCCTGCCCCTTTTCGCAAACGGGGAGGCGCGGCCCTGAGGGGGATTTTCCCCCTTCAGGCTTCGCCGCGCCTCTCTCCAATCGCGGAAGCAATCCATTCGCAATCCATTCTTTAAGGAGGAGCTTATGAGACAGGCAATTCAAATCGGCGCCGGCAATATCGGCCGGGGATTTATCGGGGCCCTGCTGGCTCAGGCGGGCTGGCACGTCACCTTTGCCGACGTGGTGGAGCCCATCATCGAGGCTCTGAACCGGGACCATGCCTACACGGTCCACATTCTGGACCGGGAGCCCGGCGAGATTGCCATTGAGAACGTGGACGGCGTGATTTCCACCTCTCCGGAGTTTGCCCAAAAGGTGGCGCAGTGCGACCTGATTACCACCGCCGTAGGTCCCAATGTGCTGCCGGTTATCGCTGGGTCCATTGCCGCCGGCATCCAGGCCAGAAAGGCCGCCGGGAATACCGCCCCCATGAATGTGGTCTGCTGTGAAAACGGCCTGCGGACCACCACCCGTCTGAAAAACGAGGTTCTGAAGCACCTGAATGAGGATGAGACCGCTTTTCTGGAGGCCAATATCGGCTTTGCCGACTGCGCCGTGGACCGCATCTGCCCCAAGCCCAGCTTTGAGAACATTCTGGACGCCGCGGTGGAGCGTTACTGCGAGTGGGACGTGGAGCGGGCCTCCTGGAAGGGGGAGCAGATGGAGATTCCCGGCATGACCTATGCCGACAATCTCATGGCCTATCTGGAACGGAAGCTCTTCACCCTCAACAGCGGACATGCCATCTGCGCCTACCTGGGCTATCTCAAGGGCTATGGGACCATCAAGGAGAGCATCGCGGACCCCTTCATTGGCGACACGGTCTATGCCGCCATCAAGGAGAGCGGCGAGGGCCTGATCCGGGAATTCGGCTTTGACCGCGAGGCCCATTTTGCCTATGTGGACAAGATTTTCGGCCGCTATCAGAACCCCTTCCTGGAGGACGAGGTGCTGCGGGTGGGCCGGGAGCCCATCCGGAAGCTGGAGCCCGGCGACCGGCTCATCAAGCCGCTGACCACCACCGCTTCCTATGGTCTGCCGGTAAACCACCTGATCTTCGGCGCTGCCGCCGCCCTGCGGTTCGACTGCGCCGGGGACCCCCAGAGCGCGGAGCTCATGGGGAGGATTCAGGAGGACGGCGCCGGCGCGGCCCTGGCCCACTACTCCGGGCTGAAGGCCGAAGACCCCCTGTTCACCCGGATTCTGGACGTGTACCGGGCTTTGGGCATCGCCCGGCGCTGAAGCGCCGGACGGCAAGCCGGCCGCCTATGGGCGGCCGGCTTCCATTTCAGCTCCGCTGAAATGGTGTTTATTGAAAACGAGAGAAACCCCTGATGGGTTTCTCTCGAGCTCTCATCCTTTCCGAAGAATGAAGACAATTCGGTTTTCGACAAGGTGAAAGAGACCCGTCAGGGCTCCTCCCGTTTTCTGATTCGGACAACGCTTTTGAGAACCGGCAGAGGGCTTTCGAGTCAGACGGAGCCCCGGCGTATCCTGTGCGCGGCGGCGCTCAAGGGAATTCAGCTCAGACAGCGGCCCGCCCGGCAGAGGAGGCGTTCGTCCCTCCAGGCCAGCCGTCCGTTGACATAGACCCGTTCCATGCCGGTGGAGAGGCGTTTGCCGTGGCCGAAGCCGGCGTTGTCCCCAATCCGCGCCGGGTCGAACACCAGCAGGTCGGCAAAGCCGCCGGGACGGAGAACGCCCCGGTCCCGGAAGCCCATCCGCTCCGCCGGAAGCAGGGTCATCTTGTGAACGGCCTCCTCCATAGTCAGGACACGGGTTTCCTGTACATAGTGCCGGAGCACGTGGGGGAAGGAGGCGTAAATACGGGGATGAGGCGTGTCGGTGAGGTTATACAGGGAATCGGAGATGACCATGGAATAGGGGAGCTTCATAATGCGGACGACGTCCTCCGGCGAGATGTTCAGACCGATCATGCTGACGCTGCCTTCCTCCGAGGCCAGCAGCTCCGCGATGAAGGCATACTCGTCTTCACAGCCTGACAGCAGGGTGCAGTCCCGGATGGTTTTTCCCAGGTATCTCCGGTTTTCCGGGCGGCGGACGCCGCTGATCATGGCGTGGGTCCATCGAAAGTCCAGGTCGATGAGCTCATCCCTGGGCCCGGGGTTCCGGTAGCAGTGCCGGAGCCGGTCCACCGTGTCCGGCTCGGTGATGCGGGCCAGGATGGAGGAAAATTCCTCCGTCAGAAAGGAGGCGGGCAGGATGGAGGCCAGGGTGGTGGCGGTGCCGTGATAGGGGTAGAGGTCCACGGTGACGTCCATGCCCTCCTCCCGGGCTGCCTCAATCCTCTCAATCGCCCGGCTCAGAACGCCGCCCCAGCTGGCGGGGCCCAGGGCCTTGAAGTGACTGATGCCCAGGGCCATTTCCGCCGAGCGGGCCACCTGGATGCTCTCCTCCACAGCCTCCGCCAGACGGGCGGCCTCGTCCCGCATGTGGGGCATGTACAGCAGCCCCCGTCCCCGGCAGGGGGCCAGCTGCTCCGTCAGCTCCCGGGTGGTGGTGCAGACCTCCGGCAGATAGACCAGCCCTGTGGAAAAGCCCCGGAGACCGCAGTCAATGGCCTGGCGCACATAGTCCCGGGCCTGCTCCAGCTCCGCCGGAGTAAAGGGGGAGGGGTCATAACCCTTCACCGCCAGGCGGATGGCCCCCAGCCCCTGGAGGGTGGCGGTGTTGACGGCGGGGGCGATATGCCGCAGGGCCTCCAGATAGTCGGCCATGACGGGGTAGCGGGCCCCGTCGAAGGAGGGGCCATGAGTAGACAAAACGTAATCATAGAGCCCATTAGAACGCTCCGTATAGGGAGCGAAGGAGAAGCCGCAGACCCCCATGCCCACGGTGGTGATGCCCTGGGCCAGCTCCACGGAGCCGAAGTCCGGGGAGAAGACCGCCAGATCCGCGTGGCGGTGGAGGTCGATGAATCCCGGCGTCACGGCCTTCCCCGCGGCGTTCACCACCAGAGCGTCCAGCCCCTCCGGGTCAATGCGGGGCGACACCGCCTCGATGCGGTCCCCGGATATCAGGACGTCCCCTGTAAAAGGGGCCTCCAGACGGCCTGTGTAAACCGTGCCCCTCTGAATCAGAATCCGGTCCATGGTCCTATGCCTTCATCACATGGACCCGGTCCGCCGTTTCGTCGGACCAGAACAGCTCCTGCATGGGGTCCAGGTGCTCCTGAGACCAGAGCCCCGGCGCGCCGCCGGTGTGCATCAGAATGGCGCCCCCCGGGAGCATCCCCCGGCGGGCCAGGTCCGTGAAGCCGTGGAGCACCTTGCCGGTGTAGCAGGGGTCGGCAAAAATGGCCTCGGTCCGGGCCAGCAGCTCGATGTGCCGCTGGGTGACGGGGTCGGGCTCGTTGTAGCCCACGCCGCCGTAAGGGGTTTCCGCCGGGCCGCACTCCAGACGGAGGTCTCCGGCGGAGCAGGTGAAGCCCATGTCGAAAAAGGCGCTGAGCTCGTTGATGAAGGCGGCGGTCTCCTCCCTGGGGCGGTAGTCCGGCTCAATGGGGATGCCGATGACCTCGAAGGGGGCGTGATAGTACTTTGCCCCGGCCCAGAGGCCGGCGAAGGTGCCGGTGGAGCCGTAGCCCACCACCAGATATCTGGCCTGAATGCTCTGCTCCTCCATCTGGCGCATGATCTCCGGAATGGCCTGCACATAGCCGGCGGAGCCGATGACGGTCTGGCCCCCTACGGGGATGGAGAGAACCCTGTCCCCCCGGGCCTCATATTCAGCGATGATTCGGGCGGCGCATTCCTCCAGGTGGCGGCTTTTGGCAGCCTCCCGCTCCTCCTCCGGCAGGGCGTCCAGGGCGCTGCTGTCCACAAAGTAGATGTCGCTGCCCATGAGACGGTCCAGCAGCAGATTGCCGGACAGGCGCTCCGGCCTGGCTCCCTTCAGCACCAGAATGGGCTTCAGCCCGAAGCGGATGGCGGCGGCGGCGGTGAGGCGGCCATGGTTGGTCTGGACGCCTCCGAAGGTCATCAGGGCGGTGTAGCCATTGTCCAGAGCATACTGGACGATGTAGTTCAGCTTTCGTGCCTTGTTGCCCCCCAGGGCCAGGCCGGTGAGGTCGTCCCGCTTGATGTAGAGAGGGCCGCCTCCCAGCTCCCGGGTCAGGGCGGGCATGTACTCCAGGGGCGTGTTGACATAACCCGCCTGAGCGTGCTTCAAATCTACAATGTTCATGTTGATTCGCCCTTTCTGTAAAAGATTGATATAGGCCTTGTTTGAAAAATGTCGAAACGCCCAAACAGCGGATCTTTTTCCGCCACTCTGCGTTAAATTTCCTTGCCGGGCGTCAGCCCGCCTGCGAAAATTTGCCTTGATTGGCGGAAAAATCTCTCGCCATTGGGCATTCCGCCAATTCTCAAACAAGGCCTAGAGGCTGTTTTAAAACCAGCGGAATGCCGGATGGGGGCAGATTATTTCGCCAGACAAGGCGATTGGACGCGGGAATCCTGACGGATTTCAAGTCCAATCAACGCAGTCCTGGCGGAATAAGATACCCCAAGACGGCGTTTTGACGGTTTTAAAACAGACTCTAATCAGCACAGTTGAAAATCGGCAGATACCGATTTTCAAACAGCGGCGGAGCCGCTGACGGGTAAGGCAAAAACTCCTTGTGCTGACTATAAGCTGTGGCAGGAGGTTCCGGGGTCTGCGGAAATAGCGTCGGATACGAGGCTTCCTGTACAAGTCTGTTTTATTATAGAGACCAAAAGACGGTCTTGTCAACGGCCGGCGTTCTCCGGAAAGGCGATTCAACAGGAGAATTCTTTTGTGTTCTCCTATTAAATCCTGTATTATCCGGTTACTGCCGGAGCCGGCGGACTCCTGAAAATGCTGCCCTTTTCCGGGCGGTACAGCATACCGATTCAGACGGCGCAAGGCTTTCCCCGCCTGATAGGGAGAAAAACGGGACCCATTGGGGAGAAATGGCACACGGTTTGCTTTAATATTTGGCGGCGCACGGAGCCTGTACAAGTCCGGCAGCTTGACGTCCGCCGAAGACCCCGGCTGAGAGGAACCGGCAGCCGCACCGTGAAGAGAAAGGAAGAGAGAACCGATGACAAACGATACGCAGACTGTAAAAAAGTATGGATTCGCCGCGTTTATCCCCATGTTTGTATTCCTGGGCCTGTATCTGGGCTGCGGAATCTACTACACCATCACCGGAACCGTAGAGCAGCCCTGGAACCAGTTTCCCCGCCATGCCGCCATTCTGGTGGGCATTGTGGCCGCGTTTCTGATGAACCGGTACATGCCCCTGACGGAAAAGGTCTCCAAGTTCTGCCGGGCCGCCGGCGACGAGGGCACCATTATGATGTGCATGATTTTCCTGGTGGCCGGCGCGTTCTCCGGCGTGGCCAAGGCCATGGGCGGGGTGGACAGCGTGGTGAACCTGGGCCTGTCCCTGGTGCCCGTCCGGTTCATTCTGCCGGGCATCTTCATCATCACCGCCCTGGTGGCTACGGCCATCGGCACCTCCTCCGGCGCGCTGGTGGCCATCGCCCCCATTGCCCTGGCGGTGGCCGAGGGCACCGGGTCCAGCATTCCGCTGTACTTTGCCGCCGTCTACAGCGGCGCTCTCTTTGGAGACAATCTCTCCATCATCTCCGACACCACCATTGCCGCCACCACCGGCGCGGGCTGCGAGATGAAGGATAAATTCCGCATGAACCTGCTGATTGCCGTGCCTGCGGCCCTGGTGACGGTGATTGCCTTCTCTCTGATGAGCAGCGGCGCCCAGCCCATCAGCGGCGACCTGTCCTACAGTCTGGTAAAGATTATCCCCTATGTCTATGTTCTGGCGGCGGCCATCTGCGGCATGGACGTGTTCATCGTCCTGATCAGCGGCACATTCCTGGCGGGCCTGGTGGGCATTTTCACCGGGAGCCTGACCCTGGCGGGCTTTGCCCAGGCCATCGGCTCCGGCATGTCCGGCATGATGTCCACCGCCATTGTGGCCATTATGCTCCGGGGCCTCATCGGCATCATCACGGTCTACGGAGGCATCGACTGGCTGGTGGACGTGCTGCACCGCCGTGTCCGCACCCGGAAGGGCGCGGAGTACTGCATCGGCTTCATGTCCGGCCTGCTGGACTTTGCCCTGATTAACAATACCATTGCCATCATGATTGCGGCGCCTCTGGCCAAGGACATTGCCAACGAGCACCACATCGCCCCCAAGCGGAACGCCAGCCTGCTGGACATTTTTGCCTGCGGCGTCCACGGACTGGCCCCCCACGCCGGCGGTATGCTGACCCTGTCCGGCTTCTACGCGGCGCTGAATCCGCTGGCGGTGGTCCAGTATAATTTCTACTGCTACTTCCTGCTGCTGGCCGCTGTGATTACCATTCAGTTCGGCCTGATGCGGACCCCCGAGGAAAAAGAGTACATCCGGCAGCAGAATGAGGCCAAATCGGCCAGGCGCTGAGCGGCGAAAAGGAGAGACAGAAGAGTCATGAAAGAACAGATTTTGCAGATGGCGGAGTCCGCCGCCCCCCGGCTCCGGGAAATCTGGGAGGACCTGCACCGGAACCCGGAATTGGGCTTTGAGGAGTTCCGCACCGCCGGGAAGGTGGAGGAAATTCTGAGGTCCCTGGACATAGAGACGGAGACCGGCGTTGCCGGCACCGGCGTGGTGGGTCTCATTCGGGGGGCCCAACCGGGAAAGACCCTGCTGATTCGCGCGGATATGGACGCCCTGCCCATTGAGGAGGCCACCGGCCTGGCCTGCGCCTCCCGGTGCGCCGGGAAGATGCACGCCTGCGGCCATGACGCCCATGTGACCTGGCTGCTGGGGACGGCGATGATTCTCTCCCGGCTGCGGGACCGGCTTCACGGCACGGTGAAGCTGCTGTTCCAGCCCAGCGAGGAGCGGAGCTGCGGCGCGGAGAGGGTGGTCCAGGCCGGCGTGCTCCAGGGGGTGGACATGGCTCTGGCCGCCCACGTCACGCCGGATTATGACGCCGGGACCTATCTGATTCAGGAGGGGGCCGTGACCTCCAACCCGGATTTCTTCCGCCTGAAGCTCTTCGGCAAGGGCTCCCACGGCAGCGAGCCCCAGAGCGCCGTGGACGCCATCAACATGGGCGTGCAGGTCTATGAGCTGCTTCAGACCTTTGTCAGCCGGGTCTGCGTGCCTGCCGATCCGGTGGTGCTGTCGGTGTGTACCTTCCAGAGCGGCACCAACTGGGGCACGATTCCCGGCGAATGCGAGCTCAGCGGCACGGTCCGGAGCTTCCGGCCGGAGATTCCGGAGAAGGCCAAAGCCTTCATCGAGGACTGCGCCAAAGCCGTCACCTCCCTCTACGGCGGCAGGTATGAACTGATGTACCGGATTGCCTGCTGGCCGGTTCAGAATGAGCCGTCCCTGACGGCCCGGGTCCGGGCCAACACCGCGGAGCTCCTGGGGAGCGGGGCGGTGGCCTCTGAGGCGGACAAGTACATGGGGGGAGAGGATTTCTGCTACATCTCCCGGGAGGTGCCCTCGGTGTACCTCTTCGCGGGCTGCCGGAACGACGCCCTGTTTCAGGCCGTTCCCCTGCATAACCCCTCCTTCCGGCTGGATGACAGCATCCTGCCCCGCACGGCGGCGCTGTTCGCCTATAACGCCCTGAAGCTGCTGGAGGCGTAAGGCGTCCGAAGCCGCCAAAGAGCCCGGCGGGACGGAGGGCATGACGGAACACGGAAAAGCCGGCTCCGCTTTCGCGGAGCCGGCTTTGTATATGGATAGGTTCTGTGTCCCCATGCTCCGCCGGAGGCCGTGATGAGGCACGGCCCGCAGAACAGGAGGAACAGCGCCGCCCGTCGGCCCTGTGTTTGGCAGCCGGTCCGTCAGCTCCGGCGCTCCCGCAGGACCCGCTGAACGGTTTTCAGCAGCTGGGGGATATCCAGAGGCTTGGTGAGGTGGGCGTCCATGCCGTGGGACAGGGACTTGCGGATGTCGCTCTCAAAGGCGTTGGCGGACAGGGCGATGACAGGCACCTGGGCCCGGAGGGGGTCCGGCAGGGCCCGGATGGCCTCCGCGGCCTTCCAGCCGTCCATCACCGGCATCTGAATGTCCATCAGCACCAGGTCGTAGTGCTCCGGCGGGGCCTGGCGCAGCAACTCCACGGCGTCCTTGCCGTTGCAGGCGGACTCCACCTCAAACCCCAGGTCCTGAAGCAGCTCCATTTCGATTTCCAGATTGATGGGATTGTCCTCCGCCACCAGCACCCGTTTCCCGGCCAGAGGCACGGCGGAGACCGGCGCCGTCTCCGGTCCGGCGTCCCGGAAGGGGAGGCGGAGGGCCACGGTAAAGGCAGTGCCCCGGCCCAGGGTGCTCCGGACGTCAATGCTCCCGCCCAGCATATCCACAATGTTTTTGGCGATGGTCAGCCCCAGGCCCACGCCGTGGACGCCGCTGTGGGTGGTGTTCTGCGCCCGGGAGAAGGGCTCGAAAATATGGTCGAGGAATTCCGGCTCGATGCCGATGCCGCTGTCCTCCACAATGAAATGGTACAGAGCGCCGTGTTCCCCGGCGGCGCTCCTCTGGGCGGCGGTGAGGGAGACGCTGCCTCCGGTGTTGGTGTAGGTGATGGCGTTGTTGACCAGGTACATCAGCAGCTGCCGCAGCTTTTCCTGGTCGCAGAGGACCGTGCTTTGGGTCAGGGATCCGCAGTCCAGAGAGAAGGACAGGTCCTTTTCCGCGGCCTTGGGGAGGAATCCGGCGTGGATGTCCTCCATCAGCGTCCGGAGGTCGCAGATGGACTCCGCCGTCTGAGGGTCGCCGGAGCCGTTCCAGGACAGCTCCAGAACCTTGTCGATCATCTCCAGCAGCTGGAGGCTGGCGGTTTCCAGCTTCTCGGCGTAGTGTTGGACGGCCTCCGGGTCTTCGGCCTTTTTCCGGACCAGGGAGGAGAAGCCGAATATGGCGTTCAGCGGGGTGCGCATATCGTGGGAGATGTTGGAGAGGAAGGCGTTTTTGGCGGCAATGGCCGTGCTGGCGTCGCTGAGGGCCTCCGCCAGCATCTGCTTCTGCTCCATCTCGTGCTGAATTTCCTCGTCCACCCGGCGGCAGCCGATGACCACCTGCCCCGCCGGGCCGGTGTGCCCCGCGTCCACCACCCGGAGCTGAAGATACTGGAGTTCTCCGCCGCTCAGGGCCCGGTAGTTGATATAATAGGTGGTCTTGCCCGCCAGCCGCTCCCGGATGGACTGCCTGGTCAGCTCCCCGGCCATGGTCTCCCGGTCCTCGGGGCAGACCCAGGTCTGAATATAGTCGTCCATGTACAGGGAGAAGCGGCGGGGCTGAAAGCGCTTTTCAAAAGCGTGCTCCGTCCGGCTGCTCAGTCGGTAGGGCAGAATCTGGTCCTTTTCCAGGTCCACGTAGAAGATGGATTCATAGTTGATGCTGAGCCCCTCGATGACCTTCAGGCGCCGCAGGTATTCCTGGTTGATTAAGGACCGCTCCTTGTCGTATTCCTCAATGACGCTCTGAAGCTGCTGTTCCCTGGCCTCCCGCTGGCTGAGAAGCAGGTCCAGCTCGGTCTGGCGGCGGGCCAGCTTCTCTGTGGCGTCGCTGAGGAAGACATAGAACAGGTCCCCCACGGCCTCGCTGTGGATGAAGTGGCCATAGTCCTCAATCCAGCGGATTTCTCCGTCCCTGCGGATGATTCGGTACTCCACATAGTCCAGGTCGTACTGACTGGCGGAAACCTGTTCCCAGATGCTGCGCTCCACAGCCTCCAGATCCTCCGGATGCACCATTCCCCGGAAGGAGTTGCCTGTCAGCTCCCGGAATTCCTGAAGATTTCCGCACTGGAAAATGTGCAGAAGCTCCCGGTTGGCATAGATGATGTCCTCTCCGCCGCCGGCATAGTAAATCAGGACGCCGCCGGGCATCTCGTCCATGAACCGCATGATCTCATAGGCCATCTGCGCGCCCTGGACATCCGGCGGCTCCAGCCCGGCGAAGTCTCCGCCGGAGTCCATGAAGCGGTTGATTTCAATGTTGGACCGGCGCAGAAAATTCAGGAGATTCAGGACGTGCTCGATTAAACGATGCGGTCGCTCCTGGTGATTCATAAACTGACTCCTTATAAAAAAATCTGTATTTCCAACAGCCGGAGCGCGCCGGACGAACAGAGGGCACCCGCAAAAACAGACGCCGGTCATGCCGGCAAGGGGGAGCGCCGGGTGTGTCCGGGCGGCTTCCGGTAAAAATATACAATATATTCTATCAGAAGAATGTCCGTATGGCAAACATATTTTTGAGAGAAGTCCGGCCAAACGGGCATTTTGCGCCGGTTCCTCCCGCGGCTCCGGGAGTGGCGTGGTTCCGAAGGATGGCCCGGTCAGGGGACCGGGCCCCACACTTCTTCTATTGGTAGAACACCCTGTGGGATTGGGCCCCTGCACTATCAGCAGAACACCCAGTGGGGACTGGTCCCCTGACCAGGCCATTTTCCCGTGAGCGGACACTTCCAAAACGGGTCCTGATGTTGCCAAAGGGACGGCGCTGTGCTATAGTCAGAGGAACAAAAAAAGCGGAAAGGAAACGCTTCTATGGAAACCATCATCGACGCCCATCTGCATCTGTTCACCGGCCCCGACGCCGGGGAGAGAGCCCGGCAGGTGGGCCATGAGAACAGCACGGCCCATCTGCGGCAGGTCTATCAGGAGCTTGGCATCCTCCATGGCGTGATTATGGGAAACGGAGGGCTGGAGCTGGAGGAACACGACTATCCGCCGGACCTGTTTCACTACTGCGTGGGCCTGGACAGCAGGCTGCTGGGGGGCATGGAGCTGTCCGTCTCCGAGATTGCCGACCGGGTGGAGGCCCACCTGCGGCGGGAGAGCTGCTGCGGGGTGAAGCTGTACCCCGGATATCACAAGATTCCCCTGTCCGCCCCGCTGTACCAGCCCGTCTATGAGCTGGCCCGGCACTATGACAAGCCGGTGGCGGTCCATATGGGACTGACCTCCTTCCCCCAGGCCCACCTGAAATACTGCCACCCCCTGGCGCTGGATGAGATCGCGGCGGACCACCCCTCCGCCCGGTTTGTCATGTGCCATTTCGGCAGTCCCTTCTGGGAGTCCGCCGCGGCGGTGCTGGCGAAGAACCCCAACGTCTCCGCCGACCTCTCCGGGCTGCTGGAGGGCCGGACGGATCTGGACGCCTGGTTTCGGGAGCAGGCGGGGTATGCGGACCTGCTTCGGACCTGGCTGAAGGCCGCGGGGCGCTGGGATCAGATTCTCTTCGGCACCGACTGGCCCATTGTCAATCTGGCGGAGTATATCGCATTTGCGGACCGGCTGCTGCCGGAGGCCCGGCGGGATGCGGTGTTTTTCAGCAACGCCAACCGGGTCTACGGCCTGGGGCTCTGACGGAGCCCGGCGCTCCGGGAACGGGTCGTATCCGCCTGCGCGTCTCATCCGGCGGCATTTCGCCGCCGCCGGAGCCTTCCTGTGTGGCCTCTTTTCCGGCGGACGGGGGCATGCTCCGCAAAAACCCTCGACCGCCGGCAGAAACTGTGATATACTGAGTGCAGACTGAAGCGAGAAAGGAAGAGATATTATGTGGGCAGAGCAAGCGGTATTTTATCAAATGGTTCCCCTGGGCCTCTGCGGCGCGCCCCGGGAGAACGACGGCGTTTTGACCAGCCGGATTCTGAAGCTCATGGACTGGGCGGAGCATCTGGAGCGCCTGGGCGTCAGCGCCCTGTATCTGACCCCGGTTTTTGAGAGCGACCGCCACGGCTACGACACCCGGGACTACCGGAAACTGGACTGCCGCCTGGGGACCAACGAGGACCTTGCCAGGGTGGTCAGGACCTTCCACAGCCACGGCGTCAAGGTGGTGCTGGACGGGGTGTTCAACCACGTGGGCCGGGGCTTCTGGGCCTTCCGGGACGTTCAGGAAAAAAGATGGGACTCCCCCTATAAGGACTGGTTTCACATCAATTTCGACGGAAATTCCAACTATAACGACGGCTTTTGGTACGAGGGCTGGGAGGGACATTTCGAGCTGGTGAAGCTGAATCTTCGCAATCCCGCCGTGGTGGATTACCTGCTGGACTGCGTAAGGCTCTGGGTGGAGGAGTTCGGCATCGACGGCCTGCGGCTGGACGTGGCCTACTGCCTGAACCCCGAGTTTCTCCGCCGCCTGCGGCAGTTCACCGAGGGGCTGAAGCCGGAATTCTTCCTGGTGGGGGAGACCCTCCACGGGGACTACAACCGCTGGGTGGGAGACGGACTCCTTCACTCCTGCACGAACTACGAGTGCTACAAGGGCCTCTACTCCAGCCTGAATTCCATGAATCTCTTTGAGATTGTACACAGCCTCAAGCGCCAGTTCGGCCCGGAGCAGTGGACGCTGTACAAGGGGAAGCATCTCCTGTGCTTCGCGGACAACCACGACGTCACCCGGGCCGCCAGCATTCTGACCAATCCCCGGCACCTGCCCCTGCTCTACGGCCTCCTCTTCGGCATGCCGGGCATTCCCTGCCTGTACTACGGCAGCGAGTGGGGGATTCCGGGGGAGAAGTCCCAGGGAGACGACGCCCTCCGCCCTGCCCTTGACAGGCCGGAGTGGACGGACCTGACGGACCGGATTGCCGCCATGGTCCGGGCCCACCGGGAGAGTGAAGCCCTGTGCTATGGGGACTTCAAGGATATTGTCCTCACCAACCACCAGACCGTTTTCCAGCGCCGGACGGACGCGGAACGGGTGCTGGTGGCTGTCAACGCCTCCGACGCGCCCTATACCGCCCACTTTGACGCCGGCTGCGGCCGGGCGGTGGACCTGATCACCGGAGAGACCCACGACTTTGGCGGCGGCAGCGAGCTGCCCCCCTACAGCGTGGCCTTCTGGAAGTGCGAACGGTAACCATGAAAAACTGGAGACAGACGTTCGCTCGGACGGTCAAACCTGAAATGCCCCATCCGCCGTCGTGTTTCCCGCCGCCTTCCCGCAAGGCCTTGACTGCCGGGCGGGTACATAGGGGAACACAAATGTGAATCGTTTTTGAAAAGGCCCCCGAAAAGGTCTCGGGAAAAGTCTCGAAAAGGTTTCGAAAGCGTCGAAAAAATTTCGAAAAGATATCGGAAAAGCCCCCGCCGGTCCGGCGGGGGCTTTTTCCTCCGCCTACTCCAGGGCGCACCAGGCGCTCTGACTCTCTCCGGCGGAGAGGAGGGTGAACTCGTTTTTCCGGAAGCGGATCAGCCCCTCCGCCTCCATCCGGCTCAGCTCGTGGGACAGGGCGCTGCGGTTCACGCAGAGGAAGGCCGCCAGCTCCTCCCGGGAAAAGGGGGCCCGGAAGGTGCGGGACTGCCGCCGCCGGGCCTGCATGGTCAGCCAAGTCAGCACCCGGTCCCGGAGGCCCCGCCGGGAGAGAATGGCGATGCGGTAGTGCCGGCGCATGTTCTCCTGAGCCAGCAGAGTCAGCAGCGCCCGCCAGACGGCGGCCCGGTCCCCCTCCGTCAGGCCGCCGTCCTCCTCCAGAAGCAAGCTGCCGGGAAACCGGAGAATCTGAACCTCTCCGGCGGCTATGGCGTAATAGGGAGCCCGGCGGCTGTGGGTGCACAGCAGTTCCGCCCCCAGCACCTGGCCGGGGCCCAGGGCGTCCATAAGGCTGCCTGTGCCGTCGGCAAACAGCTGCATGATCTGCACCCGGCCCGCCGCCGCCACGGCGAACCAGTCTACCGTCTCCCCGGGGGTGATCAGTGCTGTGTTTTTGGAACAGCGCCGGAGAGCCCCCCGGGGCAGGACCCGGTCCCGCAGGGCCTCCTCCGAAAGTCCCTCAAACAGCGGACAGCGCCGCAGCAGCGGCAAAAGATTTTGCTCCGTCTCCATGGTGCCGCCCTCCTTTTCCCGTTTTCCCAGAGTATATCACAATTATGTTGGCAGGACAACTTATTTTTTCGGGCCGCTCCCTTATAATCAGGGCAGGAACATCAAAGCCGGAGAGGAGCGCCGCCATGCTGGACTGCCACAATCGGAATATTACCTATCTCCGCCTTTCCGTCACAGACCGCTGCTCTCTCCGCTGCCGGTACTGCATGCCTGCGGAGGACGTGCCCGGAGGGGACTGCCTCTGCTCCGCGGAGGAGCTGGTGGAGATTGCCCGGGCAGCGGCGGCCTGCGGCATCCGGAAGGTCCGCCTCACCGGCGGGGAGCCCCTGGTCCGCCGGGACATTCTGGATATCTGCCGGGGGATCGCCGCCATCCCGGAGGTGGAGGAGCTCTGCCTGACCACCAACGGCGCGGCCCTGGCCCGGCTGGCGAAGCCCCTCCGGGAGGCGGGAGTCAGCCGCCTGAATATCAGTCTGGACACCCTCCGGCCGGAGCGCTATGCCTACATGACCCGGGTGGGCCGTCTGGAGGACGTATTCCGGGGTCTGGAGGCGGCGGAGGAGGCCGGATTTACCGGAACAAAGCTGAATGTTGTGCTGATGAAGGGCTTTAACGACGACGAGATACCGGATTTTCTGGACTTTTCCTGCCGATATCCTGTGGAGGTCCGGTTCATTGAGCTTATGCCCATCGGAGAGGGGCGGAACGCCCAATTCCTCCCGGCGGATGCGGTGCTGGAGTCCCATCCCTTTCTTCGTCCCCTGGAGGGCTCCGGCGTGGCCCGGCGGTACCGCTCCCCCGGCGGGCGGGGAACGGTGGGGCTCATCGAGCCTATGAGCCACCGGTTCTGCGCCTCCTGCGACCGCATCCGGGTGACGGCGGACGGGAAGCTGAAGCCCTGCCTGCACTCCCGTCAGGAGATTTCCCTCCGGGGCCTCTCCGGGGAGGCCCTGCGGCTGGCCATTGAAGCGGGCATCGCCGCCAAGCCGGAACGGCACTATATGAACGAGACCGGCCGCAGTGAGGCGGGCCGGCGGATGAATCAGATTGGAGGATGAAGGCGATGGAGCTGACCCATGTCAACGAACAGGGCCGGGCCCGGATGGTGGATGTGACGGAAAAGGCCGTCACCTTCCGCACCGCCCGGGCCGAGGGCCGGGTCCGGATGGCGGCGGAGACCCTGGAGCTCATCCGCACCGGCGGGGCCCCCAAGGGGGACGTGCTGGCGGTGGCCCAGGTGGCGGGGATTCTGGCGGCGAAGCGGACCCACGAGCTGATTCCCATGTGTCACCCCCTGCGCCTGACGGCGGTGGACCTCCGGTTCACTCTGGAGGAGGGCGCCGTCCATATCCGGGCGGAGGTGAAATGCAGGGGGGAGACCGGTGTGGAGATGGAGGCGCTGACGGCGGTGTCCGCCGCCGCCCTGACCGTCTATGACATGTGCAAGGCGGTGCAGAAGGACATGGAGATTACGGACGTCCGCCTCTGCCGGAAGACCGGCGGAAAAAGCGGCGATTACGAAAAGGAGTGGTGAGGGTGGCACAGGTGGTATCCGTCAACATCAGCGAGAAAAAGGGCACTGTGAAAAAGGCGGTTCCGGAGATTCACCTCCGGCTCCGCCACGGCATCGAGGGGGACGCCCACGCCGGAGACTGGCACCGGCAGATCAGCCTGCTGGCGGAGGAGAGCGCGGACAAAATGCGCGCCCTCCTGCCGGACCTCCAGCCGGGGGCCTTTGCCGAGAACATCAACACCCGGGGCGTCGACCTGAAGCGCCTGCCCGTGGGGACCCGGCTGCGGCTGGGGGAGACAGTGGTGGAGGTCACCCAGATTGGCAAGCAGTGCCACAGCGACTGCGAGATTAAAAAAGTCACAGGCACGTGCGTCATGCCCACCGAGGGCATTTTCGCTGTGGTGGTCAGGGAGGGGCGCGTCCGGAAGGGCGACCCCATCGAGATTCTGGGGGAGGGGGAGACATGAAGCTGATCCGCACCCGGGAGGCCGTTGGCCATGTCCTCTGCCACGATATGACGCAGATTATCCCCGGAACATATAAAGACGCCCGCTTCCGCAAGGGCCACGTGGTCCGGGAGGAGGACATTCCCGTGCTGCTGTCCATGGGCAAGGAACACCTCTATGTCTGGGAGATGGTCCCGGGGATGGTCCACGAAAACGACGGGGCGGAACGCCTCTGCGCCCTCTGCCGGAACGCCCGTATGAACCGCTCCGGCGTGAAGGAGGGGAAGATTGAGCTTACCGCCGCCGCGGATGGCCTCTTCCGGGTGGACAGCCGGCGGCTGAACGCCGTCAACGCCCTGGGGGACGTCATGATTGCCACCCGGCATGGCGGCACGGCAGTCCGCAGGGGCGACAAGCTGGCGGGGATGCGGGTGATTCCCCTGGTGATTGAGGAAGAGACGCTTCGCCGGGCGGAGGCCGCCGCAGGGGAGCGTCCCCTGCTGGAGCTGCTGCCCTGGAAGCTGAAAACCGCCGCCGTCATCGCCACCGGCAGCGAGGTGGCCGGGGGCCTCATTCAGGACGCCTTCACCCCGGCGGTGGAACAAAAGCTGGCGGAATTCGGCATCGGGACCGTGGTCCGCCGGACCCCCGGCGACAGGGCGGAGGACATCGCCGCCGCCATTCAGGAGGCCCGGGAGGCAGGCGTGGACCTGATTCTCTGCACCGGCGGCATGAGCGTGGACCCGGACGACAACACGCCGGGGGCCGTGAAGCGCAGCGGCGCGGAAATCACCGCCTATGGGGCCCCGGTGCTGCCGGGGGCCATGTTCCTGCTGGGGTATTACGAAGACGGGACCCCTGTGATGGGCCTGCCCGGCTGCGTCATGTACGCCGGGCGTACCATCTTTGATCTGGTGCTCCCCCGGATTGCCGCCGGCGTCCCCGTTACACGGGAGGACATCGCCGCCATGGGCGAGGGGGGACTGTGCCTGGGCTGTGAGACCTGCACCTATCCCAACTGCGGCTTTGGAAAATAGCGGGGAAGGGCCTCTGCGCCGTCCCTCCAGGCCGCTGTATCGAAGGAGAGTAACGATGAAAAGAGCGCTGGCCCTGATTCTGTTCCTGTTTCTCACCGCCTGCGGCGGGAATTCCGGCGGCGGAAGCGCCGAGGATGTGGAGCTCATTGTCTTCGCCGCCGCCTCTCTTCAGGAGACGCTGGAGGAATGCGGGGCCCTTTACCGGGAGGAGCGTCCCAAGGTCCGCCTGGTCTTTCAGTTCGACTCCTCCGGCACCCTCAAGACCCAGATTGAAGAGGGGGCGGAGTGCGACGTCTTCATCTCCGCCGGACAGAAGCAGATGGACCAGCTGGACAGAGCCGCCGGCCCTGACGTGAACACCGAGGGCCTGGACCTCGTGGCCCGGGGAACCCGCTTCGACCTGCTGGAGAACAAGGTGGTCCTGACGGTTCCGGAGGGGAACCCCGCCGGGATTCACAGCTTTGATGAGCTGAGGGCCGCCCTGGAGGCCGGGGACATCCTGCTGGCCGTGGGGAACGGGGACGTGCCCGTGGGGCAGTACACGCAGAGGATTTTCGCCTTCTGGGGTCTGGACGAAGCCGCCCTGAACGCCGCCGGGGTCCTGACATACGGCTCCAACGCCAGGGAGGTCACGACCCAGGTGGCTGAGGGCCTCGTGGACGGCGGGATCATCTACGCCACCGACGCCCGTTCCGCCGGACTGACGGTGGTGGACACCGCTACGGCGGAGATGTGCGGTCGGGTCATCTACCCCGCCGCCGTGCTGAGCAACAGCAGATTTCCCGGGGAGGCCCGGGCCTTTCTGGAGTTCCTCCGCACGCCCGGTGCCGGGGCCGTGCTGGAGTCTGTAGGCTTCACACCCCTTGACAATTAGGAATGAGAAATGAGGAGTTAGGAATTGTTCCTGTTTTCGTTACAATTCCTAATTCCTAACTACTATAGCAGCCTTCAAAATTGCTGTCGGCGGCCCCTACACACCTCTGTAGGGGGCGGTCCCCTGGCCGGCCTGTTTGCCGGGAATTTTGACGATTGCTATAATTCCTAACTCCTAATTCCTAATTCCTCATTATTCCTGACGTGCGGAGGCGCTTATGGACTGGTTCCCCCTGTACAACTCCATCCGCATCGCCGCTATTTCCACGGTGCTGGCATTCTTTCTGGGCCTGGCTGCCGCCTGGTACACCGCCCGGCTCCCCCGGCTGGCAAAGGGGCTGCTGGACGCGGTGCTGACGCTGCCGCTGGTGCTGCCCCCCACGGTGGTGGGGTATCTCCTGCTGCTGGCGCTGGGCCCCCGGCGGCCCCTGGGGGCCTGGCTGCTGGACACCTTCGGCCTCCGGCTGACGATGACCTGGCCCGGGGCCGTGCTGGCCACGGCGGCGGTGACGTTCCCCCTGATGTACCGCACCGTCCGGGGGGCCTTCGAGTCCTTCGACGAGACGCTGGCCCAGGCGGGGCGGACCCTGGGGCTCAGCGACG
This sequence comes from uncultured Oscillibacter sp., assembly GCF_947654275.1. Taxonomy (GTDB): domain Bacteria; phylum Bacillota; class Clostridia; order Oscillospirales; family Oscillospiraceae; genus Oscillibacter. Next base: position 64,822 of record NZ_CANTJS010000001.1, on the reverse strand, counting down.
CCTGGCTCTTCTGGCGGGTCCGGATGCCGCTGTGCCGCCAGGGCATCCTGGCGGGGACGGTGCTGACCTTCGCCAGGGGCCTGGGGGAGTATGGGGCCACGTCCATGCTGGCGGGCTACACGCCGGGACGCACCGCCACCATCTCCACCACCGTCTATCAGCTCTGGCGCACCGGACAGGACGGCCCGGCCCTCCGCTGGGTGCTGGTGAATCTGGCGCTTTCCGCCGGGGCGCTGCTGGCGGTGAATCTGCTGGAGCGGAAGGAGGGGCGGCCATGGCGCTGACGGCGCGGATAGAAAAGCGGCTGGGAAGCTTCCGGCTGGAGGTGGAGGTGTCCGCCGGGGATTCTCTGGCTCTGCTGGGGGCCTCCGGCTGCGGAAAGAGCCTGACGCTGAAATGCGTGGCGGGAGTGGAGCGGCCGGACCGGGGGCGCATCGAGCTGGATGGCCGGGTGCTCTTCGACAGCGAGGCCGGAATCGACCTGCCGCCCCAAAAGCGGCGGGTGGGTCTCCTCTTTCAGCAGTACGCCCTGTTCCCCCACATGACGGTGGAGGAAAATCTGGCCGTGTGCCTGAGGGGACTGGAGCCGGGCCGGCGGCGGCTGCGGCTGGGGGAGCTGCTGGCCCGGCTGCGGCTGGAGGAGCAGCGGAAGCTGTATCCCCGGCAGCTCTCCGGCGGACAGCAGCAGCGGACGGCCCTGGCCCGCATTCTGGCGTCGGAGCCCCAGGCGATTCTGCTGGACGAGCCCCTTTCCGCCCTGGACAGCTTCCTGCGCTGGCAGCTGGAGGGGGAGCTGCGGGAGGCCCTGGAGCAGTTCCCCGGCCCGGTGGTGTGGGTGACCCATGACCTGGGGGAGGCCCGCCGGAACTGCCGGCAGGTCTGCGTGCTGGACGGAGGGCGGTCCGCCCCGGTGACGGACCTGGAGATCCTGATGAGGAACCCCGGCACCGCTGCCGCCGCCCGGCTCTCCGGCTGCAAGAACCTGGTTCCGGTCTGTCCCGGCGGCATGCCGGGAACGGTGGAGGTCCCGGACTGGGGGCTGACCCTCCGCTGCGCCGCCCCCTGGCGGGCGGAAGCGGCGTCGCTGGGTCTCCGGGGGGTCCGTCCGGCGGAGGAGGGGGAGATAGACAACGTCTTCCTCTGTCAGGTGCTTCGGGTGACGGAGGACCTGGATTCCCTCCAGGCGGCTCTGCGGCCCCAGGGGGCGGCCCCCGGCAGTCCGCCGCTGTGGATGGAGCTGCCCAAGGGGACGCCGCCGCCTGCCGGACTGCTCCGGGTGCGGGTTTCGCCGGCGGATTTGCTGTTGCTGGAATGAGAACAAAAAGGAGGAACTGCGTATGTATACGGCGGCGGTGCTGACGGTCAGCGACCGGAGCGCCCGGGGAGAGCGTCCCGACGGAACGGGGCCCGTGGTGGCCGCGCTGCTGGAGGCGGCGGGGTGCCGGGTGGTGGAGACGGCGGTGGTACCCGATGAGCAGGCGGCGATTCAGGCCGCCTTGACAGAGCTGGCGGATGTCACCGGCGCAGCCCTGGTGGTCACTGCCGGCGGCACCGGCTTTTCCCCCAGAGACGTGACGCCGGAGGCCACCGTGGCCGTCTGTGAGCGGCTGGCCCCCGGCATTCCGGAGGCCATGCGGGCGGCGTCCCTGGCGGTGACGCCCAGGGCCATGCTGTCCCGGGGGGCGGCGGGCATCCGGGGACGGACCCTGATTGTCAACCTGCCGGGGAGCCCCAAAGCCGCCCGGGAGAACCTGGAAGCGGTGCTGCCCGGGCTGTTCCACGGTCTGGACATGCTTCTGGGGGGCCGGGCCGACTGCGCCGGGACGGGCTGAGAACCGGCGGGGGAGGAGGGCTGTACGCATAGAGCTGCGCCTTTCCCGGAGCATCTGCCGTCTGCCGTGGGGCGGGTTTCTGCTGGAGTTTTCCGCCTGCCCGCCGGAGGGGGGACGGGGCGGCAGGTGCAGACATTGAAAAATCCTCACCGGAGACCCGCGGGTCCGGTGAGGATGGGCAAACGGCGGGGACCGCGGCTTTTCGAACCCCGGGGGCCTGTCATTCGAATTCAAAGCCCAGACCGTGGTTCATCAGCGCGGTGGAGCATTGTCCCGGGTTTGTCACGTAGCTGCAGTGGGAGGTATAGCCGTCGGTGGAGCGCCAGCCGCAGGCCCCTGCGTTGAAAAATTTGCAGTAGCAGCGCTTCACGACGGGCTCCGCGGACCGGCGGGGGGCCGGCGCCTGGGCGGCTGAGGCGTCGATCATGTCCACCACCGTGCGAACCAGCATGGTGCAGGTCTCGTGAAACCGCTCCGGAAGCAGGCCGGAGTCCCGCACCTCCCTCAGCTGGGAAAGCACGCCCTGCCACTTGGCGGCGCTGCCGCTCTCGGTGAGAACCTGAAACATCAGATAGCCGAACTGTGCTTCGACTCTGGACTCCTTGAAATCCTCCTCCAGGGAGGCCGTATGAAAATAGTTTTTGGCAACCTCCGCGATGTCCGCCTTCTCCTCCTTGGTAAAGGAGCCGGTGGACCAGGCCTCCATCATCTGTCTGCCCAGGTACAGGCAGGCGGGGCGGCTTCCCAGCTCCGCGGCCTGCCACATCAATTCCTCGTCCACCGTCTGGTTCGCGATGGCCCGGCGGTAAAGCGCGTCGCCTTCCCGGCGGTTCTGCTCCGCCTCTTCCCTGCTCTTCCGCTCCGCCTCGGCGCGCGCCTGCTCCTCCTCCTGGGTTTTGCACTGCTTGGCATATGCGTCAAGAGCGTCTTCCCACTCAATCTTCCGGCGGACCCGGTAAAAAAGACCGCTTACCCACAAAAAGACCGCATAGGGGACGCCGTAGATCAGCGCCAGCAAGGCGATCATGAAGGACACCGAAGCAATCAGCGCCACAAGACCCTTTTCCGCCAGAGCGCCCGCCATCTCGTTCCGGTCCAGCAGGGTTGGCAGCAGAAGGATCAGGGCATAAAAGAGGGATATGAGGATGCAGACGGAGCTTTTCCGGTCCGGAAGCCTGGTCCCTGCTGCGGCGCAGCGCTTGCAAAGCGCGGCGGCCTGCTGGGATTCGCTGCCCTCCATGGGGACGGGGGATGTTTCGGAGCAGGCCAGTCCCACGGCCAGCGCGGTGAGGAGATGGACCGCTGCGGCAATCAGGACGGCGGCCAGTATGGAGAACAGGATGGCCTCTTGCGGAGAATACCCCTCCGGCAGGAAGGCGGCGCACAGGGTTTTCCAGGCGTCGCCCAGAAAGCGGAGCCGGGAGAAAACAGGCATTTCAATTGAGCCGGCGATGCCGTAGGCGGCGGACAGGGCGGCGGCGAAGAACGCGGCTCCGCTGGTAAGCCCGGCGCAGGTCCGCATGGACAGCAGCTTTTTCCGCCGGAGCTCCATCCGGCTGATTCTCCGCGCGTATTCACCCAAATTCTTCCTGTCAACGGATACGCTTTTTTTCATCATCTCATCTCCCCCGATGTGAGCATTCGACACTTTTTTCATTATACCGCTTTTGCCGCGCCTGTGCAAGCCAAACCGCCGCATGTTCCTTTTAAGGAATGCGCTGCCGGGATATCGCTTCGGCGGTTCCTGCAAAAGCGTATTGATATGACAGAAACGATGCGCTGTTACCCATTCGATAAACAGGAATTTCACGGCCCACCTTGGATAGGCTTTTTTCCATCTGTGATAACCGTTGAATCAGGGTTGAATGTCATCTGAACCAGTGGTATGCTTTTAGCTATGGCCAAGCGATAAATTCGGAATTTGAAACAGGAAAAGAGGTTGTGAGCATTGAAAAAGTACGAATATAAGATGGTTGAAGTAAAAGAGAAAATCGGACTGAATTTTTCAAAAAAAGTATCTGATGCGGAAAAGCAATGGAACGAATTGGGGATGGAGGGCTGGAAGTTTTGCACCTGGGGAAACGGTGTTATGATTTTTATAAGAGAAGTGGACGAATAAATTTCAGTTTATCGGGCAGCCGTCCGTCAGCAGGCGGCCGCCCGCTTTGGATTTTTTGGCGCGGGGCTTGACGAAGCGGGTTTTCGGGCCGGGGGAACAGGCCCGGCGGGAGGGGCGGAATTTTCCGGCGGGAGGAGCGGGATTTTCCGGCGGGAGGGTTCCCCTCAGAGATTTTACGGAGAAGGGCCGGGCTCTGTCCCGGCCCATCTCCCGTGAGCGCGGCGGCTCCCGGAGACAGGGCGGGACGGAGCCTGCCCCCTCCTTCTGAAAAAAGCGTGAATGGACCCCTCCTGTTCTGACAATTTTCTGGACAAACGCCTGAAAATATCGTATGCTATAGCTATAGCCGGCATGGCTGAACAGAATACAGCCGCCTGTTTCGGTGCGGCGGCCTGAAACGGCGCCGCTGGCCGCGGGCCCGCCGGAGCGGAGTTCCTCCCTTCCGGGGGGGCGGGGACGAACCAACAAAGGAGGGGACGGAATCTTGGAAGAATTCCTGAGAATGGAGCATGTCAGCAAACGCTTCGGAGACTTCTACGCCAACAAAGACATCAATCTCACCGTCAAAAAGGGCGAGGTTCTCACCCTGCTGGGGGAGAACGGCGCGGGCAAATCCACCCTGATGAACGTCTTGATCGGCCTCTACCAGCCCACGGAGGGCAGCATTTACCTGAACGGGCAGAAGGTCCGCATCGACTCCCCCGCCCAGGCGGTGAAGCTGGGCATCGGCATGGTGCACCAGCACTTTATGCTGGTGGAGGCCATGACGGTCTTCGAGAACATCATCCTGGGGGACCGGAACGCCAGGGGCGTCTTCATTGACCGGGAGGCCCGGAAAAAGGAGATTCTGGAGCTCTCCGCCCGGTACGGACTGGACGTGGAGCTGGACAAGCCCATTACGGAGATCGCCGTGGGCGCGCAGCAGCGGGTGGAGATTCTGAAAGCGCTGTACCGGGGAGCGGAGCTCCTGATTCTGGACGAGCCCTCTGCCGCCCTGACGGATATCGAGGTGGAAGGGCTGTTCAAGATTATGCGCAAGCTGACGGAGGAGGGCAAAAGCGTCATCTTCATCAGCCATAAAATGCGGGAGGTCCTGCACATCTCCGACCGCATCACCATCCTCCGGGCCGGCGAGGTGGTTACCACCCTGAAGCGGGAGGAGACCGACGGCCAGGCTCTGGCCAACCTGATGATCGGCCGGGAGCTGACCCCCTCTCAGTATGAGAAGGTGGAGCGGGCCGGGGACCCAGTCATTGAGCTCAGGGGGGTGGACTTCCAGAAAACCTCCAAGCACAACGGCCTCAACGGCGTTTCCCTCACCGTGGGCCGGGGGGAGATTGTGGGCATCGCCGGTGTGGACGGCAACGGACAGAGCCAGCTGGCCCAGGTGGTTACCGGCGTGCTGACCCCCGACGCCGGTTCCGTGGACATGAAGGGGTCCCGGGTGGCCCAGTTCACACCCAACGGCTTTATTTTGGAAAATGTCTCCCATATCCCGGAGGACCGGAACAAAATGGGCCTCATCGGGGAGATGACGGTGAAGGACAACATCGTCCTCAAGAGCACCGATGCCCCGGAGTTCTCCAGCGGCAAAGGCTTTGTCCTGAAGAAAAAGGCTATCCGGGACTATGCGCTGAAGATGCAGGAAAAATATGATATCCGCTGCGCCTCCATTGAGCAGGAGGCCCGGAACCTCTCCGGCGGCAATCAGCAGAAGGTGATTCTGGCCCGGGAGCTGGAGAACAATCCGGACCTGCTGGTGGCGGTCCATCCCACCCGGGGTCTGGACATCGGCGCCACCCGCTTCATCCACGATACCATGATTGAGGCCCGGGACCGGGGCTGCGGCGTGCTGCTGGTGTCCGCGGACTTCGACGAGATTCTGGAGGTTTCCGACCGCATCATTGTCATGTTCGAGGGGCAGGTTATGGGCGTCTATCCCGGGAAAAATCCTCCCATCGAGGAAATCAGCCTGGCTATGGCCGGGAAGTAAGGAGGGCAGACGCATGAAAAACAAGCTGGTCAATATCCTGGTGCCCCTGGTCTCCATTCTGCTGGCCTTTGTCATTGGCTGCGTGATTATGGCGGCCCTGGGAGCCAACCCCTTTGTGGCCCTTCAGTCCCTGTTCGCCGGCGCCTTCGGCAGCGCCCGGAACATCGGCACCACCCTGGCCCGGTCCACGCCCCTGATTTTTACGGGCCTGTGCGCCTGCTTCGCCTACCGCTGCGGCGTGTTCAACCTGGGCGGCGAAGGGCAGTTCATCATCGGTTCCATCGTCTGCTGCTTTGTCGCCACCCAGAGCGGCGTGGAGGGCCTGCCCGCCATTCTCCTCTGCCTGGTGCTGGGCGCTCTGGCCGGAGGACTGTGGGCGGCCATTCCCGGTCTCCTGAAAATTTACCGGGGCCAGAACGAAATGATTATCTCCATCATGCTCAACTATGTGGCGACGCTTCTGATGGGCGTGGTATACACCAACTGGCTCCGGGACGGCACCGTGCCCCAGACGGCCTCGGTGCCCGACGCCACCAAGCTCAGCCGCCTCTTCGGCCTGCGGGTGACCACGGCCTTTGTCATCGCCCTGGCCGCGGGATTCCTGATTTATTACTTCCTGTTCCACACCTCCAGGGGCTTCCAGCTCCGGGCGGTGGGCCTGAACATGACGGCGGCCCGGTTCAACGGCTTCGCCGTGAAAAAATACATCCTTATGAGCTTCATCGTCTCCGGGGCCATCGCCGGTCTGGGCGGCAGCGCGGAGCTGATGGGCACTCAGTACCGGCTCATCAACGGCTTTGCCGCGGGCTACGGCTTCGACGGCGTGGCCATGGCCCTCATCGGCCAGCTCCATCCCCTGGCGACGATTCTGGTGGCTGTTTTCTTCGCGGTGCTGCGGGTGGGCTCCACCACCATGCAGGCGGCCACCGGCGTGCCCACCAGCGTGTCCGATATCATTCAGGCCCTGGTAATCGTGTTCACCGTGGCGGGTCTGGCTATGGTGAAACTGCCCCAGTTCAAGGCGGCGGTGGCCCGGATGTTCTCAAAAAAGGAGGCGGCATAACATGGATGCTTCTTTCATCTCCAACCTGATTCTGGCCAGCGTCCGCATGGCCACGCCCCTGATTTTCCTGTCCCTGGCGGAGCTGTATTCCCAGCGGGCGGGCCTGGTCCACATCGGCCTGGAGGGTCTGGCGGCCATCGGCTCCCTGACGGGCTTCATGGTCAGCCTGATTACCGGCAGCCCCCTGCTGGGGGTGGCCGCCGGCGCGGCGGTGGGCATCCTTGTGAACATGATCTATGCCTATGCCACCATCAACCTCTGCGCCGAGCAGATTGTCTACGGCATGGCTATCAATATCTTTGCCCCGGCCCTGGCGGCGTTCATCTACCGGGTGTACTTCGGCGCGGGCAGCGAGCTGGTTCAGGTGGGCCTCATGACCACCCTCTCCGGCCTGCTGGGCATCACCTCCGAGAACTTCCTGGTGCGGCTGCTGCTGGACCAGACCCCCATGGTGTATCTGGCTTACGGTCTGGTCATCTTCACCGCCGTCTACTTCAACAAGACCAGGTCCGGCCTGAATTTCAAGGCCGTGGGCGAGTACCCCAAGGCCGCCGCCACCCTGGGCATCAGCGTGGTGGGCGTGAAGTACGCCGCCAGCGTCATCTGCGGCGCTCTGGCAGGCATCGGCGGGGCCTATCTCACCACCTGCTATTCCACCACCTACACCGACGGCAACGTGGCCGGCCGGGGCTTCATCGCTCTGGCGGCGGTGATTTTCGGCCGGTGGAGCGCCGGCGGCGTGCTGCTGGCCTGCCTGTTCTTCGGCTTCTGCGACGCCCTTCAGATCCGGCTCCAGGTGGGAAGCTACGGCATCCCCTATCAGTTCTTCCAGATGATTCCCTACATCGCCACGGTGGCGGTGCTGGCGGTCATCGGCGCGAAGAAGGCCGGCCCCAAGGGCGTGGGCAAGCCCTATCTGCGGGAGGAGCGCTGACCCTCAATCAGGAGTTAGGAATGAGGAATTAGGAATTTTCCAACATTGAAATCAGGCCTGCGGTCTGTTTTCATATAGAAGCACAAACGTGAACAAAATAAGGAGGATTTTCGGAATGAAAAAAGTACTTGCACTGATTCTGACCCTGGCTCTGGCGCTGAGCCTGGCCGCCTGCGGAGGCGGCAATTCCGGCGGCAGCTCCACCGGCACCGGCGGCGCGGCCCCTTCCGGCGGCGACTCCGGCAATGCCGGCGGCGATTCCGGCGGAAAGACCTACAAGGTTGCCATGATCTGCGACTCCAGCATCTCCGACGGCGGATGGGGCATGGCCTGCTACAACGCCATGATTGACGCCGCCGAAAAATACGGCTGGGAGACCGCCGTATCCGACAGCATTGCCCAGTCCGCCTACTATGACAACATCGTGTCCTTCTGCGACCTGGGCTATGACCTGATCTATGCCCCCGGCAACCAGTACACCGACGCCATTCTCCAGGCCGCCGAGGAGTACCCCGACATCGCCTTCGCCCTGCTGAACGGCGGCGCGGACACCCCGGACAAGGCCGCCAACAAAAATGTGACCTCTCTGCTCCCCGATTCCCAGCAGGTGGGCTGGATTGCCGGCATCCTGGCAGGCCTTATGACCGAGACCGGCAAGGTGGCCTTCATCGGCGGCATGGAAATCGACACCACCAAGGGCAAATATGCCGGCTTTGTGGAGTCCGCCGAGTACATCGGCCAGCAGGAGGGCAAAACCGTCGAGGCTCTGGATATCGTCTATTCCGGCGACTTCAGCGCCTCCGACAAGGGCATCGAGTTTGCCAAGGCCATGATGGACCAGGGCGCGGACGTCTTCTTTGGCGACGCCTCCGCCGTGGACTCCGGCGCGCGGCAGGCCATTGACGAGGCCAATGCCGCCAGCGGCTCCGTGAAGGTCTATGACATCGCTCAGCCCGGCGACTTCCTGGGCCAGAACGAGTGCATCATCGGCAGCCAGGTCACCGACAACTCCGGCCTGGTGGGCCTGTGCATGGAGGCCGTGGAGGCCGGCACCTTCGGCGGCGAGACCATCTACGGCACCATGCAGAACGGCGTTCTGTCCGTGGGCAAGCTCAGCGACCTGGTGCCCTCTGAGGTGCAGGACAAGTACAACAGCTATATCGACCAGGTGATGGACGGCACCTTTATGCAGTAACGTAAATCTTCTGCTGATATCCGGCAGGCCGCGATATAAGCGGCTGAAGCGCCGGAACCCAGACAGCAAGCCCCCTGCGGGAATTTCCCGCAGGGGGCTTTTGTGTTTTCTTCGTTTTTCGCTTTTCTGTTTTGTCTCCGGAGAGTGGCGGGGCCTCACATGGGCAGCCGCGAGAGATACCGGCGCACCAGGTCGAAGGCGTGGTTGGCCGCCAGACCCTGGATGCGGTCCCTCCGGCGGCGTCCGAAATCCAGGGGGCGGCAGAAGGTCCCTTCAGGCGTGGACAGGCCGATGTAAACGATGCCCACCGGGACGCCCCGCTCGTCGGGGTCCGGTCCGGCGGAGCCGGTGACGGAGACGCCGAGGTCCGCTCCGGTGATTTGGCGGACGCCCTCCGCCATGGACCGGGCGCATGCCTCCGATACGGGGCCGGGGCCGTCCAGAATCTCCTGGGGGACATGGAGGATATCCGCCTTTGTGCTGGTCCAGTAGCTGACCACGCCGCCCCGGCAGACCCTGGAGGCTCCGGGAATGGCGGTCATTTTCTCCGCCACAAGACCGCCGGTGCAGCTCTCGGCGGTGGCAAGGGTCAGGCCCCTGTCCTTCAAAAGCGCCAGACAGACCTCCGGCAGGTCCTTCACATCCACGCCATAGACGATGTCCCCCAGAAGGTCCAGGACCTCCGCGACCACCGGGACCAGCATGGCTTCCGCCTCTGCCCGGGTGGGGGCCTTGGCCGTGGCCCGGAGGCGGACCTCGCAGGGCTTGGCATAGGTAGCCAGGGTGGGGTTGGTCATGCGGGCCATTTTCTCGTGTAGGAGTTCATCCACAGAGGACTCGCCCATGCCGAAGGTCATGATGTCCCGGGAGACGATGACCTCGTGGGACAGCCTGCGCAGATAGGGCTCTACGTGGCGGCGGAGCATGGTTTCCATCTCGTGGGGCGGGCCGGGGAGCATGAGGACGTGAACGCCCTCCGACTCAAAGGCGCAGCCGGGGGCGGTGCCCACGGGGTTGTCGAAGACCGTGCAGCCCTCGGGGAGCTCCGCCTGCCGGGTGTTGTTCTCCGGCATGGGGACGTGGAGGGCGGACTCATAAAAGGCCCGGATGTCCTCCAGAATGTCCGGGTGGAGGACCAGGGGCTTTCCGAAGGCGGCGCAGATGGTCTGCTTGGTGAGATCATCGTAAGTAGGGCCCAGGCCCCCGGTGGTGATGATGATGTCCGCCCGGCGGCGGGCGATGTCCAGGGCCTCCCGGAGGCGGTCCGGGTTGTCGCCTACGACGGTGTGCCAGAAGACGTTGACGCCCAGGGCGGACAGGCTCTGGCTGAGGGTCTGGGCGTTGGTGTTGGCGATGTTGCCAAGGAGCAGCTCGGTGCCTACGGCGATGAGCTCGGCGGTGTGTGACATAAGCGTTCCTTTCTGATGGCCAGGAAAGACTTAAAAATTTAAAAGGGAGTCGCAACGAAGAGCAAGCGCCTTGCAGAGAGCTTTGTAAAAAGTTGAATCGCAGCCGCCATGATGTTCGCTTTCAAAAAAAGTATGAATGATTTCACGGTTCTGTATGAAATCCACCTTTGCTTTCTCCAGAGAGGCCTCTCTTTTTATAAGTTTTTCTTCTTTATCCTGTAGCTTTTTGGCAGCCTTTTTTGGCTTTTCGTTGTGCGCAGCTTTTTCAAACTTCTGCTCTGCTTGTATTACCCCTGCCTCCGCTTCCTGCACTTTCTGTGTTTTGCGATAGATTTCATCCAGCTTATCGGCCATGCGGAGGATGGCGGCCTCCGCCGCGTATTCCGGACAGGGGGCGAACCGCCGGGTCTTATGGGCGGTGATGATTTCGTCCAGGGCAAAGAAACCGGCGCTGTCCTCAGGACCGTAGGGGCCGCAGACTGTCTTGATGGCGCTGGCAGCCAGACGGTGATGGTATTTGTTGCTGTCGAATTTGGCGATATCATGAAGAAGGGCGGCGGCGTAAAGCATGGTTTCATTGAGCCCCGGTTTGGGGTTAGACTCTGTGAGTACTGCTGCGATGTCCCGACAGAAGGCGAGAACCCGCAGGCTGTGAATTTGCTTCTTTTCGATTTTCTCTTTCAAATCCTCCAGTTCCTCTGCTGTTTTCGCCTTTTTCTCATGGTTTATATGTTTTTGTTCTTCCCGCTTCAGCAGGGCGGCGTAGTAGTTTTCCAGCATACTGCGGCAGTTCAGCTCGTTCCAGTCAATCATGAAAACACCCCTTATTCTGTGTTTGTGGTTGCTTACCTCAGGGCTTCACCCAGACCCATTCCTCCCCCTCCAGGGACCGGGCCACCAGGGCCTCCACATCCAGTTTGGCCTCGGCCTTCCGCACGTCCTCCAGATGGGGACGGGTGGCGGGATGCCGGGGGGTGAAGACGGTGCAGCAGTCCTCATAGGGGAGGATGGAAGTATCGTAGGTGCCGATGCGCTGGGCGGTGTGGATGATCTCCACCTTGTCCATGCCGATGAGGGGCCGGAGCACCGGCAGGGTAGTGACGTCCTCGGTGACCCCCAGGGCCATCATGGTCTGACTGGCCACCTGGCCCAGGGACTCGCCGGTAATCAGGGCCCTGGCCCCCGCCCGTCTGGCAATGGCCTCCGCCAGGCGCATCATGAAGCGCCGCATAATCAGAGTGAAATACTCCTCGGGACAGTTCTTCCGGATTTCCTCCTGAATTTCCGTGAAGGGGACGATGTGGACCCGGAGGCGGCCGCAGTAGGCCGTCAGCAGCCGGGCCAGCTCCAGCACCTTGTCCTGAGCCTGCCGGGAGGTATAGGGCGGGGAGACAAAATGGACCATCTCCAGCTCCACGCCCCGGCGTGCCATCATCCAGGAGGATACGGGGCTGTCCAGTCCGCCGGAGAGCAGACTGACGGCGTGGCCCCCCATGCCCACCGGCAGGCCACCCGCTCCGGGGAGGGCGGGGGCGTGGACATAGGCGTATTTCTCACGAACCTCCACGAACACCGTCAGGTCCGGGTTGTGCACGTCTACGGCGACATGGGGGAAGGCCTCCGCCAGCTCGCCTCCCACCGCCTGGGAGACCTGAATGGAATTCATGGGAAAGCTCTTGTCCGCCCGCTTGCTCTCCACCTTGAAGCTCTTCGAGGCGGCGAACTGGTCCGCCAGGTAGCTCCTGGCAGTCTCCGCAATGGCCTCCACCGTCTTCTCACAGGGGACGGCCCGGGCCACGGAGACCACGCCGAAGACCTGCCGGGCGGCGGCGTAAGCCGCTTCCATATCGCAGTTGTCCCCGGTGGGCTCCACATAGATGGTGCTCTGGCGGATGTAGACCTGGAAGCTGCCGCAGCTTTTCAGACGGCGGGCCGTGTTGGCAACCAGCCGGTCTTCAAAGGAACGGCGGTTCTGGCCCTTCAGGACCACTTCCCCCAGCTTTAAGAGTAACATTTCCTTGTCGTTCATGAAGGTTCCTCCGTGAAATCAATAGTTGACAGGGGCATTATACTCTTTTTTTCCTGCCGTGGAAAGTGGGAAAGGGGAAAAATCCGTGAAATCCTTTGAAACCGCCCTCTACAGATCGCCCCGAAGCAGGAAGAGCTGGAGAACCTTTTCCGCCAGCCGCAGCTCCCGGGCGGTACAGCGGCCCAGCAGAGCCTGAACGGGGGCGGGGTCCGCCGGTTCCTCCTCCCGGCCAAAGAGGATGTATTCCAGGGAGAGGCGGGAGGCCTTAGAAATCTTTATCAGGGTGTCAATGGACATCTGAGAGGTGCCCACCTCGATCTGTCCGTAGTACCCGGCTCCGATATCCGCCAGCTCCGCGAACTGCTCCCGGGTCAGCCCCAGACGGCTCCGCTGCTGGCGCAGGCGGTGCCCCATGTCGACGCGTTCCTGCTTTGTCATTGTATGTCACGTTCCTTTCTGTCTCTTTTGTTCCAGTCTATTCCCGGTTCCTGCGATGCAAAATATGCAAAAAGATATTGATTTTTGTTATCTTTTAGCGTATCCTGCAAGTATGAAAAACCTTGAATCCGTTGCGCCGCAGTGGATTCAAGGAATCTGGCAGATTCGATGTCTGAAGCCCATAAGTGTAACAAACAGCCTGTGCTGAAACTTGCCTGTTTTCCGCGGTTACGAGGAAAACAAGGCGTTTTTTGCTTTATGGGGAAGGCAGAAAATTTGCTATACAACTGTAACAAAAAGGGAGGAGCCATGCAGGATTATGTCGTGAACCGCCCTGACGAAGGGGCCATGAACCGCATCCTTGCGGCCCATGCGGAGGACGCCGCCGGGGCCATTCTGCGTCTGGCGTGGCAGGCGGGACTGCTGCGGGAGGAAATCCAGGGGCTGACCTGGGAGCGGGTGGATTTTCTGGACCGGAAAATTGTTCTGGCGGACCGGAGCGTCCCCATTTCCGATGAGCTGGCGGAGTGGCTTCAGAGGCTGCGGGACAGCCGGGACCGGCGGCAGGAGCACGTGGTGCTGTCCGATCGGGACCGGAAGCCCCTGACGCCCCAGTCCATTTCCCGGCTGGCCCGGACCGCCCTGGACCGGGAGGGGCAGACCGCCGTCCGGCTCATTGATCTGCGGAACGACTTCGTCCTGCGGCAGCTGGAGACCCACGACTGGCAGTATGTCTCCCGGATTACCGGCGTGGAAGCGGCGGGCCTGAATGTCCACTTTGGCCGGCATCTGGAGGAAAAGCGGGTGTCCACCCGGATTCGCCGGGAAGCGCCGGCCCGGATTGACGAGTTTGCCCTGTGGAAGCTGCTGCGGGCGGAGGGAACCAGCCCGGCCGGCGTGGCCCTGTGGCTGACCTGGCAGGCGGGCCTGCAGCTGGAGGAGATTGTGGCTCTGCGGTGGGAGCAGGCGGAGCTGGACCGGGGGCTGCTGCGTCTGGAGGACCGGAGGGTCCCCCTGACCGGCGGCGTTCTGGGGGCGCTGGAGGCGCTGCGGGAGTTGGAGCCGGATACGGAATGGGTGCTGACCTCCCCCAGGAGCCGCCAGCCCTATGACCGGACCCGGCTGTCCAAGCTGGTTCGGGCGGCGCTGATCCGGGCGGGGCTGGACGACGTGACCCTCCGGGATCTGCGCATGGACTGCGGCCTCCGCTCCGGCGGAGAGGGCCGGATTCTGGAGCTGGTCCGGAAGCGCCGCGCCGTCACCCGGAACGACGTGTGCGCGCTGCTGGAGGTCTCCCGGACCACTGCTTACAACCGCCTCAGGCAGATGGTGAAGCGGGGCAGGCTCACCCAGGTGGGGAACCGCTACTACCTTCCCGAGGCCGTGGTGCCGCCGGAGAAGCAGGCGGAGGCCATTCTGGACTATCTGGAGCGGGAGGGCTTCGCCTACCGGCAGGACATCGCGAGGCTGCTGGGCATTGAGCCGGGACAGTGCCGCCCGGTGCTGCAAAAGCTGCTGGCGTCGGGGCGGATTTGCCAGGAGCGGCAGCGCTACTTATTGAATAAGAGCGCCGGCGAGGCCTGAGCAGGCTGGCGGCAGACGGCCCCTCCGGACCCGCCCCGGCGGCGGAGGGGCCGCCCTCCGGCTGCGGCGGAGCGCCGCGGTTTGGCCCGGCAAAATCGGAACTTTGTTACCGCTGTTTAACCCATAACGGCAATAAAAACAGGCCGTTTATCAAACAAATTACAAGTCCGGCGAATTCATAGACAAACGGATTCGGGGCTGTTACATTAGGCTTGCGAAGGGCGGATGGCCCGGCCAAGGAAGCCTGTTCCAGGATTGATGTGGGATCGGCTAGCCCCGACACGAACCCTGGAAGGGGGACTGCGGCACGGAACATTTGACCGCTTCGTAATTTTAGAAGGAGGAATGTCTACATGAAGAAATTCCTGTCCCTGGTGCTGGCACTGGTTATGACCATGTCCCTGGTCACCATCAGCGCCGGCGCCACCGAGTACAAGGATCTCACCGACAAGGATGAGATTCAGTACGAGGAAGCCGTTGCGGTTCTGAACCGTCTCGGCATCATCACCGGCTACAGCGACGGCAGCTTCCAGCCCAAGAAGGAGCTGACCCGCGGCGCTGCCGCCAAGATCATCGTGTCCCTGCTGATCGGCACCGACGCCGCCTCTAACCTGGTGGCAACGACCGCTCCGTATACCGATGTTCCTGTGAATCACACCTTCGCGGGCGTGATCAGCTACTGCAAGACCAGCAAGATCATCAACGGTTATCAGGACGGCTCCTTCAAGCCCGACGGAAGCCTGAGCGGCTATGCTTTCAGCAAGATGCTGCTGGGCGCTCTGGGCTACAAGGGCGAGCTTGAGGGCTTCACCGGCGCCGGCTGGAACATGAAGGTTGCCGCCCTGGGCAACGAGGCCGGCCTGTTCGACCGCCTGAGCTTCAAGGGCAACGAGACCGTCAACCGCGAGCAGGCCTGCCAGCTGGCTCTGAACACCCTGAAGGCCACTCTGGTTGAGTACAGCGGCGGCATGAACGTCACCAATGGCGATCAGACCGTGGTTGTGAACCCCAACCGCAGCTACAAGACCAGCAACCAGGACTTCGCCACCAACATCAACGCCAAGACCGCCGCCAACAGCAGCGAGTACTACACCGTTGAGTTCGGTGAGGAGCACTTCGTTGACCTGCGTCTGGAGCACGACAAGAAGAACCCCACCGACAACGACCTGGGCCAGCCCTCCGCTGAGTGGAGCTACAAGAAGGTCACCATCGGCACCTATGCCCTGGAGCCCGACTTCCGCTACACCGAGCTGGTCGCTCACAACGACAACTCCAGCACCGACGCCAGCAAGGTCCGCGCTCTGGGTCTGAACGGCTATGAGGTGAATGGCAGCACTCAGCTCTGGCTGAACGGCTATGCCAGCTCCCACACTATGGCCAAGGTTTCTGAGATTGCCGACTTCACCGACAACGGCACCGTGGTGGAGGTCTATGTCTCCGAGACCGATGCCGACCTGATCACCGACGTTGTGGTTATCCAGTCCGCTCTGGTGGAAGTCAAGCGCATTGGCTCTGACTATGTCACCCTGGGCAAGTATGACACCGACGGCGCCGACACCCACGCCCCCAAGGAAGGCTACAACCGCGAGGCCTTCGACGTGGCCAATGACAAGGGCCTGGCCGGCTCCAAGACCTACAACGACATTCAGGTTGAGGACCGCGGCTACAGCGTGCTTTCCGGCCTGAAGGCCGGCGACAAGGTTGTCGTCGTTCCCGTGGCTGAGGATCACGGCAACGCCCGCTTCGACATTTGGGAAGCTTATGTTCCCGAGACCGTGACCGGCGCTCTGACCCGCGTCGACACCTACGGTTCCAGCGCCAGCAACCGCGGCACCATCGGCCTGACCGTCGGCGGTACCTCCTACAAGGCCGCTGAGTGGAACAAGGACATCATTGAGATCGACGGCGAGGCCGTCAAGGTCACCAAGAAGGACGTCACCCTGACCCTGGACAAGTACGGCAATGCCCTGCTGGCCGAGGACGTGGGCAAGACCGAGGAGTACATGGTGGTTGGTTACTACTATGATTCCCTGATCGACGGCCGTCTGGTCAAGTTCGTCCACGGCTGGGATATGAACGGCAACGAGGTTGACCTGAACCTGGGCCGCGATCCTCAGGTTGGCGCTGGTGACGCTGAGGACCACGCCAAGCCCGGCGACCTGGTCCGTTATGAGAACGCCACCAGCGGCTCTGCCGACTGGCTCCTGAAGGACGGTTCCGAGCCCGGCAACGACGCCAAGATCTATGCTGTTGACCACGGCGCTTCCAGCAATACCTATCAGATCACCGCTTACAATACCCGTATTGCCCTGACTGACGTAAGCGGTCATTATAAAACGAACTCCAAGATCAGCCTGGCCAACCCCATTGACGTTGCCAGCGGCATCAAGTTCATCTATGTTGAGTTCAACGACGACAACGAGGTTGAGAGCGTTGAAATCCGCAAGGGTGTTCAGGCTGTTTCCAACACCGAGCTGAAGGCCTATAAAGGCGGTACCGCCGCTAACGGCCAGTTCACCAATGACGCTAACATCGGCGCGTGGGATACCGCTCAGGCCTATGTCGGCGGCGAGAACAGCGGCGCGGACAACAAGAACAACGCCTCTGTCAAGGCCGTTGTCATCAAGCGCGAGAGCAACACCGCCATCTCCAGCAATCTGCTGTACATCCGCGACTATCTGGGCTCCGCTCAGAAGAGCGACAGCACCGGCAAGATCATCTACGGTTACACCGTGGTGATGAACACTGCCGACGGTCTGGCCGGCGAGGCAAAGACCATCTACTCCTATGAGAATCTGAGCGTTGGCGATTTCGCCAGCTACAGCGAGGTCCAGAACGATCAGGTTTCCGACTTCTACAAGCTGCGCGAGCACACCAACCACTTCGACAAGACCACCACCACCTTCGTGGCCAAGGTTTCCAACATCCTGAAGAGCAATGACAACATCATTGTTCTGGAGAGCGATTCCTACAAGGCTCCCGACGGCAGCAATGTCGACAGGACCGATCCCAGCAAGAAGCCTGCTGTTGGCACCATCGTGTATAACAGTGGTGACGACAAGCAGACCGGCGAGTTTGTGGACCGCGTCCGCGTCAGCGGCAAGACCCAGTGGGTCGACCTGACCACCAACCACATCGCTTCCACCAAGGACCTGAAGGACTTCAAGGACGTCAAGCTGGCCATGGTTGTCAACGATAACGTCGAGTCCGACGGCTTCCGCGATGTCGCCATGATCATCGTTCAGGAAGCGACCCGCAAGGACGGCTCTGAGGGCGGTTCTTCCAGCGGCGGCGGCGTGACCGCCACCGTCAAGCTGGGCAGCAGCGGCAGACCCGTTGTTGAGTTCGAGGTGACCAAGCCCGCTTGGGCCGCTGACGATGCCACCGCCACTGTCTCCGTCGGCATCCTTGTTGACGGCGTGCAGGCCGATACCGCCAGGACTACCACCACCGGCGGCAAGGTGTCCGCGCTGGGCGCCAATACCTACCGTGAAGGCACCGTGCTCGGCGTTGGTACTCCCACCATCACCTGGGATAAGGTGAAGGCCGCCACCACCGGCACTGTTCCCGAGGGCCTTTCCATCAAGGCTGGCTCTACCTCCATCGGTGTTGGCTCCACCAGGACCCTGACCGTGACCATGGAAGCTGGTAAGTATGACAGCGCTAAGGTCACCGTGAAGCAGGGCAACACCGTCCTGGTGAACGCCCAGACCCTGTCCGACGGCGATAACGCCCTCACCCTCGCGAACGTTGTGGAAGGCTATGCCATCGAGGTTTCCTTCTCCGATGTGGAGGCGAAGACCTATGCTCTGACCATCGATGCGGCCATGTCCAACTGGACTGTGGGCGGAACCGCGGCTGACAGCTATGTGGCAGGTACTCCTGTGTCCATTACCTTCACTCAGGATGCTGGTCAGGAAGCTCCTTTCAAGGCTCTTACTGACGGCGCTACCCTGACTTTGACCACCGACTACACCAATACTGGTTTGCCTGATGGCGCAGTTGTCAAGCTGACCACCCAGGGTGTGACTGCTGTGGCTGAGACCTTTACCTATGACGACGTTGCGGCCACCCTCCGGGCACAGGTTGCGGATACCGCTAACTTCCAACCCACTGCGGATGAGGCTACAGCCATTAACAATGGTGGTACCTATTACTCCGATAGCGATGGAACTGATACTCCTTGGACCGCTACTGCTGGTACGGCGATCCCCGCTACTGGTGTCTACACCAAGACCGGCAACGACGACGCTGTGGCTGCCAAGAAGGCCGTTCTGACCATCACCTTCGACATGCCCGCTGCTCCTGTGAACTTCTCCGCCTTCGCTCTGGTTCCCTGATTTAAGCAAATCGACGTTGTTTTCCTACAGCTAAGCAAAAAAGGACCCGCCCCACTGGGGCGGGTCCTTTTTCGTCGTATCCTCCGACACAAACCAACATTTCAATAGGCCTTCAACCCCCGGAACTGGAACTGGAAGGGAAGCGCGGGGAGGGTCGGGGAGCCGGAACCGTTGGCGTAGAGCCCGATCTTTGTGACTTGGCGGAAGGTCATGCTTGAGTAGCCGATGCTGATATTCGGGGCCACGCTGAGACCGCCGATAATGGAATCCGGGTCCCCCAGGGGAAAGAAAATCATACGTCCCCTGTTTCCGCTGTACAGCATCATGAACCCCGAGAGATAGACCCCTGTGGACTGAAAGGCGATGCTGCCCCCCTGGTTGAAGGTGACGCCCACCTGAGACGCGCCGGAGGGGGCGGTGACGTCCACAAAGGCGGCGACGCACTGGCCCAGGAGCGTGCCGTTAAAGCTGACGTCCGCGCTGCGGGAGGTACCGGTGGGGGTGATGGTGAGGCGGCCCAGATCCACCAGCTGAAGCTTGACGCTGTTGAGCCGCGCGTCCTCCGTCTGGAGGGCGCTTTTTACGCTGTTGAGGGTGGTAATGTCGGCTTTTTGGGCCAGCTCCGTGTTGACTCGTGTGGTCTCGGCGGTCTGTCCCGCCGCCAGGGCCGCCAGGGCGGCCTCCAGGTTTGCGTTGTCGGCGTTGAAGTCCTCCATGAGAATGCGGTCGGTTTTCTCCCACTGGCTCAGGTCGTATTTCGGCGTTTTTTCCATATGGCAAATATCCTTTCTGTATAGCATTATAGAGGGCGGAAACAGGGGAAAAGCTGCACGCCGCCGTGCAACTGCCGGGGCTTTTTTTCAAATTTGCAAACAGGCCTACACAAACAAAAAGAAACGTGGTATAATGATTCCGATCATCCAGAAATGACGGTAAGGGGGCGGAGGTCTTGAAAACAAAATGGAAAGCGCTGCTGCCGGCTCTGCTGCTGGCCCTGTCCCTCTCCGGCTGCGGCGGGGGCAAGCTGGTGTTTAACCCCGAGGAGCTCTATACGCTGCCCACCCTGCCGGCCAAGTACACGGAGCTCAGCAGCCAGATCAACGCGATTCTGGAGGACGGCGCGGAGTATGCCGCCCCCTCCTCCGGCGCGAATATCCAGCCCGTCCAGCTGGCCGACCTGGACGGCGACGGGCGGGAGGAGGCCGTGGCCTTTTTCCGGAAGACCGACGACGAGAAGCCCCTGAAAATCTGCATTTTTTCCGCCGCGGGAGACAGCTATGAGCAGACCGCCGTCATCGAGGGCAGCGGCTCCGCGGTGTACAGCGTGGTTTACAGCGATCTGGACGGCGACGGCCGTCAGGAATTGATTGTGGGCTGGAAAATCAACACGGAGCTTCAGGCCCTGTCGGTCTATACCCTGGACGGCGGCGGGACCAGGGAGCTGCTCCGCAGCGTCAGCTATGTGCGCTATGTCAATATGGACCTGGACGGGGACGGCATGCAGGAGCTGATTGTCCTCCGGGCCGACGAGGAGGGCGACGGCACGGCGGAATATTACGACTGGCAGGACGAGACCCTGTCTCTCCGCTCCGCCGCCCGCATCTCCATGACCATGGCGGAGCTGAGCCAGCAGGGCCGGGTCACCGTGGGCGCGCTGGAGGACGGGGCCCCGGCCCTCTTCATCACCGGAGTCACGGAGCAGTTTGATGCCGTCACGGATATTCTGGCGGTGCGGAACGGGGAGCCGGTGAATATCCTTCTCTCCGAGCTCACCGGCGTGTCCGGGGAGATTGGTTTTTTCAGCGGCCTCTATCCCACGGACATCAACGGCGACGGCCTGACGGAGGTTCCCCGGCCCGTGCGGCCCGACGGGGAGAGCGCCGTCCAGCGGGTGGACTGGCTGACCTTCGCCGTCTCCGGCGAGGGCAGGACGGTCCTCAGCACCTATCACTGCATGGAAGAAGGCTGGTATTTCCAGCTTCCCGAGTCCTGGGTGGGCCGGGTGCAGACCGAGCGGACCTCCTCCTCCGGCGAGGCCGCCGTAACCTTTTATGCCCAGGATGAACACGGACGCCGGGGGGAAGCGCTGCTTCGCATTTCCGCTGTCACAGGAACCAACCGGGAGATCAGAGCCACCCGGGGAAGCCGTTTCCTGCTCAGCCGCCAGAAAAGTGCCATATATACCGCCGAGCTGCCGGAGGGCGGCGAGTCCTGGAGCGGAGGCCTCACCGCGGACGAGGTGCGTTCCGCCTTCAGCGTCATCGCCGCCGAGTGGACCGCCGGCGACAATTGATACCCCACCGGGAAAGGGTGAAATTATGAAAAAAGTGTTGGTTTTAGAGGATGAGGCCAGTATCCGCAGCTTTATTGTCATCAATCTCCGCCGGGCGGGCTACGACGTCATCGAGGCGGAGAGCGGCGAGGAGGCCATGGACCTCCTCCGGGAGAATCCGGATACCAAGGTGGCCCTGCTGGATATCATGCTGCCGGGCATCGACGGCTTTGAGGTCTGCCGCCGGGTGCGGGCCACCAATACCCGCATCGGCATCATCATGCTCACCGCCCGGTCCCAGGAGATGGACAAGGTGACGGGCCTCATGACCGGGGCGGACGACTATGTGACAAAGCCCTTTTCCCCGGCGGAGCTCACCGCCCGGGTGGATGCCCTCTTCCGCCGGGCGGGCGGCGAGGACCCGGTTCAGACCGGGGAGCTGCGTCAGCCGCCCTTCCTGCTGAACACCCGGAACCGAACCCTGGAGAAGAACGGCCAGCGGATTAAGCTGACGCAGGTGGAATACTCCATCATGCGGGTGTTCATGGAGAATCCCGGCAAGGCCCTGTCCCGTGAGGAAATTTTGGATATGGTGTGGGGCCGGGACTACTTCGGCGAGCTGAAAATTGTGGACGTGAATATCCGGCGTCTCCGGCTGAAAATCGAGGACAACGTGCAGAATCCCGCCTATATCACCACCGTTTGGGGCTACGGATATAAGTGGGGCCTGTAGCCCGGGGAAGGGCCTGAAAGGAGGGGGAACCCTATGGAAAAGCAGCAGAGATGGAATGCGCTCCGTCTGAGGGGCCTCCGTCAGCGCTGGATTTTCAACTCCATTGTGCCCATTGTGCTGCTGCTGGTGCTGATTGTGACACTGTTTTCCGCCGGCGTGTCCAGCTATTATTACGGCACCATGGAAAAGGGTCTGGAGACCCGCGCCCAGGCCCTGGCCAATTCCTTCAATGAGTACTTCATGGACAACGGCTTTGGGAGCTATTACCAGAAGGCCGTCCAGTCCGCCGAGTTTTTCGAGGATAAAAACTGCATCGAATTGCAGTTCATAGGCTCCAGCGGCCGGATACAGGTCTCCACCTCCGGCCTGACTGCGGGAACCTCCCCCCGGACGGAGGACATCAGCCAGGCTCTCCAGAATCAGCCCTCCAGACCCTACCGGGGCCGGGACCTGGAAACCGGGGAGGAGATTATGGCCGTGTCCTATCCCCTGACCGCCAATGGCCGGGTGGTGGGCGTCATCCGTCTGGTGACCTCCCTGCGGGCGGTGGACCGGCAGGTGATGCTTGTGGTGCTGGCCATTTTCCTGGTGGCGCTGCTGTGTATGCTGCTGGTGGTTTTTTCCAATCTGCTGTTTATCAACGACGTGGTGGAGCCGGTGGCGGTGGTGACGGAGGCCGCCAAGCGCATTTCCGCCGGCAGCTACGGGGCCCGCATCGAGAATAAATATTCCGACGAGCTGGGGGAGCTGGTGGACAACATCAACGACATGTCCCTGAAAATCAGCCAGAACGAGAAAATGAAAAGCGAATTCATCTCCTCCGTCTCCCATGAGCTCCGGACCCCCCTCACCGCTATCAACGGATGGGGGGAGACCATTCTGGAGGACGACCTGGAGGGGGACCCGGTGCAGCTGCGCCGGGGGATCCGGATTATCGTCAACGAGTCCCGGCGGCTGAGCAACATGGTGGAGGAGCTGTTGGATTTCTCCAAGATGGAGGACGGCCGCTTTACCCTCCAGATTGAGAATGTGGACCTTCAGGCGGAGCTGGAGGACGCCATTTTCACCTATCAGGAGCTCTTCCGCCAGGACGGCATCCTGCTGGAGTACTCCCCCGACGACATGCTTCTGCCCATGATTCCCGGCGACCCGGAGCGGCTGAAGCAGGTGTTCTGCAATGTGCTGGACAACGCCTCCAAGCACGGCGGGGCGGGGAAGCGCATCGCTGCCTCCATCGTCCAGGAGGGAAGCGAGCAGGTGGTCCGGGTCCGGGACTACGGCCCCGGCATTCCGGAGGAGGAACTGCCCTTTATCAAGCAGAAGTTTTACAAAGGCACCTCCAAGGCCCGGGGCAGCGGCATCGGCCTGGCGGTGTGCGACGAGATTATCAACCTCCACGGGGGAACCTTCACCATCGGCAACGCCGAGGGCGGCGGCGCGGTGGTGACCATCCGCCTGCCGGTTCAGGCGTGACAGAGAGGAGAAGGGGATATGAAGCAGCTGACGGTCCTTCTGATTGGCATGAAGCTGATGGGCGTGATTCAGTGGCCCTGGCTCTGGGTGCTTGGCCCCCTGTGGGTGCCGGTCCTTCTGTTTGCCGCCGCCTTCGCGTGTATCCTGATTGGCGGCAGAATCAAAAAGGGCGCCTGGTAACAAATTTATGCGCGTACGCATGTTAGAAAGGAAATTTCATGGCAGAAGAAAACAAAAAATGCGCCTTCCGCACCAGCATCGGCGGACAGGCGCTGATTGAGGGCATTCTGATGCGGGGCCCGGAGAAGCAGGCCATTGTGGTCCGGGACCAGGAGGGAAATCTGGTGGAAAAGGTGGAGCCTCTCCGCTTTGTCAAGGACCGCTATCCCATTTTGGGGGTTCCCCTGATTCGGGGGACGGTGAACTTTCTGGACTCCATGGTCAACGGCGTCAAGGCCCTGATGTACTCCGCCGAATTTTACCCGGATGAGGAGGCAGGCCAGCCCTCCAGGTTTGAACTGTGGCTGGAAGAGCACTTTTCCAGCAAGAAGCTGGAAAGTCTGGTGGTCGCTCTGGCGGTGGTGCTGGGAGTGGGCATGAGCGTCTTTTTGTTCATGGTGCTGCCTACGCTGCTCACCGGGGCCATTCTCCACTTTTTCCCCGGCTTCCCCCTGTGGGGCCGGAACCTGGTGGAGGGTCTTCTGAAGGTGGTCATCTTCCTGGCGTACCTGATTGTCTGCTCCAAACAGCGGGATATCTACCGGGTCTTCCAGTACCACGGCGCGGAGCACAAGACCATCTTCTGCTATGAGGCGGGACTGCCGCTGACGGTGGAGAACGTCCGGATTCAGCCCCGGCACCATCCCCGGTGCGGAACCAGCTTTCTGTTTGTGGTCATTGCGGTATCTATCATCTTTTCCAGCATCTTTTTCGGCATCTGGCCTGTTACAAACGCCTGGCTGCGGACGCTGGTGCATCTGCTGCTGCTGCCTCTGGTGGTGGGAGTGACCTATGAGTTCAACCGCTGGGTGGGCCGCCACGTTCAGGAAAGCGCCCTGGCCAGGATTCTGACCGCTCCCGGCCTCTGGATGCAGAACTTCACCACCAACGAGCCGGACGACGGAATGATTGAGTGCGCCATCCGGTCCATTGAGCTGGTACTGCCCTCGGAAAAGGGCAAGGACGCCTGGTAAGGGGAGACGGAAATAGGAATTTTTGGGGCAATTTCCCGGGCCGGAGCCCGCCCACGTTTCCGGAGGACAACCCCAGGGCGGAAGTCTGACGGAGAACAGGAACGCCTCCGGCTGTTCCCCGGACGGCTCCGTTGAGAGTTTTCAGGAGCTGGACTGCTTCTTTGACGGGCAGAGCCGCCCCGGCGGGCCATGAAGCGTCTGCGGAACGGCGGGGAGGACAGCCCGTATGTCTATGGCCGCTTCGCGGCGGGAGCGCCGGAGGAAGGCTGAGACAAAATGAATCAAATTTTGCGCCTGGGAGAAAGGGGCGATTCCATTGGCGGTCACTTATAACAATCTCTATTTGGACGTCCGAAAGCAGCTCCGGGAACGGGGCGTGGACGCCGCCACACTGGAGGCGCGGGAGCTGGTCTGCTTCGGCACCGGCAAGGACCGGGAGGAGCTGACCCGGGACGGGGGGCTTTACGCCTCCCCGGAGCTGGAGCGCCAGGTCTGGGAGCTGGTGGAACGGCGGCTTGCCGGGGAGCCGGTGGCCTATTTAATCGGAGAATGGGAGTTCTACGGCCTGCCTCTGGATGTCTCCGCCGACGTGCTGATTCCCCGGACGGATACCGAGGTCCTGGCGGCGGAGGCCGGCGCCTATGTCAAAGCCCTGGGGGAGTGCCGGGTGCTGGACCTCTGCGCCGGCAGCGGCTGCGTGGGTCTGGCGGTGGCCTCCCAGGCCCCCAAGGCCCGGGTGGCTCTGGGGGAATACTCGGAAAGCGCCCTGAAAATCTGCCGCCAGAACATCCGGCGCTGCGGTCTCTCCGGCCGGGTGGTGCCCATCCGGACCGACGCCCGGCAGAAGCCGGACCGCACGCTCGGGGAATTCCAGTGCATCGTCTGCAACCCCCCCTACATCCCCACCGGGGACATTCCCGGGCTGGACGTGTCCGTGCGGGACTATGAGCCCCATTTGGCCCTGGACGGCGGCGCCGACGGTCTGGACTTCTACCGCTCCGTCTCCAGCCTCTGGCAGGATGCCCTGGCCCCTGGCGGGCGGCTCTATTTCGAGGTGGGAATCGGTCAGGCGGACAGTGTGCTGCGGCTGATGCGGACCCAGGGCTTCGGGGACATCCAGGTGGTGAAGGACACCGGGGACATCCCCCGGGTGGTCTTCGGTACTCTGCTGACGGAGGTATGAGCCTTCTGAAGCGGGCCGGCCTGCTGCTTCTGGCAGCGGCGGTGGTGCTGCCTCTCTCCGCCTGTGCCTACGGCCTTGTCATCGCCCCCCTGCGGAACGACCGGGCGGCTGCCCGGCTGCTGGACGGGCTGCTGGCGGAGCTGCCGCCGGAGACGGAGATTGTGGAGACAGCCGTCTGGGCGGGCAACAGCAGCGGGACCGGCAACCATGTGGAAATCTGGGCCGGCGTTCTGAACCGGAGCGGGGCCGGGTTCCCGGCGGAGGCGCTGCGGGGCTGTCCCTGGGATACGGTCACCCAGTCTGATTTTCCTGCCACCGCAGACCCCCAGGCGCTGTTCCCGGCCCTGCCGGAGGGCTGGGAGGGATATTTCATATACGGAAGATCGGGCGAGGCGGCCACCCAGTGGGACCTCCGGGGCCACTGAGGGCATTGGGGATAAAAGGAGACATTGCCATGGAAAAACGGCTTTATAAAATCGAGCAGGGCAAAATGCTGGACGGCGTCTGCGGCGGCATCGCCAAGTATTTCGGCCTGGACCCCACACTGGTGCGGCTGGCCTGGGTGCTGTTCACCGCCCTGGGCTTCAGCGGCATCGTCGCATATATCATCTGCGCCCTGGTGATTCCCAGGGAGCCCCTTTGAGGACAGACGGAACAGAGACGGAAATTGACAGAATATAAACGGAGGAATGACCTATGGCGAAGGAAAAAGCGCCCCTGCCGGTACTGGCTCCGGCGGCGGATAAGAAAAAGGCCCTCAGCACGGCCATGACACAGATTGAAAAAATGTACGGCAAGGGGGCCATCATGCGCCTGGGGGACAGGACTGCCATGAATGTGGAGGTCATACCCACCGGTTCCCTGGCCCTGGACGTGGCCCTGGGCATCGGGGGCCTGCCCAAGGGGCGCATCATTGAGATCTACGGGCCGGAGTCCTCCGGCAAGACCACCCTGGCCCTCCATGTGGTGGCCGAGGCCCAGAAGCTGGGGGGCGAGGTGGCTTTTGTGGACGCGGAACACGCCCTGGACCCCGCCTATGCCCGGGCTCTGGGCGTCAAGGTGGACGATATGCTGATCTCCCAGCCGGACACCGGCGAACAGGCCCTGGAGATTACCGAGGCCCTGGTCCGCTCCGGTGCCCTGGACGTGATTGTGGTGGACTCCGTGGCCGCCCTGGTGCCCCGGGCTGAAATCGAGGGCGAGATGGGGGACAGCTATGTGGGCCTTCACGCCCGGCTCATGAGCCAGGCCCTGCGGAAGCTCACCGGAGCCATCGGCAAAACCAATACCGTTGTCATTTTCATCAACCAGCTCCGGGAAAAGGTGGGCGTCATGTACGGCAATCCCGAGGTCACCACCGGCGGCCGGGCGCTGAAATTTTACGCCTCCGTCCGCATCGACGTGCGCCGGGTGGAGGCCATCAAAAACGGCTCGGAGCTCATCGGCAACCGGACCCGCGCCAAGGTGGTCAAGAACAAAATGGCGCCCCCCTTCCGGGAGGCGGAGTTTGACATCATGTATGGCGAGGGCATTGTCCGGGAAAGCGAGCTGGTGGACCTGGGGGTTAAGCTGGACCTGGTGCAGAAGGCGGGTTCCTGGTTCTCCATGGGAGAGAGCCGCATCGGCCAGGGCCGGGAGGCGGCGAAGAAGTACCTCCGGGACAACCCGGAGATCCGGGACCAGCTGGAAGCGGATATCCGGAAGAACTTTGACAAGCTGATGAGCAGCCAGTCCCGGGCCGCCGCCAAGGCCGCGGGCCGGGCGGTGGATGTCAGCGCCGACGATTTTGACGACTCGGTTCCGGGAGACGAGCCTGACCGGAACGCTCCCCCCGTAAAGAAGAACAAGGCCGATGCGGATTGAGCGCGTCGAGGCCTCCCGGCACAAGAAGGGCCGGGTGCTGGTGTTCCTGGAGGACGGCGCCTGCCTGAAAATAACGGAACAGGAGCTGCTGGACTTCCGCTTCCGGGCGGGGGACGAGCTGGATGCCGGGACGATGGAGCGGCTGAAGGAAGCCGCGGGTCTCTCCAATGCCCGGACGGCGGCGGCGGACCTGATTGGCAGGCGGGCCATGAGCCGCCGGGACCTGGAAAAGAAGCTCCGGGAGAAGGGGGCCGGCGAGGCCGAGGCCCGCTATGCCGCCGAGTGGATGGAGGCCATCGGGGCCATCAACGACGCCGAGTATGCCGCCGCCCTGGTCCGGCACTACGGCGGCCGGGGCTACGGTCCGGCCTACATCCGCCAGAAGCTCTATGAGAAGGGCGTGCCCCGGGAGCTGTGGGAGGATGCCCTGGAGGAGCTGCCGGAGGGCGGCGGCCCCATTGACGCCTTTCTCGCCTCCAAGCTCCGGGGCCGCGTGCCGGACGAGAAGGAGAAGCGGCGGCTGACCAATGCCCTGCTCCGCCGGGGCTTTGCCTGGGGGGAGATCAGGGAGGCCTGGGGCCGGCTGGACGAAGAGCTGGAGGAGGACTGAAGAGCCGGAGTCTGTGAGCGGTTAAAAATCCTCCATCAGCTGGACCATGAGCTGAGCGCCGATGCGCACGCCCTTATAAAAAGCTTCCTCCGCCTGTCTGTCCGCCAGGGCTTCGATGCTGGGAATCAACGCTTCCGCGATTTTTTCGTCCACGACGCGGAGCTGGGTGGCGATCCGCCTTTCATCCGGGCTCTGGGGGCTCTCCAGATTGCAGAATATGCCGGGGGACAGCGGATCGTCATGATACAGGGCGGTCAGGATATCAAACATAGAAATTTTCCCCTTCCCAATACTGTATATTGCATTTGTTGCGCACTTATAGTAACATACTCAAAATGCTAAGTCAAGAGGTTATATGGATACGAAGAAGATTTTTAGCGAGCGGATTCGTGAACTGCGGCAAAAGAGTGCTGTCAGTCAGATGCAGCTTGCCAATGCGTTGGGGCTGACGCAAAATGCAATTGGCATGATGGAACGAGGCCACCGGGGGACCACCATTGATAAGCTGGTGCTTCTGGCGGAGTATTTCCATGTTTCCACAGATTATCTGCTGGGCGTCACCGACGACCCAACATGGCGGGGGGCCCAGCCGGAGGAGGAGTCATGAGTTATCAGGTCGCTTTTATCTCCCTGGGCTGCGCCAAGAATCAGGTGAACTGTGAGCAGATGATGTCCCTGGTCCAGTCCGCCGGCCACGAAATCGTTTCCGACCCCGCCGGGGCGGATGTGGCCGTGGTGAATACCTGCGGCTTCCTGGCCTCTGCCTGTGAGGAGGCCATTGGCCAGATTCTGGAGCTGGCGGAGCTGAAACGGGCCGGACAGCTGAAAAAGATACTGGTCACCGGCTGCATGGCCCAGCGCTACAAGGCTGACGTGCTGGAGGAGCTGCCGGAGATTGACGGGATTCTGGGCACCGGCAGCTACGGCGAGATTGTCCCGGCCATCGGCGCGGTGATGGAGGGGGACCGCCCCTGTCTGATGGGGAATATCCACACCGCCCCCCAGAACGGCCCCCGCATTCTCTCCACGCCCCCCTGGTATGCCTATCTCCGCATTGCCGAGGGCTGCGACAACCACTGCGCCTACTGCGTCATTCCCTCCCTCCGGGGGAAGTACCGCAGCCGCCCCATGGGAGAACTCCTGGAGGAGGCGGCGGAGCTGGCGGAGGCCGGGGTGCGGGAGCTGCTGGTGATTGCCCAGGACATCACCCGCTACGGCACGGACCTGAACGGGGAACACCGGCTGGCGGCCCTGCTGCGGGAGCTCTGTAAACTGGATTTCCGCTGGATTCGCCTCCACTATCTCTATCCCGATGAAATCACGGAGGAGCTCATCGACACCATCGCCCGGGAGGAGAAGATTCTCCCCTATCTGGACATTCCCATCCAGCACTGCAATGACGGTATCCTCAAGGCCATGAACCGCCGGGACACCAGGGAGAGCATCACAGCTCTGCTGGCGAAGCTCCGGGCCCGGATTCCCGGCCTGGTCCTCCGGACCAGCCTGATTACCGGTCTCCCCGGCGAGGGGGCGGCGGAGTTCGAGGAGCTCTGCGGATTCCTCCGGGAGGTGAAGATCGAGCGGGCCGGCGTCTTCCCCTTCTCCCCGGAGGAGGGCACCCGGGCCGCCCAGATGGACCACGTGGGGAGCGAGGAGGCGGCCCGCCGGGCGGAGCTTGCCGTGGATGTCCAGTCCGACGTCATCGACGCATACAACGAATCCGTCCTGGGTGAGGAGCGGGAGGTCCTCTGCGAGGGCTTCGACCCCCAGGCCCAGATGTTCCACGGACGGAGCTATGCCGAGTCCCCGGAGATTGACGGGCGCATATACTTCACATCGGAGGAGGACGCGGAGCCGGGGACCTTCGTCACCGTCCGCCTCACCGGCGTCATGGACGGCGAGCTCACCGGGGAGCGGGTGGAATGAGACCGGCAAAAAGTCCCCTGCGGGACATTCCCGGCGTGGGTCCCCGGACCGCCGCCGTCATGGAGGCCCTGGGGGTCCGGCAGGTCTCCGACCTTCGGGGACAGGACCCCGAAGCGCTGTATCTCCGGGAGTGCCTGATGAAGGGGTACCGGGAGGACCGCTGCGCCCTGTACATCTGGCGGGCGGCGGTGTACTACGCGGACCATGAGGACCGGGACCCGGAGAAGCTGAACTGGTGGTACTGGAAGGACAAACCCTATCCGGAGAAGGAGGACCTATGAATCTGCCCAACAAATTGACCATGCTCCGCATCATTCTGGCGCCGGTGTTTCTGGCGGTGCTGTACTGGGGATTCCCCGGCGCGGACTATGTGGCCCTGGCTATTTTCATCGCCGCCAGCGTCACGGACCTGCTGGACGGAAAAATCGCCCGGAAATACAACCTGGTGACGGACTTCGGCAAGTTTGCCGACCCCCTGGCGGACAAGATTCTGGTGGTGGCGGCGCTGCTGTGGTTCGTGGAGGGCGGACGGATGCCCGCCTGGATGCTGATGATTGTCGTTACCCGGGAGTTTGCCGTCAGCGGCCTGCGGATGATCGCCTCGGACAACGGCCGGGTCATCGCCGCCGGGTGGTCCGGAAAGGTGAAGACGGCTTCCACTATGGTGTGTATTGTGGCGATGCTGGCCCTGGGGCCCCGGATTGAGGCGGCACGGATGCAGATGATCTACTCGTCCCAGTTCTCTCCCCCGCGTCCCCCGATTCTGTGGGTGGATACGATCTGCATCTGGGTTATCACCCTGACCACCCTGTACTCCGGCGTGGAGTATTTCGTGAAGAACAGGGACGTCATTCGCTCCGCCTGAGGGGCGGGGACAAAGGGGTGCGGGGTGTCCTGGCCCCTGTACAGACAAAAACTGCTCTGAGTCCCGAGGGATTCAGAGCAGTCTTTTCATGTCCTCCGGCAGAGGGGCCGTCAGGCGCAGGACCTCCCCCGTCACCGGATGGACCAGTCGGAGGGCACAGGAGTGGAGGGCGGGCCGGGAAATCAGGTCCGGGTCCTCTCTGCCATAGAGCCAGTCCCCCGCCAGGGGACAGCCCAGGTGGGCCATGTGGACCCGGAGCTGATGGGTCCGGCCGGTCTCCGGCAGAAGCCGGAGCAGGGTGAGGGGGCCGTTCCTGCCCAGGACCTCATAGTGGGAGACGGCGGGGGCGCCGTCGGGGCGGACCATCCGGGCCACCGTGGAGGTCTCGTCCCGGCCGATGGGGGCGTCCACGGTCCCCGCCTCCGGCTGGGGACAGCCCAGGCAGACGGCCCGGTATTCCCGGCGGAAATCCGGGGTGTGGAGGCGTTTCCGCAGCAGGTCGTGAACGTAGCCGCTTTTGGCAATCACCATCAGGCCGGTGGTGCCCTTGTCCAGGCGGTTCACGGGGTGGAAGATGAAGTCCGTTCCCCGGGTCCAGGCCAGAGCCCCGGCCACCGTGGGAGTGTGGGGCAGGAAGTTGGAGGCGTGGGCCGTCATGCCGGCGGGTTTGTCGGCAATCAGCAGGTGTTCGTCCTCCCAGACCACCGGCAGGGGCCAGTCGCCGGGGACGGCGGCGGTTTTGGGCGGGCGGTGGTCCCCGGTCTCCACCTCCAGCCGGTCCCCGGTGTGGAGAACATGGGGCGTGTGGGCCGGGAGGCCGTTGACCAGAATGCCGTTTTCCACCCGGGTCAGCCGGGACACGGCGTGAGAGGAGAAATGGAGCCCCGCCCGGAGGATATGGCGGACGGTGCTGCCGTCCTCCGCCTCGGTGATGATTCTGATAATGGCAGGCATGCGCGCCTCCTTGGATGTGCCTATATAGTCAGCACAGTTGAAAACCGGCAGATACCGGTTTTCAACCAGCGGCGGAGCCGCTGACGGGCTAGGTAAAAAGCCCCTGTGCCGGCTATGAAGTCCACCGCAAGGCCGTTTTGCGGCCTGTGCGGCGAATCATCGCCGCACTTGTTGAAAAGAAGCAAATGCTTCTTTTCAACTGCGGTGACTATACGAGCAATGTCAGCAGGGGGATGGTGGCGATGGAGAGCAGGGTGGAGACGAAAACCAGCTGGGCGGCAAAGGCCGCGTCGCAGCCGTATCTGTCCGCCAGAATGGAAGTGGTGCTTCCGGCGGGCATGGCGGTCATCAGCAGGCAGATGGATTTCAGCAGCCCGTCCATGGGCAGGGGCAGCATCAGCCCCCAGACCAGCAGGGGAAAGGCCAGCAGCCGCAGGGCGCTGTAGTACAGCACGGAAGGGGAGAACAGGGATTTCAGCGGCGCGTCCGCCAGAATGGAGCCGATGACCAGCATGGAGACCGGGGTGGTGCAGCGGTTCAGGGCGGCGACGCTGTCCATCACGAAGCCGGGAACGGGATTCAGGGGCAGGCACATCAGCGCCAGACCCAGGAAGACCGCGACGATGCAGGGGTGCCGGACCAGCTTCCGGAATGCGTCCTTTTTGCTGACAGAGGTGAACAGGGACAGGCCCGCCGTCCACATGGTGAAGCGCAGAGGAATCTGGAACATGGCGGTGTACATCACACCCAGGTCCCCGAAAAGGGCCTCGGCAACGGGGAGACCCACGAAGGTGGAGTTGCTGCAGATCATGCCGTAGCACAGAACCCTGCGCTGATGCTCCGGAAAGCGCCGGAACAGGGGCCGGTTCAGCAGGTAGACCAGCACCTGAATGGCGGAGGAGAGCAGGAGCATCAGAAGGCAGTTCCGCATGAATGCCCCGCTGGGCCGGACCCCGCCGGTGAAGGACTGGATGATGTTGCAGGGCAGAATGACGTGAATCAGAAGGTCGGACAGCAGCCTGCGGCCCTTCCCGTCTATGAAGTCCAGCTTCTTCAGCGCGATGCCCACGGCGATCAGGGTAAACAGCATCAGCTGAAGCGAGACCATTTTTGAAAATACGCCCATCAGGAAGCGCCTCCATTTCCGGACTATTCCACGCCTGCGGCCTTCCGGCTGAGATCCAGCCGCACCAGGGTTCCCTGACCGGGGCGGGAGGCGATGGTGATGCCGTGGTTCAGCCGGTCCATCACCTGGCGGCAGAGATAGAGGCCGATGCCGGTGGATTTTTTGTCCTCCCGGCCGTTAAAGCCGGTGAAGCCCTTTTCGAAGACACGGGGGATGTCCTCCTCCCGGATGCCGATGCCGCTGTCGGCAATCACCAGGGTGTCCCCGTCGCCGTAGACCCGGATGACGCCGCCCTCCGGCGTGTATTTCAGGGCGTTGGACAGCAGCTGTTCCACCACGAAGGCCAGCCACTTTTCGTCCGTCAGCACGGTCCTTCCCGTTTCCCGGAAGTCCAGGGAGATTTTTTTCAGAATGAACATCCGGGCGTATTTCCGGGCCGCCTGGCGCAGCAGCGGGTCCAGGGGACAGGGCCGCAGCACGTAGTCCGTGGAGCTGCTGCCCAGACGCAGATAGTTCAGCACCATGTCCACATACTGCCGGATTTTCAGAAGCTCCGCTTCCAGCTCCGGCCTGGACTCCTCCTGAAGTAGCAGGCCCATGGCGGCGATGGGGGTCTTGATCTGGTGGGCCCAGAGGGTGTAGTAGTCCGTCATGTCCTGGAGACGGCTGTCGTTCTCCGAGGCCAGGGCCGCCCGGTGGACGCAGACGGCCTCCAGCAGGGACTGATAATCCTCTTCCAGCAGTCCCCGGGGCGGCGGCAGAGGCAGGGACTGCTCCCGGGCCCGGAGGAGCAGCCATTGAAGCTCCCGGTGACGCCGGCAGAAGCGGACATAGCTCAGGGAGAAAAGCGCCGCCCCCAGCACCAGGCACAGGGCCCCGCCGTAGAGCAGCGGTTCGGCGGGCATTTGATAGAGATAGAAAACGCCGGTCAGGACGGCGGCAAAGCAGCTCAGAAGAAGCAGCAGCTTCCACTGCCGTTTCAGATAGGCAGACAGCAGATTCATGGTCTCAGCCCTCAATCAGATAGCCCGCGCCCTTCCGGGTGCGGATGAAGTCCGGCAGCCCGGCGGTCTCCAGCTTCCGCCGCAGGCGGTTTACGTTGACGGACAGGGTATTTTCATCCACGAAGCTGTCGGACTCCCACAGGGCGGTCATGATGGCGTCCCGGCTGACAATCTGGCCCTTGTGCTGGAAGAGAAGCTGGAGAATTTTCAGCTCGTTTTTCGTCAGCTCCACCTTATGGTCTCCGGCGGTCAGGCTGCCGTCGGACAGGTTCAGCACCGCGCCGCCGCAGCTGAGGAGGACGGCGGAGGGCCCAAAGTCATAGGTCCTGCGGAGCATGGCCTGAACCTTGGCGGAGAGAACCTGAAGGTCAAAGGGCTTGGCCAGCAGGTCGTCCCCGCCGATCTGCATGGCCATCACCACGTTTACATTGTCGGAGGCGGAGGTCAGGAAGAGAATGGGCACCCTGGAGACGTTCCGAATCTCCCGGCACCAGTGGAAGCCGTTGAAAAAGGGCAGGGAGACGTCCAGCAGCACCAGCTGAGGGTCAAAGGTGGTGAATTCCTCCAGCACGGCGTCAAAGCGCCGGACGCAGCCCACCTGATAGCCCCAGCTTTCCAGGTGCCGGCGGACCACGCCGGCGATGACCTCGTCGTCCTCCACAATCAAAATCCGATACATGGCCGGCTCTCCTTCCGCATAACATAGGGGGTATGACTGAAGCCGTTTCGCGCGCCGCAGGCGGCGGCCGCCGGCAGAGAAAGGCATCTGTGGCTTCCGGCCCTTCGGCTCGGAAGCGTTCAACTCACTTAGGGCGGG
The DNA here is from genome assembly GCF_947654275.1 of uncultured Oscillibacter sp. Classification (GTDB taxonomy): domain Bacteria; phylum Bacillota; class Clostridia; order Oscillospirales; family Oscillospiraceae; genus Oscillibacter. The sequence continues at coordinate 29,867 of NZ_CANTJS010000001.1, read as the reverse complement.
CCGCCGGGGCGCTTTGAAAAGGCTCCGGGGGACCCGCTTCAGCTGTGCTGACTATAGCACCGCCGGCGGGAAAAGTCAAACGTTTTGCCGCCGTTTCGCGCCGGACAATGTTACACAAATGAAATATCATTCAGGGCCGGACTGTGCTATACTGAGTTAAAAGCGTATGCGCACAGGCGCGGAAAGGAGGCGCTTATGAATTTGATGGTATGGCTCTGGCTGGGCGGCGTGGCGCTGTTCGGTGTGGTGGAGCTGCTGACGGAGGGCCTGGTCTCTGTGTGGTTCGTGGTGGGCGCCCTGGCGGCGCTGGCCGTGTCGGTGGCGGGGGGATCTGTGGCGGTGCAGATGCTGACCTTTGCCATCGTGTCCGCCGCGGCCCTGATTCTGACCCGGCCCCTGGTGCGGCGGTTTATGACGAGGCCCCCGGTCCCCACCAACTCCGACCGTGTGATCGGCGCCCTGGCGGAGGTGACGGAGACCATTGACAACCGGCGGGCCTCCGGCGCGGTGTACGTGGACGGCAAGACCTGGACCGCCCGCAGCGCCGGCGGCGGCGTCATTCCCGCAGGGGAGCGGGTCCGGGTCCGGCGGATTGAGGGCGTGAAGCTGCTGGTGGAGCCGGACCAGCTGGAGCAGAGTTCCCAATTTGAAAAGGAGGCGGTATCATGATACCTCTGTGGTGGATTCCTTTGGTGATGGTGATTGTGCTGCTGGTGCTGCTGATTGGTGTGAACTTTCACATCGTGCAGCAGTCCCAGGCCTATGTGATCACCTGGCTGGGCCGGTTCTACACCGTGTGGAACCAGGGGCCCCACATCAAAATTCCCTTTGTGATGCGGATTATGAAAAAGGTGTCCCTCAAGGAGCAGGTGGCGGATTTCCCCCCTCAGCCCGTCATCACCAAGGACAATGTGACCATGCAGATTGACACGGTGATTTACTTCCAGATTACAGACCCCAAGCTCTATACCTACGGGGTGGATAACCCCATGAACGCGGTGGAGAACCTGACGGCCACCACGCTGCGGAACATCATCGGTGAAATGGAGCTGGACCAGTCCCTCACCAGCCGGGACATCATCAACTCCCGGATGCGCTCCATCCTGGACGAGGCCACGGACCCCTGGGGCATCAAGATCAACCGGGTGGAGCTGAAAAACATCATCCCGCCCCGGGAGATTCAGAACGCCATGGAAAAGCAGATGAAGGCCGAGCGGGAGCGCCGGGAGTCCATCCTCCAGGCGGAGGGGCAGAAGCAGTCTCAAATCCTGGTGGCCGAGGGCGAGAAGCAGGCGGCCCTCTTAAAGGCCGAGGCCGCCAAGCAGGCCGCCATTCTGAAGGCCGAGGGCGAAAAGGAGGCCCGGATTATGGCCGCCGAGGCGGAGGCCGAGGCCATCACCCGGGTCCAGACCGCTCTGGCGGAGTCCCTGCGGTTGCTGAACGCCGCCGCCCCCAATGACCAGGTGGTGAAGCTGAAAGCCCTGGAGGCCATGACCAAGGTGGCCGACGGCAAAGCCACCAAAATCATCATCCCCAGCGAGCTCCAGGGTCTGGCGGGCCTGGCCGCCGGGGCCAAGGCCGTGTTTGAGAGCGAGGATTCCAAGGAGAAGAAATAAGCGGAGGCGCGGCCTGTTGAAAGGATATTTCAGCAGACCGCGCCTCTTTTTTGCGCTTCTTTTTTTGCGCCTCTGTAAGTGATTGAAAAGGCTTCGGGACTTCTGACAGGTCCCGGGCCCTTTTTGCCGGTTTCCGGGGCTGCTCTGACAGCCGGAGACGGACCGCCGTCCGCCTCCGCTGTGCGGAGCTTCCCGGGGGGACGGGGGGCGTCCGCCCGCAGGCTCCCTCAGAGCCGCCGGAGAGGCGCCTTGGGCGGGTTCTTCCGCCGGGCAGAGGTCCGGCCCTCCGACTGGATTTCCCCGGCGGCAATCAGGGCCCGCTTCGTCAGAGCCGGACCCACCAGCTCATAGACCAGCACGGAGAACAGCACCACATTCCGTACCATCTGCCCGTCGGACAGCTGCTGTGCGGTGAGGGCCATGCCCAGGGCCACGCCGGCCTGGGGCAGCAGGGTGATGCCCAGATACTTTGTGATATTGGGGGCGCAGCGGGTCAGGGCGCAGCTGCCACAGGCCCCAAGGTACTTGCCCAGGCTCCGGGCGGCGATGTACACCGCGCCAATCAGCAGAGCCAGGGGATTGGACAGAATCTTCAAATCCAGCTCCGCGCCGGAGAGCACGAAGAACAGCACAAACAGCGGGGCCGTCCAGCCGTCCACCCGGCTCATCAGCTCCTCGGAGAAGTCGCAGATGTTGCAGAAGATGGTGCCCGTCATCATGCACACCAGCAGCAGGCTGAACCCGCAGTGAATGCCGCCCACTTCGAATTCCGCCATGGACAGGCCCACCGTCAGCAGCACGAAGCCGATGGAGATGGACAGGCGCTTGCTGCGGGAATGGAAATACTTTTCCACCCGGAACAGCACCCAGCCCGCGAAGCTTCCCAGAAGCAGGGACAGCAGGATTTCCACCAGGGGCTCCACCACCACGGTCACGGCGCTGATGGTCCCGCTCTCCAGAGCGGAGGCCACGCCGAAGGAGGCGGAGAAGAGTATCAGGCCCACCGCGTCGTCAATGGCCACCACCAGTAACAGCAGCTTGGTCAGGGGGCCGTCGGCCTTGTACTGGCGGACCACCATCAGCGTGGCCGCCGGGGCGGTGGCGGCAGCAATGGCGCCCAGGGTCACGGCGGCGCCCAGGGAAATCAGCTCCGGATTCATGAGATGGAGGGCAATCAGAGCCGCGTCCACCAGGACCGTGGTGGCCACGGCCTGCAAAATGCCCACGGTGATGGCCTGCTTTCCCATGTGCTTCAGCTGTTCCAGCCGGAATTCGTTGCCGATGGTGAAGGCGATGAAGCCCAGGGCCACCTGGGAAATCAGATCCAGGGCGGCCACCTCCTCCAGACTCTGGAAGCCCAGGGACATCAGGTTCAGCGCGCCCAGACAGTAGGGCCCCAGCAGAAGCCCGGTGACCAGATAAGCGGTGACGGCGGGAAGGCTCAGCTTTTTCGCCAGCCGGGACATCAGCAGCCCGCCCACCAGAGAAAGAGACAGTTGAATTAAAATCTGCATTGCGGCACCTCGTTTTAGAGGAGGACGGCGGCCCGGGGGCTTGCCGGCCTCAGATTCGCATTAGCTAATATAGCACTGTGCAAATGAGCGCGCAATGCGGTTTTGACGAAAAGATACACAAAAAGACGGGATAAAAGGACAGGATTCTTGGCAGGCACGCCGGAAGACCTGGGATTCGGAGGGTCCAGCCTTCCGGCCTCCGGGCAGAAGAGCGGGCCCCGCCGGAAGCCGCTCCGGCGGGGCCCGTGAAACGAGCCGAATTTGTTCAGTTCATGCCGAGTTCTTCACAAAGCCTTGCGAACCGGGCTTTTTCCCGGTGGGATACGGCGCGGAGGTCAGGGCCTCTGGCGGATGACCTCGCTCAGCGTCTGATACAGCTTGTCGACCTCCACGGGTTTGGACAGATGTCCGTTCATGCCGCACTCCACGGATTTTTTCAGGTCGTCGTCAAAGGCGTTGGCCGACATGGCGATGATGGGGATGGTGCGGCAGTCCTCCCGCTCCATGCTCCGGATGGCCCGGGTGGCCTCCAGACCGTCCATCACCGGCATCATGATGTCCATCAGAATGACGTCATAGGTCCCCGGCGGCGTGGAGCGGATGCGCTCCACGGCCTGAGCGCCGTCATAAACGCAGTCCACCTCAAAGTTCCGTTCCTCCAGAAGACACTGGGCAATCTCGGCGTTCAGGTCGTTGTCCTCCACCACCAGGATGCGGCATCCGTCGAAGGAGAGGGGCTCCTCCTGCCGGTCCTCATCCTCTGTGCACTTGCCCAGCGTCAGAGGAATGGAGAAGCTGAAGGTGCTGCCCTGTCCCGGGGCGCTGTCCAGCTGGATGCTGCTGCCCATCATCTGCACCAGGCGGCTGCTGATGGAGAGGCCCAGTCCGGTGCCCCGCTGCTTGGCGGGATTGGTCCCCGAGGCCTGCTCGAAGGAGCGGAAAACCCGTTCCTGCTCCTCCTTGGGGATGCCGACGCCCGTGTCCCTGACGGCGAAATAGACCAGGGACTCCGTTTCGGCGGCGCTTTCCTCCCGTACCGTCAGGGTGATGCGTCCCCCCGGAGGGGTGAATTTCACGGCGTTGCCCAGCAGGTTGATCAGCACCTGACTGATGCGCATGCTGTCCGCCTGGAACCAGTGGTGCGTCAGATGGACGTCCTGGACAAATTCCACCTGCTTTGCCTCCGCCTGGGAGACAATCAGCTCCCGGATGGTGTCAAGGGCCTTGTCCATATGGAAGTCCAGGGCCTCCAGCTTCATCTTGCCGCTTTCGATTTTGGACATGTCCAGAATGTCGTTGATCAGTCCCAGCAGATAGTCGGAGGAGGCCTGTATCTTTTGCAGGCAGTCCGTGACCCGCTCCGGGGCCTGGTCCTTTTGCAGTGCGATGGCCGTCATGCCGATGATGCCGTTCATGGGGGTGCGGATTTCGTGGCTCATACGGGAGAGGAATTCGGACTTTGCCTTGCTGGCGATGTCGTGCTGCTGCTGGTTCAGCTGGCTCTGAATGACCCGGCCCAGCTCCGCCAGATTCTGGTATTCCTCAGGGCTCTCCAGAAGCTCCGGCCCCAGGCCCAGGATGCAGATGTTGCCCATGTAGATTCCGCTGTCGTACAGAGGCAGCAGAATGCCGCGGTCTCCCGGCGGGACGCACAGGAAGCACTGGAGAATCTCCTGGGCGCTGTCCTCGCCGGAGAAGGGGCGGACCTCCTCCTGACCCAGCCAGCTGAAAAAGTCCGCCTTGTCCTCCTCCCGGTATTTCCGCACGCAGTCCTCAATGACCGCTCCCGACCGGCGCCATTGGTAATTCAGGTAGTTAGAATTGAAGTCGGCCCGCAGCAGGGACACCAGAACCCCCTCCGCCTGATAGGCCCGGCCGATTTTCCGAATCATCAGCGTCATCTGGGCGGGGAAGTCCGCGCCCTTGCCGAAGAGGTTCAGGGCCACGGATACCAGGCTCACGTCCTCGCCGTAGCCCAGGGAGGTAATTTCCTGCTCCCGCAGCAGGGGCAGGGGCTCCGTCCCGGCCTCGTGGAACAGGATTCCGCCGGCGGGGGCCAGACTCTGGGCCAGCTTGGCCTGCCGGATCAGATTCTCGGTGTTCTGCTCCGTTTTCCCCTGGGTGAGGCCGGCGTTCAGTCGGACGCTGAAATGCTCCTCGGGAAAGGCCGCCCTGACGGCGTCCAGCAGAGCGGTTGTCAGCTCCTCCGCCTGGGTCCGGTCCGCCTCCTGCCAGAGGATGAACTCGTCTCTGTTCAGCCGCAGGGCGACGGCCCGCCGTCCGGTCTGCTCCCGGAAGACCTGAATCCTGGTCCGGATCAGCGCGCCGATTTCCTCCAGAATCATGTCCCCGAAGACGATGCCGTTTTTCTCACTGGTCTCCGTCAGCTGGTTCAGGCGCAGCACGGCCATGACGCCCTCCGGACGGGCCCGGCGGAAGGCCTTCAGCTTTTCCATGCCGGCGCTGAAGCAGTACAGGCCGGTTACGCCGTCGGTGGTGCTTCTCCGAAGCTGCCGGGCCTCCCGTTCCTTCTGCTCCTGGATGCTGTGGAGACTGCCCACCAGCTTCCAGCGGCGTCCGTCCGTGTCATAGAGGGCTTTGCAGGACAGGGCCACCCAGGTAAATTCGATTTCGCCCTGCCAGCGCATCCGAAACTCCGCATAGGGATGGTCCGGGTTCTGGAGAAGCGCCTCCGTTACCGATGCCCGGTCCGCCTCATAGATGGACTCAGGATTGATGAGACCATTTTTGGTCTGGGGGCGTTTCCACTGACCGTTCATGGTCCTGTGGTTCACGATGTCCAGCATCTGGGTTTGCAGGTCGTAGGAGAAGAAGATGTCCTTGGAGGATTCCAGGGCCAGCTTGTAGCGCTCCTTTTCCTCCAGCAGGATATTCTCCGCCTTCTTCTGCCGTTCCGTCAGGTCGTTTACCACGTCATACAGGGCGTCGATTTCCAGAATGTTGGAGGGCTTGAAGGCCCGGAGCCCCGCCTGTCCCTGACTGATGCAGTGCATCAGCCGCTGAACCGGCCGGGTCAGGTGCCGCACCACCAGATAGAGGCCGAAGACCCCGAAGACCAGACCGATCAGAACGGCGGCGACCATCCACACATAGAGCTGCCGGCTCATGCCGAACAGGTCCTCCTCCGTGTCCAGCCCCAGAAGGACCCAGTCGGTCTCCTCATAGGGGACGTGGCTGCCGTACAGCTTCAGCGGACAGGATACGGCATAAATCCCCTGGTCGTTCAGGCTGATGTCCTGCACCAGAGATAAATCGTCATAATTTGTCTCTTCCAGATGGAACTGCTGGTTCTGGGAGCGAACCTGATCGTAGAGGATGCCCTTGCCCATCAGGGACACATGGCTGCCGTCCGGCTGCCGGAGCGCCAGCAGATAGCCGGACTGCTGGGACTCGTTCAGCTCCGCCGCCGGGAAATAGTCGTTCAGAAGCTGGGCGGAGATTTCCACGCCCAGGATTCCGTAAACCTGGCCCTGATGCCGCAGGGGCAGGGAATAGGTAATCATCTGGTGGGGGTCCGTCTCGTCCTGCTCCAGCGTGAAGGGGAGGGCCCAGTAGCCCAGATCCCTGGCGTCGGCGTCCGGGTGCTCCGTCCCTGCCCGCCAGGGCTCATAGAAGTAGCGCTGGGCGGCGCTGTTCCCCTGGCCCTCCATGTGAAAGCGGGTGGTCCAATGGGTGTCCAGGGGGATGTTCCAGGTTCTGGAGAGCTGTTTGTTTCCCCGCTCCAGCAGCAGGTCCGTATAATTGACGGGGTTGGTGTAGGGGTCGGAATCCCGGATGAAGACCCCGTCGTATTCCCCGGCGGCCCCCTGGTCCGGTCCCGTCAGAATCAGGAAGATGCCGGTGGTGGTGTTGCTTTGGAGAATGTCCAGGCACTCGGGGAGAATCCGGCTGAGAAAGCGGGCCTTCAGCTCGTCGGAGCGGAGCACCTCGTCCAGTCCGGCGTTCTCCTCCTCCAGAAAGTCCTCCAGAAGGGCCTCGATCATTGCCTCCTCCGCAGCGACGGAGGACCAGCGCTGATTCATGTCGTTCTGCAGAATCACGCCCCGGTTTTCCACCAGCCGCTCCATCATGCTCCCGGCGTATTCCTCCAGGGTCTCCGTGGTGCGTCGGACCACCAGCGTTCCGATGGTGATGGCGCTCTGGACCAGCATAATGGCAATCAGCGGGACCAGAAAGATTTTGAATATGGTTGCTTTTCTCCGCTTTCCGGAAGCTCTGCCCGGCCCTTCCGGCGGGACGGAGGGGGGCCCGTTCCGTGTGTTCGCGTTCATGGCGCGTTCACTGGTCTGCCGCGGCGTGCAGCGCGGCGCAGAAATCCTCATACCAGGCGTCAAAGGCGCTGTCCGTCACATAGGGGGCCGCGGCCTCCTCCAGGCCGGCGCCCTGGGCAATGGCCTCCAGCACCGCCGCCCGGTCCGCCGCCGCCCGGTCCGCCAGGTGGTATTCCAGCACTTTTCTGGCGGCGGAGCCGTTTTTGAAGCTCTTGTTGGTGTACAGGGTCATGTCTTCCATCTCTGAGAAAATGGTGGTCAGGCAGTCATAGGTCTTGGGGGCAACCTCCAGACCCTGCCCGGCGATGACCTGATCCAGCTTTTCGATGCTGTTGGCGGCCTTTTGCACCGGCAGATAACCGGAGACGGAGCCGAAGCGCAGGTTGTTCTCCGCCTGGGTAATCCATTTCAGGAACTCCACAGAGGCGTATTCATGGGCCTCGTCGGATTTGGTGACCACCATGCCGGCTCCCTGCTGCACGGCGTAGTGCTGTCCGCCCTCGAAAATGGGAGCCTGCATCACGATGTAGTCAATGGGATGGCTGCCGTCGTCCAGCTCCACCTGATTGGGGAAGTACATGGCGGAGGAGGTGGACCCGGTATAGGCCAGGATGTCCCCCGTCTTCACATCGTCGGAGCGGAAGGAGCCATAGGCCCCGAAATAGCCCTTTACCATGGGGACATAGTAGTTTTCCCATATGCGGCGAAGGGCCTCCTCGGGCAGATTGAGGGTCATTTCCCCGTTCTCCACCTGGAAGAGCTCCACGCCCAGCTGCTGCATTCCGATGATGAAATAGTTCGCCACCGCGTCCCGTCCGTAAAAGGATTTGCCGTCCTCCGGCACGTCGGGAGTGAGGCTGTCCGTCCATTCATAATAGGTCTTCGCCGCGGCGGCAACCCCCTCGATGGTCTTCAGGCTCTCCAGGGAGAGGCCGCAGGCCTGGGCGAAGGGCTCCCAGTCCGTCTTGTTGAGCATCATGATTTCCGTGGACTTGGCGGTGGGGAAAATGCGCAGGGAGCCGTCGGCGGCGATGCGTCCCTCCTCGATATAGGAATCCACATAGTCCGCCAGCTCCTCCTGACTGAGGTAGTCGGACAGATTAGCCAGGGCCCCCGCCTGCTCCACCTCATAGGCCGTGTCGGCGTAGGAGGAGAAGATATTGGGAATGGCGGAAGAGCCCACCTTGCCGTTGATGGCGTCCCGCACCGCCGACTCCAGATCGGAGACGGAGCCCTGGGAGTAGCTCTCCACATAGATGCCCTGCTCCTGCCCCACGGTGTCGTTGAAAGTTTCCACCAGGGCGTCAAAGGCGGCCTGCTGGGAACCGTTGTAATAGTGCCACACCGTCAGGGACACGGGCTTTTCTGGGTCCAGGGGGCTCTTCCGGCTGCCGCCGCACCCCGCCGAGGCGGCCGCCAGGACCGCCGCCAGACAGACCGGGCAGATTGCTCTGGTGATCCGCTTGAAGGTTCCGAATGCAGGGGATTTGTTGACAGTTCCAATAAATTTCATAGCCGTACGCTCCTTTTGGGTTGATTTGTGATGTGGGTCTCACAGCCGGCGGGGGTCTGGTTCCTATATGCTTCCAATCAGTCCATCCTATTAAATAAGGTCATTCTATCATAGACGGACTGGGTTTTCAAGAGAGGTATTTCCAGGGGCGTGTCCGGCCGCACGTTTTGCGGCGGGGATGCCCTGTAGGGGAGGGGCTCTGTCCCCTCCTGTTTTCCGGGCTGGCCCTCCCGGGGAAGTGGCCTGGTCAGGGGACCAGGCCCCACAGGGTGTTCTGCCGGTAGAAGAAGCGTGGGGCCCGGTCCCCTGACCGGGCCATTCTTCTGCATGATATCCCCGCTGTATAGTCAGCATAGTTGAAAATCGGTATCTACCGATTTTCAAACAGCGGCGGAGCCGCTGACGGGTAAAAACCCCCTGTGCTGACTATGAAGTCCACCGCAAGGCCGTTTTACGGCCTGTGCGGCGAATCATCGCCGCACTTGTTGAAAAGAAGCGGATGCTTCTTTTCAACTGCGGTGACTATAAAACGCGAGATGGACACGCCCCCCAAAAAAACCTCGCCCTTGCAAACGCTCCCGGATTCTGGTATACTATACCCGTATTGCCTGCGGGCCTGCCCCTGAATCCCTGAACAGACCCCATGAAGTCCCGGTTCCGCCGGGACATCACGACAACAGGAGGAACATAATGAAGAAACGATTGAAAAGACCGGCGTCCATACTGCTGGCCCTGTGCCTTTTGGCTGCGCTGCTGCCCCAGCGGGCCCTGGCGGCGGAAATCCCTGTGCCTGACGGCGGCGACCTGGCGCAGGCGGTGGAAAACGCCGCGGCGGGAAGCACGCTGGTGCTCCAGGGCAGCTGTGTGGTGGGCACAAAGGACGGCGGCGACGCCCCCTGGGTGATTGACAAAGAGCTGACTATCCGGGGCGGCTCCATCACCGTCTGGCGGGGCGGCATTGTCCTGGGGGACAATGTAACCTTTCAGAATACGGAGATCAATTTCTCGTCCTTTATGCGCAACGCCATTGTTGCCAACGGCTACACCCTGACGCTGGACGGCGTGACCTGTCCCACCGGGCGATCCGTCAATCTCTTCTGCGGCGGCCTGCTGGACAGCAACAACGAAAACTTCGGCAGTTCCCTCCCAGCACCCGATCCTGCCCGGGACGGAACCGTCATTGTCCGGGGGAATACCAGCCTCCAGGGTGATGGAAAGTCGGGCACGGGCAACATCTACGCCGGGAACCTCTGTATGGGCCGGGACAACGACGGTCCGGCAAACGTCTATGACGGAAATCCCTCCATTCAGGTGGAGGGTCTGACCGGAACGGGCAGCGGCGCTATAGGAACCATCTATGCCTGCGGAGCCCAGCAGAGGAACGGAGACGGCGGCGTGGGAAAAATCACCCTGCCGGACCCCGACCAATATACCGTGAACGGCGCGGTCAGCGTCATTCTGGGCCGGAGCGGCACACCTGCCCAGGGCCAGGCCAGCGTGGAGGGCGCAGGCGCTGTCGATGGAACCTATGTCTCCTTCCGGGACGCCAGCGGCAAAGGCACGGTTCCCCGGCAGCTGAAGTCCATCACCGGTCTGGGCGTGGAGAGCGGCAGCCTTTCCCTGAGTGCAGGGACCGGTCTGCTGCCAGATGCGTCGGTGAGCGTACTCACCGGGGCTGAGCTGAACCTGTCCGCCCTGACTGTCCCCGCTGAGACGGCTGTCCAGTCGTTTACCGGCGGCGGGTCTCTGATTCTGGGCCAGAATCAGACGCTGTCCATTTCCGGCGCGGTGTCGGGAACCACGACGGTGGGCATCGGCGGGCTCAACAGTGCTACCTCGAAACCGGCAGTGGAAAACCATGTTTACATCCGGGCGCCCCAGTCCTCCGATGGGCAGTTCCAGCTGGTTCCCCACAGTACCCAGCCCAATATGAAGCTGGTCAAGGCTGAAACCGGCGACTGGACTGCCGTCCAGGAGGCCGGGGAGACGCCGGACGAGCGGGTGATTGTGAAGAGCCTCCAGGTTAAGGAGCCCAGCCAGAGGGTTGTGGACAGCGGCGTGTCTGAGACGAATTTTCCTCTGACAGTAGCCTATGGGGCGGCCAGTGCAAGCCCCTCTTACTTGAGCAGTGTCCCCATGACGGTCCGCGTCAACGGGAAAGAGGCTATTCCAAAAAGCATGGATAATTTTCCCTTTTATGTAACAGGGGAATCCAGCGGCGTAGCCCTGATGTTCATGGATGAAAACGGGGTGGAGGACCTGACAATCGTCGGGTGGAACGGCACAAATATCTGGTCGGACGGTTATGACCCCGAGATTATTCCGGACGGCCGCTACGAGATTGAATTGACGGTTCCCGGAACCCACACCGAGGCGGGCGCACCTATTTCCGTCTCCGCCGTCCTCACCGTGGGCACGCCGGACCCCAGCCAGCCCATTTCCATCGACGTGCCCCGGGCCGAAACCGGATTGCGCTGGACCGGCAATACCCTCACCGGCGTGAAGCAGGGGACCGGCTATACCCTCACCGGCCATACCTCGGCGGATGTGGGCGAGCACACCGCCACAGCGGCGCTCCAGAGCGGCTATCGGTGGAAAGACGGAACCGAGGAGGACAAGGAAATTATCTGGCGCATTGACAGGGCCCTGGGCCCCGCCGCGCCGGGGGGCCTTGTGGGAAGAGCGCCCAGCACCCAGGACGGCGCGGACGGCAGCATTGCCGGCGTGACGCCAGACATGGAATATGCCGACAGAGAGGATTTTGACGGGGCGGGGGACTGCACCGGAACCGAGATCACCGGCCTTACATCCGGAACCTACTATGTGCGGGTGAAGGAGACGGCCACCCATGAGCCGGGCGAAACCGCCACCGTGGTGGTTCCGGCCTGGGGCGCGCCCACACTGACGGGCGTTTCCATCAGCAGCACTGGTCATAAGACCGTCTACACCAAGGGAGAGGCTCTGGACGTAACCGGCCTGACCCTGGCCGCCCGGTATTCCGACAACAGCACCCAGACCGTCCCTGTTACGGTGGACATGGTCAGCGGCTATGACCCGAACAAGACAGGCACACAGACCCTGACCGTCCGGTACGGCGGCCTGAGCGCCGTCTACACCGTTGAGGTGAAGGCGGGGGACACGCCGCCGGTGGAACCGGAAAAGACCTATCATGTGCGGGTGGACAACAGCCACGCCGCCGAAAGCGGCGCGGGGGTCTACCGGGCCGGTGAGCAGGTTACCGTCCGGGCGGGAAGCTGGAGCGGCCACCGCTTCGGCTCCTGGGAGGTCCATGGAACCGTCCTGAGCGGCCTGACCAGCCCCGAGCTTCAATTCACCATGCCCGCCAACGACGTTTCCTTCCTGGCCATCTGGAGGGCTTCCTCCTCGGGCGGCGGCGGAGGCGGCGGCTCGTCCTCCGGAACCACCGCCAGCCAGCGGACGGCGTCCAGCATCCAGTCCGCCAGGGACGGCGGCACCGTGACCATGACCCTCTCCAGCGGCTCCGCCTCTGTGGGACGGGAGGTTTGGCGGGCACTGGCGGGACGGGACGTGACGCTGGAGGTGAAAAGCGGCCCTGTCCGCTGGCAGATTCACGGCAGCGCCCTGAATCAGGAGAGTCTTCCCTCTTCCCTGAACCTGGGGGCGGCGGTCAAGACCAACGCCATTCCCTCCAACATGCTGGAAACGCTGCCCCGGAGCCAGGGGCAGACCGTCATTCAGCTGTCTCTGGCCCACAGCGGGCCCTTCGGCTTCGGCCTGAATATGGCCGTTGACGCCGGCAAGGAAAACGCGGGCCGCCAGGCGAGCCTCTACTACTACAATTCCACCGCCGGCGCGATGGAGTTCCAGTCGTCGGCCCGGGTGGACAAAGACGGTCTGGCCGGCTTCCCCATGACCCACGCCTCTGCCTATGCCGTGGTGCTGGACGCGGTTGTCCATGACCCGGCTCCGGTCTGGCAGAGCCCCTTCCGGGATGTGGTTCCCGGAGACTGGTATTATGACGCGGTGGCCTATGTCCACCAGAACGGCCTGATGAACGGCTCCGGCGGCGCTTTCTCCGTCAGCGCCCCCGCTACCCGGGGCCAGCTGGCGGCGATACTCCACCGCATGGCCGGCCAGCCTGCGCCTGCCGCGGCTGCGGGCTTCCAGGACGTGGCGGCGGACGCCTATTACCGGGATGCCGTGGCCTGGGCGGCGGAGCGGGGCATTGTCTCCGGCTATGCCGGCGGACGCTTTGCCCCGGACCGGCCTGTAACCCGGGAGCAGCTGGCGGCCTTCCTCTTCCGCTATGCCAATGCCCAGGATATGGCCGCAGCGGCGGATACCGGCGCGCTGAAGGACTTCACTGACCGGAGCGCGGTTTCCGCCTACGCCGTGGAGCCTCTGAGCTGGGCGGTGGAGCAGGGTCTGGTAAACGGCTATGCCGACGGACGGCTGAACCCCCAGGGCCAGGCCACCCGGGCGCAGATCGCCGCGATTCTGTCCCGCTTCCACAGAGCTTCGGAGGAATGGAAGCAGCAGTAAGCCCTCAAATACAGATGTGCCTCTCTCTGCGGAGGGAAAGCAGGGAGACTGTCGAAAAAACGGATTGCCTTCAGTTTTCGGAAAGGAAGATAGTATGAAAGACAGCGCAGCCCTTGGCGGCTTTGCCGCTTAGGGATGCGGCGTGCCCTTTACGGGTAAACCCATCAGGGGTGTCTTTCATGTGCAATCAATAAGTTTTCAGAACTTCTCACGGGTTCTGAAAACTTGCGCAGGCTGTCGAAAAAGAATTTTTCGACAGCCTGAGGAAAGGAACCCGTCAGGGTTCCTTTCCTTGTTTTGCCCGCCGGCGTTTAAAAAAGGGAGCGCAGGAAAAAAGACGCAAAAAAAGGGGAGCGCAAAAAAAGGGGAGCGTAAAAAAAGGGGAGCGCAAAAAAAGGGGAGCGCAAAAAAGGGGAGCGCAAAAAAAGGGGAAAAGACTCTTGACCGCGCCGTCCGCCCCGCATATAATGGCAGAAGCAAAAATACTGTGGAGAGGACCGGGTGGACGTTATGGGAACAGAACGGTTTTTGTTTTATTTTGTGAGCATCTGCGCGGCCTCCGTCATCAAGGGCGTGGCGGGCTTTGGCGACGCGCTGATTTCCACGCCGCTGCTGTCCCTGGCTCTGCCCAACAGCGTGATTACGCCGGGGCTGGCCCCCATGTCCCTGCTGCTGAACGCCGGCATTGTCTGGAAGAACCGGCGGCATTTTTCCGCCAGGGTGGTGCTGCCCATCGCCGCCTTTGTGCTGCTGGGCATCATCCCCGGCACGCTGCTGCTGAAATTCGGCTCCCCCCAGTGGCTGAAGCTGCTGCTGGGCCTGCTGATTATCGGCCTGGGCATTGAGATGCTGACCCGGAAGCCCGGCACGGGCAGGGGGGTCAACGCCTATGTGCGGGCGGCGGTCTCCTTCTGCTCCGGCGTGATGGCGGGGCTCTTCGGCATCAACATGCTGTTCCTGGCCTATATGGAGCGGGTGGCCGTCAACCGGGAGGAATTCCGGGCCAACGCCTGCTTCGTGTTCTTCCTGGAGAATAGTTCCCGGCTGTGTCTGCTGGTGGCCGGGGGGATGTTTGGACGGGAAAGCCTGCTGCTGTTCCTTGTGGCGATGCCCGCTTCGCTGATCGGCATGAAGCTGGGGGGACTGCTGGACCGGCGGCTCAGCGACGGGGTTTCCCGGCGGCTGATTATCTGGGTGTTCATCCTGGGCGGCGTCAGCACCACCCTGTATGCTCTGGGGCAGTTGATTTGACGGTCTATCTCAATGCAGAAAAAAGCGTCCCTGTCCGGAACCCGGCCGGTTCCTGACGGAGACGCTTTTCGGTTTTCCGGGCCAGTCAAAAGCGGGAGCCGGGAACAAATGTATATAGCGGATTGATACTATAGTCACCGCAGTTGAAAAGAAGCATCAGCTTCTTTTCAACAAGTGCGGCGATGATTCGCCGCACAGGCCGTAAAACGGCCTTGCGGTGGACTTCATAGTCAGCACAGGGGGTTTTTTTCCTCACCCGTCAGCGGCTCCGCCGCTGTTTGAAAATCGGTAGATACCGATTTTCAACTGTGCTGACTATACAGGTCGGTGCCTGCTCTGATAAATGGGCGATTTTCACTCGTATGCGTAGTCTTTGAAGTAATCCACATCATCCTGCATATCCAGCCATAATTCAAACCAGCCCAGAAAGTCCTGCCGTTCGCAGCAGGGCTGAACGCCAACATCTGTAAAGTTCCAGACTTCGCCTTGGCATTGCCCTGTTACAATCAGGTTATAAGTCATGCCGTCCCCAACATCAATCAGTTCGAGCTGCCCGTTTAATTTGGCGTCTATGATTTTGACCAGGTCCGCCTGTGATATATCATCGTCTTCCCAAATCCATTCATCTTCCAGCATGAAGGGTTCATTCAATTTTTTCGCGTCAATAGCCGCTAACGAATGGAGCTGGAAGCCATCTATCATAGCGCAGCCATTACCAACTTCTTTCAGAAACATGCGGTATGCCTGCGGCAGACAAACACCGTGCCGCTTCTCGAAACGAATCAGTTCTTCTTCGGAAAGGACGTCACCCATTTGAAGGTCTAAAGCCTTGACTTTCGCTTTGATTCCTGACAGGACTTGTTCATAATCGGTGGATTTGTAGATAGGCATAAAGACTCCTCTCTTGTATCGAATTGGAAAAATTGACCAACAAGACGGCGCGACAGCCGTCCATCCGGCAGACGGTTCCCATGCCCGGACTCAAAACGCCCCCCAGCTTCCGCCGGAGGGCGTTTTCCGCGTTGAAGGCGGTCCCGGAGGACCCCGGGGTCAGGCCTCCGGCTCCTTGCTCAGGTCCAGACTGCGGATGAGCTTCCGCAGAGGCAGGACGGCGGCGGGGGAGACGCTGAGCTCATCCACGCCGTACCGGAGGAAGGTCTCCGTCAGGGTCTGGTCCGCTCCCAGCTCGCCACAGATGCCCACCCAGCAGCCGTGGCGGTGGCCCGCCTCGATGGTGTGCTTAATCATGCGGAGAACCGCCGGATGGTGGGAATCATAGAAGTTGTCAAGCTTGGGGTTCTGCCGGTCAATGGCCAGGGTGTACTGGGTCAAATCGTTGGTGCCCAGGGAGAAGAATTCCACCTCCTCGGCCAGCTCGTCGGCCAGCAGGACGGCGGCGGGGGTCTCCACCATGATGCCGATTTCCACCTTGCCCATAGCTACGCCCCGCTCCTGGAGCTCCGCCCGGCACTCCTCCAGAAGCTCCTTGGCGTCCCGGACCTCCCGGACGGAGATAATCATGGGGAACATGACGGACACAGTGCCGAAGGCGCTGGCCCGGAGAATGGCCCGGAGCTGGGTCTTGAAGATTTCCTTCCGGGTCAGGCAGATGCGGATGGCCCGGTAGCCCAGAGCGGGGTTCTCCTCCTTGTCCAGCTCGAAGTAGTCCGCCTGCTTGTCGGCGCCGATGTCCAGGGTGCGGATGATGACCTTTTTCCCGGCCATGGTCTCTACCACCCGCTTGTACAGCAGGAACTGCTGGTCCTCGGTGGGGTAGTCCTGGGAATCCAGATAGATGAATTCGCTGCGGAAGAGGCCGATGCCCTGGGCGTCGTTCTGGAGGACCAGGCCCACGTCCCCGGCGTTTCCGATGTTGGCATAGACCTTGATTTCTTTTCCGTCCAGGGTGACGTTGGGTTTTTTCTTCAGCGTCTGGAGGAGGGCCTCCTGCTTCAGATCGCCCTTGCGCTTTTCCTCCATGGCGGACAGAAGCTCCTGGGCGGGCTCGATGTACACACAGCTGTTGTAGCCGTCAATCACGGCCAGCTTGCCGTCCCAGCTGTCGTCAAAGTCCACGCCCACCAGGGCGGGGATGTTCATGGTCCGGGCCAGAATGGCGGTGTGGCTGTTGGAGGAGCCATGCCGGGTGATGAAGCCCAGCAGCTTGCTCTTGTCCAGCTGCACCGTCTCGCTGGGGGTCAGGTCGTCCGCCACCAGAATGGCGGGCTGGCCGGCCAGCATGTCGGCGTCCTCCTGGCCGGTGAGGACGTTGACCACCCGGCGGGAAATGTCCTTCACGTCCGCCGCCCGGGCCCGCATGTATTCGTCTTCCATGGCGGCGAAGGTGGCGGAAAAGTTCTCTCCGGTGGTGGTGACGGCGTATTCGGCAGTGGCGTTCTGGGTCTCGATGATGCCCTTGACGGCGTCCAGATAGTCCTCGTCCTCCAGCATCATCTGGTGGATTTCAAAAATGGCGGCGTTGTCCTCCCCCACCTCGTCCAGAGCCTTGTCATACAGCCCCGCCAGCTGCTCCTGAGCCTTGACCCGGGCGGCGTCGAAGCGGGCGAATTCCTCCTCGGGGGTGAGGGCGGACAGCTGGCTGGTCTGGGTTTCCGCTTTTTTGTAGATGCGGAGGGGACCGATGGCGATGCCATTGAGGATTGATTTGCCGGTTGCTACCTGCATGGGAAAGCCTCCTTACAGATTTTCCTTGAAGAACTGCTCCATGGCGGCGATGCTGGCGTCCTCGTCCCCGCCCTCGGCGGAGACCGTGACGGTCATGCCCTGCTTGATAACCAGGCCCATAATCGCCATCAGCTTGGTGGCAGGGGCGGATTTTCCGTCTTCCTTGGCAATGGTGATGGTGCTGTCCAGAGCCTTGGCCGCCTTGACCAGGAGCCCCGCGGGCCGGGCATGGATGCCCGAGGGATCGGTGATGGTGTAGGTGAACTGCTTCATGAGAAATACTTCCTTTCTGGTGATGATTTATTATGATACAGAGAGCTTTTCCCGGAGAATGTGAAAGCTCCAACATCATAGCGCGTTTTGGTCTGCCCTCACGGCAGGCGGGGCTGCCCGTCTTCATCGAACAGATCGCTCATCCGGGGCATGGCGGGAATAGCTCCGCTGCGGGAGCAGGTGAAGGCCGCCGCCCGGTTGGCAAAGGCCAGGATGTCCTTCAGCTCGGAGGCGGTCAGATCGGCCAGGGGGCCGCCCTCCCGGCGGCTGAGCCGGCTGAGCACAGCGCCGAAAAAGGTGTCTCCCGCGCCGTTGGTGTCCGCGACCTTTACAGGGACGCCGGGCTGCTGCCAGGTCCTGCCCTGCCAGCGGCAGAATACGCCGCTGCTTCCCAGGGTAATCAGAATCAGGCGGATGCCCTGGTTCTCCAGAAGGGCGCTGCCGGAATCCAGGTCGCTGGTCCCCGTCAGAAGGGGCAGTTCCTCCTCCGCCAGCTTGAGAATGTCCACCAGGGGCAGGGGGAGCCGCATCCACTCCACGGCGTCCGTCCGGTCGTTCCAGAGGGCGGGGCGGTAATTGGGGTCATAGCTCACCGTCACGCCGGCGCGGTGGGCGCTGCGGGCGGCGAAGATGGTGGCGCTGCGGGAGAGGCCCGGCGTCAGGCTGACGGAACCGAAGTGGAGGATTTTGCTGCCCAGCACCGCCAGCTCGTTGACCGCGTCGGGGGAGAGCTCGGAGTCCGCCCCCCGGACGAAGCGGAAGCTTCTCTCTCCTCTGGCGTCCACAGAGACAATGGCCATGGTGGTGTGGCGGCGGTCCCGCCGGAGACCCGCGCAGTCCACACCGTCTGTCTCCAGCACGCCCCGGAGGTATTCTCCGAAGCTGTCGTCGCCCACCTTGCCGATGAAGGCGGTCCGGGCCCCCAGCCGGGAGGCCGCCACTGCCACGTTGGCGGGAGCGCCGCCGGGGTTGGCGGCAAACAGGGGCACGCCGGTTTCGCTGAAGCCGGTCTGGGTCAGGTCGATCAGAATTTCACCAATGGCCGTAATATCCATTTTGACAAGCTCCTTGTCCTTTGAAAAATTTCCAGGTGTTGGGGATTTCCCGGCCCCCTGGCCAGGAACGCTCTTTTGATTTTATCCGTATTCACAAGATTGCTCCTGCTTATCCTATCAAATTTCGGGGAATTTGTCCAGCGTTTTGAGGAGACCAATTTTGAGGCCCCGGTTAAAGAGGATGGAAAAAGTCCGCTTTAGGCCCGCTTCCGGTGCCGGGGAGCGGGAAAACAGGCGGCCCTGGGGCGGATTTCGGATAGAAAAATAAAGGCGGCGTCCCGGCTTCTCCGGCCCGGGACGGAGGGCGGCGGATTGCGCGGGGATACGTCCGCGGCCCTTCGGCGCGGCAGGAGGCCGGTGAGGAATCAGGAAAACGGCGGGGATATCCCGCCGTTTTTCAGTGGCTTCTACAGATCGTCCGCGTCCTGCACCGGGACCTCGTTGGGGTCCAGGGGACGGCCGGTCCAGCTGCCCTGGGGGTCGGTTTTGGGGGCCGTGAATTTGGACAGCTCCCTGGCCTTTTCCATGGGGCCGCTCTGCTGGCTGGTTTTGCGTTCCATACGCCGCGCTCCTTTCTCAAACAGGCTGGCCTTAGTGTGCCCGTCCGGCGGGAAAGATACCGGCCCCGGACTTCAAAGGACTTCAAAAAATTCCCTCCAGGAGTGCTGCCCCGGCATCCCCCTCTTGTCAGTCCCCCGGCGCTGTGGTATGATGAGTGTGTCGAAATTCAGCGCGAACAAATTGATATAAAGAGGTGGATTTTTATGAAGATCGTCGCCATCAACGGAAGTCCCCGGAAACAGGGCAACACCACCCAGCTGCTGGAGGCCGTCCGCAGGGAGGTGGAGGCCGCCGGCGTGGAGTTCCAGGTCTTCCAGCCCGGCCCCGGCGTCCGCCCCTGCATGGCCTGTTATCACTGCCTGAACCACGGGACCCTCCGCTGCGTCCAGGACAGCGACGGCGTCAACGAAATCATAGCCGCCTGCATCGAGGCGGACGGCATCCTGCTGGCCTCTCCGGTGTACCACGCCGGCATCGCTGGGGGCATGAAGTGCGTGATTGACAGGCTGATGCTGGCCGCGGGCTGCGGGGACAACCGGCTCCGCCTGAAGGTAGGCGGGGCCCTGTGCACCCTCCGCCGCTCCGGCGGCACGGAGACCTATCATCAGCTCCTGGCCGCTATGGATGCCATGGAGATGATTCTGGTGACCTCCGACTACTGGGGCGTGGTCCACGGAGCGGACCCCGGCCAGGTGCTGGAGGACGCCGAGGGCATGGAGGTGGCCGCGCGGCTGGGTCAGAATATGGCCTGGATGGTGAAGGTGCTGGCGGCTTCCAGGGAGACGCCGCCCCCGGCCCGGCAGCGGACCATGACCAATTTTATCCGCTGAGCGGCAGAAAGGAAGAAGTTGAAGAAATGTTTGGCTCCAAAAAGCAGACCCCGGAGGAGCGGCCCACCGCCGACCCCAGGTTCCGGTCCGGACTTTACGGGATGGCGGCGCTGTATCTGGTCTACCTGCTCTATCAGATCGCCCGGCCCTATCTGACCGGGGACCCCTACGGCCCCACCCGGAATCAGTTTCTCCTGGGCGTGGTCATTCTGGGGGGCGGCGCGGTGTTTCTGGGCATCGTGGCGTGGAAGCTGGCCCACGCGCCCCAGCCGGAGACGCCGTCTTTGGAGGAGCGTTCCCCCTCCGGAGAGGAGGAGAACCTGGAGGACGGTCCCGAGAACTGAATGAAGCGCCCCTATGGACCGGGGGCGCGGGTGCACGGAACCGGCTGGAATCCCGGTGTTTTCAGCCGTGGACCTGAGCCTCGTACATAAAAAGGGCGTACCTGACGGTACGCCCTTTTTTGGGTCTTTACTGAGATTTGGGACGCTGAATGCTCCTGTGTCCGGCAGGCGCTCAGGCCTCCATCTCCTTGATGGCAGACTGAGCCGCGGCCAGGCGGGCGATGGGCACCCGGAAGGGAGAGCAGGACACGTAATCCAGTCCGGTCTTGTGGCAGAACTCCACGCTGGAGGGGTCGCCGCCGTGCTCGCCGCAGATACCCAGATGGAGCTCTGGGTTGGTCTGGCGGCCCAGCTTGGCGGCCATGGACACCAGGCGGCCCACGCCGTTCTGGTCCAGCTTGGCGAAGGGGTCGTTCTCATAGATCTTCCGGTCATAGTAGGCGTCCAGGAACTTCCCGGCGTCGTCGCGGCTGAAGCCGAAGGTCATCTGAGTCAGGTCGTTGGTGCCGAAGGAGAAGAAATCGGCTTCCTTGGCAATCTCGTCGGCGGTGAGGGCGGCACGGGGAATCTCAATCATGGTGCCCACCAGGTACTTCATGTCGGACCCGGCTTCCTTGATGATGGCGTCGGCGGTTTCCACCACCACGCTCTTGACATATTTCAGCTCTTTGACTTCGCCAACCAGGGGAATCATGATTTCGGGTACCATCTTCCAGTCGGGATGGGCGGCCTGGACCTTCAGCGCGGCCTTGATGACGGCCTTGGTCTGCATGGCGGCGATTTCGGGGTAGGTGACGGCCAGACGGCAGCCGCGGTGGCCCATCATGGGGTTGAACTCGTGGAGGCCGGAGATGATGGCCTTGATATCCTCAACGGTCTTGCCCATGTCCTTGGCCAGAGCCTCGATGTCGGCCTCCTCGGTGGGCACGAACTCGTGCAGGGGGGGATCCAGGAAACGGATGGTGACGGGGCAGCCCTCCATAGCCTCGTAAATGCCCTCGAAGTCGCTCTGCTGCATGGGCTCCAGCTTGGCCAGGGCCTTCTCCCGCTGCTCCACGGTGTCGGAGCAGATCATCTCACGGATGGCGGGGATGCGGTCCTCGTTGAAGAACATGTGCTCGGTGCGGCAAAGGCCGATGCCCTGAGCGCCGAACTTCCGGGCCTGGGCGGCGTCGTGAGGGGTGTCGGCGTTGGTGCGGACCTGGAGACGGCGGTACTTGTCGGCCCAGCCCATGACCCGGGCGAACTCGCCGCCGATGGAGGCGTCCACAGTGGGCACCGCGCCGTCATAGATATTGCCGGTGGAGCCGTCCAGGCTCAGCCAGTCGCCCTCGCAGAAGGTCTTGCCGGCCAGCTCGAAGCGCTTGTTCTCCTCGTCCATTTTGATGTCGCCGCAGCCGGAGACGCAGCAGCGGCCCATGCCGCGGGCCACCACGGCGGCGTGGGAGGTCATGCCGCCCCGGACGGTCAGGATGCCCTGAGCGGCCTTCATGCCCTCGATGTCCTCGGGAGAGGTCTCCAGACGAACCAGGACCACTTTCTCGCCCCGCTGGGCCCACTCCTTGGCGTCCTCGGCGGAGAAGACAATCTTGCCGCTGGCGGCTCCCGGAGAAGCGCCCAGAGCCTTGCCGATGACGGGGGTCTCCTTCAGCTTCGCGGCGTCGAACTGCGGGTGCAGCAGGGTGTCCAGGGACCGGGGCTCGATCATGGCCACGGCCTTCTTCTCGTCAATCATGCCCTCGTCCACCAGGTCGCAGGCGATTTTCAGAGCGGCGGCGGGGGTGCGCTTGCCGTTGCGGGTCTGGAGCATGTAGAGCTTGCCGGCTTCCACGGTGAACTCCATGTCCTGCATGTCGCGGTAGTGGTCTTCCAGAATCTTGCAGACGTTCTCAAACTGGGCAAAGGCCTCGGGGAACTTGTCCGCCATCTCGCTGATGGGCATGGGAGTCCGGACGCCGGCCACCACGTCCTCGCCCTGGGCGTTGGTCAGGAACTCACCGAAGAGCTTCTTTTCGCCTGTGGCGGGGTTCCGGGTGAAGGCCACGCCGGTGCCGCAGTCGTCGCCCATGTTGCCGAAGGCCATGGACTGGACGTTGACGGCGGTGCCCCAGGAATAGGGGATGTCGTTGTCCCGGCGGTAAACGTTTGCGCGGGGGTTGTCCCAGGAACGGAAAACAGCTTTGACGGCGCCCATCAGCTGTTCCTTGGGGTCGGTGGGGAAGTCCGCGCCCAGCTTGGACTTATACTCGGCCTTGAACTGGCCAGCCAGCTCCTGGAGATCCTCGGCGGTGAGCTCCACGTCCTGGGTGACGCCCTTTTTCTCCTTCATCTGGTCGATGAGCTGCTCAAAGTATTTCTTGCCGACTTCCATAACGACGTCGGAATACATCTGGATAAAACGGCGGTAGCAGTCCCAGGCCCAGCGGGGATTGCCGGACTTGCGGATCAGCACCTGCACCACGTCCTCGTTGAGGCCCAGGTTCAGGATGGTGTCCATCATGCCGGGCATGGAGGCGCGGGCGCCGGAGCGGACGGAGACCAGCAGGGGGTTCTCCAGGTCGCCGAACTTCTTGCCGGTAATCTCCTCCATTTTGGAGATATATTCCATGATTTCGGCAAAGATTTCGTCGTTGATCTTCTGGCCGTCCTCATAGTACTGGGTGCAGGCCTCGGTGGTAATGGTGAAGCCCTGAGGGACGGGCAGGCCGATGTTGGTCATCTCGGCCAGGTTGGCGCCCTTGCCGCCCAGAAGCTCCCGCATGTTGGCGTTGCCCTCGGTGAACAGGTAGCAGTACTTTTTGCTCATTTTCATTCCTCCGTTTTTTTCCAGATATCAAGGAGCGGCCTGAGGACCGTCCTTGTATGGTAAACGTTTGCAAAGTGCTCTCTTATTATAATCGCTGATTTTCTGGAAAGCAATCCATAAATAGCATAAGAAATTTTCTCAAACTTCCATCATTTTGCCCAAAACATGGACAAATTCACCAAATCCTCAAAAAAGATGCCTGTTAACCCCGCCGGAAGGGCTGAAAAAAGGGAAAAGCTCCTGAAAATCATCTTGCATTTACGGCACTTTTCCTGTAAAGTATAATGGGTGAAAATAGCAGACCTGAGGATTCGGATTTAAACAAAACGGAGGCTGAACGGAATGAAACAGTTTTTCCTGCTGGCCGCGCTGATCTGCTTCGGCATGGTGGCGCTGAAGCTCTATACCGCCAGAATGCGTTCCAACTTCTCCGGCGGGGAACCGGAAAAAAACTCTGCCCGCCTCAGCGCGGAGGAGGCGAAGGAGCGGCTTGAGGCCAACCCCGCCGTCATTCTTCTGGACGTGCGGAGTCAGGAGGAGTACGACGGGGGCCATATCCCCGGCGCGGTGTGCCTGCCCAACGAGGATATCCAGGCGGACCTGCCCCTGCCCTTCGACAAGGACGCGGAGATTCTGGTCTACTGCCGTTCCGGCCGCCGCAGCGCCGAGGCGGCGGAGAAGCTGGCCGCTATGGGCTATACCGGCGTGGCGGACTTCGGCGGCATTCAGGACTGGCCCTATGAGATCACCGCCGAGTGAAACCGAATGACAGAGAAAGCAGCCGCACCCGACCGGGTGCGGCTGCTTCTTCATGCCTGCGGCGGGTCATATTAGAATCCATTCAAAAGCTTTCAAAAGCTTTTTATAGCGCTGAAAGCGCGTTGGATTCTTATGAGACGTGTTTTGCGCTATTCCGGCGCAAAACGGAAACGCAGAATGCGGTTCTGTTTCAAATAAAACGATTTCGTTTTATTTGAAATGAGTATCAGTCCTGGGGGACCGCGTAAATGCCGTAGACAAAGAGGTCGTCCGGACCTGCCGGCTCCGGGAGAACAACGATGCTGTTGTCCCCAGCGTATTCCACCTTGAGCTGGCCGCTGTGGAGGCGGTAGGTCTGGGTATTCTCCGTCCCGTCGGAGGAGGTCACCGTCACCGTCAGCGTGCCGCCGTCGAAGTAGTCCGCGTCCATCTGGCACTCGGTGGTGATGCCCAGGCCGGTGTTCACGGCCATGTCCTCAGGCGGAACCCAGAAGCCGTAGAGGGATTCGGGGTCGTAGTCCTCCTGGAGGCCTTCCCCCAGGGCGGTCATCTCCGGCATGTACCAGGTCCCGTCGTCCCGCTGGCTGATGGCGGCGGGGGCCAGGGTTCCCTCCGCCATGGCCTGGCGGTAAGCGGCCATCTCCTCGTCCGTCAGGTTGTCGCGGAGCTGGTAGCGGTACAGCCCGCCCCGGTCGATGGACATCCGTACCTGAGCAATGTTCTCCCCGGTGATTCGGAAAAGGCAGCCGGTGAAGTCGCCGAACTCCGGCGTGACGCAGCCCTCTCCCGCGGCGAAGGCGATGCCGCCGTTTTCCGCCGGGCCGTAGGACGTTTCGGTCATGGCGGCGTAGGCCGTCAGGCCGAAGGTGGGGACCAGCCGCATGACGGGTTCCGCCGCCGGGCCGCCGGGCGCGCCGGTTCCGTCTCCGGAAGCCGCCGGCGCGGGTTTCAGGGAGATGCCCCCCAGCACCAGCGCCAGGGCGCAGGCGGCGCACACCGCCGTCCGGAGGAGCCAGGGCCTGCGGCGGGTCTCCGCCCTCCGTCTCCGGGGCTCCGCCGTCTCCTGCCGGGCGGCGAAGAGCACCCGGTCATTCAGCCCGGCGGGCGTGTAGATGGATTCCATCAGCTTCCGGTAATTGTTCTGACTGTTCGCTTTCATCCTCAGATCCTCCTAACAGATTTCTCAGCAGCAGCCGGGCCCGGCGGAGCCGTCCCCGGACCGTCGACGCCGGAATGCCCAGCAGGGCGGCGGTCTCGCCGCTGTCGTAGCCCTCGCCGTAATAGAGGTGCACAGGGACCCGCAGGTCCTCCGGCAGACGGGCCACGACGTCCCAGAGCTCCGCCGCGTCGTTTGCCGGCTGGGCCTGGAGGGGTACGGCCTCCAGAGGCAGGGTCCGGCCCCGCCGCCGCCCCAGGTCCGCGCAGCGGTTCAGGGCGGCGCGGATCAGCCATGCCTTGGTGTGCTCGCCGTCCCAGCCTGTGACCCCCTGGCGGAAGAAGCCCAGGAACACGTCCTGATAGACGTCCTCGGCGTCCTCCACGCACTGGAGGCGGCACAGGGCCAGGCGGTAGACCGTGTCCCCGTACGCTGTCATGGCATTGCTCAGTTCCCGTTCTGTCAAGGCAATGCCTCCTTTCCTTGTTTGAAAAGCGCCTTTCACATACAACACGTTTGGGGAGCCGGATTTGTTTGCGGCAGGAAAAAATTTTTGCCCTCCGTTATCATGGGTCCAGGGAAGCCGTTCCAGATAAATGATAGAGCGGCGGGCATTGCCTTCCCCGGTCCGCTCTGATATAGTAGTTGTCAGGAAAAGAACCCGGAGAGCGGGAAGAAAACCGGGCGAAAGGGGAGCTGAGAGTGAAAGATCTGAAAAAAATCTGTAGAATCGCGGTGGTCCAGGCGGCCCCGGTGATGTTTGACAAGGCGGCTTGCACGGACAAGGCAGTTGGTCTCATCCGGGAGGCCGGGAAACAGGGGGCGGAGCTGATTGTGTTCCCGGAGCTGTTTGTCCCCGGCTATCCCTACGGCATGACCTACGGCTTCACCGTGGGCAGCCGGACCGCCGATGGACGGAAGGACTGGAAGGACTATTATGACAATTCCCTCCTGGTCCCCGGCCCGGAGACGGAGGCCCTGGCCCGGGCGGCGAAGGCGGCCCATGCCTATGTCAGCATCGGCGTCTCGGAGCGGGACCCGCTGAGCGCCACCCTGTACAATTCCAACCTGATTTTCTCCCCGGAGGGGACCCTGCTCACCGTCCACCGCAAGCTCAAGCCCACCGGGGCGGAGCGGGTGGTCTGGGGGGACGCGGACCGGGGTTACTTTCCCGTCGCGGACACCCCCTGGGGCCCCATGGCCAGCCTGATCTGCTGGGAGAGCTACATGCCCCTGGCCCGGACGGCCCTGTATCAGAAGGGCGTGACCCTCTACCTCTCCCCCAATACCAACGACAATGAGGAATGGCAGGCCACCATCCGGCACATCGCCATCGAGGGACACTGCTATTTCATCAACTGCGACCTGTATTTCACCCGGGACATGTATCCAAAGGACCTCCGCTGCCCCGAGGAGATCGGGCGGCTGAAGGACGTCGTCTGCCGGGGCGGCAGCTGCGTGGTGGACCCCTACGGGCACTATGTGACGGAGCCGGTATGGGACCGGGAGGAAATCATCTATGCGGACCTGGACATGGAGAAGGTCCCCGCCAGCCGGATGGAGTTCGACGCCTGCGGCCACTACGCCCGGCCCGACGTGCTGGAGCTGACCGTCCGCGAGTGATGCAGCCTTTTCGCGGCCTTTTCTCCGCCGGAGAAAGAGAACAGAGCGCCCCTGCCCCGGTACCGCCGGGACAGGGGCGCTTTCTGCCGGTCCGCCCCGGGGGAGGGCGGGTCAGGTGGTCCTCCAGCGCTTCAGGGTGGGGAACCAGCCCCGCATCATTTTTTCCGCCTCCTCCTGGGGGCCGAAGGGGTGGCCGTTCTCCGCGTTGAATTTCAGATTGAAGGCGATGATGTCCTCCATGGTGGCCTCCGGGGCGGTGAAGGCCCCCTTCTGGTAGCAGTAACGGCAGTAATCTCCGCTGGGGGAGCCGTCGGCCTCGGTGCCCGCGTCCTCGGGCCGGTCCAGGGGCATGGCGCAGCACTGACAGAATTTCCGTTCTTCCATGGGAAGTACCTCCTTATGTTGGGCGGGCTGTTGGTCCCCGCCGCTGATGTCAGCATACGCCTCCAAACCTGACAGGGTCTGTCCGGTTTCATAAACCGCCGCAAGTTTTTTTGCCTCTCCGGCGAGGAGGTCCCGCCAGCAGGCCGGGGACAGCACTTCCAGCTGACTGCCGAAGGACAGGAGGAAGGACAGCAGCCATTGGTCCTCCGGGAAATTGCAGCTTACCAGCAGACAGCCGTCCGGCCCCCGGTGGATCTGCCCGGGGTGGAAATAGTCCCGCACCCGCCAGGCGGCGGAGGGGGCGAAGCGCAGACATAAAGTGTTGCCTCCCGGTATTCGCCGGGCAGAGGTGCGCCGCTCCGGAGGCCGCCGGGGCTGGAACGTGCCCGCCTCCGGCGTCAGGTCCTCCATCCGCACCAGACGGAAAATCCGCCAGTCCTGCCTGCTCCGGCAGAAGGCCGACAGATACCAGTTTCCCCCCTTGAACACCAGCCGGGCGGGCTCTGCGGTCCGGCGGCTCCTTTCCCCGGCGGAACTGTAGTAGGTGAAGGACAGGGGCCTCCGCTCCAGAATGGAGCGCTTCACCAGGGCGAAGTTCTCCCGTTCCGCCGCCCCGCTGCCCCAGCCGGTGAAATCCACCTCCAGCCAGTCCCCGCCCTCCCGGCGGAACAGGGCGGACAGGCGGGCCAGGGTGTCCCGGTCCCCGCCGCCGCCGGTGGCCAGGGTGGCCTGGAGGGCAAAGAGGATTTCGTCCTGCTGGGCCTGGGAGAGGAGGGCCCTGTCCAGAACGAACTGGTCCATGAGGCGGATGCCGCCCCCCTGGCCCTTCTGGGTGAAGACCGGGATGCCGGCGGCGGACAGGGCATCGACGTCCCGGTAGATGGTCCGCTCCGACACCTCCAGACGCTCCGCCAGCTCCCCGGCGGTGATGGCCCGCTTCTCCACCAGCAGATACAGAATTTCAAAAAGACGGCTGTTTTTCATGGGGCCTCCTGTTCCGTTCCATCGGGGGATTTTCCCGGCTTCGCCGGGGAGGGGGCCGCGCCCTCCTTCAGGGGGTTCCAGTTCCCCGTGAGGAAGGAGGCCGAATAAAGGACGAAGAGCAGCATATTGTGTGCAATCATGCAGCCCCAGGCGGCAATCAGCCCTCCGCCCAGAATCTGGGTGCAGAGGAAGGTCCCCAGCACCCGGACGCACCACATGCCGGTGATGTTGTACAGGAAGGGCCTCCGGGTCTGGCCCACCCCCATCATCATGCCCTCCACAATGATGGAAACGCCGTAGAGGGGCTCGGACACCGCCACCATCCGCAGCACGGCGGCCCCCAGGGCGATGACCTCGCCGCTGTCCGAAAAGAGCCGCATCAGCAGCGGCGCGGAGGCGAAGAGCATGCCGCCGGTGAGGCACATCAATCCCGCCTCCACGGGGATGAACAGGGTTGTCAGGGACCTCATGCGCTTCCGATCCCCCGCGCCGCAGGCGTTGCCGGTGAGGGTGGCGGCGGCGGTCTGCATGCCGTAGCCGGGGATGTAAAAGGCGGATTCCACCGTGTTGGCGATGGTGTGGGCGGCGGCGGCCGCCTCCCCCAGGGCGTTGATCATGGCGGCGAAGGCCACATAGCCCAGGGAGGACACAAAGCGCTGGAGCATGTTGGGCAGCGCCACCCGCAGGCAGGGACGGAGGATGTCCGGGTCGGGCCGCAGGCTCTCCCCCCTGGGGGAGACATCCGGGTGCCGCCACAGGGCCCTGGCGATCTGGATGCCGCCCCAGGTATAGGCGGCGGCGCTGGCGGCGGCGGCCCCGGCCACGCCCCAGCCCGCGCCGGGGATGACAAGGGTGCGGCCCGGGAGGGAGACCGTCCGGGTGGGATAAATCAGCAGGAAATTCAGCGCCACGTTGAGGACGTTCACGGCCAGACCCGCCTTCATGGGGGTTTTGGTGTCTCCCGCCGCCCGCAGCACCGTCCCCAGGATGATGCTGGCGGTGCGGAACAGCATGGGCAGGTACAGGATGAAAAAGTACCGGGAGGCGGCGGGGCGGATGTGGGGCTCCGCCCGCATCCAGACGGGAATCCATCCGCTGAGGGAGACCGTGAGAACGGTGCACACGCCGCCGATGACCAGCACCGACAGCACCGCCTGAGCGGCGGCCCGCCGGGCGGCCCGGGTCTCTCCGGCGCCGCAGGCCTGGGAGATATAGGCCAGAAAGCCCACGCTGAAGGCCGTGATGGAGGACTGGACCAGCCAGCCGATGGTAGTGGTGGCCCCCACAGCCGCCGTGGCCTGGGTGCCCAGGGAGCCCACCATGGCGGTGTCTATGTACTGGACGGCGGACTGCATGATTTGTTCCAGCATGGTGGGCCATGCCAGAAGCAGAATGACGCGGACGGCGGCTCGGGCCTCCCGGTTCTGTTTGCGCGCTGCCATGTTCCCTCCTTTGCCCTGTGTGAACGGACCCCGGCGGCCTGCCCGCCGGGGTTTTTCGATATTTTGTGATCTTGTGATATGATGTGAAAGGTTTGCTTTTTGGGGGGTCTACTGCTTCCGGCGGCTCCGGCGGATGGGGGCGCGTTCCTTCTGGAAGCAGACGTCGCACAGCCGCCCCCGGTGGTACAGGGGCAGGGCCTTTCCGCAGCGGGCGCAGAAGCGGATGTTGTCCCGCAGGCGGTGGAGCAGGATTTC